>CAJXPQ010000009.1 GCA_913058265.1 uncultured Oligoflexia bacterium
TATCTTATGAAATCTAAACTTCTAAGAAATATCCCCGTCATCCATACCTTTAATTTCTTTTATATGTTTTTGATAATTATCCCTATTCTGATTCCATTCTTTGAGAGCTTTGGACTAAGTATGTCCGAAATATTTATTACTCAAGCAGTTTTTGGTATTGCTATGGCCTTATTTGAGATCCCTTCTGCCTATTTAGGTGACCTGTGGGGAAGAAAGAATATTCTATTGCTAGGATCATTCATTACTGGTGTTGGATTTACTTTTCTGTTTCTTGCAAACGGTTTTTGGAGTTTAATTTTTTATGAAATCTTGCTTGCTATAGGTGCTAGTTTTGTTTCAGGTGCCGACTTATCTGTTTTATATGATTCTATTGATGAGAAAAATATAGAGCTGAGAGTACGTTCTCTTGGTAATATGCAGAGTTTTAAATTAGTCGGGGAAGCTATTGCTGGTGTTCTTTGTAGCCTCGTTCTTTATTTTTCCAGTTATAGTACTGTTGTGACGATTCAAGTAATTGTGGGGTGGTTTCCATTTATTTTAACTTTCTATTTAATAGAGCCACCAATAGAGCGCATGAAAAAAGATTCTCATCGGGAGAATTTCAAAGAGATTATTCGACATATCTTTAAGAAAGACTCGCTCTTATCTTTAATTTTTTTTAATACAGTTCTTTGGTCACTTTCCACATTTTGTGCTGTTTGGATTATTCAGAAGTATTGGCTCACAAGTGGTGTTGAAATTTATCAGTTAGGTATACTATGGGGTGCATGTAATTTAATTGCTGCGATCACTGGTCGACTGGCCAGGCGAATTGAACTTGGATTGGGCATTAAGCACACACTGAATTTTATGTGTATATTGCCTGTAGTTGCGTATATTACTATGAGCCTGTCTCAAAGCATGTTGGCGGTATCGGTGGTTGCACTTTTTTATGTCTCACGTGGAATTAATAGCGTTATTATGAAGGATGCGTATAACAGTCGTTTACCGTCAAGGTTTAGAAATACTGCGAACTCACTTATGTCCCTTGTTTTTAGAGGTACTTTTTTTATCATAGGCCCTCTAATTGGTTTCTCAATCGATAATTTTGGACTTGATAATACCCTTCTATCCTTGGGTCTATGTTTCGCATTATGCTATCTATTTATGATGCTTCCTTTAATATACAAAATAGGGTTAAATAAATAATGGATATAAATGATTACGATGTAAAAAATATACTGAAACTTATTTCTGAAGATGTTCAAAAATATGTAGGTCGTGGATCTGTTGCGAGTTATATTCCTTTATTGGCAAAAGCTAATCCAAAATCTTTTGCCTTAACATTGATAGATAAAAACATGGAAATTCATACTGTTGGTGATGATTGTACTGAATTTTCTATTCAATCTGTGTCAAAGGTTTTTACTCTAACAATGGCGTTAAATCTCGTTGATGAAGAGGTTTGGGGCAGGATGGATCGCGAACCCTCAGGTAAAGCATTTGATTCACTAGTGCACCTTGAAGAGCATAATGGGATCCCCGCGAATCCATTTGTTAATTCTGGAGCAATTGTACTTGCTGATATTTTAATCACCGCTCTTGGTGATCAGGCAGTTCCTGAATTTTTAAAATTCATGAGAAAAGTCAGTGGTAATCCTGAGCTAAAGATTAATCAAGAAGTTTATCAATGTGAAAAAGATACTGGCTTTAAAAACTATTCATTCGGTCATTATATTAAAAGTTATGGCAATATTGAGAATGATGTCGATCTTGTCTTAGATGCTTATTTTCAATTTTGTTCTTTAGATATTACTAATATTGATCTCTGTCGTTCTTTCTACTTTTTAATGAATCAAGGTGTCTCAATTCTTGGTGAGCGAGTAACCACTCACAGACACTGCAAACGTATAAATTCAATAATGTTTACCTGTGGAACATATGATGAGGTTGGAGAGTTTGCCTACACGGTAGGACTTCCCGTTAAAAGCGGTGTGAGTGGTGCTATCGGTGGTTGTCTGCCAGACCAATATGCTGTGAGTGTGTGGTCTCCAGAACTGAACAAGAAAGGTAACTCTTTTCTTGGGCATAAGGCGCTAGAGGCACTGACAACGATGCTGGATAAGAGCTATCTAAGTTAAAATCTTTATCACCTAATATCGTCTATATTCTATACAATTCTTTATTACTTACCCAATTATATGTTTTTAAATCTCCTAGGTTGTTTAAATATAATGAACAACTTGGCATATATATTGCTTCATATGTAGTATATTTAGTAATTTTTTTATAGGAGTTTAGATGAAACATTTGATTTCAGGATTATTAATTTTATCTTCATTGTCAGTATTTGCAGGCAATTTATCTGATTCAATACCTTATCCGTTTTATGAAGTACAAAAAACAGTTGATGGTAAAGATAATAAAATTCAATTATTAGATCATGGTGTGGCTTCACTTCAAAAGCGAATTGATATCATTCGTAATGCTAAGAAAAACATAGAGGTTGAATATTTTATTTACGCCACTGATACATCTGCAAAATTATTAACGTTAGAGTTGGTCGATGCTGCGAAAAGAGGTGTTAAAGTAAGAATGCTTATTGATAAATCAATGGCTGTTTTTGTGTTTAATGAATTTTATGCAAAAGCACTCTCTGTACATGGTATTGAGGTAAGTTACTATAATGCCTCTCCATTAATTCAAGTTTCAAGTATCAATTTTCGAAATCATAGAAAACTTATTTCAGTTGATGATAAATTCGCAATTACGGGCGGAAGAAATGTGGAAGATGATTATTATGACCTGTCACCTGACTTTAATTTTTTAGATAGAGATATCTATGTTGAAGGTCCTATTGTAAAGACTATAAGGGATTCCTTTGATGAATATTTTAATTCAATGGCTACAGAAAAAGCCATCTTACCTGAGAAACCGGCGAGTATTATTACTAAAAAAGTTAAGCGTTTGGGTGGCAAGGTCACATACAATAAGGAAGTAGATAACTCAGAAAATGTTAAAATATACGAAGATAAGATGAAGGTTGCTGAGGATTTTCTTGTGAGAACGAATGACGATGTATCCCTTTTGCAAAGTATAAATTCAGAGGGAACTCCAATCCTAAATCTTGCTGAGATCTACTCTTGTCCTGAGATTACATATTCTACAGATAGACCAGGTGGAACTTTCTGGCGACGATTGGTTGACGATTATTCAGATGATTATAGATATCTTCGAAAAACTCTTTTTGATAAAGTTAATGCCGTGGATAAGGGAGTATTACTTTCATCTCCGTACCTTATTAATAATGGTTATTCACAGTCTCTAATGAAGAGTTTAATGGATAGAGGTTTAGATATTACTACCTATACAAACTCTCTCGCTTCAACGGATGCAGTTTATGTTGCAGCTAACCTCTATAAAGATATTAGTGCTTGGGCAAAATCTGGTATCAATATTTATTTACACTCTGGTGAGTATATTGATCAGGATGGAATTGTGAATAGCAAGGTTAAAACCGCCAAGTGGGGAACTCACTCTAAGACTCATATTTATGATTATATTGATGACACCCAATCAGAGATAATGGTTGGTACTTATAATATTGATAATCGTTCGAATCATTACAACTCCGAGATGGCAATTTTCTGTAAAGGAAATGTAAGACTCACTAAAGAGTTGCGTTATAGTATCCTCTCAAGAATGAATGAGGGAATGAAGGTTGATAGCGATCTTACAGCAACAACTAAGACGGGCAAAAAAGTTGAAATTTACGGTGCCAATAAAGATGACTTAATGTTGATGAGACTTATATCCTTGCCTTCATGGCTCTTAAGGCCACTTCTTTAGTTTAATTAATAAATTTTGATATCTAAAAAGGCTTCCATCATATTAAGAAGCCTTTTTTATTGTTTATTCATCTTCTCAGGTTTACAATGCTCCTCCTCAGGGAGCATTTATGAAACAAGAAAATATTAAAGAGTTTACTATTACGGCAGTGTTGTTAGGTATTGTGATTGGCGTCATAATGACAGCTGCAAATGTATATCTAGGTCTTTACGCCGGTATGACAGTTTCAGCTTCAATACCTGCAGCTGTTATCGCTATGGGAGTTTATAAAGGATTCTTAAAAACAGATTCAGTTCATCAAAGTAATATTGTTCAGACTATGGCATCCGCTGGAGAGTCCTTGGCCGCCGGTGTTATATTCACTCTTCCTGCGCTTGTCCTGGTCGGCGCTTGGACTGAGTTTGAATTCTGGCCCACAACTTTGATTGCTATGTCCGGTGGTTTGCTCGGAATTATGTTTATGATTCCCCTTAGAAAAGCACTTATTCAAAATGAAGAAGAACTTACATATCCAGAAGGGGTGGCCTGTGCCACAGTCCTTAATTCAGGTTCTGTAGAGTCAGGTAAAGACGGCTTTTATACAATTATAAAAGGTTTATTTATTGGTGCCGGCTTTAAATTTTTAGCTTCCGGTCTAAAGCTTATTGCAGGGTCTGTTGAGATTGCCAAGAAAGTAAAAGGGGCCAGTCTATTTTTTGGTCTGGACATTTCGCCAGCACTTCTAGCAGTTGGTTATATTGTTAAAATTGAAGTTGCAAGTTTAGTTATGATTGGTGGCGGGATTGGTTTCTTTTTGGTTATACCATTCCTTGGAACACCTTTTGGTACTGAAGATCTCTCTGCACTTGATCTTGCATGGACTCTATGGTCTACAGAGGTTCGTTACCTAGGAGTCGGAGCCATGATTACCGGTGGTCTATGGTCAATCGTTTCTGTGCGTAAAGGTATTGCTGATGGAATTAGAGGTTTAAGAGATATGAGTAGTTCTAACAAAGAAACGGTTCGAACTGAGACTGATATGCCGTTAATGGGAATCGTTGTGATTATGCTTCTTTGCTTTTTTATAATGGTAGGACTTTATAATTCAATGATTGGTAATCTTGGGATTACACTAATTACGACAGTACTAATGATTATTTGTTCTTTCTTATTTGTTGCAGTTTCTAGTTATATTGTAGGTCTAGTTGGTAGTTCGAATAATCCTGTTTCTGGGATGACAATATCTGCTCTTTTGGTTTCAGCAGCATTATTTCTTGTTCTTGGATATCACGGACAATCTGCAATCCTTGCAACTCTTGGTGTCGCAGCAGTTGTTTGCTGTGCTGCCTGTACTGCGGGAGATTGCTCGCAAGATTTAAAGACTGGTTACCTTATTGGTGCCACACCGAAGTATCAACAATACGCTCAAATAATTGGTGTTTGTATCCCAGCATTTGTTATTGCTCCGGTACTTACTATTCTTCATCAAGCATATGGAATTGGAGATGGTCTTAAAGCTCCTCAGGCAACTTTATTTGCTTCCATAACTAAAGCACTTTTTGGCCAAGGAACTCTTCCTTACAATATGGTCATTTATGGAGCCTTGTTTGGTGCGTTAATTATTTTTATTGATTCGATATTCCTTAAAGGTAAGAAATTTCGCTTACACCTTATGCCACTTGCAGTTGGTATATATCTTCCTGTTACTCTTGCTATCCCTATTTTCATTGGTGGTTTGATTAGATATTTTATAGACAAGAAGCTGCCGAATAGAGATGAGAGTAAGAATAAAGGTGTCTTGCTTGGTTCTGGCTTTATTGCCGGTGAAGCAATTATGGGTGTTGTGATAGCTATTGTTATCTATAACTTCGGAGATATTCTCGTGGTTAAGGCACAAGGATTTTTGGTTGAGATCTTTTCTATAGTCGCTTTCTGTGCACTTACGTCCTATTTATATCGTGTTGCAAAAAAGTAAAACATCTAGCTCTTTTAGGCAAGTTAGTGTTTAATGGAGCAGCTTAATTTAATAGGTATTATATGACTAAAAGAATTGTAATTACAGGCATAGGTTTAACATCTCCAATTGGAAATAACCTAGGTGAAATGCGTACTAACCTTATTGAAGGTAAGAGTGGTATTGCTGAAACTGATATCCGTTATATGGGAAAAAGACCTGCTGGATTATGTGACTTTGATGAATTTAAATATCAAAAGAAAAAAATGCGTAGACGGGGTACTCGAGCAGGCTCTATAGGAATATATTGTGCTAACGAAGCATTAGCTGATGCAGGTATTACAGTTGATGATAGTAATAGAAATGATATTGGTGTTTTTATTGGACTAACTGAACATGGAAATGTTGAGACGGAAGAAGAAATTTATCAAATGCATGAGAATGACCTTGATTATAGACTTTGGTCGATTCACCATAATCCAAGAACGGTATCAAATTCACCTGCTGGTGAAATTACTTTAAATTTAGGAATTCACGGTCCACATTTTACCGTTGGTGCAGCTTGTGCTGGTGGAAATATGGGACTTATTCAAGGTGTTCAACAAATACTTTTAGGCGAGGTTGAAACAGCTCTTTGTGGTGGCTTGAGTGAGTCACCTGCTACCTTTGGTATCTTTGCTGCTTTTAATGCTCAAGGCGCATTGGGGTCACACCCTAAGGATGCATCACTTGCATCTAGGCCATTATGTGAAACAAGAAATGGTATTACTATCGCTGAGGGTGGTTGTGTTTATCATATTGAAACTTTAGAGAGTGCAGAGAAAAGAAACGCGAAGATCTATGGAGAAATACTTGCGTATTCTTATAATTCAGACGGGACAGATTTTGTCTTACCAAATAGTGAGAGACAAATTCAGTGCATGAATAAGGCGCTCGATAGAGCAAACCTTACTGTCGAAGATATTGACATTGTTAATCTTCATGCAACTGGTACCGTTATGGGTGACATTAACGAAGTCAAAGCTGTTAGCGAAGTTTTTAATGAAAGTAAGAATACTTATATAAACTTCACTAAAGGTCATATCGGACACACTATGGGGGCGGCCGGAGCATTAGAGCTTGCTGGAAACTTACCAAGTTTTGAAGATGGTATCGTTCACCCAGGAATAAATGTAGTAAAACTAGATCCTAATTGCGAAATGAATAATCTTGTAATAAACAAAGCAATTGAGACAAATGATATTGATATTATACTTAATAATTCCTTTGGAATGTTAGGGATAAACTCAACAGTGATAATTCGTAAAATATAATAGGAGAATATAATGAGTACAGTCGACGTTAAACAAGTTGTTTTAGATATAATTGCTGATGTAGCGCCAGATGAAGATCTTTCTACTTTAAAATCATCTGATGCTTTAAGAGAACAATTAGACCTAGACTCAATGGATTTTCTAGATATCGTCATGGAATTAAGAAAACGCCACAAAGTTGAAGTTCCTTCTGAAGACTATTCTCACCTTGCATCTCTTGATAGTTGTGTCGCTTACCTAACTCCAAAGTTCGCATAGTTTACTATGGCCAATAATTACGATGCTATTATTGTTGGTGCAGGAATGTCTGGACTAGCTGCAGGTATTAGACTGGCCATGTTTAATAAAAAAGTGGTCATCCTGGAACAGCATACTATTGCCGGCGGATTAAACTCATATTACTCGCGAAGAATTAAATCAACAAAAGAAATTATTCACTTTGACGTCGGTCTACACGCATTAACTAACTTTGCTAAAAGAGGAGAGAGAGGTAAACCCCTTACAAAACTTCTTAAGCAATTACGATTTGCCTATACAGATTTCAATCTTAAAGAACAAAGTCATTCAGTTATAAAGTTTGCCTCTGCAGAATTAAAATTTTCTAATGACTTTGATTTGTTACGGTCTGAAGTAGCGGCCGTTTTCCCTACTGAGATTGATAATTTTGATAAGTTTGTTAAACACGTTCTTGATTATAATGAATTGGATCTTTCAGCTTCGTATATTCCCTCAAGATCTGTTCTTGAAAAATTCTTTTATGAACCATTATTGCGCGAAATGATTATTGCTCCACTTCTTATTTATGGCTCTGCTTGGGAGAATGATATGGATTTTTCTCAATTCGTCATTATGTTTAAGGCGCTATACTGCGAAGGCTTTTCTAGACCAGTGGGTGGGGTGAGAACAATTATAAGTTTACTGGAGGAGAGGTTTATTTCTCTTGGTGGTGAGCTCAGATATAGATCATCTGTTGAAAATATTTTAACAACACCCAATAAAAAAGTTGCAGGAGTAAGATTAAAAAAAGGGGAGGAACTTTTTTCAAACAAAATCTTCTCATCTGTTGGTCTTCCAGAAACTATGTCATTAACAGAGAATGATGACTCTCCCGCTGATATTGGTAATTTATCTTTTACGGAATCGATACTTGTTACAAAAGATAAAAGTTTTTTAAAAGATAACGATGCAACCATTGTATTTTATAACAAAAGTGATGAGTACCTTTACCAAAAGTCTGCAAGCTATGCAGATTTATCTTCAGCTGTTTTCTGTATGCCAGATAATTATGATCGCGATGACTTAACTGGTAAGGGACATATTCGTGTCACAAATATGGCCAACTTTTCTTTATGGGATGATCTGGAGAGAGAAGATTATCTAGTTGAAAAAAATAAAATTCTTGCAGATGCGATTGAGCTTAGTGGCAATTTACTTAACCATAGTATTGAGCCAATCTTTACTGACATATTCACACCAAAAACAGTCAAAAAATATACTCGCCACTTCAATGGTACCGTCTATGGGTCTACTACTAAGTTGAAAGATGGACTTACTGAGGTAGATGGTCTCTATATTATCGGTACAGATCAAGGTTTCCTTGGTATTGTAGGGGCAATCTTAAGTGGGATTTCAATGGCAAATTTACATGGCCTCATGGAGGTAAGATGAATTTAGTAGGTACTGGCATTAAGGCGATTAACTTTTGTGAACCTGATGATTTTATAACATCAAGTTCTATTGAGTCTGAACTTGCAGATGTTTATGAAAGACTTAAACTCCCTGTCGGCCGTATTGAAATGCAAACAGGAGTTATATCAAGAGGTGTTTATCTAGAAAAAAATCCAAGTGATATTGCTTCTATCGCAGCTTCAAATCTGTTTTCTCAGGACGGAATTGATCCTGTCTCAATTGATCTCTTAATATATACTGGTGTTTGTAGAGACTTCCTAGAGCCTTCTACTGCTAGTATGATCCATGATAACCTTAAGCTTCGCCCAGACTGTCAGTCTTTTGATTTATCAAATGCATGCCTTGGATTTGTGAATGGAATGTCTCTGGCCGCAAGTCTTATTAAAGGTGGTTCTATTAAAAATGTTTTAGTCGTTACCGGTGAAAACTCAAAGCCTTTAATTGATTTTACTCTTAGAGCTATGAAAGATGAAAAACAAACAAGAAAATCTATAAAGAAATACTTTGCCAACTTTTCAATTGGATCTGCGGGAGTTGCTGCTGTTATAAGCGGTTCTGATCTACTTGGAGAGTTTACTACTTATTGTAGCCTATCCGATTCTTCTGCTAATAAACTTTGTCAGGGAAGCGGTAATCTTGAGGAGCTTGTTATGGAAACAGACTCTGAAGCATTAATGCAAAAAGGTATTTCTCTAGCAAAAACAAATTGGCTCTCTTTTTCTAAAGAAACAGATATGAAACAAAATGATTTTCAACATTTTATATGCCATCAAGTTGGAATTCACCATAGAGATTTTATGTACAAAAGTTTGGAGCTAGATTTAGCAAAAGACCATACAACATTCGATCGTTACGGCAATACCGGCTCTGCTGCTTTACCTTTAACTCTTGCCAAGGCTTTTATGGGTAACAAATTAAAAAAACACGATGAGATTGCTATGCTTGGCATTGGCAGTGGTCTTCATACAATTATGATGGGAGTTAAGTGGTGTTAACAAAAGATATGATTAAGCAATATCCATTTAAATCTAACTTCTTCATGCAAAATGGAGTTCGCCAGCACTATATTGACGAAGGTGAAGGGAATGTCATATTCCTTATACATGGTAATCCGACCTGGTCCTTCTATTATCGTAATATGATTAAGTCACTTTCTAAAACAAATAGAGTCATAGCAATTGATCACATTGGCTGTGGTTTATCAGACAAGCCAATAGACTATTCCTACACACTTGAGCAACGTGTTTCTGATTTAGACAACCTCATTAATAGTTTCAACCTTGAAAGTTATTCAATGATGGTTCATGACTGGGGAGGCGCTATTGGCTTTGGCCATGCTGTAAATCATGTTGGAAAAATTTCCAAAATGATTATCTTAAATACTGCTGCATTTAGATCGCCTCATATCCCATTTACAATTAAATTATGTAAGTTACCTTATGCAGGCCCTTTTATAGTTAAATACTTTAATGCTTTCTGTTACCCTGCCACTTTTATGACTACTGTAAAAAAACTACCTCGAGTTGTTAAAGACGGCTACCTGCTTCCTTATAACTCTTTTGAAAAGCGTATTGCCATCAGTGAATTTGTACAAGATATTCCACTTAATTCAAAACATCGTTCTTATGATATGTTACATAGTATTGAAAAAGGTCTGCCTTCTTTGGACTGTGATAAGCTTATTTTGTGGGGAGGAAAAGATTTTTGTTTCCATGACAAATTCTATCAAAAATGGAGAGAAGTTTATCCTGATGCTCAGTTTAAGTATTATAAAAATGCTGGCCACTATGTTATCGAAGATGAAAAAGAAGACACTATAGAAATGGTTGAGAAGTTTTTGGGAGCATAATGTTCGATAAAATTAAAAATATTTCAGAGTTAATTACCTATCAGGCAAAAAAGTTCCCTGATAAGACTTCTATAGCATTAGCGAAAAAGAAAATGACAGGTGGTTATAAGTATCCTTCCTATACTTTTACTCAGTTAGATAAGCGGATTAATAAAATTTCAAATAGATTAAGCAACCTTGGTGTTAAGCCTAGTGATAAAGTCCTTTTTTTCGTAAAACCTAATCTTGATTTTTCAGCTATAACATTCGCTTTATTTCGATTGGGTGCTACTACTGTATTTATCGATCCTGGAATGAAAAAAGAATACTTTTTAGAAGCTATTGAAGAGGTAAAGCCTGATGTATTGATTGGTATTCCTCGCGTTCATATATTTAGACACTTTAAGGCCAGATACTTCGCGAATATTAAATTATTTATTACAACTGGAAAGTTTTTTAATTTAAAGTCACACTCAATCTATAGAGGCCTTAAACAAGCCGATGATAAATTCACTCCCTTTAAACCGTCTGATAATTCTCTTGCTGCAATTCTTTATACTTCCGGTGGAACTGGTAAACCTAAGGGTGTTTGC
The DNA here is from genome assembly GCA_913058265.1 of uncultured Oligoflexia bacterium. GTDB lineage: Bacteria > Bdellovibrionota > Bacteriovoracia > Bacteriovoracales > Bacteriovoracaceae. Next base: position 11,185 of record CAJXPQ010000009.1, read on the forward strand.
TACACCCATAATACTTTTATTCATCAAACTAAGATGCTACAAAAAGAATTTAATTTGACTTCAAATGATGTTGATATACCTGGATTTCCATTATTCTCATTTTTCACCTTAGCGCTAGGAATGAAAAGCTGTATTCCTGATATGGATGCTGCTAAGCCAGGTGAGTGTGACCCCAGTTTTCTCTACCGTAATATTATAGATAATCAGGCGACTTTTGCTGCGGGCTCTCCTGCTATATGGGAGAGGCTGGCAGATTATTGTTTAAAGCACAATCTCACTCTACCTTCAATTAAACGCATGACAATGTTTGGTGCCCCAGTAACTGTTGATCTTCACCAAAAAATTTCTAATATTTTGCCTAATGGCACTACATACACTCCATATGGAGCTACTGAATGTCTGCCTGTTACTAATACTTCTGGTGAATTTATTCTTAAAAATACTTGGAGAAATACCAGTAATGGAGATGGGGTATGCGTTGGTAAGCCAATGCTTGGAATTAAACTCAAGATAATCAAATCAAATAATGATATTATTGATAGCCTTAAGCATGTCCAAGTTCTTGCACCTTTTGAGATTGGAGAAATTATTGTTACCGGTGCAAATGTTACTGAGAACTATTATGAAAATGAGCGTGCTACTATTTTAGCAAAAATTCGTGATGGAAATAATATATGGCACCGTATGGGAGATGTCGGTTATTTAGATGAACAAGGTTTACTTTGGTTTTGTGGTCGAAAAGCTCATGTTGTAAGTTATCAAAGTCAGTTCTTTTATCCTATCCAGATTGAAGCGATCTATAATCAGCATCCAAAGGTTAAACGATCTGCTCTAGTTGCACACCCTAAGACTGGAGTTCCAACCATGGTTATTGAACGTCACGACAGAGTTACAGATCTAAATGATTTATTTCTTATGGATATGCGAAACCTTTCTCAGAATAATAAACCAACAAAGACCATTAAAAACTTTTTTGCTGTTAACGATTTTCCCGTAGATACCCGACATAATATTAAAATAGATCGCATTAAGCTTGCTGAAATGATTAAGGAACTAAAATGAATATTTTAGTTACTGGTGGTGGAGGATTTTTAGGACTCCATATCTGTCAGCTTTTAAGAAATGATGGTCATGACGTTTCAAGTCTATCCAGATCTCACTATATCTCACTTGATACCTTAGATATAAAAACAATCAAATGTGACCTTAGAAACTCTGATGATGTTTCTAAACTTGATCTTTCTAGTTTTGATGCTATTATCCACACCGCGGCGAAAGCTGGTGTATGGGGTGATAAAGCCGAATACTTTAATATAAACTATATTGGTACCCAGAGTTTATTCAATCAAGCAAAAGAATGTGGTGTTAAGTATTTTATTTATACTTCATCACCTTCAGTTGTTTTTGGTAAGGAGGATATTCTAAATGGCGATGAGTCTATTCCTTACCCTGAGAAGTATTATACTGCATACGCAGAATCAAAGGCACTAGCTGAAGAATATGTTTTAAGTAGTAGCTGTGATGACATTCTTTCGCTTGCTATAAGACCACACCTTATTTGGGGACCGGGTGATCCACATCTTATCCCGCGTATTTTAGAGAAAGCGAAGTTAGGTCAACTTAAACTTGTAGGTAATGGTACTAACAAGGTTGATATCATTTATGTCAAAAATGCGGCATTGGCGCATATTAATGCCCTTAATTCATTAGTTGCTAAAAACGACCTTGGCGGTAATGCTTATTTTATCGGTCAAGAGAAACCTGTTGTCCTTTGGGACTTTATCAATCAAGTTCTTGCTTTAAATAAACTTAATCCAGTAGAGAAAAGTGTCTCCTTTAATCTTGCTTATAATATGGGTTACTTCTTTGAGTTACTATTTAGTATACTTGGAATTATGAAGCCTGAGCCACCAATGACTAGGTTTGTTGCACTCCAGTTGGCCAAGTCACATTATTTTAGTCATGAAAAAGCAGCTACAGATTTTAACTATGAAGTTATCACGAGTATTGATCAAGGGTTAGCAGAGACATTTCCACAGAAGGGGAATTAGGAATCTTTAAGGCTTTGGTTGTATCCCTTCACAACATCTTGTGTGAAATGATTCACACACATACCAGCATCAACTATAATTGTTTCCGCATTAATTCCACTTGAGATCGGTGAGAGTAAGAAAGCAATTGTGTTTGCAACTTCACTAGTGTGTAAGTTCTCTTTTCTGAGAGTTAGTGCCTCTGAAAATATGTAATTATCAATATAGTCTGGAATACCCGCTGATGCTGAGGTCTTTAGTGGTCCAGCTCCTACGCAGTTTACTCGGATCTTCTTGGTTTCACTTAATGACTTTGCAAGAAAATGCACAGTACTTTCTAGCATTGCTTTAATAGGTCCTAGGTAGCCGTAGCTTGTTGCTTTTGTATTCGATATGCCGATTGTTACAATTGAGGCCTCTGTATCTAAGAGGTCATATAATTGATTTGTCATTTGAACTAGGGAGAAGCTTGAGATATGTGTTGCTTGTAGAAAGTCTTGAAGCTTTGTTTCATGAAAAGGCTTAATTCCATCTTCAAAATTTGCAAAGGCCATGGAGTGCAGTATACCATCTAATTTATTTGTAAATTTTAAGACATTGGTTTTAAGAGCTTTTATCTCATTTTTTTTTTCTACATCTAATATAAATACATCAGCATCAGGAAATAGCTTTGAGATCTTGGACTTATTCGTTTCATTTTGAGCAGAGAAAATAATATTTGATCCTTGATCTATTAAAACCTTTGCGGTGAAGTAAGCTACGCTTTTCTTGTTCGCTACACCACTTATTAAAAATGTTTTTCCTGTAAGCTTCATCATTTATTCTTCCACCAAGGTACATGCAAACTCTATAATTAAAACTTTTTTGCCTTCTGCATTCTTTGTTATACTTTTGAAATATGCTGCATTATCTAGTTGGTCTGTGATTGTTGTTGAAGTTGTAACAACCTCTCCTGGCTTTACAATGTTTTTAAATTTTGCAGAGTTTATACGGCTTACGACTGCTAGTTTATTTGTAAAGTCTCCATTCGATTTACTTGATATTAGAGCTGCTCCTGATTGAAAACAGTGCTCATTTAGTATGACCCCAGGAACTATTGGGTTATTAGGGAAATGACCTTTAAAAAAATCTAGGTCTTCGTGAAATAACATTGAAGTTACGATTGAATCATCACTTAGGTCAATGATTTTATTGATAAATAAAAAGGGTTCTCTTTGTGGTATTAGTTCTTTAATATCCATTAAAGTCCACCTGCTACTTCTAAGGATGTACCTGTAATGTATGATGAGTTTTTGTCTGCAAAAAACATAACCGCATGGGCGACTTCATCAACACTCCCAAAACGCTTCATTGGCACTTGAGACTTATATTCTTTTACGAGTGTTTCATCAAGATCTTCAAGTAGCTCTGTTTCAATGAAACCGGGGCAGACATTGTTTATGGTTATTTTTCTTTTTGCTACTTCCTTGCTTACTGATTTACTAAGCGCAACCTGACCTGCTTTTGATGCAGCATAATTTGCTTGTCCTGGTAGTCCTAGCGCTCCACCTACAGATGAGATATTTACAATGCGTCCGTATCTATGCTTCATCATGTGAAGTACTGCATTCTGAGTCATGTTGAAAGTACCTTTAAGGTTTATATTTAAAACCTGATCCCAATCATCGTCAGTCATTGTGGCAATTAAATTATCTTTTCTCACACCTGAATTATTTACCAGAATATGAATTTGTTCATGTGTTGCGGATACGCTTTCAAAGAATGTTTTACATGCTTCATTACTAGAGACATCAAACTTCCTAAGCTCTAGTTTGTCTTGATGATCCACCATACTTGCCTTAAACTCTTCCGCTTTTAGGTCATTATTTGCATAAGTTGCTATGACATGGGCACCTTCTTTAAGAAAAGCCTTTGTAATGCCTTTGCCTATCCCTCTCGTTCCGCCTGTTACGATTACAACTTGGTGTTCATATCTCATATTTGTTCCTTTTCTAAATTATATATATAACTATCAATTTCATTCGCTTGGATAACGCCATAATTTGCAGCACCTAACCAGCCAGACATAATAATTCCAACACTTCCTGCGTGAAATACACCCTCGAGCTCTTTATGTAAGTTCATACTAATATCTAGGCCTTCAAACTTTGTGCCGAATGATGACCCTCTTTCATGGTGGGTAAATTTTTTAATTGTCATTGGCGTGGCAGCATCGATAAAATCAATTTTCTCCCTCACATCTGGAATCAATTTTTCTAAAGCTAGAATTGTCTCTTCTATCATTTTCGCTTTTTCGTTTTCATATTCTTCATCTGATAAATTTGCCCAGTCATCCCAGTTGGCATTGGTTGAGCTTACTATGGCGTATTTTTTAGATGTATCTTGAGGTCTTCCTTCTGGGTAATAAATACTAAACGTCCTTGATGTGATATCCATTGCTAGTAAAGCGGTCGTATCAAAAGTGGGGTAGGTGGAAGTAAATACTAAGTCACCTATATATTCGATTTCCTCACCTTGTTTCAGCCCCATATAAACTTGGCAAGATGAAGAGTTTAATCTTATTGCCTTGGCCCTTTCTAAGTAATCAACTGAAAAATGCTCTTCACCAACCATATTAAATATTGTTGAGCGAATATTGGCATTTGAGAGAATTGATTTTCCATAAACTGGTGAACCTTTTACCTCAACACCTATGGCCCTCCCATTCTCTATTATTATCTTATCTATTTTAGTATGTTTTTTGATATCAACGTTATTTGCAAGAAGTTCATCTTGCATCATTTTAATCAGGTGATCTGTACCACCTTTAAAAGTGTAAACACCTTTTTTCATAAAATTTGAAAAGACAATTCCGTATGTAATTGCAGGATCATCAAGGGTTGAACCATTTGCATATACAATAGGCTCCATTAAGAACCTTACAATATCATTTCTTCCAGGAAAAAATTTTTCAAATAACTCTGCATTCGTCATTTCTTGGTCATCAAAGAAGTTCATGCCCTCAACAAAGTCATAAAATGAATTTACTTGGTTCGCTTCAATTTTAAAATCATCTACAAGCTTCTCAGTGAAGTCTTCTCTGGTGAACGTTGATTGAATATTGTACTGAGGGTTAATGAAGCGTACATCTTTAAGTTGAACTATATGGTCTGCAATTTCTTTGTTCCAATACTTTCGACAGGTCTTCTTCATACCAAAGGGAAAACCGTGAAGAGAAATATCAAAGACATGTTTTTTGTTTGCTCGATAAAACCATGTAGCAAAACCACCTAATTTATTATGTGCTTCTAGCAATAGGACTGAACGTCCATTTTTTGCCAGCTTATTTGCCGCAGTCATCCCGGCAAGTCCAGATCCAATGATGATGGAATCGTAGCTTTTTGTAATTTTATCTTTTGCTTTTATGAGCATTTACATACCTGTTAACTATTCAAAATCCTGAATGATTCTAACAATTTAAGGTTTAGTTGAAAACAAAAAAGGGCCATATTCACGGCCCTTTTAGATTATCTTGTTCTTGTATATATTTTATCTATTCTATTCTTCCATGCTTTTGTTATAAACTTGTACATCTTCCATTTCTTGGCTTCCAATAAATACTCTTTTCTCAGCTAAAGGCATACTTCTACATAGTGCAGCAATACTCATAGGACTTGATATAGCGGCAACCTTGGCGATAATTACTGTTTTAGAAGCTTGAAAGTATTATCAAATTCCATTGATACTATTTTGTCCATACTGCCATTTAAGCTTCCTTGTAGTAGTGCATGAGGTCCAATTGCTCTACATTGATACCCCAGTGAGCTTGCAGGGCATAGTGGAGTTACAGAAGTTAATGTCATTTCTACTATATAGGGTTTACCTTCTTCTTCGATTAAGTCTTTCTGCTCAAGAGAGACATTCATCATACCTGAAGAAATACTTACTGTTTTCGTCACTTCTGGCATCCTTACACATCTTGTAGATGCACTTCTTGGGTCAACAACGGCGACTGAACTAATATGGATTATCGCCTTATCTCCACTTAATTCAACCTGATTGCTAAAGTGAATAAGTCTATCCATACAACCATTAAGCGTAGCTTTCATTTTTACTATTGTGCCAATCGCCATGCAGCTTATTCTGCCAGGAATCTTGGGGCAAATAGGTGAGACATTTGTAATCTCAAACTCCGGTGCGTATTTTTCTAAAAATGTGTCTGGGTGAGCTGACGTAGCATTAGCTGCTACCGATAGAAATGTAATCATTGTTAGTAATAGTGTCTTCATTTATGTGCTCCTGGCTTAGTTTGTGTTCTCGAGACGCAATATAGAAAATAATACACATTAATAATAATTATTTGTAATTGTCATTATGCATAATACGTACTTATGTATTTACGTGCTAAGGCTATGATATCTTTCAATCTGAATAGTTTCCCAGTATTTATTGAGGTGGCAGAGAAGGCCAGTATGACACTTGCAGCTAAGTCCTTAGGGATGACTCAGCCAGGGGTGAGTCAGCATATCTCGAACCTTGAAGGAGATATTGGTACCAAATTATTTATAAGAAAAAATAAAAAATTAATACTTACTAACGATGGTAGTAGTTTGCTCCTGAGGGTACTCTTAAGATTGGAGTTCCAATCGAATTCGGAGTAAATATCGTAATACCTATTATCTCGCAATTAATTCAATCTTACCCTGATGTAAAATTTAATATTAAGTATGGGCTTGCTGATAGGTTATTTGCTTTGATGGAGCAAGGAGATTTGGACTTTGCCTTTGTGGATGCTATCGAAAAAAATTCTATTCTATCTTTTGATGAGGTTTATCAAGAGAAATTAGTCTTATGTTGTACCAAGAAATATATGGCCACTATAGAAGATAAAGATATCAATAAAAAGAATATTCAAAAAATGAGTTTTATTACCTATTTTGATGATGCACGAATTGTTTTAGGTTGGCTTAAGCAAAGTTTCCGCATGAGTAATATTAATTTACATGTCTCTGTTTACTCAAAGGATACTCAAGGTGTTTTTGCTTGTATTAAAAACTCTATGGGGTTTGGAGTCGTGCCTCTACATATGACAGTTGAAGATAGAGATGAACTCATTATCATTAATCCGAAATATGGGACTTATCGCAATAAAATCTCTCTTGCCTATGTTGAGGAAAAACTAGAGAACCCCTTATTAAGTGTGATTCATCAATCTTTCATTCATAAATTTTCAACGATGACTATTATTTAGAAGTCATCGTCGTTATAGTCCAATCTTCACCTTCTTTTGGTGGATTTTCTATCCAGTGAACACAAGAAGCTTGTAGGCGTAATGAGGCGGCATCATTATGATGTACTTCAAGAATTCCCTCAAAAAGAGTCTTGGCATCTTCGAACTTACCTTCTAGGTATAAGTCATATGCTTTTCTAAAGTTATTAAGAGCATCTTGATCAACCATAAAGTCATGATATGAATAAAGGACCTCATACACTGCCACTGGTAGGCTTTTACCCTTAACACGAACCTTATCAATTATACGACATGTAAATTTAGACTGATCCATTTTTTGGTAAGTATACTCTGATATTAATATCTGTGCTCCGTAATGCTTACATAAAGACTCTAGTCTTGCGCCAAGGTTCATATTATCTCCAAGGGCAGTATAGGCAAAAATTGCATCGGAGCCCATATTACCAACAGAACATTCACCTGAGTTAAGTCCAAGGCCTATCTTAAATTCTGGTAATCCTTTATCCTTAAACTCTTTGTTAATTGCAGGTAGCGCTTCCATCATCAAAACACCAGCTTCAACAGCTTGTGTGACATGATCCCCGATATCGAGAGGTGCACCCCAGAAGGCAACAATAGCATCTCCAATATATTTATCTAGAGTACCATTGGTTGCAAAAACAATATCTGTCATCTCACCCATATATCTGTTAAGCGAGGTTGCAAGTTCTGTTGGTGTTAATTTTTCTGATATAGAAGTAAAGTCTCTAACATCAGAGAACATACATGTGATATCTCTTTTTTCACCACCAATTTTTAGCTTTTCCGGATTATCTAGCATATCGTCAACGATTGATGGTGCTACATATCTTGAGAAGGCACCTTTTATCTGTTTTTTCTCTGCAGAAGTCTGATTAAAGTTTAAGAATGTAATCCAGAAGTATGAGACTAAGAGACCAAAAGTAGCGGACGCGAGCTTAAGTTCGTAACCCAACATATAGAAGTATTTAAAATCAATATACCACATCGCATAGATGAGAATCGCCATACCAAAAATATCTAGAATAGCTTTATTAAAAAACATTATAATCATAAGAAGAGTAATGGCGATACTAAATCCAATTAATGATGTTTTGATTGTCTCTTCTATAGGTTTGTAAAAGTATTGTCTTTTCATCATATCGACTAAATTAATATGTGCATATACCCCAGGTGTTTTTGCATCAACAGGTGTATTTCTAAAGTCGTGGGCACCAGTTGCAGTAGAGCCAATAAATACGATTTGGTCTTTAAAGAAATCTTTTAAGATAATTTCTTCTCCAGCATCATTCGTATAGTCTTTACCCTCAATAACACGATAAAGGGGAATACTTTTAAATTTTTCTCCAAGGCCTGTCCATCTTAATTTTGTTTCACCACTTGAGTTAAAATTAATATTTTTCCCATTTATATCAACGGAACCTGAACAGTCACTTTGTATATTTACTGAAAGATCATTAGTTTCGTTAGAAGACATAAATGCTCTAAAACCTAACGAAGGAAGTAATAGGTAACTTTCCATGTCTTCAGAGTAAACACTGGCATAAACGGTATAATGTCTAAAAACACCATCGAAATCCTCTTTGTTATTGAGGTATCCCATTTCAGACTCTGTTTCCACTAGTTTATCAATCGGCCAGTTATGCTTTTCAATTCGTGAGTGAGAGAATGCCTTACAATTTGGTGATACTTGTGATGGTATCATTGATGTCATTAGCTCTAGAGGTGCTGTCGGTAAAAACTCAGTCGCTGTATTTTCATCTTGTACCGTATAGGCCATGATAACACTACTTCCTTCTTTGGAATTAAATTTTGTAACTGCCCTAGCAAAAACATCATCTGGTGATTCTTCTCCACAGGCTTGAACTGGCTCAGGAAATATTGCATCGAATGCCACAACTTTAGCATCGTAGTCAGCTAAGTTATCTAACATCGTGGCCCAATAATCTCTTGGTATTGGCCAGCGCTGAAGTTTTTGAAGTGATTGATCATCTATCTCTATCAAAACAGTATTTGTATTTTTTGGATTCTTATCTATATGCAGTTTTGATCTCAGATCATATGCAAATAAGTCGGGCCAGTTTAACACATCTAACAACTTCTTTACATTTGTACCTTCTTGCATTGTTCTACCAAGAAACCCTAAAGAAATTGTCGCAAATGTTGCGAGAACAATGACAAATATACCAATTGAACGTAAAAATCGTGTGATAAGCTTAAACATAAAAATAACCCTTACATAGATTAAAATAATGATCTATATTATTTTTTTTTAGTAATAGATAATGTATAGATATATATCGGTAATTATTGAATATTTTATTAGAGAATGAGGCGTATATGTTACAAGAATATAAGAAAAAGTTTAGTGAACATGTCAGACTTTTACAAAACGAAATAACTGAAAAAATGCAAGGGATGGACGTAGAACTTACCTTGAACGAAGACTTATGGAAACGCTCAGATTTTAATGATCATCCGGGTGGTGGTGGAATTACTCGCGCCTTTGAAGGAGATTTGTTCGAAAGTGCTGGTGTTAATACTTCAGAGATCTCTGGTGCTATTGATCCAAAGTTTGCAAAAAATCTTCAAGGCGAAGGAAGTGAACTATGGGCCGCAGGAATATCTCTTATTATACACCCATACAATCCTAAGGTTCCTACCGTTCATGCAAATTTTAGAATGATTGTTCAAGGTGATAAATATTGGTTTGGTGGTGGTGCAGACTTAACTCCCTACTATCCAATTGAAGAAGATTTTATATATTTTCATAATGTTTGGAAGCAAGCATGCGAACCTTATGGATGTTTTGATGAGTATAAAAAATGGTGTGATACATATTTCACAAATTCTCATCGTAATGATGAAATGCGTGGTATTGGTGGAATCTTTTTTGACCATCTTAATACTGGAGACCTAGAAACAGACTTTAATCAAGTTGTGGATATATCAAAATCCTTTATTAAGTCCTATTTTCCAATCGTAGAAAAGCGAATGAATGAAACATATACTGATGACGACGTTGAGTTCCAACTCCACAGGCACGGTAGGTATGTTGAATTTAATTTAATCCATGATAGGGGAACACTCTTTGGTCTCAAGACAAAAGGGAGAATAGATTCAATCTTAATTTCGCTACCTAAAAGATGTATGTACACTTATAGATATGCCCCAAAAGAGGGTTCACCTCACGAAAAAATGCAAAGTTATTATAAGCCTAAAGATTGGGTATAAGAAAGTGATCGTTTAAAGGTAGTAGTTAAAATATACCCTTGTGATTGTTCTTGCTTTATCGAGGTCAATATTTTCGACCGCCATATTATAACTTTGGACACGGGCCTGAACCCCAATTGATTTATTTGTTGTCTGATAACCCATATCAAAAATAACATTTGTGGTAGAATTGGTAATATCTCTACCTTCAGTATCAATTCCTTCAAACTCTAACTGCTGACCAACGATGCCAACGCTTAAAAGACCACTAACATAAAGGGATTCCCAAGTTTTAAGAGCTGCGACCCCAAAATCATAACCAATCGCTGTGGACTTTATGGCATTGAGATCTGCTATTTGATCAAAGGAGCTTTGGTATTTAAGTGGAATGAGCGAGTCACTTGATGAGGAGAGTTTAGATCTATCAATAAAGAGGCCGTGGACATAAGACCAGTTAGACTCTTTAACAATTGAAAAGTGACCAAGAGACTTCTTTAAATCAAATCCCTCTTTTGTAAAATACTTAACGTGTAATCCATGTGAGTGAGAATTTGCTCGAGGTTGTTCTGAAAGTTCTCCAAGCTCTTCATCATCAAGTATGTAAAGTCCCTGATAATTCTGGTAGTAGGCTTCCCATAAGAAGTTTTTATAAACACCTAGTAATTGAATATCAAAAACATTCGTAGGATCGTAGATATCATCTTTAGAGTTTTCACGCTCTCCTTCAAATGTAAAGCCAATATCAACATACTTTGTTCCAAGACTAAAACTAGTCATGGTGTTTAAGTTTGGCTCATATGCAAATTTATCAAATTCCGGATTATCATTATCATCATCATTCTTAAAAGTGTAGGAGAGTTGTGGACCTTCAAGGCCCACCTCATAAGAATTGATATAATTTTTTTTATAAAGTTCAGGAGCGTAGTGGGCACCAGCAATTATTGAAAAAATAAGTAATGCAATCATCTAAAACTATTCCTCTGGGGCAATATAAACTTCAATCTCTGGATTAAACTCATCTTGGAGTATTCCTCTAATTGCATCAAGTGTCCCCGTTGTAGAACTTGGGCATGTTCCACAGGCACCTTGATATTGTATAAGAAGCACATCATCTTGATAAGTAAGGACACTTAAGTCTCCGCCGTCACCTTGAAGTGCGGGTCTAATTCTTTTATCGAGAATAGTTTCAATAGTAAGTAAATCCCCTGTAAGAGTTTTTCTCCTCTCAACTTCAGGATCATGATCAGTAAAGGCCGCATCATGGTCATCTATAAGGGCTTCTACTTGCGTGATAATAGCTGGCTCAAGGTTATCCCATGTTTCAAATGTAAATTTAGAAACAGTAACCACGTTTTGGTAAAAGTGAACCTGATCCACCCCTCTAAGGTCAAATAAAGCTGCCGCCAAAGGGACTTCTTTTGCTTGTCCTGGGTTTTTGAATGAGGTCTTGCCATCTGCTTTCACTTCACGATTTAAAATAAATTTTAAAGCGTTAGGGTTGGGTGTTGGCTGGGTGTTAATTGTAATGTCTGTCATAGTTTATCCAAATAGTTCGATGATCTTTTTTAAAGCATCATATAATTTATCTATATCTTCTTTTGTATTGTAAATACTAAATGATGCCCTCGCCGTAGCTGAGACACCTAATTTCTTCATTAATGGTTGAGTACAATGATGACCTGTTCTAATGGCGATATGGTACTTATTCAAAAGCGTTGCAAGATCATGTGCATGAATATCTTTAATCACAAATGAAATAACTGCTGATTTATTTGCTGCAGTACCAATAATTTTAAGACCTGGAATCGAGGATAGCTTTTCAGTTCCATATAGCAGTAGCATATGCTCATATTCAGCGATTTTATCAAATCCCTGTTCTGTTATGTACTCCAGCGCTGGAGCGAAACCAATAACTCCAGCTATGTTCGGCGTCCCCGCCTCATGCTTGTGAGGGAGAGTGTTATATGTTGTTTTTTCAAAGGTAACAGTGTCAATCATATCTCCACCACCAAACAGAGGAGGCATACTGTCGAGTAGAGTTTTCTTACCATAAAGAACACCGACACCAGTTGGCCCAAACATCTTATGTGCAGATAAAGCGAGGAAGTCACAGTCTAGTTCTTGAACATCGACTTTTACATGACTCATGGCCTGGGCAGCATCAATGAGTACTTTTGCACCATTTTTATGAGCCTCAAGAATCATCTCTTTGACTGGATTAATTGTTCCAAGTGCGTTGGATATATAAACAATACTCACAAGCTTCGTTTTTTCAGATAGTAGTTTTGTATACTCTTCAAATATGAGCTCACCCTCATCATTTACTGGAGTCACTTTTAGTATGGCCCCTGTTTTTTCACATAGCATTTGCCAAGGAACAATATTAGAGTGATGTTCCATCTCACTAATAATAATTTCATCACCTGCATTAAGGTTATCTTCACCCCAGCTTTTTGCGACAAGGTTAATTGAGTTAGTCGTACCAGAAGTAAATATAATTTCTTCTCTATACTCGGCATTCATGAATTTTTGCAAGAGATCTCTCGTGTTTTCATATTTGTCTGTAGATATCTCTGAGAGTGTGTGAATTCCGCGATGAATATTTGCACATTCTTTTTGGTAATAGTAGCTAAGCTTATCCACAACAGATTTTAACTTTAAATTTGTTGCTGCACTATCAAGATAAGTTATCTTGTGCCCATCGTAGAGCTCTGCTATTTGTGGGAAATCTGTCTGTATTTTTTCGTTAAACGCCATTAAGCTCTCACAATATTTTTTTGGATTAAATGATTTATAATTTCTGATCGCATAGTCAAATTCTTTTGCTTTAATACGACATCATAGGCAAATGCTCGAGCTAGGATTCCGCGAGCTTTTTCTTTCTTGATTCCTCTTGATTCAAAATAGAATAACTCATCTTCACTCATTTGACCTGTTGTTGAGCCATGGGCACATTTAACGTCATCGGCGTAAATTTCAAGCTGAGGTCTGGAATTAACTTTAGCTTTATTTGATAGGAGCAGATTCTTATTTAATTGCTCTGCAGTAATGAGCTGAGCATCTTTTTCAACTCTCACTTTACCAGTGAATACTCCATGTGATTCATCATCCATTATACCTTTGTACAACTGGAAGCTGTACGTATGAGGCATTGAATGATGAATATAGCTTGAGGTATCATGGTGTTGATCCCTATGAAGTGCGTACAATCCATGGGCGGAACATGAAGCATTTTCATCAGCTAAGTTTATATAAACATTTGAGCGGGAAAGTTTAGCCCCAAGATTTATTACCATTGAGTCTAGAGTTCCATTGCTTAGTACTTTACCGTCATATGAATGGAGAAAGAGTGAGCCATACTTTGTATCTTGAATAATAACATGATTAAAATTCGCATTTGATTCAACTGTTGGCTTCGCCATATAGTTTACAAAAACATTTACAGAGCTTGAAAAGTCTTCAAACACTTCTAGTTTACTTCCAGAATTAACTATAAATTCATTGTGTAGATTAATATACGCAAGCTTATTTTTGAAATCATATTTGATCATTATTGGCTTGTCTAATGACGAATTTTTTACAACTGAAAATTGGTAACCCATCTTATTGTTTGCTTGAGTAAGATGAGTGGCAATATCATTGTTAAATGGAGTGTTTTCGAATTTATTATTTTGTAGGGAGTCGATTTCCACCGAGCTCGGAAGGTTATGCTCTAGTCCTTCTTCATTAATATTAACTAAGTAGTAATTTTCATCACTCAGACTTAATGTATTGATATTTGTCGCCAACTGCACAGAGTGATATTGGTTCTCTAACAGGTGATCAAGCCTTGTGTATTTCCAACTTTCATTTCCTCTTTGTGGAAGAACGGATGGATCTAGCTTATCAATGGAATATTGAGTTTCATTTATTGCCATTACTGTAGACCTTCTGTTAACCAATCATAGCCTTTTTCTTCTAGTTCTAGTGCTAGGCTCTTGTCACCAGTTTTGATAATTTTCCCATCAAATAAAACATGAACAAAGTCAGGCTCTATATAGTCTAGAAGTCTTTGATAATGTGTTACAAGAACGATTCCATTGTGCTTAGACTTGAGTGTGTTTACACCTTTTGCAACAGTTTTAAGAGCGTCAATATCTAGCCCTGAGTCTGTTTCGTCGAGAAGAGCTAGTCTTGGATTTAATATTAGCATTTGTAATATTTCGTTTTTCTTTTTTTCTCCACCAGAGAAACCTTCATTAACAGCACGATCTAAAAAATCCTCATGCATCTCAAGTAGTGGAAGCTTTGTTTTGATGAATGTTCTAAAAGAATCTTCATTCATAGTGTCTGCACCCTGGTGCTCACAAAGAGCATTAAAGGCTTCTTGCATAAACGTTATATTTGTTACACCAGGTATCTCTATAGGGTACTGAAAACCAAGAAAGATTCCTTCGCAGGCCCTTTCACTTGCTTCTAGCTCAGCTACATCTGAAAGAGCACCATTGATACTGTATTCAATGTTTCCTTCAGTCACTTCGTAGTCTGGATGTCCTGCAATAACTTTCGCGAGAGTCGATTTTCCTGAACCATTAGGCCCCATAATGGCGTGTATTTCACCTGGTTTAATTTCTAGGTTTATCCCATTGAGAATAGGTGAACCTTCAACTTTTGCATGTAAATCTTTAATTGATATAAGCATTATATTTCCTTTAATTATCCAACTGAGTTTTCTAATTTCATTTCTATGAGTTTTACTGCTTCAACTGAGAATTCCAGAGGCAGTGTTTTAAATACCTCCTTACAAAAACCATTCACAATTAACGAGATCGCTTTCTCTGGATCAATGCCGCGAGACTGTAAATAGAACAATTGATCAGCACTGATTTTAGAGGTACTTGCTTCGTGCTCAATAGTTCCACTTGGGTTTTGAACATCAATATATGGAAAAGTATTTGCAGAACATTTATCACCAATTAACATCGAGTCACATTGAGAGTAGTTTCTTGCATTATCAGCTCCGGGCATTATTTTAACCTCGCCGCGGTAAACATTCTCTGAATCGTCAGCTGAAATCCCTTTCGAAATAATCGTAGATTTCGTATTTTTACCTATATGGATCATCTTAGTACCAGTGTCGGCCAGCATTTTATTATTAGTTAATGCCACTGAGTAAAAAGCGCCCTCTGAATAATCGCCTTGTAAAATACAACTTGGATATTTCCAAGTTATCGCAGAACCTGCTTCTACCTGAGTCCATGAAATCTTTGAATTTCGCCCCTTACACAGACCTCTTTTTGTTACAAAGTTGTAAATTCCACCAACTCCATCTTTGTCGCCAGCATACCAGTTTTGAACTGTTGAATATTTTACTTCAGCATCGTCCATTGCAACAATTTCTACAATGGCAGCGTGTAGCTGGTTCTCATCTCTTTGAGGAGCAGTACAACCTTCTAAGTAATTAACATAAGATCCCTCTTCCGCAATAATAAGTGTTCTTTCGAATTGCCCTGTCTCTTTCGCATTAATTCTAAAGTATGTTGAGAGGTCCATAGGACAAGTCACACCTTTTGGAATGTATACAAATGATCCATCAGTAAAAACTGCAGAGTTTAGAGCAGCATAAAAATTATCTGATGTAGGTACAACTCTTCCTAGGTACTTTTTTACAAGTTCAGGGTAGTCGACAATTGCTTCAGATATAGAACAGAAGACAACACCAGACTTTAGTAAGTCATCTTTCCATGTTGTCCCTAGAGATACTGAGTCAAAAACAACATCTATAGCGACTCCAGATATTCTTTTTTGCTCGATTAGAGGTATCCCTAGTTTTTCAAAAGTTGCTAAAAGCTCTGGGTCGAGATCATCGAGGCTCTTTGGTCCTTCTCCTGCTTCAGATTTTGGTTTTGCATAATAATATAAGTCTTGAAAATCGATATCTGGAATTTTAAAATATGTCCAGTCTGGCATTTTCATTGTGAGCCATTTTTTATAGGCATTTAAGCGAAAATCCAGAAGCCATTCTGGCTCATTATTCTTCTTAGAGATGAGTCGAACAATGTCTTCATTTAGACCTTTTGGAAATTCTTCCATCTCTATATTTGTTTCGAATCCCCATTTATAATCTTCGTTGATTCGCTTTTCAATTTCATCGCTCATTTATGGCCTTTGTTTTAAATAGTAGTGATTGTGGACCTGGTGTATCTTCTAATAACTCTCTTATTGTTAGAGTTTGAAAAAAGTAATTCAAGTGTTCATTTAGTTTCTTAATTGGGCCGGTAATATTGCATGTCTCTATTAAATTACAGTTAATAGATTCACAGTCGTGCTCAATACTCTTGCCTTCAATTAACTCAGTTAATTTATAGTAATTAATATTATTAAGATTAGTGGACAGTTTATATCCACCTTTTACACCTTGGCTAGATGATAGAATTCCGTGATTATTCATAAGCTGCATGACACGTGATGTTGTATCGAAGGGAGTATTGTACTTCTCACATATCATTCTTGCAGTTGTGAGCTCTTCTTCCCCATGTGCTTGAAAATGTTTAAGTACTATAAGTGCGTACTCAGTTTTTCTATTAACTTTTAACAAAAAATGCCTTGCGTCGTGAAACAGGTTCTTATTTAACTTATTTATACAATTTTATAACACCGGCTTTTAATTAATGCAATCGAGATCTAAGGAAAATTTAACGTATTTATCAGTTTTATTTTTTCAATTATGATTATAATAATATTATGAACTTTAGAGATACTTCAAGCGTTAAGGATATCACCTCGCTAATCAAAAATACCGCTCCAGACAACTCTGTGATTTGGCAGACTATTAATGGCAATAGGGTTGTTTACTCTGTTGATGAAATTCTATTCAATGAAACTCTAAAAACCTTAAAAATTATTATAAAGGATTTTGAACACAATCTCCTCGTGGATGAGACAATTTATATTAAGCTTTCTTATAGAGAAACCTTATTTAAGGCGAGAGTCATTAATCTTTCTGGTAATGTCCTTTCATTGTACCTTCCTACAGAAGTTAAGACTCATGAGCTGAGAGCGTCTGAAAGGTTTAAGTTTAAGCCTAAGGATGGGAAGTTCTTAACGTTTAATATCTCAAATAAAAGCACTACCATAGTTCAAAAAATGAAAGTCAAAGTTGTCGATATATCTGAGCAAGGTCTTTGTGTTTTGTTAAGTAATGAGAATAGGAACTTTATAAAAAATGCCTCAAAGGTAGAGCTTTCTTATTTAGGTCATATTGAGCTTATGTTCCCCTTAAGGGCCGACATTAAATATACACAACACCTTAAATATAGAGATGCTGGTAAGGTTGTTTACGCAAATAGAGCAGGGCTTATGCTTGAAAGTAAAATAAGTTTCGGTGATCTTCTCTTTTATACAAGTAAGGCTACATCTTAGCCGGAGCTTCAATTCCCAGTAATGCTAAGCCTTCTTTAATAGTAATCATAACCGCATTACATAGAGTTGCTCTTGCGGCCTTAAGCTCTTCTGACTCTGCATTTTGCACAGAGCACTCAGCATAGAATGAGTTAAATGCTTTGGCTAAATCGTAAAGATACCCACATAAAGCATGACTCTTATAGCCTTTAAGTGCGCTTTCTATAGTTGTATTGAAGTTCGCTAGTTGGAGGATAACTTCCTTTTCATTAGCATGAGTAAGTAAGGAGTAGTCACATTCGCCGCTGATATCTAATTTTGCTAGTAGGGAGTTAATTCTTGCATGGACGTATTGAATATAAGGGCCTGATTCACCATCAAGCTTTAACCATTCAGACATATCAAAAACGATTTTTTTGTTAGAATCTACTCGTGTCATACCATATTTTATGGCACCAGCTGCAACAATATTAGCTGTGTGATCTGTCTCGTTTTGAGTCCAAGTATCTTTATATTTGCTGAGATAATCATTTTTAATTTTATCGTTCATTTGATCAATTAGTGCTTGGATCGCTACGACGTTACCTTTTCGTGAGCTCATGGCCCCGTCTGTAAGCTCAACCATTTCATACTGCAAGTGAAAGCAGTCTTTAGCATGTTCAAAACCCATTTTTTCTAAGGTTTTAAATACCTGTTTGAAGTGTCTTGATTGTCTATTATCTACAACATAAATACTTTTCTCTACTTTCTGATCTATAAATTTTCTTCTAGCTAACTCTAAGTCCTTTGTTGCGTATAGCCCGGTTCCATCTGACTTTAATAAGAGACAGAAGCCTAATTTGTCGTCGCTTAAATCTATTCCTACAGCGCCATCATCTTTAATGAATAGTCCTTTTTCTAGATATTCTTCAACGAGTGATACTGAGCTTGCGTCTACGTCACTTTCCCAATACCAAGAGTCAAATTCCACATTTGCCCATGTATAGACTTCTTGCATGAGTTCAATTGACCACTCTCGCGTTTCACTCCACAGGTCATAGTATTCTCCGCTACCTGAATGCAGTTGTTGTAGTATCTGTGTTAGCTCTTTTCTGTTTGTATCTTCTTCAGGTGTACCTTTTTGATCTTCAAGTAGGGTACTGCCTTTTGTATAGAGTGATCCAAGCCATGCTCCTTTACGAGTACTGGGAGGAGTCTCTTTATTATGTTTCTTATAGTACCAGAGACATTTTGCAACGTGTGTTCCTACGTCTCCAGGGAATGTCGTTGAAAGCGTCTCAACGCCAGCATACCTATGAAGTTTAATCAGAGAATCTCCAAGGCAGAGATTTCTCATATGACCTACATGCATCTCCTTATGAGTGTTGGGTTGCGAGTACTCGATTATTGTTTTAGGAGAGTTACTTACAAGGTTCTGCTTAAAGGTCTCTCCGGTAATAATGCCTTCAAGAATTAATTTATTGGATTCATCAGAGTTTAGAAAAAAGTTTAAATATGGCCCAAATACTTGTGCTTTTTCTACTAGTGAGTTTTCTTCTAAGCTTTCAAGCAATTTGTTTGCTATTTGTGGCGGAGCCGATTTAAGTTCTTTTGCTAGTGGAAAACAAGCAAATGCGACATCACCCATACCTTTTTTTGGTGGTCTTGATAGCAACTTATAAGCTGCTATAGAGTCCATGCTTGATTCTGGGCTTAATTGCCGAACTGCTTGAGCGATTAAGTCGGCGATGCTTTTGTATATCTTGTTATGTTGACTAAATTCCATTTTTTTTCCATTTAAGCTTAGAGAGTGAAAATTCGATAAGTAGGTTATCATGAGAATATATATGAGTAAATTATTACTCTTTAGCATATTTACTCTTACTTCAAGCATTGGCAATGGCCAGGAAGCAGATGCTAATCAAGATATTCTCTTACAAGATCCTAATCTATCATTAAAATATCAAAGAGGCCCTTACCTTGTTTATGATTGCTTCTCTAAACATTGGGTTTGTACCGCCGAGCCGGAATGGAATCAGTGCAAGCAGATTAGAGAGTACGCAATTGGTGAGAGAGATAGAGTTATGCCCTGCTCAACTGTAAAAAAGTTTGGCGATGATCAAGCTTGTATTAAATATCAGCGAATATTAGTAAATGAATCTATGCAAAATAGATTTTGTCTTCATCCTGAAATTAGAGAAGTTGAAAAAATTTATTAGATACTTTTACACATCAAATAATGGGGACCAACATTCTCAACATGAAATTCATCAGATATAATTTCAAAGCCAACTTTTTTATAAAAATCAACTGCTGAAACTCTAGCATTACACCAAAGCATTTTAACATGATTTCGTTGGACAATAGGGAATGCAGTTCGTAAAAGCGCCGAGCTTAATCCTTTGCCTTGAGAGGCAAGTTTAGTTGCCATTCCTCTTAATTGATATTGGTATTCATCCTCAATACTTTTATTTCGTTTAAGATAAAAAGAGGCGACAGAAGTGAGCTTATCATCTTGGAATGCACCGAGGTGAAAAGTATTGTCATCAAAGTCGCCATCAAAGTGGCAGCTCTCAATAGGGAGTCCTTGGCGCAGAACTTCACTGCGTAATTGGTATGTATCTTTTGCTTCAATTTGTTTCACTTCCATAGATTAGTGAATATACAGTGAATTATAGAAAATAAAAGAAGTGCTGCATTAACAAAGACTTATGATTTTCTCATAAGCATTTGGCCACCAATCTTTGAGAGAGTTTCAGCAAAGATTTCAATAATAAAGTCGGGTATTTTAGTTTTTTTACCTTTCCAGTGAGAAGTCGCATAAAAGTGACATTGATTATTAAACTCCTTAATTTCAAAGTAACCGGCGAGACCAGTAAACATCCCAGTAGGGAAGCTAAAGTTATAACGCCCTTGCTTTTTTGGTCTATCGACAATGATATGTATGATCATGGGAGTTGGAAGCACTGGGTGATCTGCTTTTAAGGTGAATAGCTTACTTTTTTGATTATAATCCGATCTTTTTATGAAGCTGATCCACTCTTTATAATTCTCAAGCATCGATATGACTCTAAGAGCTTTTCTGCATTTGCGCTTATGTAACGCCATCACTTTCATGTCAAATGTTTGTATGTTTTTTTTCTGGCCGTTCACATTTGCATCAGCAAGGATTTCGAAATTATTAAGGTATTTTTGTTGAGTTTTTGAGATCGACCACCTGTCTGAAATAAATTTATCTCGTTCATTAGCAATTGCGTTAATTGAAACAAAAACAATTAAAATTAAAGTAGTTAAGGCGATTTTCATAATAATTATTATCACTAATAATATCCTTTAACGCAATTAGACTTTTCACAATGCTTCACACAATTTAAGCTAAATCACTGAAAACATTAAAGTATGGAAATTGTGAACAAGATAAGGATGCTTGAACATGGCCGTTAAAGAGGTAAAGCGTAAAAAGACACGAGTTAAAGAGGCCGAAATTGAGGCTAAAGACCAAAGGTGGCATTGTCGAAATAGAGTGACGCTTGTTTTTGGATCAAATGACGTTGAAGAACTTGATACTTACACTTACACAGAGAATTCACTTGAATTTAAGACAGTGCAGTTTCATCAAGCTAAGTCTAAGGCGATCGAAGAAATCCTAGATAATTGTATTGATGAGTTTTATCGAGGGCATGTAACTGAGGTTACGACGAGACTCTCTGACGATGGAACTACTGTTACTATTGAAGACAACGGTATTGGATTTCCGCTTAATAAAGTCCCTATGGTTTATTCTGAATTTAGAACAGGATCAAAATTTAAGGATTTAGAAGTTGATTCTAAGGGCTATTTACATAGAACTTTAGGTCAAAATGGTCTAGGTGCTGCCGCTACTTGTCTTACATCTGATATATTTAACGTCACGGTTAGACATTATAACTCTAAGAAAGAGCAAACCACCCAATTTATTGATGGTGCAAATAAAGTTAAAAAATCTAAACCTAAACCTTTTAAAGGTGCATCGGGTGTTAAGATTGAAATTAAACTAGCGAAAGAAGTTTATAAAAATATTAAAATTGATAAAGAATTACTTGAAAAGCGAATTATCGATCTTGCTTATAATAACCCTGGTCTTAAGTTTGTTTTTAATGGAACAACTTATCACTACACGAAAGGTTTGTATGAGCTTGCGCAAAGGGTTAGCCCTGACCACGCACAACTTCTAGGTGATGATAAATTTACTTTTGAAGGTGTCAATCTTAAGAAGAAAAAATACAAAGCTCTTATTGATATCAATGTTTCAATTGTTCTTGATAAACAAAGTGAAGAGCGTGAAAAATATATTTCTTTCGTTAACTCTACCCCTACATTTGACGGTGGATTTCATCACGACAGAATCAAGCGACTATTCATCAATATTTTAAAAGATAAACTTGAGCGAGAGGCTAAGAAGGCCAAGGTTGCAGTCGTAGATAATGATATTTTGGGTGGAATGACATTTGTTATTGGTGTAATTATGCCAAACCCTAGGTTTGAATCACAGACTAAAAGAAAGCTGGTTAAAGATGGTGAGCTAGATAAAGTTATAGAGTCATTTATGGATAAGTATATGACCAAATTTATTCGAAATAATAAAGAATATCTTGAACATGTTATCGAAAGAGCTAAGTCGAGAGTAAAGTTTGCTGAACTTAAAGACGCCTCTAAGATGGGTAAAAAGCAAAAGAAACAAAGAGTTGAAAAGCTACTTGATGCCAACGAAAGAAAAGATAGAACCCAGTGTACTTTATTTATTTGTGAAGGGGACTCGGCAATTGGCGGTCTAAGATCTGCTCGTAACAAACTTTATCAAGGCGGGATTGCACTTAAAGGGAAACCAATGAATGTAACTCAAGCAACGATTAAAGATGTTTTAAATAATCAAGAATTTTCAGATATTATGGCCTCAATTGGTCTTATCATTGGTCAGCCTGCTGAAATTGATAGTTTACGCTATTCAAAAATTGTTTTTCTTGCGGATTCGGATGTAGATGGTGGGCATATTAATACTTTGCTTACAAATTTCTTTTTCACTTATTGGCCTGAGCTCTTTACGAATGGGTCAATCCAGATTGCTAAAGCACCACTTTTTGAAATTATCACCGATAAAGATCCGATTTATGCAGAAAGCGAAGACGAATTGGAGAGTATCAAAAAGAAGCAAACTGTTAAGATTAAAGAAATTCAAAGAAACAAAGGTCTCGGTGAAATGAGCCCTGAAGCATTTAAGTATGTGCTTAGCCGAGAAGAGTATACAAAGATTACTATTGATCATTTAGATGAAGCCAAACATATGCTTCATACATGTTTCGGTAAAGATACTCAGCTTAGGAAAGATTTATTACTTGATTCTGAGACCTCTGTCTCTTCAACTAAGAAATCAAAGTCTAGGCCAGTGAAGAAGGTTGCAAAGAAGAAAGTTGCAAAGAAAGTTGCAAAGAAAGTTGCCAAGAAAGCTCCTAAGAAAGTTGCAAAAAAGAAAGTTGCAAAAAAAACTAAAAAGAAAACAGCGAGAAAATAGATGACTGAAGCGATTTACCTACATTCAATGGAAGCCGTGCCTTTAGAGGCGATAGTTAAAGATGAGTATAGAACATATCAGATTTATACGCTTATGGATCGTGCGATTCCCTATTTGGGAGATGGTTTAAAGCCAAGTCAAAGACGTATTCTTTTTACACTATTTAAAAATCAATCCAAAGGTTTAATGAAAGTTACTGGACTAACTGGTCTCGTACTTACATTACACCCACACGGCCCTGCATCGGTTGAAAGTTCAATCGTAAATTTGGCACAAGATTATACGTTTTCAAATAACTATCCTCTTATTGATAAGAAGGGTTATTTTGGTGAGCGAATGGAAACCCAAGCGGCGGCGGGAAGATATATTGAATGTAAATTAGGACTAGTTGCTAAGGCGGTTCTGTTTGATGATATGAATCAAGTTGTCATGGTTCCAAATTATGATGAAAAGGTAATGGAGCCAGTAGGATTACTGCCAAAATTACCTATCATGCTTTTAAACGGAGCTGAGGGAATTGGTACAGGATTCTCATCTGTTATTCCAAGCTTTAACCACAGAGACATAATTAAATCTATGATCCAATATATTCAAACCGGATCAGCTAGAAAGCTTAAGCCATGGGTGAGAAGTTATTCTGAGCAAATCGAAGTTGAAAAATCTGGTAAAGTTCATTTTCGTATGGCCTTTAAAGAAATAAATGACAAGATTTATATCGTTGAATTACCTCGAGGTTATGATGCGAAAAAGACTTATAAGTTTTTGAATAAACATATTGATAATGATTTCATTAAAGATTATATCGATTCTAGTGTTGATAATGAAGTTATGATTGAACTTATGTTCAAGCGTGGTCAACAGCCTAAACTTTCAGAAGTTGAAAGAGTTATGGGAACTTCAGCCTCTCTTTCCCCGAATTACACACTTATATCTGAACGGGGTGTTAAGATATTTGATAAGCCCGAAGAGATTATTGAGATCTTCTCTGAGCAAAGAATTAAAATTGTTAAAAGAAGATACGAACTTCTCATTATTGATGCTAAAGAGCGTCTGGCCAAGAATAATGAAATCATTCGATTCATTAAAGAGAAGCATTACGCACAGGCCGAAAAGAAAGCAAACAGAAAAGCTTATGTTGAATATCTATCAAAAAAGAAATTTAAGTACTCTGAGTATTTAGCTGATATGGCCATCTACCGTATGACTAAGGAAGAAGTTGAAAAACGTAACCTTATGATTAAAGATGATAAAGCTATGATTAAGCAGTGGGAAGTTATCTTTGGTTCTAATGCTCGAATTAAGAAAGAACTCATTAAAGAGCTTGAAAAAGTTGGAGCAGATTTAGACTCAATCATGAAGGCTAAAGAAGATGCCAAAAAAGCTGTTTATAGAAAAATTTCTAAGACGTCTAAAAAGAAGAAAACTAAGAAATAAGATTTTTTATAACCCATTCTGGGTCATCACTCGGTAGGTCATGGCCTGCCGTTTTGTGATAATATATCTCTGCTTGATATTTTTTTGCTATCCCTTCCGAGCATTTGTAATTCGTGAAATTATCACCCATACCTGTTAATACTGTAAAAGGTGTTTCAATTCTTGCAGGTAATTTAAACTGTGAGGCCGCTAGCAATTGTTTAAGTAAGATCACTATATTTAAATTCATAGTCTCAGCTATTTTTACATAATCATTTAATACTTGATCTGAAACTTCTAAATGATTTGTTGTCACCGCTAGAATTTCTTTTTCTCTAGATTTTAAATCTTTATTTAACAGACTTTTTAAAACAGTCCTAATCGCCCTAGGTTTTATTCTATGGAATAGAGGAGAGGTGCTTTTACTTGAAGTATTAATGGTAACAAGCTTTTTAAAGTCGTTCGGATATTTTGAGCACCAGTCTATCGCAATCATTCCCCCAAGAGATATTGCACATATGGACCAATCTCCAGGATGATTGGCTTTTTCTTTTAGCCACTGTTCTCGCATATGATCAGATAAGCTATTTATTGATATTGCTGAATTCGCTTCTCCGTCTAGCCCAGGTGTATCGATACAGAAAACTTTGCCACCATCTAATTGTTGCTCGAGTTGCTCTGGAAACTTATACCAATGTCTTTTATCGCGGCCGAGACCTCTTATTAATAACCAGTTCATATTAAGATTATAAAAGAGAAGGCTAAAGTTATCAATATGGTAAACGATAAGAATAGTATGAAATTTGTAGTCGTACTTATATTGTTAAATTTTGCTTTTATGTTTAGTTTTGGTTCAATTGAGAATACTGACCCTAACTACACAGCTAAATTAAGTCAAAATGTCGTAAAATAAAAAAAAGAGAGACATTGCATCTCTCTTTTTTTGTATCGTTTTGTTGCCCCTGGATAAAGCTTTTAAACTCTATTTCCAGTAATCTTTTCCAAATTTCTTCATTTGGATACTATCAACTTTATTAGGATTAGAATGTAGGTTTTCATTTTTAAGGACCCAGTCAACACTACTTGGATCTCTTTCAACATATTGTTGTGCTTGCTTCATTTGTCTTTCAGGTTCATATTCATAAGAGACATCACCTGTTCTTGCAAAAGCAACTGTTGAGCTAATCATGATTATGCTTACTAAATATTTCATAGTGATCTCCCTTTTTAATTTTTATAATTTCTTTATTATTTGGATATAGTTCAAATATCAGTACTATAGGCTTTGACTCTCCACTACTTGTGTTCGGAATCGCTCCGCTTTGACCAGCACTGCTAGAGCCAATCCTGCTAGAATACTTTGCTAGTAAAGTCGTAATGTCTTCATTTTTAGGTGTTCTATTTTCTACGTACCTACTTATAGTCGGATACATAACTGATGATTCATATGAAGTATTTGAATGATACAAACCTAAGAAGTGTCCCATTTCGTGTAGTACTACTGTTGAAAGGTCGTAACCCCAAGAGTCGTCTGTTGAAAAACTGAAATAATCATAATTAAGTAAGATATCTGCATGGTTGATCTCAATGTACTCAGAACTTCGACCTATATTCCTCTGGGTTCCATATATTTGAGTTACCGCAAGTGCAGTTCCAGGCAATTCATCGGGCCAATCATAAGTCTTGTATATACCAAGCTCAGAGTCTCTGTAGGCATCAAGATTAGATTTTTCATCTATACTTGAAGCTGAAAAGTTAAAGAATTGATATTGATTATTTACCGAGTTATCCCAGGCAGTCGAAGCATCCTGGATTGCTGTTTTCTCATCTGCTGTTAAATTCGAACCCAATTTAACACTAAGTGGAAATACAGAAGTTGATTTCCAAGAACTTGGAGCGTAACTATCTGCAAATGCGCTACTACCTTGATCATCATATATTTGATCAGATACTTGCTCACATCCAAGGAGTGTTATTGAAAGTAGGATTGAAATAATTTTCAGCTCATGCCCCTAGTTAATTCCTACATAACTAGTCGGCTATTTTGGCATGAAACTTGAGTGAAATGATCAGGCAGAGGCTGATTTCCGCCCGAATTATGTTATTTTAAGCTGTTAGCGTGATCTTCTAGGAACTTCGCAATTCCACTATCTGTTAGAGGGTGATGAAATAGTTGGTTTAGTACCTTATAAGGTATTGTGGCCGTATCTGCACCAATAAGTGCACATGTTTTAACATGGTCTGTATGTCTGATTGAAGCCGCTAGTATTCTTGTTTGGTAGGCATAGTTATCAAAGACGTCTCTAATCTCTGATATTAACTGCATTCCAGTTTGTCCAATATCATCTAGCCTTCCTACAAATGGTGAAACATAAGTTGCTCCATTCTTAGCTGCAAGTAACGCTTGATTTGCACTAAAAACCAAAGTGATATTAGTTTTGATATTGTTTGCAGTTAAGTCATTTAAAGCAATCATCCCGTCTTTAGTCATGGGAAGCTTGATGATAACGTTGTCATCGATCTTTGCTAGCTCATATGCTTCCTTAAGCATTCCCTTGTAATCGAGAGAGATAACTTCTGCAGAAATTGGCCCGTCTACGATTTTAGCAATATTGCTTATCAGAGTTTTTTGGTCAATTCCTTCTTTTGCTACTAGCGATGGGTTAGTTGTAACTCCATCAATCAGTCCCCATGCGTACGTTTCAGCAATTTCGTCAATATTTCCTGTATCAATAAAAAATTCCATTTGTTCTCCTTAAACTTAGCTTTTAATTAACAGCATTTTGCTACATAATAGAAGTAATGAAAAGAGTTGGCGAGTCCCTTTTAATACTATTTTTAATCTTTCCGTTTATAAGTTACGGAAATGTTCTTACGCCGGTTTTTCCTGACAAGGGAGTGGCCGAAAGAGCTAATAATGGTTATATCGACCCAACAGTTGACTATAGTCGCTTCTTTGGGCGGGTTTCTGATAAAGACGACACTGGCCGCATTCTTAAAGTAAAAGTTGAAAACAATAATACCAAGTTTCTGAAGGCGGGCGATGTTGTTTACTTTAAGGTTAATAATCAAAAACGAAGTAATTTTTGTAAAGCCTCAGTGAGAGCTGCTGAGGATTTCTACTTCAGCATTTATGTACAAGACTTCTCGGGCTGTTGGAATCAAGAACGTTATTTTCCACGAGGCATGCAGCTTAATTTTAAAACAAAAAAAATGGCAGATAGAGTTTTTGAAGCCAGCAAGTATAGAGAGCTTTTAATTTTAAGAAAAGAAGGCTTCCTTAAACAGTTAAATGAAATCAATTACTTTCTTTGGACTTACGATCAACAAAGGCTTAAAGAAGCTGCAGATTACGATATCCAAATTAATGAATTGATGAGACAAAAGCAATTGGCACTCGACAATATGATTCAGAAAAAGCAGGAAAATATAATGCTCCAAGCTGAACTTGCCAATAAGTTAAATGCTATTGATGAATCACTTGATCACTACAAAGTAGAAAGAAGAGAGATGATTACCGACAGGTGGCATCTAGACCAAGACAATGGGCTTCCTTTTGGAAGACGTCCCCTTAAAATAAAAAGATAGTTACTCGTATGAAATTATTCTCAAGCATCGTATTTAGTCTCTTTATCCATTCATTACTTATATTTCCAACCATGTGCGCGGAAAACAAAGACACAATCATTAGTGCTAAGGGCTTTCGCATATCAGAAGTTGAAATTGTACCAAGTTATGTTAGTCCAAAAGAACCAGACGAAGCCGTAAAGAATCCTCATGGGAAGACCGCTGAGATTAAAAAGAAAGTAACAATTAAGCCTCAGAGTAAAATCAAAGGGCAGGAAAAAACAAATATTTATATAACAAAAATTAGAAAGAGATTAACTCAAGTCATTTATGGTAATTCTAAGTTTAAAAAGATGAAAGTAAAGGGTAATGCGCTTCTTAAAATTCAAATTCAAAAAAATGGATCATATGATGTGCTTTATATAAATTCCGAAAATAACAGACTTATGGATCTAATTGAGCAAAGTCTATATAAGCTTGAATCTTTTCCCGAAATCCCTGACAACCTAGGTCTCCAGGAGTTACAGTTAAAAATACCGTTAGAATTTAACTTTAATTAATTGGACTTAATAATCTATAAGTAGTTGAGGCAACAGCAGTTGTTATCTTCTCCATATAAGTGAAGTCGAGTCTTGAATCAAATTTGTCACATTTTTTGTGGTAACACTTGTCTGAATCACCACCGAAAAAGTTCTCAGAGATTACTATTGCCGGTATATTTGCTTTCCAAAATGATGCGTGATCTGACCTGTCTGTACAACCTGGTACTTTAGTCAACCCAAGCTTGTGCCAATTCATGATTCCTTCCATAGTCTTAGTCATAAAAGTTGATTCCGAGCGATCACAGTCAATGATATGAAATCGACCATCTTTTCTAGAATTAGTTCCCATCATCTCAAAGTTAATAACCCCAATGATTTTACTCTGCTCATCTTTGCTGAGCGCTTTAACATACTGCTTAGAACCTACAAGTCCTTTTTCTTCTTTATCAAAACCAACAATTCTTAGGTCATACTTAAAGTTATAAGGCGCTAGTGCCTTAGCAATAGCAAGAGTCCCTATGGTTCCCGAACCGTTATCATTGGCGCCAGCATTTCCTACAGAATCAATATGCGAGGTTATCAGAATAACTTTACTAGAGTCTTGACCTTTTTTTGTAGCAATAAAGTTCTTGCCTTTGGAGAAGAATGATCCAAACTCTTTGATTTCTGTTTCATAACCTAGGTTTTTATATTCATTCGTGAGGTACAATAGAGCGTTCTCAATTCCTTCCTTGCTACCACGCTCAGAAATATTTATAGATTTTCCATTTAGGATAACTGGCGCAGCACCAGAGAACTCTTTCAGTCTTTGAGAAAAGAAAGAACCGTCTACATTTATCAAAGTCGAGTCTTTCAGTATCTCTTTCAGTGAGATTGACTTATTTTGTAGCATATTCTCAGTATATTCGAAGGCTTTAGTATCTGTAGACCACAAGTGATCACCATGAGCATAAGCTGTTAGAGTCGTCATAAGCGTCATTGTGATTAAAATAATAGATTTCATAAGTACCTTCCTTTTAATCAAAATACAGCATAATAGATGATCAGAAAAGTTAGATTATTCTCATATTATATAACATCTTATATGGCATTTTTTGCTGAATCTCATTGGGTCGCCTCAAAAACTTAAGTGAATAAATAAAAAAAGCGAATAGACAGTATCTATACAACTTAGGAGATACTTATGAGACTTACAGTCATCATTATTCTTATGGCCGTGTTTGCTACTTCAGCTTTTGCAGAGCGCGACTTTAAATACTTTAAACTAAAGTCTGATTACCAGGCCAAATTGGTTGAATCTGGTCTCGCGGTTAGAAATGTAGATGGGAATAAAGTCTCTCCGATATTTGATAAATTATGGGCCAAAATTAAAGAAGAGGGACTCGAGCAAGTTAATAAGCTTACTGAAGATATCCTAAAATACAACGAAGACTTTAAACTCGGTGACTTAAACAAACCAGGAATTGATTGGGAATCTTCTGTTGAAGGAGAGTTTGGTATTATCGTAGGCAGACGTGTTGATCCAACTCTTGATTCTGATAATTGGCAAGTACGAGATGTGCTAGAAGTTTCAATTTCCGCATCAACATTCTTAAAGCAAATGAGAGAAGGTGGAGTTATTGATATCACTGATGAAAAACTTAAGCTTTTTGCTGATATAAGTTTTTCTAGAACCTACACATATCACCACTTCGCTAGCTCATATAAAAATGGACTTACAAAAAATTTCAGCAAATTGTTCTTAGGATTTAATTATTTTAGAAAGTCTAATTTTATTGATATCGAAGATGGGGAAGTTATTACAAAAGATGATTTTTTAGGAGCAAACTTAAAACTTTCAGTTTCTACTCCTTCTATGTATTTCATGTCAGGACAAGGAAAAGGATCGATTTATTTATCAAAACTAAATACAATTTCTTATCATAGACCACTGCCACAGGATAGATATGGTCTTAATGATATTATGAGAGCATCTAGAAGAACTACAAAAGTGACTGGTGCTTCACTTCAACTCGACCTTCAAGCAGACTTCTATTCACTACTAACAATCACCATTTTAGGTGCTGAATACACAATTGATATGACTAAGTCGAATATTGCTAATATGACTTTTGGTACGCAGGATTTAAAATTGATGGAGTCAGATCAGTCGTATAAGGACGCTATCGTTGATTTTAATAGAGGACGTAATCCATCAAAGATTGATCTTCTTTCTGAATATATTACAAGTTCGGAAGAGGGCAGTAGAATCTCTGAGCAGCTTGATCTCTATGCCATGATTTGGGGTAAACATATTGGAACTGCAACAGAGGCAATCGTTTTTGATTCTGAACACGGTACACGTTACCTTTTTAGACATAATCACGAGAGAACTAAACTTGTGAAGTCTTTTTGGGATGGAATGTTTAGAGCTGGAAATATGAGCCGCTACAACGAAAGAACTATTGAAAATATGGTTTTTGAATATGAAAGTAATGGAGCTGAAATGGAGTTTGAAGATGTTGACCTTCAGCTACCAGCAAATATAAGTTTTAGAATTTCAAAAGAATATAGAACTAAAAAACATAAATCCTCTTATACTAAAAAAGTATTGGCACTAGTTAGCACATTTGAAAATGTTGATGGAGGCTTAGTTGTAGGTATTCAGGATGGAACGCTTAAGGGCCCATATGCTCTAGATTTTCACGGTCAAGTAGGTGCAAATGGACTCAATACCATTATTGAAATGGACATGAATGTACTTGAAAATCGTTTAACTCAAATTTGTGGTGGCGCCAAGGCAGATCCGAAATGTTTTGATAAGTTAAAATCTTTATACTTAAAAATTTCAACAAACTATCAGTTATCAAATTCAGTAAACCTAAAAAGTTTAAAAGAATTTCTACAATCTGTATCTAGCTATGCAAAAAGTTTTAAAGCGTTAAAAATTCTCTTTGGTGAAGAAAATGTTCAACTTTATGGATACCTCCAGTCTAAGACAAATTCAGATATGGACTTTCATACTTTCTTTAAAGAGGGAGATTCACAGGGACTTGGTGTGATTAAGGATCTTCTTGAATAAGACCTATCTAAACTCAAAAACCAAGGGCTCTTCAAATGAAGGCACTTGGTTTTCTTCTAAAGGGCTGAAATTGCTTAATATTTGTTCCAGATTAGGTTATAGCTTATAATGATTTTATGTATTTAAGACTGATCCCAATATTTTTATTTACCCTTCTAACTCAAAATGTATATTCTGAAACTACACCTGTATCTGAAGAAGAGGTTGAGACATATTTTGAGGCCTATCAAGAACAGGCCACAGAAGAGCAATTATTAGCATCTGAGCTTTTTCAAAAATGTAAAGAAGCTGGAGATAAACAGGCCACCTTTGATTGTATGAATGGTGTTTTTACAAATGCTAGTGAAGAAAATCTTACAAAAATCAGCGAACAGTTTGGTTATAAATCTTTAGATAAGAATGCTGCCACCAGTTCTAAAGATATATTAGAGTATCTACAAGAGAGACTCCGAGAAGGAATCTTTGGAAAAGAGACTGATGCCAAGAAAAAATTAGAAGACAGAACTTTTGTTAATCACGATGCGTTTTATCAGATGTATAAAGAGCAAATTGGAAAAAATACACTGCTTACTATTTCTAATTATTGTCTTTCAAATTGGTATGTCAAAGACAAGTATAAATTCCTATACGTTAAAAATAAAAGTACAACGGATAAGGCAGATTATGAATTTAAGCTCATTGATATTTTTAAAACAAAACCTTCAGCTAACTTCTATAACAATGAAGGGGACTCTCTTTTTACTATTCAGGATGCTATCGCTGACGAAAGTCATGACATGGCCAAGGTTTTAACCTTTGCAGAGACCTATCCTCAGGCGAATCGATATACAGATATGAAAGAGGCTGAGGTTTGTTCACTTCAAACTAAGGCCGAATGTGATAAACGATTTACCGAAGGAACACCTCCTAAAGTTAAAGACTATAAAAGTTTGGCGCTTATTGAGAAGTTAAAAGATGTAGAGTTTTTACTCTCCCATGAAAATCTGTTTAAAACAGATTTAATAAAAGATAGGTACACTTTCTGTGCCCAAAATATTAAAAATATGTGTGAAATCTTTAAATGTAATAATATCTATGACACCTCAACACCTCAGAAAACGTTGGATAGTTGTACCGCCCTTGGTGCCCCTGTCACAACAGCTGCAAATACAAGTACATCAATTGATCTGAAAGCTAATAATGATAATGGTGCTATAGCTTGTAACCTTATGGGAAGATTAGAAGAGTACCGGACGATGATAAACACCACTCAAACAATTCAGGATGATAATCAGAGCTTTAAGGTTAAGAAAGGATTTTTTACTGACAGGAAAATCTTTAATCCTGACAATATCGATAGTCTGACATCTGTTAACTCTAACGAAATAGGTGCTGAAATTACAGGTCTTGAAGGGTTTGATGGATTAGAACAGAACTGTACGGAGAGAGATCAAGCTACTGGTTCTTTGAAATTTAAAGAAGATGCTTATGATAATGAAGCCTGCAAACCTCTCATCGCTAAAACCAATAAAGACAAACTTGATACAATGGAGATTGATACAGCTGGGAAAACTGAGGCAGAACTAAGATCTCTAAAGCTTGAAGATCTCCAAAAAGGATCTCAAGAATACGATGATTTTAAAAACAAACATAATTTAACAGATGAGGAAATGGCTGATCTTGATATAATAGAACCTTTATTAAGACAAGACTTCCTTACAAAAAAGAAAGCACTCGTTGCTGCTCTTAATAAAAAGTATATCTTAGAAAAAAAATTAAAAGCAGATTCTTCAGATCAAAATGATGCTGTAGAAGTGAAGAAGGACATAGCAAACAAAAACCTTGCCGATATTCAACAACATAGGAAACGGGTCCAAACACTATTTGAATATTCTAATATTGTTTCTTCATACCTTGAGATCGATGATGCTGACGGTGAAAACAAAAGACAAAATACGACTCCACGTACAGTAGAAGTTGCTGACGCCAAAGAGGGTGACTTAAAAGAGTATTTCAAAAATAATGAAGAAGAGGGTGGGGCATCTGCCAGCGGTAGTGTTGATTATATAAATGCCATTGGTGCTATCTTAGGTGTTAATGAATCCAAGGATGATGCTGTAGAACCTTAGTTAAATCTTTTCGCACTTATAAAGCTTGGTATCTCTCTACCAAATAATGAATCTGCTAAACATTTACCACCATGAAAGGCAAGGCCCAGGCCGTGTGCTGTAAATCCACCTAAGAAAAATATTTGATTATCAGTCGGTAGTGCTCCTACCATGGGTTGTCCATCTACGGAAAACCCCATAATTCCACTCCAGCGGTGAGTAATTTCTGCATCTTTTATCGCAGGTATATGCTTACGTAAGAAAGACTCAAGTGCATCTTGTATCTCATCTGATGTTTCATCTGAATAACCAATTTCCGCATCCTTTTGTAATTGTCTAAAGCCACCAATAACCATCTCTCCTGTTGGGAGCTGTCTAAAATAATCTAGTACAAAGTTTGCGTAACATGGTCCTTCCATAAATCTTGCTACTGGTGCTGTGGCCATAATTTGTCCACGGGTAGGAAAGATCTTATCTTTAAAGAAATCATGTAGCAGGGGAGAGTACCCATTTGTGGCCATAATCACTATAGGCGCCTTGATATAGGCCTTATTCGTTTTTACGAGCTTGTCTTCACCGTCATTTGTAATCTCAAAGACTTCATGGTTTTCGCAAAGTTCAAAATGCTTATCTTTAATTATTTTATTTTTAATATTTTTTATGAGTTGAATGGGATGAATTGAGGCATCATCCGAATACTTAATACCACCAACAAATTCGTCTGCACCTAATCTTAATTTAATCTCTGATTGATCTAGAACTTCGACATTGATTCCGAGACCTTGCATGAGTTCATAAGATTTTTTTAATTCATTGAATTCCGTTTCTGTAGATGCAAGTGAGAAACTACCTTTATGTTCAAAAAGTAATTCTTCTTCATTTCCATTTATAATTTCTTCTTTTAAAAGTGCGAGGTTTGTTTCCGAAAACTTCCAAATTTCTAAGGCTTCATCTATACCGTGCTTATCAATCAATCTGTTAAAGTGCTCTACTGAGCCACATGTTATAAAGCCAGCATTACGGCCCGTAGCACCTGAACCAATTTCACCTTTTTCTACAAGACATATATTCAGACCCTCATTTTCTTTTAACAGCCAATATGCTGAAGATAGACCGGCAATTCCACCACCTATAATAACTACGTCACATTCTTTGTGGATATGTTTGTCTTGAGAGAGAGTGTCATTCCAAAGTGATACAGTCATAGCTTTTTACCCTTATAAATATTTAATCATCTCAACTGCAGAGCAGAGACACTTTGTATCTTTACCACAATGAGTACAGTCATAATCCACAAGGTACCAAAATTTTTTGTGAATACTAACTGTTTTGAAGTCCATTTTTTCTAAATATCTCTGAGAAGAGTTATTCGGAGATTCCATCCAGCTATGGCAGACAACGCCTTTTGCACCCATCTCCTTTAAAATTTCTAGAGATTTACTTGAAAGTAACTTTCCAAGACCGTCACCCTGATAGGATTCATCAATAAATAGTGATTTGAAATAGCCCGCTGCGTCAATATCTATATTCCATAAGTCAGCATTAACTTTCAGAGACTTTACCTTAGTCCACTTACCTGGGGCAAGCGTTAGCCTCATAGCGATAATCTGATCACTATCTACCGCTACTGCCACAAGGGATGCATCCAGGCCATTAAGCTTACCTCTATCAATAAGATCCAAAAGTTGTGGTTCAGAGAAATAGTTCTTACCAATCCATTTATCTGAAAAGTCTAAAAGCTTTGGTATATCTGACGCTTCAATATTTCTGATATTTATGTGATTTTTCATAAAAGTATTTTACTTTATTATTTTTGATTTTGTAAATATTAGTATTTTTGTACGGTAATGATCGCCTAGTATAATAAGACAAATTATCTGTTAAAATGTATATATGAAAATACTAGTCTTAGCTTTATTATTTTTATCCAGCAGCGCTTATTCCGAGAGCATGACGAAGTCATGTAATGGAACCATTCAGTACTGTGATGAATATGGTTTTTGCACCGATGAACATTTTTATTTATATGCTTATCAGTATGTACAATTTTATAATGGCCAACTCAGAAGCCATCGTAATCGATTTAAATTTAGAGGTTTTATCTTGGGTGAAGAAGATGATTATTCTTTCTCTGGTCAATTTACACAAGATCACCTTATCTATAATGGTCCAAACCTAGATGTAGCTATTCCGTGGAACGTTCAACGCTCCACTTATATGATTGATCATACTACTGGTGCTTGGTCAGTTCTTTGTCGTTAACTTAATGATATTGCGCTATTCAAGCACTTGAAGGCTCCTTAAACTCTTACTATTTTACACGTCTCCTTGCTGTATAAGCTTGCTCTGGATAGCTTCGCCTTAACAGATAACAAAAGGAGCACTTATGAAGTACATAATGATGACATCACTTTTAGTATCTATACTTGGCTGTCAAGACCTCAAAGAGACTGAAAACAGTAATGTTCAAATCAGTACCAAGCCTAGAATTTCAATGCTTGAGCCTTTAACGCAAGACCTAGTAGATCCTCTTAATTGTAATGATGAGTATATTATTGGCAGTAAGATAGAGGAAGACATTGTTAGAATCTATAAAATGGAGAGTATCTATAAGATTCAAGAAATCACTGTATCTCTTACTCATGAAGAATTGATAACAGAGGCCAGCCTGGTTAAAAACACTCCTAATATCTCTGCACCAAATGAGAATCTAGTTTTATTTGCGGATTACTCTGATAAACTTGTTCTTAATAGAAAAGAGTGGGTAAAACGTAAAGTTGAACTTTATTTATATGAGTCGACATCTGATGGAGTCATTCAGGGAGACCTTATAAGAAAGACTAACGACCGGTTTGGCTACCTTATAGAATCAGAGTTAAATGTAATTACGTTTAATAAGTGTCGTTATATAAAAGGTTAATAATGAAAAATTTTGGTTTTCTTTTTTTGTGTGGTTTTATTTTTATGGGCTGCTCAAGCAGTACACCAAAAGGACAGTACTCAAAATCAAAGGTAGAGCGGCCTTATGCTTTACCAGATGATGTGGCGACATTTGCCTTCGGACAATCCACTGTTATTACAAAGTCTTCGGAACTAGATATTGTGCTTGATGAAGATGATAGCGCTGAAGCTGCTTTCAGTATTCCTTATTTTCGATTTGAACAAGGTATAAGTAAGAATGCAAGTTGGTTATACCCACTTGGTTTTAAGTGGGCCATTTTTGAAAATGAGACATCTATGTTTGGTGTGAGTGCAGCATCAGTTATTTTTTACTCAACACTTAGTGTAGATTATTGGCATAAAATCTCTGAAAAAATTTCTCTAAGGCCATATTTTAGAACTAGAAACATTTCATTTTTTATCATTAATGAGCAAAGACAGGGGCCAGGACTAGATATTCTTTACCAAGCAACTGAGAAGTTTGCTTTAAGTATCGGTGGTGGTGCAGGTACATATTCTGCGAACTCAGATTTCATTGATGCCATTGTTAACGATATCAATGATGACGATGAAAGCGATACCAGAGTCGATGGAACTTACACTGGCTTTAATCTTACAGCACTGTACTCAATTACAGATAGCTGGGACTTTAACTTCGAGGTCGGGTCAAGTACTGATAAGGTAGAAGACTTTACTCTTGAGACTACCAATATGGATATTGGATTTACTTATATTTATTAATATTAAATATTTTGCTTAAGCGCCAAATAAAGACCTTTTAATACCAAGTCAGGCTCTATTAAATTAAATAGTGGCCTATCAATAATATTCTCTTCTTCGGCCTTAGCATATAACGATGCAAACCCTCCTGTTCCAATGACAACTGGGGGAGTTCCAGCATAAACTTCATGGCTTATACGAGTAATAATTTCTTTTATGGCACCATAGTGGCCATAAAAAAGTCCAGATTGAATACTCTCCACTGTTGATCTTCCAAGGCAGCTTGTTAGTGGCTTTATTTCAACTGAAGGGAGTTTTGATGTTTTAAGCTCTAAAGCTTCCATCGAAATTTTTAAACCTGCGAGAATTGTTCCTCCAAGATATTCTTTATTAGAGTTAACTGCACATAAAGTGGTTGCAGTTCCAAAGTCGATAACAACTAAGTCTCTTCCTGGGAATAAATGTGTCGCTGCTATAGAGGTTGCGATTCTATCCGCACCAACTTCCAGAGGATTACGGTATTTAATTTTTAAGCCTGTTTTAACTCCCGCCTGTAGAACAAAAGGATTTATTTGAAAGTATTTCAAACAACCATTTTTTAAGGAGTGGAGAACTTGGGGAACCACGGTACAGATTGAGATCTTTTCTATGACTTCAGGATCAATTGAATTTTCCTTTAAAACAGATTTTAAAAATAATCCATATTCATCAGAACTAGCACCTGTTGTTGAAGTTTTTCTAAAAGTGAATTTTAATTCATCACCGTCAAATATACCGCCATAAATTTGACTATTACCTACGTCTAGACACATTATCATACTCGTTCCTCATTAATTTTTGGAAGTTTTTGTACTAACTTTGATAGAGATCTCGCTAGCTCTTCTTTAGTTTTCAGTTCTATTTTTTCATGTTCACGAGAATGGATCGTAAAATCATGGGATGAATCTTGTATTTTTGTTAATTCGTTATGAACCACATAATCAACTCCGTCGTTGTTGAACACAGAATCAATTTGCAATTTTTGTTTCTCTGTCGATAGTGTGTGGGTAAGCTTAAAGCCAATAATATTAATATCTTTATTCTTAGAGTAAGCCTGTAGATTCTGAATTATCTTGGGATTCTTTTTCAAGTGAATTGAATAGTTTTGAGAAGATGAAAGTTTCTCCGAAGTATTGACCTTATTCCCAGACTCATCCTTTAAGTAATCAACACTATAGTCACTAATAGCAGCAAGGTGAATAATGCAATCGTAGTAGTTTTCAGATAATTGCTGCTTAAGTAACTCATCTAGACTTTTAAAAGAGCTAAATCGAAACGCCTCTACATCTTTTGGAGGTATTGTATCCACTGCATGCAAAAATGTTATTTCGGCCCCGTTTTCTCCCATGACTCTTGCGATCATATCGCCTGTTTTGCCCGAGCTCATATTACCAATATGTCTGACACCATCTATAGGCTCTCTAGTCCCCCCTGATGTTATTAAAACTTTATGCCCTTTAACCATAGGAAGCTCTGTAAGCTGAGTAAAAATTTTATTGATATCAAGTAACTTACCAGCTCCGATTTCACCACAGGCCAATATACCCTTATCTGTGTCACCAATTGTAATGCCAAACTCTTTGAGTTTATTTAAGCTAGTCTGAGTTTGAGGGTGATCCAGCATAGATGTATTCATAGCAGGATATATAATAAAGGGTTTATCAAATTTATGAGATAAATAAATATTACTTGCAAGGTCATCAGTTACGCCACTTGCAATCTTGTTAATATAATTTGCTGTGGCCGGGGCAACAACGATTTTATCTGCCCAGCGTGTAAGCTCAATATGTGACATTGGATCTCTACTATCAAACAACTCTGAGTAAACCTCACCATTACTTAACGCTGAAAAGGAGAGTGGGGTGACAAACTCTTGCGCCGACTTCGTCATAATCACTTTGATATTATAACCACTTTTCCGAAGCATGGAGACAAGATCTAAGCTTCTGTAGGCCGAGATCGAGCCGGTGACAATAAGTAGTATTTTAGAGTTCAACATTATCAATTAACCTCACATCATTTAAGTTTACCGCTGCATGCCTTCTGTTCCACTTTGTTGTGACATAATCTACTTCAAAGCCCGCAAGCTCCAATTCTTTATGAAGCTCAATATCAAGCCCTGCGCTCTTAATTATTCTAGAGAACTCTGCAGCTTTTAATCTTGCCTCTGAACTTAGAAGTTTATTTCTAGAACTCATTGCTAGTCCGTCTTTTTCTCTAATTGTACTAAGACCAATTATATTTACTGGTATAAAGAAGGCCGCTACCATGCTTTTTATTAGGGTCAGCTGTTGATAGTCTTTATTGCCAAAGTAAGTATTACTAGGCTTTGCTATATTTAAAAGCTTCATTACAACTGTGAGCATGCCATCAAAGTGATTTGATCTAAAAACACCTTCCATCGTCTGGCTTATTTCAGATTCACTAATTTTAAAGGTGTAATCGTCTGGATATATTTCAGAGTATTTTGGAAGAAGTACACAGTCAACACCGATGCCTTTAAGCAGCTTTAAATCATCTTCTAGGGTCATAGGGTAAGTATTAAGATCATCAGGATTGTTAAATTGAGTAGGATTCACATAGATACTCACGATTGTTAAATCATTATTTTCTTGTGACTCTTTGACTAGAGATAAGTGTCCAGCATGTAATGCGCCCATGGTTGGAACAAAACCAATTGTCGTCTTTATTGTCTGCCTAAATTCAAGCCACTCCTGAATGGATTTAAAGACTTTCATTATTCATAACTCTCTTTGATATTTGGAAAATTTTTATTTTTAACATCAGCATCAAATTCGTTAAATGCATTTAGCATCAGCTCATATCCATTAAGATAATGTCTTATGAATTTAGGCTTAAAAGAATTATTAAGGCCAAGCATATCTTGCATAACAAGCACTTGTCCGCTGGTATCTGGGCCTGCGCCAATGCCAATCGTGGGTATCTTAAGCTTGTTGGTAATTTCTGTTGCTAGGGGACTTGGTACACACTCTATAACTAGTGCAAAACAACCAGATTTCTCTAATGCATGTGCATCTCTAATAATTGACTGACTCCCTTGTTCATTTTTACCTTGAACTTTAAAGCCTCCAAATTGATTAGAGAATTGAGGTGTAAGGCCTATATGTCCCATGACAGGAATCCCAGACTCAACTATATGCTTAATAAGCTCAGTGTTACCTGCAGCACCCTCAAGCTTGATAGCATTTGCTCCAGCTTGCATAATCTTCATTACATTATTCATATTGGTTGCAAGATCAATACGATAACTTAAGAAAGGCATATCACCAATTATGAACTTTGTAGGTGCTGCTCTTTTAACCGCCATTATATGA
The DNA here is from genome assembly GCA_913058265.1 of uncultured Oligoflexia bacterium. Classification (GTDB taxonomy): domain Bacteria; phylum Bdellovibrionota; class Bacteriovoracia; order Bacteriovoracales; family Bacteriovoracaceae. The sequence goes on from CAJXPQ010000009.1 coordinate 52,287, forward strand.
GTACAAATCTGATCAATATTAGCATTCACAGTGCTGTCTTCACCGTGCATAACCATAGCAGAACTATCTCCAACTAAAATGCAGTCAATATCAGAGTTAGCGACAATTTTTGCTGATGTAAAATCATAACATGTGATCATAGAGATATTGTTGTCATCTTCTTTCATCTGTTTAAAGTCTAGTATGTTCATAATAGCTCCATGCCTTTACTAATCTCTACAAAAGATTGGTATAGGCGCTTAAGTTGAGGCTCCGCTAGAGAGTCTATATTCTTTTTGATTGTCTCAGAATCATTCCTTACAATCGGGCCTGTTAAATTTTTCAAAGGATCAATCAAAGTATTTTCAAATACTTTTTCCATATAGGGTTCAAGTAAATTTTTATCAATTCCAATTTCATTAAACGCTTCGATGCACTTCGCCCATAGGAGAGTTGTAAAATTACCGCTAGTCACGCAAAGAGCGTGATAGTAGGGAATATGCACTTTTTCAATTTTTGTTGTTGGGTTTGGTAGCATGGGAAAAAAGTCTTTAAATCCAATGTCGTTATTGAAAGATATAAAAGGAATCGTTTTATAAAACTCTGATTCATATAGATCGTTTGTGAATGTCATTAATGGATGAAAACAGACAATATCTTCAATTTCCATAGCACCTGAAAAGTGGACTAAAACTTTTGTCTTTAAAAACTTATTCTCATTAATAAAGGACTCAATTACTCCATCAGTTATTGCGAGTAAAATATGACTGTAATTTTTTGAAATACTTTGAAGGTCTTGTTGTGATTTTCTTGTCCATCGTGAATGATGTACTTTTAAACTATCAAAGTAAAAACTAAGATGTTTAGCTAGTCGACCATCGCCGATGATAAGATATGTCGGTACTTGTTGCATAATCAAGTCCATCTAAAAAAAAGCATTAATAAAAGTCACTGCAACAAAAGCTGTCAGTGCTATTTTGCCAATATACAGAGCTACGACCTTCACTGCTATACGCAGAGCACTATACTTATTTCTTAAGATTTTTTATACTTTCTAATATAATTCTCTTATTAATATTAAGGAGAAATATATGAGCGACGATGAAAATCCTGTTTTAACTCGAGAACAAGTGGACGGATGACTTGGCGTCTCCAGCGATCCAAAAGCGGAGCGAAAATATGAAGAAATGATGTCTTTTGAAACCTTGCGACCTAAGTATAAAACTCTTCCTAGGGACAAACTGGATTGTTTGATTTTTCACTGTGTGAATCGAAAAGTTAATTATGATCGAATATTTGAAATTGCTACAGCAATAAAATTAATAAAAGGTGATGGGCAAGCTGGAGTCAACCTTAAATCTCATGTGATAAGCAATTTAACTATAAAAAGAGATATGCTTTTATTGTTGAAAAAGAATGGCTTAGCTACAGATTTAAAAAATAGTAAATACCTGTCTAGTATTTCGGATAAGGATTTGGATGATGAGTTGTTAAATTTAAGGTTATATATCCTAGAGATGGAGTAAGGTTCTAGTAGTATTCAAAGCCATATACCTGCCAACTTAGTACCGTCTTACCACTTGCATCTTTAGTAAAGCCACTGCCGCCAGGACCATTGTCATATTTGAAGTTAGGATTAGTAGCTAGTGTGCTATATGTAAGGCCGCCAGCATGAGGAGTCGCTACTGCTCCACCTGTGGCACTACCTAAGTAAAAGGTACTTCCTGAAGTAATTGTTCCGCCAAGACTTGAGATAGGAACAACAAAAGAATCAAGATCAGCTACAAGGCCGTCAACAAAGCTATTTTTGATTGTCGCTCCGGTAAAGGATTGGCCTCCTACTAAACCACCAGAAGTACTGCTGTTAGGCAAGTCGTCAGCTGCATTTAATTCTGTAGGATCAATAAGAACATAAGAATCCTCAATTTCAACATTACCAATGGCCCCTGAAACAAACCCAATTAGGCCACCGATATTACCACCAGAGCCTTCGATTTTAGAAAAATTAGCATATGAGCTTTCGATTTTTATAGTTGATCCACCACCGGAAATAGCACCGAGCAATCCACCTTGTGAACCAGATGCGGCGGCACCTAATATTTTACCTTCAAATCCAGAGTGCTCAATATATGCGGTAGATCCATTATCTATATAACCTACAAGACCACCAACATTAGCAAAACCATTACTATTAATATCAGCATTCTTTATTTGCACATATATATGGGCGCGATCATCATAGACTTGACCAATGAATCCACATTTTTGAGTCCCACAGTCAAGATTGAAACCTTCTATAATTAGAGGTGCGCCTCTCTGACCAATCTGTGCACCTCTCCCAATAATTGCAAAAACACCAGAAGCATTCACTGCACCACTATTTTCTTGAATATTAAATAATTTAAATCCATTAGGAATGATATCTCCACTAAAGAAAGCATCAGTTATACTAGTATCATTTGTTCCAATAGGTGTTACTGCACTTGTAAAAGTAATATTATTTTTAAGTTCATAGGATTTACTTACTAATAAAGAGTCATTACCAATTGAATTCCAATCAGCTTCACTTGAAATTGGAAATGGATCCAGTAGGTTTCCTGCAAGATAATTACTACCATTATGACCAAGTGAGAACCAGGCATTTTCAAAAGCAAGCTGGCATGTTGAATCAAAAACAAACGCTCCGACGGCAACTAAAGTTGTACAGTCACCTGAGTTTGTAGGGTCTGTAAATAAATTATTAATTTCACCAGTTGCAACTGTTTGACTACATGATCCTCCATAACAATAAACTACCGTAGGATCAGTAGCATCACCATCGGTAATAGGTGTCCCTGGCAAGTCCATCATAATAGCATTAAAGTAAAGAGTAAGTGTATTGGCCTGTTGATCACCTACAATTAATCCACAAACATCAGTGCTACAGTCAACGCCCGTATTTTGAGGAAAATCTAAGCTAACCTTTGCATATATTGTATGAAAAGCACCTGTTGGTATATTGGCACCACTGGCCCCAACAATTCCACCTGCTCTGTATGGTGATGCAGTTTTTTCAGATGTTACGTCTGCACTTATATATGATTCCTCAAGTTTATGTCCAAGGCCATCAGCATAACCATAAGCTCCACCGAGATACTCAAAACCAGTTATTGCTAAATTATCAACTATCATTCTATTTGCATTTAAATGCTGAGTATTTCCTGCAATACCACCGCGATAGTTATCTGATGCATTTGCAACAATAGAGGAGTCTAATGCAATCACACCACTAACAGTAGACGAAGAAATATTTAACGAGACCCCGCCGGCAGAGGTTGGGACATGATTTCCAATTATCCCACCGTGCTTAGTTCCAGAAACGTAGGTATTTATATATGCTTTTGAGTTCATAATTTCTAAATTAGAAAAACCACCAGAGCTTACCTCGCCAACAATCCCACCAAGGCTATTTACAAAAGTACCACTCGCTGTATTTGCATCTGTTATTATTATGGATGTATTTACTCCATCTATTTTTACACTTGTCGCATCATCAACTTTTCCCACAGCACCTCCAACATTAGAAGTGGCAGTTACGGGCTTTGGGTTAAAGTCTAGATCTGACTTTGCATCGGATATATTTGCGGAAGATACAAAACCCGCTATACCGCCAACATTAGAAGGTGAATCAGAAATTGATGTCACTGCATATACTTTCTCTCTAATTTCAGCACTAGTAACTAAGCTTCCAACTATACCACCAACATTATTTAAGCCACTAATAGAAACTCTATCCGAGCCAAATGAGCCTGGATCTGTTGTATCAAAACCTACAGAACAAAGCTCGATCGCATTATTACTTGCACTACTTCCGGCCATTTTACCAATTAATCCACCCGTTGAGTTTGAAGTATTAGTAGTAACAGTACTTGTCACACTTGCAAACGAAGTAATTTTTCTTATATAAACATCTTCACCTGATATTGCAGAACTAAAATTTACATAACCAATTAAGCCACCAACACTTATTGTGGAGTCAGTTCCTGTTACCACAACTGAGCTATCTGCATCTATTGTTATATCTTGTATTTCAATTCTGGGACCGGTTCCAAGTTCAAGCACAAAGTTTGCTAGAATACCGAATGAATCATTAACAGCTGTAGTTGTCATTGATAAGTCAAAATTTTCAATATTCATATCATGTATGCGAACTTCATCAGTAGAGTTATTATTAATAACAGCGAAAAGTGGACTGTCACCGTTTTTTAGAGTGAAGTTTCCACCGTCAATTTCTCCTCTAAAGGGGGTTAGAATTGTCGTATTTGAACCGCCAAAATCAATATCTTTTCCAATTATATAAACAGCATCTTCTTCATGGGGAGAGCCGTCGCCAATATTGTGAAACTGAGTATTAGTACAAACCATATAAGGGCCGCCTGTAGTACCAGCACCCATCGCACCTACAAGTTGAGAAGCATCACAGGCTTCCTGATTAAGATAGATATCTAATTTACCGTCTCCTTGATTTGGAGTTGCTGAAGCAGAAGAGTCTGCAAGACTTTTTGTAAACGATTCTTGAAATATATAAGTATTTTTACCAACAGTACAACTTGTATCTGTGAAAGTCTCTATCTGGTAACCTATAGCAAAATTACTACTCCCAAAGGGTAGGCTAACCATAGAGTCCTTAGCACCAAGCGAGAAGGTGCCAAAGCAAGTACTAGTTAGTCCTGGAGTGACAGATCCATCAAGGCCAAGTTCTAGTATGCTTATCTTAACACTGTCGGCATTTCCAGTTATAATATCATCAGAAGGCTCACAAGCAATGCCTTCTGGAATAGTTCCAAGCTCTTCTATATATCTTTTTACTCCCAAGCAAGAATTAAATCTCAATTGCTTGAAGTTTGTATCAACATCAAGCTCATTACCAAAAATGGCATTCGCGCATTTTGCATTTGATGTATTCATAACGAGGTCAAAGTCGCCGCCGTTAAGGTTCGCTGATTGGATAACATCACACTTAACTTTATTGATTGAAGAAGCTTCTAGAAGTCCTGCAGCTTCAGTCCAGCCAATTGCAGCGAAGTTCCATGTTCCATTTGGAATTGAAATCTCATCGCTGTCAGAGGAATTTATTACTTTCGAGAATTTATCGCCGTTTGTGCTATTTCCAAATACAACAAGGCCGCCAGGAAAATTTGCAGAGCCAGTAACGGCCGCTATAGAGACCTTAAGCTTAGATTCTCCAGGCTGTGATCCACAACCAACCAAAAAAGAGGTTAGTGCTAATAGTAATATAAATGAGTATTTTTGATTCATTTTCATAATTCCCTAACAACATATCGGACAGAGCCTCTGTTTCAGTTAATATTATAGTCGAGTAAAATATCGATTATTCGTAAGGGAGTACTATGTTACCGATTTTAAAGACTTATTAAGTAAAACTGAATTCTTATGGAGCAAGTAGAAAATTTACTATATTAGCGATTTGTCTGGTTTAGTGGGCAGTTTAGAGAATTGGCTTAAGCTTTATCTGTTCAAGCATACTAGTAATATGTTTTTGAATGCCTGCTTGATTAACAGATCCGTAAATAGAGTGTTCTTTATCTGTTATGGTTAAGATTATTTCCTTTTTTTCATCTTTTGTTTTGTTTAATGAATCATCAAAGGAAAGAACTTTAATATTGATAAGGCAAGTGACTATCAGATCCTTCTCATCCATTTTAAATTGCAAAATCATCTTTTGAATTTTAGCCCATTCTTTTGTTGCGGGTGGAGATACTTGTGCTTCAATATAACCTTTTTTATTTTTTAGCGCCTTAAATTTAAATCTGTAAAAAGTTTCAAAAACTTCTATAAAAGAACTGAAAACTTTAAAAGGTATGATTTTAAGTTCTATAAGCCCGCAGCTAAGTGGGTCCTCAATATCTCCAGTTAGAATCTGTAGTGAACCAGTGCTATCAGTTATAGGAGAGTTGATATCTAGTGTGAAGTTGAACCCCAAAGAACTTTGCCCTTCGGCCATGAGCATACTCTCTATGAGTCTAATACCTGTGGCATCTTTAGCTTTGAGCTTTTTAGATTGGCAGTAGCATAAGTGTACCCCATGCTTTGTGAGATCATCTGTGGCGTCCTTTGATGTATTGGTAATGGTAAGGTCACCTTTAACTGAAGAGCCTTGCTCCCAGGCGTCACCTTGTATATTTAGGGTATAGTTTAATGGCTTATTAAAGAATTGTGCTTTCATTATTAGATAATAAGGATTGAAGTCATATATGTAAATAGTCTTTACACGTCTATAATTGTTTCAATTTAACACGTTACAGGCCTCGTTTGAGGCAATCCTATGAAGATGAAAATAATACTTCCTACAGTCCTGATCTCTTTAAGTCTCTCTATATCAGCTTTTGCATGTAGAACTGATCGAGTTGTAATTGCGAACACAACAAGCTTTGGATTTTCATTCGGTGGTGGGGACTCTAGCTTTACTGGTGAGATGGTACGAAGAGTTGAAGTACCACTTAGTGTAGATAATAAGCAAGGTTGCATGACGCAAATATCAAGCCTTGACTTTGAAGCGCAAACTTCAAAAGGTGGAACCTTTGCTGGCAAATTTAATATTCATTTACCTAAGACAACTTTTAAAAAAGTAAAAGGCCATACAGAAACTTATATATTGTTTAATGAAGAATCTAGTAGTGACCGGGATAAACTCTCCAGGCTTCAAATCTCTCCGGCCACTGCAACATGTGTTGGTAATACTGTAGTCTCTTTAGAATCCTTTGAGGGAGACCTATCAAATGCTAAAGACCTTCATGACTACAATCAAAGCTTAAACATATCCTACCTCATAATGACCGGCTCAGCTGCCGCCAAGCTTAGAAGCTGCATTTTTGGACCAAATTGAGAATATACCCAATTATTCACTTTATGACATAGAGGAAGATCATCAAGTAAGTCGACCCAATATTTATCTAGCCAGTAGTCTTTCTATGGGAGCGATTGATTTAAACACAGAGTATTCTACAAAAATAACAACAGATCTTATTTGTAGCGATAAATTTAAAGAACTCATGAAAGTATATCACTCAGATAATATTGCTTCTCAAAAGTCTAAATTATCACTTAAAAAGATCAAGCATTCTCGCAATAAAATCAAGCTGTCTTGGTAATCTGTTAGAGTTTTTTGAGCTATTCTAATCCAGAGTTTTGGCAGGAATTTAAAAGATCAATTAATGGGGACGAGAGTACGCAATAAGAAATATATAATCAGTAGTTAGGTTTTTATTTTGAATTGAAATATCAGTTTTTTAAGATAAATATATTCAAAACTAGTTACAAGAGAGGAGAGTATATGTTGCTTGATAGATTTAGATCATTGAGCTTTGGACTTAAAACAATCTTTTTAATAGAAATGTTTTTTTCTATTTATGGTTCATACGCTATAACTTTATCACTTCTCGAACTTGACTGGTTTGGCACTTTACATAATTTACTCCCTGTATCTTCAATTGTACTTGTTATTCTGATGCTAAGACATGTTAGCTGGACATGGATTTTTGGCGTTATTCATAATATACTTACCTTGTTAACACTTTATATCTTTAGACTCGATGTTAATGAAAAGGCTCAAGAAACAATTTCTAGCTTAAGATCGCAAGGGATTGATTTATCAGGAATATTCATAAGTAATTACTTAGAGTATGTGACAGATATTTTTATATCATTAAACATATTGATAGCTGTGTTTTCGTTCATTTGTATTCTTCTCTTCATTAAAAGTAAGAGTTTTTTTGAAGGCAAACCTGTAATTCTGAGGAGTAATCTTCTCTCATATTTTTTTAAAATATTTGCCTTAAGCCTTCTTGCATTGGTCAGCTTAGTAAGTTATTTTTGGTTTAAACTTCAGTAGGCGATGAGAGGTTGCAAGCACTGTTAAGGACGTAATACCAATGAATGAGCCCAATGTTAAGATTAATTTAAAAGGAAATGGTTGCTTGAAGACTTTTCTCTTTTTGTTCTTTTTGCTTTTTTATGGCAGCGGTACGAATATTAATGAGTTCACAATATGTGATGATATGAAAAAACATGTAGTTGATATGAATGTATTGAAAGACTATAAAGTTATCTATTTTTATGAGAATGGTTACGGCCACTTAGATCCAAGAGATTATGGTAATGGCTACTACGGGAGACTTGTCACAAGCAAGAGAAACACTGAGCATGATGCTTTGTCTGGAGAGTGGTTATTATTAAATAAGTATTATCAAACTGAGCCTCGATTTGTGAGTACTGGTTTTGCCTCTGACCATTTCGATATTGTACTTCAGCAAAATGATATGCTTGTCTTTTTAAGTTCAACTCACTTATCTAAAATATTTAACATTAAGAGTCCTTTGTCATCTGAGGACCCTGGCAAGCTACTTAGAGAGAAGTTCTGTGTAAACAGGAAATATAACTAGCTATACAGTGTGCGCGACAAGAAATTGCTTACAAGGACTTTTTGATACTAAATTAAACAAAGTTCTATAAAAAATGGAGACTTTAAATCTTTTGAATCTTTTGAATCTTTTGAATCTTTAGAGATATTAAATTTTGTGCTTTCAACTGTGAATAAATGTGCTTTTGTATTCAATGTAAAAAAATGATTGAATCCATTATTCCACCTTATACCTTTATAGCTCGGAGGCACAACGCTTAGACAATGAAAATTCTTTACATAACCTTTAGTGAAAATATTCGAAATTAAAATGTTAAGGACATGATTTACATCTTTATCCGATAGTGTTGAAGATAGTGTAAGTGATGTTAGATGCAATGGTCTTAATTCTTCTTTTAGTTGTGGCGCTTCTTTTCTAAAGCATTTAATTATTGAGTAGTAAGTTTTTTGTAATGGCGAAAGATTTGGTATGATTATTTTTTTTAAATGATCAATTGATTGTAACTTTGTATACGCGACAATCTTAGAGTTCTTAATAACAACAACTTCCTTGCTGAAATTTGCTGCATTCCAATTGGCCTTACGATACATGTACTCTTTAGGGTAGTTAAGCCCTAAGTTTAATTTAGAGTGCTCATGATTCAAAAAATTTACTAATTCACTCTCATTAAATATAGTAGTCATTTTGATGTCAGGACTGACCTCTGTCCCTGAGAAATTGAATATATTGACCATATTGTATGATGCTCTTAAGTTATATGTGAACTCATTGCTGGGGTTATTTAGGGACGAGATTGCTCTTTTGTTCTGATCAAGGATATATGTATAACAAAGGGATACATCGCAAAATTCATCAATATTATTTAAGTTATCAATGAAGTCACGGTAATAATTTTTCCAGATTGCACTTGCTCTTTTTGTTGAAATACGTAAATCAGAAAGTAAGCATACCTTAACACATTTTCCCTCTAAGAAACGTTCATGTTTATTAATTACTGCTATACCTTCAATCTTCTGATCAGATGGAGAGCGAAGAAGTAAGACATAGACATCTGACAATTCCTGCTCGTAAAAGCTAAAAAAATTTGGTTTTCTATCGTAATATATACTATTACCACTATTCTCCATCTTGGACTGACTATAAAAAGTTAGGATGCTTTTATTATCTCTTGATGAGGCTATGCTTATATCTTTAAAGTCTTTGATGAAGTTTGTAAGTTTCATTTGAATATTATAAGGTATTATATTGCAGAGGAGTAGTACAATGTTTACAGTTTCTTTTTTTTATATCTTATTAATTAATCTGGTTTGTGTACTACTAACTTCATCCGTTTTTTTCTTTTTGCAGAATAGTAGGAACGAAGTAGGTGGTAAGATATCCGCTGTTAAGTCAATTTGGTTGTTTTTTGTTATTTATTACTGGTTTTTGTTACCATTCTTTTTCTTTTTCATTAACTTTGATAATTATCAAACCTACATTCTTATTATTTCACTTCACCTTGTATCAATGTGGATCAGAGGAATTATAGAACTTGTCATGATTTACAAATTTTATAATTGGTCTCCACTGTACGGTATAACACATACATTTGTTCACTTCTTAGGTATCTTACTTTACGTGGCAGTTAATTTTCTCTCACTTAGCAAATGGCCAATTGAATATTCACTCTATCTATTCATATTACTGGTAACACTTATATGTGAAGTGTGTTTTGCTAAATCCTTCTGGGGCATAAGAGGGGACTCAGTTAACACAAAGAAAATTTACTTTGCTAGTGATGATCCAAAGTGGACCAAGATTAATAGATTAACATTCAATGTTCTCTTATTCCTTAAAGGGTCATATCTATTTATGATGTTTTTATCTTTTTAGATTTATTTTTAGAAATAAATAAACCTAAAAAAACTCCAAAAATAAATGCTATAATAATAAATATAATTGCATATCTTTTCGCATTATTAACTAAAGGGTTGTCAAACAAGTCCGTAGACGAGTGAAGGTTAATTATCTGCCATTTCCCATTGTTTTTTAATAGTGTGGTAGACCATCTTCCAGGTACATGGATTTCATTCCCATCAGTCATTATGAAGCTATCATTTGATTGTCCAAAGGAGATCCCAACCTCTCCCTCGTAAAGCCTAGTTAATTCATCTACCTGTATGCCACTTTTAAAACTTTCTACAACTTTGGTTCCACCGGACGTTTTCTCTTTCAAGTAACGAATAATTTCTTTCGTACCCTTGCTTGTAGTAGCATCAGGCCATGTAACAATAGCATCTTCATGGAAGTCATCACTTAAGTTATCTAAGTCCCAATTATCAACTTTTACTACTATGCTTTTGAAGAGCTTCCGAAGTTCAGAGTGTCTTTTATCTTCATCTATTTCTACCGAGGGAGAAGAGCTTAGACTAATGCTAACTTCATCATTCGAGATACTTTGAAATGAAAATAGAATACATATAATAATAAGTTTGAATTTCATGAATTATCCTTTGATTGTTTAATTTTAAAACCTTCATGGCCTTGAAGCCACTTGAAATATTCAATAATTGGAGTATCCTCAGTGTAGGTAGTCCCTAGATTGAAGTGTGTTCCGTGAAGTGTTCGAGCTTCTTCTTCTAAATATTTATATGTAAAGTGTCTTCTAACGGCCATGATTAATGGTTGAAATAGAGATTTAATTTTATTTGTTTTCTTACTGAAAACAATACCACTTAGTTTGCAGTTATTGTCATCTAGTGGTGTTGAGTTAAGAATAAAATACGATGTAACACCGTTACTAAACTTGCCGTTTAATAAAAATAGATTCGCCCCATATGTATCAATAGTCATATTTATTTCTTTTCCTGCAACCAATTGTATCAGCTTCTCTCTCAAGGAGGTTCCTATTACTTTTGCTGTATATGTATTTGCTCTTTGGTATGGCATTTTGGAGTTAATTGTAATATCTGATAAAAGCTCCCGTTCATGTACAGATCTAAAGTGATTAAGGTCAAAGGCATGTGATGCTAAAGTGTACCAGTTTATCTCACCTTCAAAGGAGAAAGAACTTGAAGCTGTGAATTCCTCAATAAACTCATTAATAAAAAAAGGAAAATCAAATAATGCTTCTGTATTGTTAAAGAAAAAAATATGTCCACATATATTTTTGACAGGATAAGTCTTAATGTTTGCCCAGCTTGGAACATCTTCACTATTAGGTGTATGAACGCATATCCCCTTATCAAACTTGAAGCCGTGATAAGGACAAGTAATAGAACTCTTTGAAATTTTTCCTTTTGAGAGGTCTGCATTCATGTGAGGACATCTTGCGTCGCTCACATAGATATTGTCTTCATCTTTCCAAAGAAGATACTCTGACTTGTGTACCTTATGAACGATAGGAGCGCTCCGAAGCTGACTAATATGGCAAACGTAGTACCAGCCCGGGGGAACAATAGGAAAGTTTTCTTCTAATTTCAAATGGAAGTCCCCAGCATTATTTACATTAGAAACCTTACAATATATAAGTAAGTATGTCATATGGAATATTCAAAAAGCTGTTTCTTCGCAATAGCGGGCCACTGCTATCGTTACTTTGCTTCGTTATAATGTTCTCCTGCTTAAGTATTGGGAGTCACACTGACAACAATAGCCTGAAGGTTACACTTGTCATTATTTTTGCATTGGTAGGGAATACCAACTTCTCGTTAGTTCATGAAAGTACTCACAAACTCTTAAGCAGTAACCCTACGCACAACTATTTTTTTGGTTTTTTAAGTGCATTCTGGTTTCCTACTAGTATTACTTTTCAAAAAATATGTCATCTAAGTCATCATCTTCGAAATAGAACAAAGTACGAAAGGTTCGATATATGTGTTGAAGGGAAAGATGTTAAAATATTTAAATTTTTACAATTCTACGGAATTATCACAGGTATTTACTGGTTTTTATCTCCGGTAAGCTGTCTATTATATATATTCTCCCCCTTTCTATATAGAGTTTTACGCTATTTGAGAGGAAAATATACCTTCCTTGAGGGGACTGGGATTATTATGCTGGAAAGTTTTGTTGACCATCCTAGTAGAAAAATAATAATCATCGAAACATTAGTAGTCTTAGCCGCTTATATTGCGCTGATTAAGTTTGATTATTTCAATCTAGGTTATGCTTTTTTGTGTTATTTTTCGTTCGGTGTTTTGTGGGGGAGTTTACAATATGCAGATCATGCATGGTCTGAACTTGATACAATACATGGAGCATGGGATTTAAAGATAAATACAGTAATGCAAGCTGTATTCCTCAACTACCATTTCCATAGGGCCCATCATTCTAATCCAGATGTGCCATGGTATGAACTGGAAAACTATATAGATAGCAATGCTCTCAGGCCACGACATTTTAAAGTCTGGCTAAGAATGTTTAGAGGGCCTTTAATCGTTCCAGATGTTAGTGATAAAGAACTAAATAAACTACTTAAAAACTATGCGAAGGAACTAGTCTGAAAATTGAATTTATACTTTTAAAAGAGGTAATCAGAATGTCTCGGCGAAGTATTCGGTATTTTATAATATACTTGTTATTATATCTATTCGCATTCATTAATTATCGAAAATCAAAAAGACTGCGTATCGGTTTTACTTACCTCCAAAGAATTGATGATTATATGGATAGAGATTTGATTACAACAGAAGAGCCAATGGCCGTCTTAAAAAGTCACCTAGACACTAAGTCAAAATCTCTAGATCCAGTCCTAGATAGCTTATACACACATTTTATTGAACTGAAATTTTCAATAGAGGAAATTAAAAGAATTGAAGTTGCATTCTCCTCACTCATTCAGACTATGAGCGATGACTACTCCAGAAGGGAATATAGGGTAGTTAATAATCGATTAGAACTATATAAGCACATGCACAAGACATTTTATTTCTCTGTTGATCTGATGATAATGGTTATATTGCCAAATGAGAAAACTGAAGAGTATAGAGACCTTATCGATCTACTTATATGGTGCTCTATCGTAAGAGATCTTGAGGTAGATTTTTCAAGCGGACTATATAATATTCCTTCTGAGTTCCTTCAAAAAACAGATAGTCTAAGAACGCTATCATTTAATGAGTTTGAAACGTCCCCCTTTTTTCGTAAATGGCTAACCGAAATAACAGAAGAATTTTTTGATAATTTTCGAATTATGGAAGCAAGGGTATGTGCTTTAGGTTTTGGCCATAAAAAACTAATATATACTATATTTCTAAGTTCTGCTCGAAAGTATTTAAGGGTTATGAGTACTAAGTACAATTTAACAGGTATCTCAGTATGATTATACTTAAATTAAAATCTTTTTTTAAGTATTATATACCTTTGGCCATTGTGTTCAGCTTTTTGTACGGAGCAGCTAACTACCTTACTGAATTACGTGAATTTCATTATAATTTTTATCTCCCTTTTGAGCTCTATATTCCCTTCATTCCAGAGTTTATATTCGCCTATCTTTCTTTAAATTTTTACTTTTTTTTTATGAACTATATTCTAACTGAGAAAGAGCTGAGGGGGATCATAAGAGGTAAGTACATGATACTTATTGTTTCAGTCGTTTTATTCTTATTGTTTCCTGCAAACTTAGGTTACTCAAGAGATTTTAAAGATTATAACGGACTATTGTTTCTATACAGTAGTCTATATACTTTAGATAAGCCTCATAATTTGGTTCCTTCGTTACATGTCTGCTTCGCACTAATAACAATGCTGGGCATCAGTAGAAGTCAAAATAAATCCAAGTTGATAAATGCGATTTCCATAATTTGGTTCTGCTTAATTGTCATTTCGACAATCTTTACAAAACAACACCACATACTGGATGTGATTGCGGGTCTTGTTGTTGGATACCTTGGATTCGTTTTTAGTAGCAGAGCTTTTGTTGGAGATATGGATGGAGTACCTGATTAACTAGATTGAACATCGAAGATAACAGCGCACGATAAGAAACATTATCGTGCAATGCGTCAAACCTCTATCCCTTAACACAAACTTAGAATGACTTCTGATATTGAACTACAGCGACACTATCTTCTGAGTGATAGCCAAAATATGTTTCACTATTGCCGGAGAAATAATAATAACTAATCCCAAGGGTGTCAGAATCACTAAGTTTGTAATCAATATATGGTCTAAAGCTAAGGCTAGAGCCTTCCATGTAAAGTCTGGTGTCTATCCCAGTAGATAGCTTATCTTTTGCAAACAGTGATTCAGTACGGAGCATAAAACGCGAGCTACTTGGGTCCCTAAATGTTTCTTCTTCAGTTAAATAATGATCTGTAATGAACTGCCATTTTATCTTTGTGTTGTAGACTGGAAAGCTCATGTCTGATCCAAGTGAAAAACTCTGCCTTCTCTCTCTAATAGTTTTTAAGCTCTTAAGTAGTAGCGGAGAATTTGGTATATAGCTGTATTCAGCTTTAAATAAATGATTACCAGTTTTTTTAGTTAGATCAATCGCAAAGATATCCTCTTGAATATACTCTAAGTACACTCCAGAACTTAAGCCTTCCGTTGATATGGAGTCTGCTAAAATGTCTGATCGTAATTTTCGGCCAAATGTCAGTATTGGCTCCTGTGTGTAGGCCTTTAAATATGAAATAGCTGCATTTAAATCTGAATTATAACTGAGTCTAATACCCTGACTAATATTAGTTCTATCTTTAGTATATACCTTGAGGTCTTTTATCGCATCACTGTTAATTTGCTCTTTAGTAAAACCTCTTAGGGTTCCAGACACTTGATCAATCCCAGTCCAAAGACTATTTGGGCTTAATTGCTTACCTTCTTCAGATCCAGAGTCTATAAAAAAATCGACTTTAAAGTTATTGAAATACTCTTCATACCTGACAGCGGTAATTGGCCTTCTTAAATATTCACCAGTATCAAAGATAAACCTTGGAGAGTTTTTAATGTTAACTCTATCGATTGCAGAAAACTCATCAAAAACACCCCATGAAAAAAGTTGCTTACCGAGAGTTAAGGAGCTCTGTGAATAGGTGAAGTTTAAATAGGCCTCATCTATTTCTATTTTTGATAGGTAGTACTCACCCACACGGCTTGTTTCAGAATATTGCTCATAACGGGCAGTAAGTTTGATATTATCAGTATCACCTATATTCTCAATTCCAGTTACAAGCTCACCGTAAGAGCTAAACTGATTAGAATTAGACATATTAGGGGTAAACCTTATCCTGGATTGTGCTAAGGATAAATTCTTTTGGGTATCATACTCGTCATCTGCGGCTGCACTGATTTCAACAGAATATATTGTAAACTTTTTCTTTGAAGTGACTTTGTAGATGGCCGACTTAGGTATTCCTTGCTTTCTAACCTGGGCATATTTTCTTTTAAAGTCTTTATTTTTGATGGTGCTATAGATGAGAAAGTAGAGTTCTTTTTTGAGTATATGTCTCTTTGTCCTATTGAATCGAAAGTGCCGAATATTTTGGTTATCTTTAATATAGAGTCTATAGAGAGAGATATTTTTTCGTTTTTTAGTAACGACAGTGCTCTTACCTTGTAGGCTATATTTCTCTGCTAATTTATAGGCCTTGTCTTTGTTCAAGGTATTATAGGTATAGGCGAAGCTATCCATGATGGTGAATGTGAATAAGGAAAATAGCAAAATCTTAAGCATATAATAATATAGTTAATTCAATATATTATGACTAGCTGGATGCTCTTATTAATCTAAGAACTTGCTTACTGCTACTGTTTTACACCCTGTTAGGTGGGAGAGACTTCTCCCCTCAACGTATATATGAGAAATATCAAGTGGAGAGTCGTTAACAGCAACTTGATAGCTGTCCTGAATCCTTTTTAAAGATACGGTACCCACTAGAATTGGGCTTGGATAAGGGTCCTGACAAGCTTCACAGTACTTATCTATGACAAAGATAGACTTGAGGTCATTATACTTATTGAGCTCTACAACGGCTTTCTTGGCCTGATTAAAGCTTAAATTTTTACATTGGAATGCCAGTGCATGAGCGCTACTGAAGACTATCCCCATAATCAAAATTAGTTTCATAATTTCCCCTAACGCATTGCTACATGAAAAAGGAGTCTGGTGCAAGATCAGCAGTAATATTTACAATTTGAAAGATGGGTCGATATTGTTTTGAAAGGCCAGAAATGAGCTCCTGGCCTGTAAAAAAAAGGACTAATTATTTATTGTTTTACGTATTTAACTGTTTTACGTGTACCGCTACCAAAGTCATGGCAAACATCGTATTTGTAAGTATAAGTTAATTCAACACTTACTGGTGTAAGTAAAATACCATAGTCTGATACATCGTGAGCATTGATTTTTGCTGTATATAAATAACTTTCGTATTCATCACACTGGCTACCATTTGCTAGTACATTGCTGCCAATAACTGCAACATAAGTATATACGTCGCCATCATTTGATTCGAGTTTTACATTAACAGTTGATTCAACACCATTAACAACGATTGTCGCCTGATCTAGATGTGGGTTTAATGCAGTTACATCAAACTCAATAACTTTTGGATTTGTGAAAGACTGGCTTGTTGAAGCTGAAATTGTTTTTTCTGCTACAAAACTGTCTGCAAAAACTTGAGATGATAATAATAAAAGTAGGCTTAAGATTTTCATAATTTATCCTATGTTAAGTAAAGTGGTTAACGCATTGCTACTATAGATAACTATGTATGACAAGTTGTGAAGTAATAATTACAATAACTATATGATGAAATACCTAGTATTTTTAACGGCTTGTATAAGCTTTGTTGCTCATGCAGACTACTCAGAAAGTGAGTTTAAATCTGATCTTAGTTCTGCTTATACTAATAAGACATCTCAAGATATCTGGCTTTATGGTGGCAGCACAACCTTGGCCTTGGTTCTTTTCAGAGATCAATTAGTGGAACCTCTACAGGATGATATAGCTGAGAAGGAACCACTGGGCCGCGCATCCCCTATTGGTGATTATGCAGGTCAATTGGTACCAAATGTTATCTATATGAGTTACCAATTGTGGTTTCTTAATACACCGGAGAGTCAAAGACGTGGGAAATACATGTTGAAGGCTTCCGCTTTTGCCGGTATGACAACATTCTTTTTGAAGCGATTAATTAATGAGAAACGACCTCACGGCGGAGATAGAAATTCAATGCCTTCTGGGCATACCACTACTGCTTTTGCTTTTGCCTCAGTAATTGGGATAGAGCACCCAGAGTGGAAATGGTATGGGTATGGTTTAGCAACTTTTATTGGTTTGAGTCGGATGAATGATAATGAGCACTACTTACATAATGTAACTATGGGAGCAACAATTGGGATGGCCTATGGATATGGCTTACAGAATTCTAAAAGCTTTATGTCAAATACTATGGTTTTAGCCTTAAATGATGGTGGGATGGTTGCTTATAATTACAAGTTCTAAAAAATCATTGCTAGTTTTGCTATAATCATTTCTAGATTAAAGTCACCTTGAGTACTGTGTTCAAGTGATGAATTAAAAATTTTATAACCTTGTTGAATATATTCAAACTCAAGGTCTTCTGCTTTTTGTTCAGTAATATTATTAATGTTTAAAACAAATGCACTATAATCTTGAGGTATTTCATATTTATCGTATTTAGTGAGATCAAGGGGTGATTTTGATATATTGCTCATGCTTACTCGTCATCTTTAACAATTTTGAACTTGGCCTCAATAACATCATCATCGGCCTTAGTTTTCTTTTTTGAGTCATTTTTCATATGATCAATCTTACCCATTCCCATAATAATAGTTCGAAAGATAATGATTAGAAGTAATATGAAAAGTATTTTGATTAGCATGATTATTTATGACATTATTCTTTGGTTTCGCCAAGTTCTTCAGGTTCTTTTTTTGACTCTTTCGAGGCTTTTTCAGCTTGCTCAGCGGCAGCTTCTTCTTCGGCGGCTTCTATGGCAGCTAGTCTTTCCGCCTCTTTGGTCTCAATATACTTCTCTTTAGTTGCATTGACTTCTTCAGCGTCCTTGGCCTTATTATTTTGTAGATCTCTAAAGAAAATTGAGTTTATATAGCGTCTCAGCTCCTGTCTTTCTTCTTCACCAATGCCGTGAATAATTGCATAGTACTGTGAATCTGCTTTAGGCGCAGCCGGAGCATTAGAAACGGTAATATACATTGGAACTGGCATGGTAATTCTTAGAATTGTGCCAATGGCTAATTGTTCTACAGAGTTTAGATACATATCATTTTCAGAACATGCCACAATAGTGATATCTGATTCGACTTCGCAGTAACTAATGTCTGCAGATTTATCGATATAGATGTCACCTTCTCTAGGTGCAGGTAAGTTGGGCTGAATTTTTGCTTTTAGCATCTCAGACATCTTGATACACAAATCTAAATTAATTTTTTCTTTTACGGCAAGAATACTTTCATAATTAAAAACTTTTTGCATATAAGCTGAATCATATTCTCCTGAATTAAAAACGATAATGATCGGCTGATAACCCTGACAAACTTCTTTAACAACTTTTAATAAATGTTGGAACATTCTTGAATCATTATAAGTATAGGCCATTTCTTCATCGGCTTCCAGTTCTTCCTTGGATACAACCTCCATATTATAAATTATAAGCTGTGGCCTGATATTAGTTATTTCTTTCTTACAGTTCTTAATAAATGGTTGCGCTCTATAAACAAAAGAATAACTATCAGTGAGGATTTCATTATCGAAAAAAGTCATCTCCTTATCTACAACAAAAGCTTTAAGAAATTTCGGTCTTGAGTTATATGCATTCTCTCTGAGCCACTTACCTAGACTGATCTTTGAAACTTCAATCGCAGAGGTTCTCTCAGCTTGTTTTTTATCTCCATCCTGATTAGTCATATCAGCTGTTTGTACAACAGGATCTACATGGGCAAATTGTAGAGCTTGAGAGTATTTATAATTATAATAAATATTTTCTTGTGTTTGCGATGCACACATTACAAGATTTGATTTAACTAATTGCTTCCTACTCCAAAAATTATTAACTCTTAACTGCTGTTTCTCTTGCATTGAGTAATTTGATTCAATCATTAAAAAATTCTGATTAAGAAAGTTTGCCTTTGCAGGATAATAAGCTTTTACTGCATCATTCATTTTGGCAGTCGCAAAACCATGATCTTTTACTTTCTCAGGGAATGCTAAAACATCGATATCATAGCAAATAGATTCAAACTCTGAGGACTTTACATGAATACATTCAAGAGTTGTCATAATTGCTTTAACAACTAGACTTTTACTTTGTTTATATTCACACAGGCCAATGAAAGGAATTTTTAAATGAAAGTTTTGTCTCAACCAACATCTAGTTAGGTGCAAAGTCGCTGCATCATTTTTGCTATAGTCAATTAGAACTAACTTTGGATTTTCATCTCTTAACTTCAATAAGAAAGATTGAATAACTTCATCTTCGTCTGAGTCATATTGTTCGAAAACGGTACCCGAGACATCACTTAATTCTTCAAACCTACGCTCAAGATTCTTAAAGAATGTTGTGTCACCACCAATATAAATAATCTTTGAGATAACTTTTTTACCATCATCTTCAGACTTTTTATCTTTATTCTTTTCATCAGACATATAAATATTATACCTATTTTTTACAGAAAAATGAATAATCTTACAAGTATCTGAAATAATTGATGAAATTTTAGATGAATTTAAGAAAAATTTAGAAATAATTTATAGCTGACATGGTTTTTAGGCACTTAAAAGTGACTTAAAGTGTCTAAGAACTCCAGCATACTGGTCAGAGTGAGCGGACTTAACAGTATAATAAGCGATTTGATCCTTAATATAGTTAATGGTATCTGAATTACAGGTCCACAACTCTCCTGGGAGAGGATTCACAGTATACTTGTAGCCGGTACCAAGGCAAAACATCTCGTAGAACTGCCCATTATCTTCAATGACTTCCTCCAGCGATACTCTAAGTTTACTTTGAGAAAGGAAATCACGAACATAAGCAATACTGTTATGTGGTGAGAGAACTATCTGATCATTGAAATTGAGTATGGGAATGATATTTTTGAGAATATCAACAGATAAAATCCCTCCTATCCCGGCTAAAATATATGTTGTTTTTAAGTTATTTTTTGTAAAATTATAGTTTGCCGCATTTGCCAAAACAATATCACTGCTAGGAATATCCGTACCTGCAAGTTTATCCGTTATACTTTCTACTTGGTCGAGGAAAATAACTCTTCTTCCAGTATATTTTGCATTTAGCCCGATTATACCGTGATCACAACAAAGGTCCCAGACGATTTTTGAATCGACTGAGACAAAAGATAGTATTTTTTGAATTCTCTTGGTTAAGTTTTGCACACATAATTTATAAAAAATTATCGTAGGTCTGGCCATATTTTCTATCATACTCTTCTGTATAATATTTTCTAACAAAGTATTGGCCGGATCTTATTGTCTCAATAAAGCCGTAACCTTCTAAACGTCTTACTGTTTGGTGTAAAATTTCAAACGAAATATCTAACTGTAAAGTTATCTCTTCATGGGAGACAAACGGCGCTATTCCGTACTTCACATGTAAATTTGGTTTACACCAAGTAAGTCTATAAAGGTACATAAGAAGCAAGACTTCTACTCTTGTCAGTTTAAAATCAACTAAAACATCATCAAAAAACAAATCGGGAATTTCAGAAGTAGTAGCATGTGTCCCATCGTGCATAGGATTATTCGAATTGGGATTACCTGTTTTTGAATGATGGGAACTAAGGATTGTTTGTAAATCTTCCATAACTCACCTCCAGGCACATCATTGCACCTTTTAATCATTATAGCCTAAGTCATAGATTAGATACAAGTGTTTTTTATTTAGTTATGCGTGATCCAACTAATACAGGCAGTTTGCTCAATCAAAGTTCAAGATCAAGTGGAGCTCCATGCCTCATAGTATTAATAGCAAATGACCTAGCATGACTAAAACTAGCAAGTCCTTGCATCCAAGACGCATTGTCACCAGAGTGTATTACTCTAGTAAGGCCCTTTGAAAAATCTCGATTCATAATAGATTCTTTGAATATTGCCGGGCAGTCATCATTAACAAGGATTACAAAGTCAAAATATTGATCAGCCAGGGATTTTGCAATATTTGAATCACTAGCAAGTTCTAGGGTTAAATTATAAGGACTGTGCCCAGAGGAATAGGCCAGTCCGCAAATGACTTCCCACTTAGTGAATATTGTACTGTTTGAGCTTAGAATATTCACTCCATTGCCAAGAGTTAGATTTATAAGAACATCGATTACGGGTTGAATGCTTAGCTCACCTGAGCCATCAATTAAGACGCCTGAATAGGCCATAGACATATCTCTCCTAGTGAAACTTATTTGACCTGGGATATATCTATTAGGAAAATCTCTTTGGTCTAAGTCAAACTCATCGTCAGTAAGAGCTTTTTTAAAGTTTTCAAGTTTGTGTTTATCGTACTCAATGATTTCTCCAAAATAGCTTTC
The DNA here is from genome assembly GCA_913058265.1 of uncultured Oligoflexia bacterium. GTDB lineage: Bacteria > Bdellovibrionota > Bacteriovoracia > Bacteriovoracales > Bacteriovoracaceae. Next base: position 74,192 of record CAJXPQ010000009.1, read on the forward strand.
GTACTGATTTATTAATTGAGTCAAAAGTCTTTTAACATTATATATTCTTCTCTGGCGAGAAAGTTTGGAGGTAGATGCAATACACTGTGGCACGCTATCTGAAGTGATATCTTCTTTTAAACTAATATTGTCAAAGCGTTTAAGCTTTCGGTTAAACTTGTAAAGGTAATCAACCCCTCCCGCCTTAGGGCCAGTACCGCTCATCTTAAAGCCACCAAAAGGCTCAATCGCCACTCTTGCACCAGTGCTAGGTCTATTGACGTAAATATTACCTGCTTCAAGCTTAGGTACCATATAAGTAATATCATCTTGAGATTGACAGAAAATCCCACCAGTTAATGCATACTCAGTAGAATTAAATATTTCTATTGCTTCATCCAATGTTTTGTAAGAAATCAAATGCACTAAAGGCCCGAAAACTTCCTCTGACGCCACAGTACTTTCCTGTAACACAATATTCTTAGGAAGTTCAAAGACCGAAGGTCCGACACAGTAATTATCAAATTTTAGTTCAGTAGAGTTAACAATTACTTTTCCACCATAATTTTTTACTTCTTCAATACTTCTTAAAGCTAACGCATGAACACGATCTGCATCTTCCTTCGTAACAAGAGGATTAATTGTCGTAGAGAATTTAAATGATGGTCCAATATTTATGTCTTTGACGGCTTCAGAGAAACGTTTAACAAAAGAATCTTTTATTTGTTCATCGATTATAATCCTAGAGGCCGCTGAACACTTCTGTCCTGCATGAGCGAAACTAGCATATATTATACCAGAAACAGTCTCATCAAGCTCACAGTTATTCGTTACAATAATAGCATTTTTCCCACCCATCTCTGTGATAGCAAACTTTGGAATAGAGCTAAAATCGTATTTACTACTTGTTTTAAGTTGGGAAACGTTACGATAGATCTGTGTCCCCACCGCCTTTGAACCTGTAAAAACGACCCCAGAGACTAGCTCATGATCAACGATTGCTATTCCAACCTCTGCTTCTCCGATGCCAATCTCTAAGATGTCATCAGTAATACCTGCTTCGCGACAAAGATCTAAAAACTTAAGTGCAATGAGAGGTGTTTGCTCTGCAGGCTTCAATATGACACAGTTACCTGCAACTAATGCAGCTACAGTCATTCCACAAGGGATGGCCAGGGGGAAGTTCCATGGAGCGATAACGCCGACAATTCCAACCGGTCCATAACGCTCAGTACTTTCAATTTTTACTTGTTCGTTTATATAGAAATTTATAAAATCAATAGCTTCATCAACATCTGCAAGAGCTTCATCTATAGTCTTACCGGCTTCAAGCATAATAAGTGAAGTTAAGCTCTCTCTCTCGAGTAGAAATAAGTCAGCAAGTCGTTTTAGAGAAGAAAAGCGAAAATGTAAGTCATCACGCCACTCCCTCTGGTTATATCCATTAAATAAGGTCGAGATCTTAGTCTCTATAGAGTTGGGTGTGTCTAAGGTAACTTTTCCAAGTTCGATCTTTGGATCTGAGCTGCAAAGAATAAGGTGATCACCTTTGTCATAGAATAGTTTTCCATCCTTTAGCATCTTTAGGTCGCTATTCAACTTGTCACTAACTCTTGTCAAATGCTTTGAGAGGTAACTTCGTATAGGGTAAATGTTTTTAAAGTCCTTACTCATAATTTCAACTGATTGATCAAATTTATATTTAAAGTTCTCTTGATTTTTTTTGAGTACTTCAAAAGGTGACATTGTGTTCAAGCTTTTTTTATGAGATCTCATTATAGTTAAAACACCAACTTGAGATGAGTTTTCCATTATTCTACGAACAAGGTAGGCCATACCAACTAAAAGGTCTCCAACAGGTATGTAGTTTCTCGTAGGCCAGCCCATCTTTGAAAGCCCGACGCTCAGTCCTTCATAGGTCATATGTAAACATTGATGCTCAATTACAGGCGCTTCCGGATAGCGGATTTCCCTAAGTGCTTCAGCAAAAGCATGATCTTGTATATTATGTGAAGCAACTGCAAGCTGAATAGAATCACCACTCTTAAGTGAAAGATCAATCAACTGCCTAAAATGTATATCTGTTTCTTCTTTGTTTAAAAATTCAGGAGCAAGAAAATTATGAGCATCAGCTTCAATGGTCTCAGCATCCCAATAAGCACCCTTCACCAGTCTTATAGGCATCACAATACCACGGGACTTAGCAAACGCTGCGATATCTCTAAGATGCTTGAACCCATCCCTTAAGTACGCTTGAACAACAATTCCGGTAGCACTAAAACTAATCAGATCTTCATTCTCCATGAGAACTTTTTTATAAATTGAAAAGACAATATCTCGGTAGTGGTAGTGCTCGGCATCGATGTTTAAAAAAACATTATACTGTTTAGCAGCTTGTAAGATTTTGATGAGTCTCGGGGAAACATTTTCAAAGGTATAATTAAAGTCATGTGGCTTGAAATCATTTGATAAAGCAGATACTTTTATAGAAACATGTGCTCTGTTTATACCGGCGGTATTCCTTGAGTCTTGCTCTACGTGATCATTAAAGCCCTTAATAATCTCGACAACTTCATTTGTGTATTTATCAGCTTCAATATTAGAGACTACAAGCTCTCCAAGCTGATCAATTGTAGCATCTCTACCGGTCAAGCTAAGGTCCTTAAGTGAGCCAGAAGCCTTATTTATATTTTCACCAGCAATGAATCGCTTGGCCATAACTGCAACACTGAATCTTGTAAATTTTGCCATCAAAAGCGCTGGCATAAATTCAACAATCTTACTTATGATCTTCAAAACAATAATAAGGTAGCCAGGTAACGCTCTCTTCTGACCTTTAAGACCTTTCTTAGCAGCGATCTGAGAATCAGACAGAAGCCTTCTAAAAGTTTCCAGCAACAACCTTTTAACCTCATCACCGTCTTTATCATGATCTAAGTTTGGCAGGATCGCCAGATACTTCAGAAGATGAATTCGAACTAACATAAAATTAGCAGTTAGATCTAGCCCGTAATCAGAGAACTTCTCAAAGATTGATTGTTTGTACAGACTTACCTTTGCTACCAGTTCTTCAGAAAGTTCAGAGGCCCTGTCAAAAACGACCTTGTCATCCTCATGATCAAATAATGGTAAGTCATTGGTGGAAGAAATATACTCTATGACGGACGGTGTGTTGTGCAGTGGTATCGTTGCAACAGCTTCAGCGTGCTCTTTCATTAAGTTATGTTCTTGTGAATCATTATCACCCGGAATACTTAGAATTGAGAGTTCATTTTGTAACTGTTTTGAAGTAACCCTCACAACTTTTTCACCAGGAAAAACACCACATAGAAATTGAATAGTTCCAATTTGTATAGGCCACTTAAAATCATTAACTATTTCAGCTGTCTCAACATAATCTATAAGGTCATCAAAAGAAGTTTCATCATGACTATTTTCACTTATATATCTTAAGTATTCTGGATAAGATATAATACTCCACTCGTGACTTTTAAATTTAACATTCTCAAGTTCATAGAAATGACTCATTTGCTCTCCTTAATATTGCACACTACTAAATATATGATTATTCACATCTTTTAAAGCTTAAAATTTGACTGTAAAACACTGTAAAGTTAAAATTATATATGACTAATAGATGCTTAAAATTTATTTCTATTACCGGCCTCTATCTTGTGATGACACTTTCACATGCCCTCGGAAATGACACGACGTACAACATATCAGATCTCTCGGCGCTACAAGTAGAAGAAGCTTTTGATGAGTATTTTAAACATGCCCTAGACATTAGACCTTCTGAGAGAACCACTAATTGGACTACCATGCTTGAAGACATGGGTTTAAAGTACATAAATAAGCTTCTAAAACAAAAAACAATCGCTACAAAAGATCAGAATCTAATTACAGATATATCAAAGTGGCCTTACTTCAAGTCCAACGAGCTATTTATTCAAAAGAGAGACCTCGTTCTGACAAAAATAATCGATCAATGCTTTAGTTACAAGGCCAAAGAAACATGCCTTCAACTATCAAAGCATTATTTCTATGATTTTCCTCATGAGCTTACCTTTAGTTTCGAGCTTATAAAAATACTAGATAGTCACAAGGTACCAAAACCTACCCTTTGGCCATATGCTCAAAAGTTTGCACAAAATAAATTTAGCGAGTTTTACTGTCACAAATCCCCCTTAAAAGAGTTGCTATCAGAGAAAATACTCTCAATGGCCTGGAAAAAGAAAAAACCATTAGCGATACATTCAGACTGTTTAAAGAAAGTCTTACCTACATTTAAAAAAATACTCAGGTCTTCAGATGCTCAGTATAGATCTGCAGCATTTAACGTCTTAAAGGCACACAATAATCTTGCGCCTAATGATTATTCTAGCTACTTCTTACTTGAATACCTAGATGATAATCTAAAAAGCATCAAAGATATTGATATGGCCCTCAAAGAGCTAGATAACTTATCAAAAGATATAAACCTAAGAGAGTCCATCCAAAGAGACCTCTCAAAGCTTGATCTTTTACCAGGTAAGATCTTTAATTCAAATAAAAAATCTATGGCAAAAATCAGACTACTAAACCGACACTTCCCAGAATATATCGACCTCTACGCTAAAACATGTTTGAGTTACTTAGATGGTTCTGTAAAGTTTAATAAGGGAAATCCAACTCCTCACTGCCACTCTTTGTTTACTCTTGATAAGAAACTTAATATTCTTCCGGCCTTGTTTCATAAAAGCTATTCAAAAGCCACTGCCTTCACAAGGTAAATAAAACAAAACAAAAGTATTAGACATAAAAAAAGCCCTGATAAAATCAGGGCCTTTCTTTATATTAAATAATATTTAAATTACTTAAGGTGCTTAGAAACAAGTTTAGTCATTTCAAACATTGAAACTTCTTTCTTTCCAGCGAATACAGCTTTAAGCTTAGCATCTGCAAGAATATTTCTCTTGTTCAAAGGGTTTTGAAGGTTGTTTTTCTTAATGTATTGCCACATTTTCTTAACAACTTCAGTTCTAGGAAGCGGCTTTGAGCCAACAATTTCTGCTAATTCTGTTGAAGGAGTTAAAGGTCTCATAAAAGCAGCGTTTGGCTTTCTTTTAGTTTTAGACTTAACTTTCTTAGCTACTTTTTTAGTTGCTTTCTTAGCTACTTTTTTAGTCGCTTTCTTTGCAACTTTCTTAGTTGCTTTCTTTGTTGCTTTCTTCTTAACAGCCATAAATTTCCTCCCAGAAATAAATGTTTTTTATTATAAAAACACTTTTTGTTATGCACCTATTCTATATTAGGATAATCAGTTTTTTATTTTAACGCAAATAAAAAATATAAAATTTGTTTTTATTTCGGTTGTTTTACTCAAACACTTAAATCTTTTTAAGATAGTAATGATAAGTGATAAAATGAAAAAAGCTTGAAAGAACCTTGGATACAGATACCTTCAAGCTTTTAGTGTTCTTAATTTTATTTGATTACTTCTTTTAATAAGAGAAAGAATTCTCTTATGTTAATTTTTAGTCACTATGAAATTTCTTCCACTTTTTCCTTCGAAAATTCGAATTTGACTTCATTCTTTGCCACTTTGGCTAAAACTTTGCCACCATTTTCAAGTTGCCCAAAAAGTATTTCATTTGCAAGTGGTTTTCTTAGTTTCTCGTCTATCAAGCGTCCTATAGGGCGTGCACCCATTTTTGGATCGTATCCATTTTCGATAAACCAATCAATTAATTCATCTGAAACATCTAAATATGCTCCTTTTTCGACTAATTGATTCTCTAATTCGATAATAAACTTCTCAACGATGGAACGAATATTTTCTTTTGATAAATGGTTGAAATAAATTATAGAATCCAATCTATTTCTGAATTCTGGGCTAAAATATGTCTTTAAGGCCTGGTCTCTCTTAGAAATATTCATTGTTTTACCAGAACTAAGTCCTATATTGCCGGATTCAAGTTGAGTTGCACCTGCATTTGAAGTCATTATCAAGATAACATTTCTAAAATCAGTCGTTTTACCGTTAGAATCAGTTAGTTTACCGTGATCCATAACCTGTAAGAGAATATTAAAAATATCTGGATGCGCTTTTTCTATTTCATCTAATAATAGTACTGAATAGGGATTTTTATTAATTTTATCAGTAAGAATTCCACCCTGATCAAAACCAACATAACCTGGAGGAGCACCAATTAGCTTACTAACTGCATGTTTTTCCATGTATTCAGACATATCAATGCGTTCATAGTTTATTCCCATCGTAAGTGCCAATTGCTTGGCCATCTCAGTTTTACCAACACCAGTTGGACCCGCAAAAAGGAAGTTTGCAATAGGTTTTAACTCATTTCCAAGGCCAGATCGAGATAAGATTATTGCATTTGCAACTTGCCTTACACCTTCATCTTGTCCGAATAATAAGAGTTTTAGGTCTCTTTCTAAATTTCTTAGTCTATCTTTTTCATTAATAGAGAGGCTTTTTTCAGGAATCCTCGCAATTTTTGCCACAATATGTTCTATATCGTTCATTGTGACTTCAACTGGTTTCTCTGGAACACTATCAGGGTTATTAATTCTTAAGTAAGCACCAACTTCATCAATAACATCAATCGCCTTATCAGGAAGTTTTCTCTCAGTAATATGTTTATTCGCCAACTTTACACTCGCCTCAATAATCTCTTTGGAATAAGTTACGTTATGGTGCTCTTCAAAGCGTGACTTTAAACCCTCTAGTATTTCAATCGTGTCTTCTGGTGAAGGCTCAGCGATATCAATTTTCTGAAATCTTCGAGTTAAAGCTTGGTCTTTTTCAAAGAATTTTCTAAACTCATCGTATGTTGTCGATCCCATACATCTAATAAGACCTCTACTTAAAGACGGTTTTAGTAAGTTTGAAGCATCCATACTCCCTGCATTTGTTGATCCTGCTCCAATAATATTATGAATTTCATCTATAAAGAGAATACATCCATGCTTTTCATTTTTCTCTTCTATTGCCTTTAGAACGCCCTTTAATCTCTCTTCAAAGTCTCCTCTAAATTTTGTTCCTGCAAGTAAAGATGCCATATCAAGGCTATAAATCTCCATATCCTTTATGATTGAGGGAACTTCACCGTTAACAATCAGTTGTGCCAATCCCTCAGCAATTGCAGTTTTCCCTACACCTGCATCTCCTACTAAAATAGGATTATTCTTTCTTCTTCTACAAAGAACTTGGATTGTTCTCGTTAATTCATCATTTCTACCTATTATTGGATCAAGTTTTCCTTCTCTGGCTTGATCCTTCAGATTAACAGTAAACTCTTCAAGTACATTAGAAACACTTCCTTGAGCTAAAGGATCCTCCATCTCCACTTTTGAATTATCTTTAGAAGAAACAGCTTTATCTACAGTATGAGCAATCCGGTTAACCAGTTTAAATTTTTCTAATCCATTTTTTTGTAAAAAGAATACAGCATGGCTATTTTTTGCAGAAAACATAGCGACTAGTAAATGGAGAGGAAGAATTGAGTTCTTTCCAGAGCTTTGAACATGAAGTGCAGCTCTTTGAATAACTCTTTGAAGGCTCATACTAATCTCTGGTTGATAAAATATCCCACTCTGATTTGCCAAGTCTTTCATTTCCTTATTATCAAATTGCTCTTCAGCGATCTCATCTATCTCTTCATCACTTAATGTACTGTAATTGTCTAAGTTTGCAGTAAAGCCTTCTAGGTCTTTTTCAAGATTAGCCACGTTTGCTCCACAATCGCTAATCGTATTCCTAATGCTCTCGTCTGATATCAAGGCAAGTAAAACATTTTCTAAAGTCAAAAACTCATGTTTAAGAGTATTTGCCCGTCTAATGGCCTTGTTTAATAAAATTTCTAGTTGTGCACTTATCATAAAAACCTCTCTATCCTTAAGATGGTACTGATTTCTCTAATCGCAAGCCTCAAATGAAGTTTTTAATGGGTGTCCCTTGCCACGAGAATATCGATTTACTTTTGCCGTCTTTGACTCTGCAACCTCAAACGTAAATATTCCACAAAGTCCCTGCCCCTCATGATGAACTTTCAACATAATTCCATGGGCTTCATCATAAGTTTTATTAAAAAACTTCATTAATACATGTATCACAAACTCCATAGAGGTGTAGTCGTCGTTATGTAACAAAATCTTATACATCTTTGGTTGCTGAAGCTTTGTCTCTTCCGCCACTGCAATCCCTGGATCACCTGACTTTTCACCTGAATCACTCATCATCTTAAATTTTTGCATATTCCCTCTATAAATATTCCTGACTATCTTAATTTAGTTTCACTCATCATTACATAAAGATTATAGTACTTTTTATGCAAGAAACTTCAATTATTCTCAATAGACTTAGAAAAAACTTAAAAATTAGAAAAAATCTAATTAAATCTGAAGGTATAGAAGCCTATCGTCTCTACGAGAAAGACATACCTGAGTATCCCTATATAATTGATATCTACAAAGACTATGCTGTTATCTATGAGAAGGGTAAGAAAATAGGTGAAGATGACGAGTTAAATGACCTTGTATATGAGCACAGAACAGATATTTTTGCGGCCTTAGGTGAATTACTTAATATTCCAGAAAATAAAATACACCTCAAAGAAAGAGTTAAACAAAGTGGAAAGCAACAATACGAGAAGATCGCAAAAGATAAACTGTCCTTTGCTGTAAAAGAAGGAGAGATGAAGTTCAAAGTGAATTTGGAAGATTATCTCGACACAGGTTTATTTCTTGAGCACAGACCTCTCAGAAAAATTATCAATCAAACTTCCGCTAGTAAGAAAGTCTTAAATCTCTTTGCCTATACAGGAAGTTTTTCAGTAGCAGCGGCCCTTGGTGGTGGAGTCGTAACAACGGTTGATATGTCACGAACCTACCTTGATTGGGCCCGTGATAACTTTAGAATTAATGATATTACGATTAAAGATCATCATTTCACTCAAGCCGATGCAGTAAACTACATTATGAACCTCGTAGAAAAATTTGATATTATTATTCTAGATCCACCAAGTTTTTCTAATTCGAAGAGAATGGAAGATATCTTTGATGTTCAAAGAGATCATATCACTTTGATCGAAAAGCTTATGAGTTTATTAAACCCTGAAGGCGTTCTTTATTTTTCAAATAATCTTCGAAGTTTCAAATTAGATTTTCTTATTAGAGAAGGTTTTAAAATTGAAGATCTAACTTATAAATCAATTCCTAAAGATTTTAGAGATCAAAAAATTCATCAATGTTATAAAATTACTCAGAAATAAAAAAAAGCCTCTGATGGGGGAAACACCAGAGGATTTGCTATAGGGGAAAACAGTCATTTCCAATCTAGGGGAAAACTAAAAATGACTAAACTGTTATTTTATTCTTGTACAACTTCGCCGCCCTTATAAATCGTCCCGTAGTCTGAGGTTGGATTTACATGCGCTGGCTTCTCTTCTTTTTCTTTTTTATCTTTTTTATTAAAATCAAACCAACGGCTCTTTTCTTTTTCGCTATCTCGATCTGAAGTATCTACAATTTCACTCAATTGGAAATCACATTCTGTCACATAAGTTACTCTGTGAACTTCATTTCCATCTTCTTCTATTTCGTCACTCATCCAGCCTGGTAAACCAAGGAAGCCTCTGTAGCTATAATCTTTATAATCAAATAAAACATCTAGCTCAATTCGAGCAAATGCTTTACCGTTTCTAAATGTATAGTGTCGAGCATTCTCTAAATTCATTCCATTCTTTAAGCCAACAACGTCGACTGTTACTCGCGGAGTACCTGATGTACGACTATATCTTAAGGCAATATCAACTTTGCCAGGAATTTCAACAATCGAGTACGGTATATCGGCATCGATTGCAGTAATACTCTGTATATCAGATTGAAAAACAGTTATATGCTCATCTTTGTGTTTTACTGTATCCGTTGGGTAAGGAACAACTCTTCTAAATTGATTACCCAATCTTTTTGTTCCCATATCATTAATTGTGAACTCGCTTACACTAAAATTACTCTTTTCAAGAGAATCAATATCAGTATGATTACCGTAGTACTTACTAGTACTTATTTTTTTAGCTCCTAAGACTTGAGAGCAAGAACCTGTTACAAAATCATCAGAATAGCTTGCAGCTAATAGTGGCTGACTTAAGAATGTTCCTAAAACTAGTACACCAAAATACTTCATACTCTTTCTCCTTTAGTACTGTATATAGAGCAATATAAGGGCCAAGTATGGTGACTATAAATTCAGAGAGTTAGATCAATATAAGTGTATAGTTTTTAGACAGTGTGTGATTATTAAACAAATTTGAATCTTGTAGAAAGTGTTAAGGCGCTAGCTTTCACTAGCGCCTGGCAATTAGCCAATAACGATATCTGAAAGATTTTTTTCAATAGATGTAGTTAGAATTTTAATACACCTTCGAACTGCAGGTAGAGTATAAGACGTCAACTTGTCGTCTGTGTAACCTCTGACTCCAAAAATAAAGGTGTCAGCTAGGTGCTTATAGTTTTCAGCGACTATAGTCTCTTCTCCACCCCATATTGTGCATTTACTGAAACTATTACCTGTTCCGACAATATTAAGTTTCTTGAAAATACTCTTCACACCCACATCAGGCTAGCTTTGAGTTACGGTATTAAGCATCTTCTTTAGAGCAACAAGATTCATGCGGCAATCCCCTTCACTGGAAATATTTAAAGAGTAGCACTTCTCGAGTCTTAAGCCCTCTAAGTACCCTTTAAGTCTACTACAATGGTAAGAATCAACAGGAACTGCTACAGAGTCTAGAACATTACGAATGCTTTCTACTTTATCACTACTGTTTGCAAATGATATTCCTGAACTGAGTAGCATAATGCATACTAATAATATTCTCCAAAATTTTAAAAGTTATAATTAATCATAGGAGTTATTTCGATCTGAGAGTAGTCCTCTTGAAACATTTATGTACTGGAGTAAATAGTGATTAGATTTTGGACAAAAAAAAGGGCCCACTTAAGTGGACCCTATCTCTATATAATAGGTATTTTACTAACTACTAGTCTTTAACGTTGAAACCTTTAAGTTTCTCAGCTAGTGAAGATGTAGAAGCTGACTCATCTTGCTTGTAATCTGCAAGATCAGCATTTTCTGCGTTCTTCTTAGATAGAGCGATTTTCTTGTCACCTTTATCGATAGACATTACTCTTGCTTTAACTTTATCACCAACTTTAACAACGTCTTCTGGCTTCTCAACTCTCTCTTCAGAAAGTTCAGAAATATGAACAAGACCTTCAATTCCAGTTTCAAGTTCAACGAAAGCACCAAAATCAGTTACTCTCATTACTTCACCTTCAACGACAGAACCAACAGGTAATCTTTCTTCAATTTTCTTCCAAGGATCTTCCTCAAGTTGCTTAATTCCTAAGCAGAATTTTGAGTTATCAGCATCAACAGTTAAAACAGCTGCTTTAATTGAATCACCAACTTTAAATTCAGTACTTGGGTTTACATTTTTCTTAGTCCAAGAAACATCAGAAACATGAATTAGAGCATCAATGTTTTCACCTAGGTCAATAAAGACACCAAAATCAACGATTGCTTTAACTGTTCCTTCAACTGCCTTACCAACTGGGTATTTTGCAGCTAAATCATTCCAAGGGTTTTCAAGAAGTTGCTTAAGACCTAGAGAGATTCTCTTGTTCTCAACATCTACTTCAAGTACTTGAGCTTCAATTGTTTCACCTACTGCATGACCTTTGATAGGTCCCTTAGGGTTAGTCCAAGAAACTTCTGATACATGAACAAGACCTTCGATACCGTCAGATAATTCTACGAAAATTCCGTAATCTTTAACTGAAACGATCTCACCAGTAACTTTCGTTCCTGTAAGGTAATTATCCTTAGCACTCTCCCAAGGGTTAGGAAGAACTTGCTTAAGACCTAAAGAAACTCTTTCTTTAGCATTGTCATATTTAAGAATTTTAACATTGATTTCGTCGCCTACAGCTAATAGGTTCGAAGGATGCTTAACTCTTCCCCATGACATATCTGTAATGTGAAGAAGACCATCAACACCACCAAGGTCAATAAATGCACCGTAGTCTGTGATATTTTTAACAATACCTTTAACGATCATTCCTTCAGTGATTTGACCAAGAGTATCTTCTCTTAGCTTCCCTCTTTCTTCAGCTAAAATAGCTCTTCTAGAAAGAACGATGTTTCCACGTTTCTTATTAAACTTAATAACTTTGAATTCCATTGTTTTACCAATAAATTTATCAAGGTTTTTAGTTGGTCTGATATCAATTTGTGATCCTGGTAAGAATGCCTTAACACCGATGTCTACTGATAATCCACCTTTAACTTTTGCGATTACTGTACCCTTAACTGGGTCACCCTTTTCACAAGCCTCAGATATTTTATCCCATGCTTGTAAAATTTCTGCCTTGTCTTTTGAAAGTACAAGATTACCAAGATGTGATTCAAGTTTTTCTAAATAAACTTCGATTGTATCACCTTGTTTTACTTTTAAAGTTCCGTCATAGTTTCTAAACTCTTTCGCTAGAACTAATCCTTCCTGCTTGTAACCGATATCAACCATTACGTAATCATCTGTTACCGAAATAACGTGACCGTTATAAACTTCACCTTCTGAGAAGCTTACTGTAGCTGAGTCGCTTAAAAGTTTTCCGAACTCTGTTGTTGATGCTGCTGCCGCTGCTTCTGATTCCTCAGTTACAACGTCAAATTCTTTTGCCCATGATGGGATTGTTGTTGTTGACATAATATTGTCCACCTTTAAATTTAATATCCTCACCTCAAAAGTCAAAGACGTATTAGTGAGTGATTTTCAAACATTGTTTGAAGTGTGATTTTATAATCTTTTCAGGGGTTTATGTCAATGAGGACCGAGAGGTTTTCTTAACGACTAGCCTTTGTCGCTTTGCAGCAGTTCGAACGTATATCTGCTGGAATTTGTCAGCATATCGATCAATTCCGTGCCCCTCAGTAATCTCCTCAAAATAATCCTTAAGAGCGCTTCTATATATTGAATAATTGGTAAGAATTTTCTCTAATTTGGTTTTTGCCTCTCTGGTATCTTGGGCATAATAGGACTCTCCTATCCACCTATATTTAAAAAGTAAATCCTGTCGCGTGGCTGATCTTGGAAATAAGACAGGAGTTTCGTTCATCAAGGCCATTATTTCAAAGTCATTGAGAGGCTCATCAAAGGCCAAACTCAGAAAGACATCAAGGTTTTTAAGCTCCTGAGCCTTTGACTCCAAGCTATAGAGTAAAATATCACCTTCATAAAATTCATAATCTAGCTCAGTTAAGACTCGTTTCGCCTTATCTTTTTGATAAACCCTAGGCCCTAAAAAGATGCTTAGCATCAGCTGACCTAAATCTAAGTTATTATGACTTTTCAAAACACGAAATGTTTTTACTACCGACTTCAATTTATGCAGCTCATTTATATTATTTATAACACAACCAATTATTTTTTTATCTACAACCTCTCGATTAGATCTAACAGTATCGATACCGCTACCAAGATTTAGAACTTTTTTAGGATTTATTAAAAAAGTCTCTCTAGTTAGATCCTTAATTTCGTCTGAAAGAGTCAGAATATGATCGACTCTTCTAAGTAACCACCTTGAAAAGATATTAAAATGCGAATCTTTAATATGTTCATTATGAGTACAAAGTAACGGAGTTTTAATATTAGATTTCAATATTAAACTTAATGGCCAAATATGTTTAATAGAATAAGTATGTACAATATCATAATCTCCTTGATTCAGAATTCTTTTAAAATCAAAGTATGAATCAAACATAAATAATAACGGAATTTTTTTAGGTGTAATATAAATTCGAGGAATGTCTTCTTTGTCTGCTTCCTTGTCTACTTGTGAGTTCTTTAAACATAACATTGTGGGATTGCTACCAGAGTTACGTAAGAAGATAGCATCGGATATGGCCCTACGTTCTACGGTAGACCACTTCTTGCTTGTGCAGATAAGTAATACATTAAAATCTTGTAAAATTATTTTCTCACGCATTATTTAGAATAAGAGGTGATCTCACCTGTTACTTTCCCTATTTTAATTTTTGCATCAAATTTCAAAAAGATTCTCCGCTCATCCGCTGAGAACCAAAAGTTCATATAACCACCCTTAATAGTTTCACCACTATGCTTAGTATGAACCAAGACTTTAAATGCCTCTTTCTTTCCAATTTTCGTTTCAAGTGTTTCTTTTGATTTTATCGTCGCGGATAAGAGTTCAACCTTACCTTTATTTACAATCGGTATTTCATATTGTTTCCCAATGATCATGGGCAAGCCCCGCAAGAAATAGAGAGATGAGAAAGGGTCTTGGTAGAAGCGAGGTATGGAGTATTCTTTCTGTTTTTTCTTTTCTTTATCTTTCGTCACTCTTTTATAAAATGAATAAGCCTTTAGTTTTTGTCTATCAAATAACTGTAAATCATCAATGTCCTGTGAGCTCTGTCTTTGGATTAAACTAAACTTCAAAGGTAGAAACTCATCTTTTGTTAAGTAAGAATCACCTAGATCATTTACTTGGTAGAGATATGAGTAATAGCTTGATGTTTTTAATTTCGTTTGAATATGATAAACCTCTCGGTTATCCATAAGAGTATTTTCTTTTGTTTCAACAATTATTGAACCTGTAGAAATTCCCATATAACTTACTTCTAAAATACTCTTCTCTCCTGGAAAAATAAAAGGCTTATATTTATGCCAGAAAAGAGCACTTTTTTCATCAAAACCTTTGAGCTTTTCGGGGAAGCCTTCAGGGTAAGCTTGTAACGCTATACTCTTTCTTTTTTTCTTGGCCATCAAAGTGGGTTTTTGCGGTAAAGTACCCGTTCTTTTATGGTTATGAGATTTCTTCTTAGATGTTGGAGTGAGTTGTGGCTTATTTTCTTTATCCACTTGTTCAGATAAAACAACCGTCTTAGCAGAATCAACTTGGAATTTCTTCAAGACATCTTTGTTAACTGAAAAGTCTTTCATTAACTCATCATTTCTTTTTTTGATATCATCTTCCCCACCAAATATATCTTTAAATGAAGTTGATGAACAACTTGAAATAATCATGAAAAAAACTAAACTGAATATTTTGCTCAAGTAAGAATCCTTATCTATATTAACTCTAGATATATTCTAAACCCTATTTAATTATAATCAAGATTCAATATCTTTTTGATCCTTTGAAGAATCTCTTCTTCTCCAGCTAAGAATTTAACATCAATGTTTAGAGACATAATTCTTGAGTCTTTTGATACCTTTCTAAGTTTAACCATATCCTTTTCACTCGTCATGACTATGGCGTCGTGCTTGGCACTTTCAATCAAAATATCATTGATGTCTTCATGGCTGAAAAAGTAATGATCTGGGTAGACTTTTTTATAGACTATTTCTGCACCAAAGCCCTCCAACATATTATAGAAAGATTCAGGGGCGGCAATTGCTGTCACAGCCAGAACCTTCTTTCCTTTTAAACCACTAACGTCCATGATTTCTTGGTCAAAACTATCAACGATCCGGCTAGGTTTATAAATTAATTTTCCAATCGGAATACCCTTACGATGATGAGCACTCAACATGGTCAAAAGGTCCTCAATCTTCTCTTCCGAAACTTGGTCAACTCGACTAATAATAATGACATCAGCATCCTTGAGAGAGCTCAGTCCTTCACGTAAGTATCCCATAGGTGCAGTTTTATAACGATCAAGTGGAAGTAAAGCATCGAATAAAACGATATTTAATGAGCGGTATAATTGAATATGTTGAAAACCGTCATCAAGTAAAACAACGTCAGGTTTAAGACTATGAAAAAAAGACTTTAAATTTGCAGAACGTCTTTTACCAACGACGACTGCACCTCTCTTCATCTGCTTTGAAATAAGTAGAGGTTCATCTCCAAATTCATGAGGATTAGAAAGAAACTTTTGGCCACCACGAATGACTCCTGACTTATGTTCAAGCCTTCCCTTATACCCTCTTGTTAAGATTGTCGTTTCAAGATCATAAGTTTCGAGCTTCTTAACGAGCCAAATAGTAAGCGGTGTTTTACCTGTTCCACCGAAGGTAATATTTCCAATAGAAATAATAGGAACTTTAAAATAATCTTTTTTGAGAAAACCGTACTCATAAAGAGAACGGCGAATCTTATAGCTTGTCTCCCAGACGGAAGATAATGGACGCATAAAAATATTTTTTATCATAAAATTATCCATTAAGTACTTTTGATAACGTCTGCCATATAGTCCGGTACAGAAAAGTCATCGCCTGTTAGTAGTTTATTTGTTTTTGCTAATTCAATAATCATATTATCATACATCTCTGGGTTTAATAATAGCTGGCGCAAGTGCTTAGCTACATTATATCGATCTGCGTGATGCTGAATCAATTCAGGAAAAATCATTTTATTCCCAAGAATAATATTTGTTAAACTTGCAGGTCCATCATAAGGAACAAGTAGTTTTAGTACGAACTCCGTAAATAGCGACACTTTATAACAGACGACTGTTGGAACTTGAAATAGCCCTGTTGCGAGTGTAACAGTCCCACTAGCAGCAACAGAAAGGTCGGCCCAATCAAGTGCCTCCGCCAGCTCACGAGAATCCCACTCTTTCGAGAAGTTCAGGTCTGTATGATAATGCTCGTCACGAACAGATTCCGACTTTACAATTCCTAGTTCAAATTCAAAGCCCTCTTCCTGTAGAATTAGTACACCTCTAGTAAATATCGGAAATAAAGTTGAAACTTCTACATTTCGACTTCCCGGTAGGATCAATAGCTTTGATTTTGATTTTGAAATATTATCTGAACTTCGTTTACGTATATGAGTTAAGTGTTCACTATATTCAAGCATCAATGGGTGTAAGACAGACTTTACATTTGTCACTCCTCTATCTTGAAACCATTTTTTTTCAAAAGGTAAAATCGTAAAGAGAGTATGAACATTTCTTTCAAGAATTTTAGCTCTCCAAGGCTTCCATACCCATGCCTGAGGAGCAACATAATAAAGAACTTTTATACCGCGAGCCTTTAACTTTTTGGCCAATTTTAAATTGAAACCTTGAAAATCAACTAAGATCGCCGTTTTCGTCTCACGCTTCTTTACTTCATCTAAGATATGATCCAGTGCTCGACAATAAAAAGGAATTTTTCCTAAGACTTCAGAGATGCCAATTCCTGAGAAGTCTTTTAAGTGATAAAGAATTTCCAAGCCTTGCTCTTCTAAGCGTGAGCCCCCGACACCATAAAATTCAGTATCAGGAAGTAATTGCTTAATTTGAGGATAAAAAGTCATAGCATGATCTTCACCAGACTTTTCTCCTGCAATAATTAAACAACTTTGTATCATTTAAGAGATACCCTCTCTGATTTATCAAGACTCTCCATCACCTTTGAAACAAGAAAAACAGCTTTAGCACCGTCATCATAATTAACCACTGGTGCAGAGTTATTTAAAATAGAATTATAGAATTGTTCTTGTTCAATAAGAAGATGGTCTCTTTTTTCATAGTTGCTTTCTTTTACAAAGGTATCATCATCAAACTTTGAACTTGAACCTTCATAAATTTTATTTGCAAATAAATCAACATAGATACAGCCAGAGTCACTCATAACTTCTAATGCTCTAACTTCTTTTACATGATTACGCCCAGAAGTAATAATAGCTTCAGATCCATCTTCAAAAGAAAAAGTAGCAGTTACATGATCCCACTTACTCGTGATAATTTTATGTCCAATTGCAGAAACACTCACTGGACTCATTTTTAATATATAAAGCATTAAGTCGAGATCATGAATCATAAGATCCTGAACGGCATCAACATCTGTAGCTCTACCCTTAAAAGGAGCAAAGCGATCAATCTTAAATGTTCTCTTTCCAGTAATCGCTGCAAACTTATCGCTTAATAATTCCCAGGCTTGATGACACCTTTCACTATGTCCCACCTGTAGAACCTTATCTCCAACCTTATCCGCTAAGAGCACAACTTCGTCATAAGTTGCGCATAAAGGTTTTTCACAAAAGACATGCTTATTATTTTCAAGTAACAGACTTGTTAATTCGAAATGAGTTGAGGTCGGAGTCACAATGATTGCAGCATCGATCTCATTCATAACTTCTTTAATATCAGCAACAACTTTAATCTTTGGATAGGCTTCTTTAACAGCAGCTTGGTTGAAGGGCTCTACAACAGCAACTAGATTTGCATTTTCAAGGCCAGCTGCTTTTTGTGTATGCCAACGTCCAAGATGACCATAACCAACAACTGCAACATTAACTTTTTTCATAATTTATCCTATGACATAAATGGGGCAAGACCGACTTCACTTTCTCGAATAAAGTCTGCAATCTCATCAATAATTTTATTATTCTTATACTCATCCATATTTTCAGGATGATTAGCAAATGCTCTAGGAGATAGAGCTGACGCATCCATCATTCTATAAAATTCAACGACTTCAGAAATTTCATCCTTAGAGTAGCCACGTCTTCTCATACCAATAATATTGACGCCTTTAATTTTAATTCTATTTCCAAGGGCGGCACAAAATTGAGGTACATCCTTATCAATAGCACTAGCTGCACCGATAAATGCTCCGCGACCGACACTACAAAACGGTGTGACTCCACATGCGCCCCCCATCTGAACATAATCACCAATTTTCACATGTCCAGCACACATAGTGCCATTAGCAAGAGTCACGTTATCCCCAACTTTACAGTCGTGAGCAAAGTGAACACCTGTCATGAAGTAGCCATTATTTCCAATAATTGTCTCGTGATTCTCTTTTGTAGTGGCCCTATGGACAGTACAGTTTTCTCTAAAAAGATTATTATCTCCAATGATTGTTCTAGTTGGCTCATCTTTATAAGATTTATCTTGAGGCGGAACTCCTATAGAACAAAACTGGTGAAATTCATTATTATTTCCTATAGTTGTGTGTCCATTAATAACGACATGAGAGAGCAGTTTACAATCATCTCCAATTTTCACATCAGAACCGATAAGACAGTAAGGTCCTATTTTGATATTGTTACCTAAAATTGCACCCTCTTCAATGATTGCAGTTGGATGTATCTCAACACTCATTACGCACCCTTCGTTATAAGGTCTAGCTTAGCTAATATTTTTGCTTGTGAAATCTTTTCATCATTAGATAAAACTTCGCAAGCATAAGTCGCGATAGTTCCTCTACACTTTTCCATTTTTGCATGTATTTCAAGTACCATGCCTGGAGTAACAGGTTTCCTAAACTTTGCAGATTCGACACTTAGCAAGAGAGTCTCAACTCTTGTGCCATCTCCTAACCCAGTGAGCCCCAGTGATACAAAAGCACAAGATTGCGCCATCATCTCAACTTGTACAACACCTGGAAGAATAGGGTTTCCTGGAAAGTGACCCGCCAGAATTTCCAGATCTTCTCTGACAGTAAAGTTTGCAATTACGTGAGTACCGACAAGGTCACGACCACTACGTGTCTCCATGTCCTTGACCTCATCAGGAATACGCAATTCACTGACAGTATCTATAAACTTAAAAGGTGCTCTATGAGGTAGAAACTCCAGAACCTGTTCTTCATTTAATAACATAATTTATCCTACTTTTTTGAAAGTTTATTAAGCACCGCTTGAGATCGAAGCCAATCTTTAACGGGCCTTGCAGGGTGACCAGCAACGATAGCTCCTGCAGCAATTTCAGCATTTTCACTTACGACAGCTCTTGCTGCCACTTGGGCTCTTTTGCCAATTTTAGCACCAGGAGCAACCCCTGCACCAGCTCCAAAGCCACAATAATCGCTAACCTCAACACTACCAGCGAGGCCAGTTTTGCCACAGATAACAACATGCTTACCAATCAAAACATTATGTGAAATTTGCAGATCATTATCTAAGCGAGAACCATCTCCAATAGTTGTAGGGATAAAAGCCCCAGCATCAATCATAGAGTTACAGCCAATCTCAACATCATTTCCAATACTCACTCCACATAAATGCCAAATTTTATTATGAACTCCATCATAGAAATTATATCCAAACCCATCGGTCCCAATTACTGTGCCCGCATGAATACGACAGTCATGACCTATAGATGTATATGGATAGATGGTAATATTTGGATATAAAATCGAGTTATCACCAATTGAAACCTCTGGCATGATCACGCAACCTGGAAGGATACGAACGTTTTGGCCTATTGATACGTTTTCGCCAATAAATACACCTTGAGCTATCTCTGCTGTAGGATCAATTTGAGCTGATCCCATCTGCCGTCCGTCCACCTGGTAATTGAGGTCAGCATGTAATAGATCATAAAAAGGCTTTGATAATTCACACATCGCCTGATCGATACTCTCTGAAGTGGCAACCCATGCAAAACGAGTTTCAATGGACTTTTTACTATCGTCCGGAAGTCCCTCAAAGAACTTCTTATCTAATATGATTCCAGATCTTAGAAATTCATCATTGTTAGATCGTCGGCCGATCGCCCTAAGAAAACGATTATTTTTCACAAAACAAAATGTGTTTTCCAGAGGAGCATCAGAATGAGAAATCCCGACAAGCTCGAAATCCTCGTGATCTCCATATATGATTTCAATGGATTTATGTATCTCTAGTAGACTTGAGAATTGCATCTATTACTTAGAGTGCTTCTTGTCGTATGCCTTGATGACCTTATCTGTTAGATCGATAGTCGAAGCTGCATAAACAATAGGTGAAGAACTAATCTCAAATGTCATCGCTACTTTTTCATCTTTCGATATTTGATCGATAATAGGCTTTAATTTATCAAGAATTGGCTTCTTAAGTTCTTTTTCTTGCTTTTGAATCTCTTTTTGATATCCCATCATTTGCTGTCTAACAGCTGCAATCTTTTGTTGTATTTCACCAGCTTTCTTTGCTTTCGCTTTTTCAGATAATACTAAGTTTTGCTTTTGAAAGTCAGCCTGAAGTTTTTTAATTCCTTCTTCTTGTTTTTTTACTAAATTTTGCTTTGATTTAAATGATTTCTCGAGAGTTGTATTTACACTCTTACCTTCTTTAATAGTAGTAATGATCTTTTGAATATTAACCATCCCAACTTTGACTTCTGCCATTACAGAAATTGAAAAACACACTATCGATAATACTAAAATCTTCTTCATATAATACTCCTAGTTCTTTTATTTTCTATATCATTCTTATTAAAATAATTGTCCAATATCAAAATGAAATTGCTGTCCACCCTCATCCTCCTTAGGATCTATTGGATAACCAAATTCAAACCTTAAAACACCAATTGGTGAGAACCATCTAAAACCAAAACCATAATCTTGTCTTAGGGTAAATTTCTCTGGATTAAACTCATCAGCATAAACGTTACCAGCATCAAAGAAGACAACCCACTTAAGTCCGGCTTCCTTTACAAGGGGATGCTCAAATTCAAACTGAGACAAGATTGAGAATTGACCACCAACATTAAAAGTATCAAATGTTCCGGCATCTTGTTTGTCTTCAAGTAATTCCTGAGGACCGATATCTTCATAGTTGTAACCTCTCATATTACGAGAGCCACCCATTTGAAATTTTTCTGTACGTGGAACATCTTTATCTGCAACTGTCTTTGTAATTTGCTCTAACTTTAGTCTTGACCTAAAGACAAGCTCTTCATACACCGGATAGTAATAGCGTCCCTCAAAGGCACCTTTAAGCCAGAACTGATCACCATACATACCTGCATTCTCAAATGAGATACTTGCATATACACCTTTAGTCGGCTCAAAAATATTGTCTCGCTTATCGTATCTTAAAGTTGTCTTAAGAGTCGCCGCTGTTCCGTTCTCTGTATCAAGATCAATCGTTGGGTTTCGTACGTCTTCAATTTCTGTAACTTCATGTCTCAGTGTTAGGAATAGTCTTGTATACTCAAAGATTGGATAGCCAACTCGAATATCTCCCCCATACTTCTCAGATGAGAATGAACTAATTAAACCATTAGAAGTTTTATAAATATCTGCCCCGGCAGTCCACTTAGAATCCAAAAAGTATGGTTCTGTGAAACCGAGGTTATATGTTTTCTGATTTTCAGAAAGTGATACGTTTAAATTTAAGTTTTGTCCCAAGCCTCTAAAGTTGTTTTGAGCAATACTTGCTTGAAAGAACCCCTTCGTCGCAGTTGAGTACCCAGCACCTAAAGAGATCTGACCAGTTTGTCTTTCCTTAACTGTAATTTCAACATCTAAAATATTATCCTTTCCTCTTGGAGAAACGGTATTAAAGATAACTGATCCTGGCTCAAAAAATCCAAGTCTATTAACATTTTCTTTCGACTTACGAAGAAGACTTCCTGAGTATTTCATACCTTCATATACTCTAAGTTCACGTCGAACAACTTTATCTCTAGTCTTCGTATTTCCCTTTACAATAACCTTACCAAAGTATGCAACCTGACCCTTTTCAAAAGAATAATGAATATCAACTTTATTCTCTCCTGGAACGATCTGAAGTCGCCTTAAAACGTTGGCAAAAGCATACCCTTTATCCTGGTACATCTCTGTTAGGACTTGAATATCTCTTCGCAATGTCTCTTCAGAGTAAACCTTACCTGACCTAAGATCGACCTTTTCTCTCATCTCACTTTCTGTAAACAATAACTCTCCGTTAAAGAAAATATTATTTACATCAAACTTAGGACCTTCCTTTACATCAATTGTAATGAAGATCCACTTCTTATCTTCAGATACAGTGATAACCGGATTTCCAATATTAATCTGCAGGTAGCCTTTCGACTTATAAAGATACTTGAGTCTCTCAACATCAGTTTTAAAATTAAATTCTTTAAAATTCCCGGAGCCACTCATACCAGAGAACAAGGTCTCCTCTTGAGTACTCATCATTGCCTTTAAGTCTTCATCCGGCAGGTCATGGTTACCAAGGAAGATTATTTTCTTTACTGTTACTTTATCAAATTCTTTTACATTGAATATCAGATCAAGACCGCCAAACTCATTCTTAGTTAAATCATAGGTCACGCTTGCAAGGTAGAAACCTTTCTCTTCATAGTATTTTTGCAATAATTGAATATCACTCTTAATGGTATTAACATCCAGAATATTAAACTCTCTGGTTTTAACTTGCTCTTTAAGATCATCACCTGAAACCTCATCATTACCAGTGAAGCTAATCTTACTAATGATAGGCTTTTCAATAACTTTTAGAACTAAGTGATTTTTTCCTTTTACAATTTTATGATGGGCCTCAACAGATTCGAAGTACTTCATTTCATATATTTTTTTGATGTCTTCTTTAAGAGTGTATGTGTTTAGACTCTCGCCAGTTTTTGCATCAATTTTTTCTAGAATTGCCTCAGCTTCAACTTTCTTTGTTCCAAGAACTTCAATTATATCAATCTTAAAAAGATTTTTAGCCTCACCAATTGATGAGCTAGCACTAGTAAAAGTTGAAATAAGTAATATATTTAATAACAAGATTTTAATCATTCAGTGGCCTTAAAGTTTAGCTATCTCTTTAAAATTACAATTAACTTAGAGATATTAGCTAATAATCTGACCATCTTCAATGGTTATTTTTTGATCGAATGCATCGGAAACATTACCATCATGCGTTACAACAATAAGCGTAGAATTAATCTCTCGAGCTAAGTCTTGTAGTAGCTTTATAACTTTCTGAGTATTAACAGAGTCAAGGTTACCCGTAGGCTCATCACAAAGAAGAAGTTTTGGGTTTAAAGAGATTGCCCTAATAATATTAATCCTTTGCTGCTCTCCGCCAGAGATCTCAAAAGGATATTTCTTAAGGCAATGCTCAACGTCTAAGATTATCGCATACTTAATAATTCGTGCCTTAACTTCTTTGATATTATGTTTGCCAATTTTCGCTGGAAGCAGAGTGTTATCGAGACAATTCATTGACGGTAGAAGAAAATGAAACTGAAAGACAAAACCAATAAATTGATTTCTAAAAAGTGCCAATTCATCATCGCTAAAGTTAGAAATATCGACACCTTCAAGGACAACCTTTCCGTGCTCGGCCTGCTCAAGTGCTCCTAAAATATATAGTA
The DNA here is from genome assembly GCA_913058265.1 of uncultured Oligoflexia bacterium. Lineage (GTDB taxonomy): Bacteria > Bdellovibrionota > Bacteriovoracia > Bacteriovoracales > Bacteriovoracaceae. Next base: position 98,265 of record CAJXPQ010000009.1, read on the forward strand.
GAGTCGATTTTCCAGAACCAGAAGTTCCAACAATCGCAAGATTCTGGCCCTTATCTACAGAGAAAGATATTCCTTTAAGAACATCAGTCTTAGCATAATTTTTTTTTACATCTTTAACTTCTAAAAACATTATGAAAATTCCTGTCTTAAACCTGAAATAAGTGGTTTCCGTTTCATTCTATGTAAAGAAACAAAACCAATTAGTATAATCCATATTAAGGATACTCCAAAAACATAAACGTAATCCATTTTACCCAATAATAAAGACAAGTCACTTAATACGTAGATATCACCAGGGATTTTTAAAAAGGGCAATTTCAAGATGACTTGGTCAAACACAAAGACTAACATCAAGGAGAAAAGACAGGCCAGTCCCCAGATACCAACGAGGGTTGAAATCCAAAATCGTTGTAAACTTGCAAAGTTAAGCCCTAGTGTACGAAGCATAAAAAAAGCTTGAGCCTTTGTTTCAGATATATAAATAAGAAATGCGATAACATTAAGAATAGAGACTATAACTATAAGTTGTAGGACAACACTGATACTAACCTTCTCATATTCAACGGCCTCTATAAGAACTTCAAACTCACTCCAAAAAGGGGTAAAGCTAAAGTCGTCTCCTAAAATTTCTTTATAATGTAATATTGCGAAATTGAGGTTTTCAAATGACTTAATTTTCATCATTCCAAAGTTGGACACACCTTCTCTATAGGTCATCATAGTCTCAAGCTGTTTCTTATCAATATAAATAAAGCGAAAATCTTTTTCGTAGATACCATGATGAACAATGCCGTCAACTCTCATTTCTTTGAGGATTGCAGAACCTAGGTTTTTAGCTTTTGAAGAAGATAAAGCAAGAACAATATTATCTCCAACTTTAACCTGGTATGTTTCTGCGAATTGTTCTCCAATTAAAACACCCTGATCAAGTGATGAAATATCCAGCCCAGAAATTTCTGCGAATGAATCCTTATTAATACCTTTAACAAGAACTCCCTTACCTTCTTCACCTGTGAGAGCAAAAGCTTCTATCTGTAACAGAAATGCAATTGATTGAGAGAACTCTGTATTGAGTTTATTTTTAAGACTATCTTCTTCAAGAAAAAAACCGTCTCTTGCTATAAACTTAATATCACCATTTGATTGAGAAAGAGCTTTTTTTAAAGTGAATTCAAACCCATCCATTAGCCCTATGGTACAGAGGATGACTGCCATTGAAAAAGCAAAGCTTCCAATTGTTCCAACTAGGAATTTATAAGACGTCCGGCTTTCAAAAATTATCTTAAATAAAGAAAGAACCGGTAGTCTGGCCATTAGTCTTCTTTATTTTCGAAAAATGTTTCTTTCTTTAGAAGTGGAAATAAAATGACATCTCTAATTGTTGAAGAGTTTGTAAGAATCATAACAAGTCTGTCGATTCCAATCCCCTCTCCGGCAGTAGGAGGCATTCCATATTCAAGAGCTCTTACGTAGTCATAATCAGGGTCACAAGCTTCGTCGTCACCACCGTCTTTCATGACAGCTTGATCGGCAAATCGTCCCAACTGATCAGTTGGATCGTTAAGCTCATTAAAGGCATTTGCAATTTCCCAACCATTAATAAAGAGTTCAAAGCGATCAACAATATCTGGATTAGAATCATTTCTTCTCGATAGTGGTGATACCTCTGTTGGATATTCTGTTATAAATGTAGGTTGAATAAGTTTCTCTTCAACAAACTCTTCAAAACATAAAACCATAAGTTTTGCAGTGCTTAGCCCATCAAGTTTGTTTGGATCAACTTCTAGCTCATCTTTAGACTTTAAAAATGAAATCATTTTGACTTTATCCTTAAGATCTTCAGCAGAAAGACTAGTGTGCTCAATAACCGCTTCGCTCATAGGAAGCCTTCTAAATTTTGCACCAAAATCAATTTCGTTTTCACCCCAAACAATTTTTTCAGAGCCGATAACGTCTTTTGCTATTCCATGCATAAGCTTTTCAGTGAACACCATAAGGTCTTCATAAGTCGCATAAGCCTGATAAAACTCCACTGAAGTAAACTCTGGATTATGCTTAACTGACAACCCTTCATTTCTAAAACAACGGTTCATCTCAAATACTTTTTCGTAACCACCAACAATAAGTCTTTTTAAGTGTAGCTCGGGAGCTATTCTCATAAAGAGTTCCATATCCAGAGCATTGTGGTGAGTATTAAAAGGTTTCGCGGCTGCTCCACCTGCAATTGAATGCATCATAGGAGTTTCAACTTCTAACCAGTCATCCTGGTAAAAGAATTCTCGTATATATCTCACAACTTTAGATCTTGTTCTTAATTTATCACGAGACTCTGGAGACATAATCATATCCACATATCTCATTCTGTATTTTAATTCTTGATCTGTAAGACCATGAAATTTTTCTGGAAGTGGTCTCAAAGATTTTGTTACCACTTTAAAATCATGAGCTTCAAGTGAAAGCTCACCTTTACCAGTTCTAAAGACAGTTCCCTTTGCCCAGATAATATCTCCATAATCACAAAGCTTATAATCTGCAAAACCTTCTTCCGAGGTAATACTTTTCTTTACATAAAATTGAAATCTGGTTGTGCCATCATCAACTTGAATAAAAGCAGCCTTACCAAAATCTCTTACCATCATGGCACGGCCAACTAATTCATATGTTTCAGTTTCACCGATATCTTCTTTTGCAATATCACCAAACTTCTCTATAAGTTCACTTGCTGTTGCCGTGGGTTTTATTCCATGTTTGTACGGATGAGAGTTAGCCTCAGATAGCTTACTTCTCTTTTCCTTCCTAACATTCATTTGTTCGTTAAATTGATCTTCCCACTGCGAAATGTACTTTTCTCTCATATTTATTAATCCTTGTTTTTTAAGGTATTTACAATATTTCACACAAAAGTACCAGGACCATTTCTGTACTTACGCCGCGTCAAAAGCGATCAACAGTCTTTGCTCCAATTAAGTCACCTAGAACATTGACCATCGTTATTGGGTAATCCCAAAAACGATCAATCAATAAGTAGATTCCAATATATTCCAATGGAATCCCGACCATCTGCATTACGGCCCCAATCATCATCATTCCACCACCTGGAATACCAGAAGTCCCCGCAGATGAAGTCATTACAAATATAAAAACTAAAAACTGTTGAGTTAGATTGAGATCCATACCAGCAAATTCTCCCAGGAAAAGAATCACAATTCCTTGGTATAAGGCCGAGCCATCCATATTTAAAGTCGCACCTAAAGGTAGTACAAATCCCGTTGTTTTTTTACTAACCCCTGCATTTTCCTCGAGAACTTTTGTCGATACTGGAAGAGTTGCAGCGCTAGATGCAGTAGTTAAGGCGACAATTAAAGCCTGTTTTACATTTAATATAAATTTAAAAGGATTAAATTTTCCTGCAATATAACCAATCAATGGCAGTGATATCAATGTATGAATCAAACACGCTATAGTAATAGCAATAAATAACGGGCCTAAACCAACAAAAATTTTCGTATCTGTTTTGGCGACAATACTAGCAATCAGAGACATAACTCCAATTGGAGCAATCATAATAATCCAATCAATCAAGATCATCATTACCGCCTGAATAGATTCAGAGAAATTTATAAGTGTGTCGCGGTGAGAGGCTTTTGCCTTTAAAGATGCTAGTGCAATTAAGACCGTAAAGACAACAATCTGAACAATATTTCCCTGAGATAAAGAATTAAAAAAGTTATCCGAGAAAAAGCTTGTGATAACTCCACCGAATGAAATATCTGCAAGCTTTGAAGGGTCATACTTTGCGAAATTCTCAAATTGAATACCTTGAGAAAAAGAATATGAATTTGCAACTAACAAGCCAGTAATGCAAGCAAGAGTACTTGTCGTGAAATAATATAAGATAGTATTGCGTCCTAGTTTTTTTAAATCAGATATATTAAGTTTCGCAATTGAAAGGTAAATTGAGGTGACAACAAGAGGTACGATTAACATTTTAAGTAGCAGAATAAATATATTTCCAATAAATTCTAATTGATTTGCAATAATTGGTAGAAAGAGACCTAAAAGAATTCCTATCCCAGCAAAAAGAACGACTGCAAATTCAAATTTGAGACTACTCTTCATTGCTAACTGCCCTCCACTGGAGATAGCTTTTCATAAAACCATCAAGGTCACCATCTAAAACCTTGTCTGCATTGCCGGACTCAAAATTCGTACGATGATCTTTAACCATCTTATAAGGATGAAGAACATATGATCTGATTTGTGATCCCCATCCAATTTCTTTTTTTCCTGCCTCAACTTCAGCTGCTTCTGCTCGCCTAACTTCCATTTCTTTTTCATATAGTCGTGATTTAAGAACTTTAAAAGCTGTCTCTTTGTTATGTAGTTGGGAACGTTCATTTTGGCAGGTCACTACTAATCCAGACGGAAAGTGAGTAATTCGAACAGCTGAATCGGTTGTATTTACAGATTGTCCACCTGCACCTCCAGACCTATAAACATCAATTCGAATATCTTTATCTAGTATTTCAATCTCAATATTATCATCTAGCTCCGGAGAAACAAATATAGAGGCAAACGAAGTATGTCTTTTTGCATTTGAATCAAAGGGTGAAATTCTCACAAGTCTATGGATACCAGACTCAGACTTTAAGTTTCCATAGGCAAACTCACCGCTGGCCATAAAGGTCACTGATTTTATCCCTGCTGTATCTCCATCCTGAACATCGATCATTGTGAGCTTTAAATTATGCTGCTCAACCCATCTTGATATCATTCTATATAACATATAGGCCCAATCACAAGACTCAGTACCACCAGCTCCTGCATTGATAGAAATTATGGCGTTATTAGGATCGGTCTCTTCTGATAAAAGTGATTGTTGTTCTGCTTCTTCAAGCGCAGGCCTAAGATTCTCATAAACCGAAATTGCCTCAACGACACTCTCTTCATCCCCTTCACTTACAAATTCACAAAGAGCATCAAAGTCATCAAACATATTTGCGACATTTTCGTACTTATTCACTGCTTGGGTAAGGATAGATTTTTCTTTCTGAATAGTCGCTGCTGCTTTAGCATCTTCCCAAAAGCCTTCAAGCGCCTCAAGTTCAGATATTTCAATTAGTCTTATTTTCTTTTGATCAACTTCAAAGTGACCTCCGGATATGTTCTAAAATATCTCGAAGTTTTGTAATTTCAGATTGATACTCTGATAGTTGTAATTTACTTGTTTCACTCATTTAACTCTCCAGCTGTAATATAATTTACCTCAAGAAGGAGCTTATAAGCAAATATTATTCCACTTTATCTCTTAAACTATCACAGGGAAAAGGATTGTCCTCGTTAGAAGGTGAACTATTAGCAATGATCTCTAAGACAGCTGCAAAGGTCATTCGATCTGCATAAATATCTTTTTCAGCATTGTTAAACTTTAAATCGTATACAAAACCTAAAAATTTCTTTCCAGCTTTTGCGGCTCCAACGACTTGTCTCCATCGACCAGCAATTGTTTGCCATGCTCGACTATACCATCTACCAGTAATTTCACTTGGATCGAATTCTGGAAGTTCTGGAACTTCATTGAACTTAACAATATATAAGAATATTTCCTTAGAATATTTTTTTAATGATTCGACAGGCACAAGTCCTTCAATTGCTGATTTATATAAGTAATAAGCTCTATAAACTTCGTTGATCTCTAAAGTCCCTCGCTTACCTGCAGTATCAAGCTTAATGATTGATTGTTCAATCAAGAGTAAACCTGCAAGAGAAACAATATAGTCGCCGTTATCCATGGGAACTTCTTCACCGTTTGTAAACTCAGTACAAGCACGGCTAAATCTTGCAGCTGACCTTATGTACTTTTCTCTTGTTTCATCAGATAAACTTTCAAGGTATTTCCCTAGCTCTGGGATATAGTCACGAACGGCTTTACTCTCACTCTTTTCATTTAAGAAAGAAGTAAAATTATCTCTAAAACACTGCGGATGAATTTTTCCATTTCCAGCATCCTCACACTTAGACTGCATAAAGTCTTCGAGAGGAGTTGTTAAAGATAATGAACTCAAAACAGTTGAAGCAAATTCAACAAACTCAGGGATTTCGATACGAGAATCGCCATTTGATTGATAATGGAATAATGTCGCCATAAGAGTGATTGTCTCAGCAGTAGAGGCAACCCTACCATGAAGGATAAATCCTTCACCTTCAAGAATTTGCGAATAGTCCACCATAAGTGTTTGAAGCTTTTCTAAACTAATAACATAATCACCATTTGCTGTTGTATCTAAGTCACCATAATGAATGAAAAATCTTCTAATGATATCTTCAAGGACTGATATCTCAAAGACTCCTCTTGGATTTCGGTGAAATTTATAATTATAATAAGCTGAAATTTCTGAACCTTGAACAAATCGATAGTCTTGAACGATTCGATTAAAGTCTCCTTTAAAGCTTTCCTCAATCGGATCAATAGTCACAAGACCTGTAAAATCAAAGAGTCTTCTAGTTAGAGCACTGAAAAAAGAGTTTTCCTCAGCATAAGAACGATAAAAGAAAACACCTCGAGCTAAATTTTTATATATAATATCATTCAAAAGGATATTTAACTCTCCAGCAGTGAAGTTCTCAGAATTACTATCAAGTAAAACATTTTTCACCTTAAGAAATGAGTCTTTGTATTTAACGTAAGGAGCGATGCTTGGAAAGAAGGCCGAAACAACATCCTCTAACTGATCATAAGTAAAGATAACTTCATCCAAATCATCTTTATAGAAAAAATTCTGCTGGGCTGTAAATACATCTTCTTTCAAGATCTTTAATAGCTCTTCATCTTCATCTTTACTTTTATCTACAATAAACGAAGCATTCGTAAAATCATAAGCAATTTTTCCCACATCACCAAAGATACCACTTAAATGCTTTAGCTCTTTAGAAGTTAGGACACTAGAGCTTCCGCCAAGAACGGCTTTTTTTACAAATGATAGTTTTGCTATATAACCTAAAACTTCATTATTACCTATATTTTCAAAGCGATTTAGAAATAAATCTATATCGAGTGTTCGTCCATTCTCTTTAATTACTTTTTCAAAGGCTTTACCAGTCTTAAATAAAGCACTATAGATTTGAGCCTTTCTTCTGTTGTGTTCATTAAATGATACGGCCTCATCAATAGAAAAGTATTTATAGACCTCTCCTTCCACCATATTCTCATTTAGCTCAACAAGAAGCTCTGTTAATTTTGGAATATTTCTTTTCGCAATATGACTCTTAGAGTCTCCAAAAAGAAGAGAGTTAATTTCAAAAACGGCCGTAAGGACTTGAATAGTCTCTTCAGTATCAATTTCAATTTTAGCACGAATATAACGAGCCAACTCTTTTTGAGAAAGATAGCCTTTCTTATCACTCTTAACCACATCCATAAAAAGCATTAGGTTACTTTCAAGACACTCAATATCACCCTTAATATTTTCAGATAAGATTTTTGATAATGCTTCGGAGTCAAAAGCACATGTTCCATATTGAGGAACTTGAACTTCGTCCTCAGTCTTACTAAACATATCACCACAGGAAGCCAGTAGTAACATTAACATAGATAAATGTAGTGCATTCACTAATCGTGACATAAATTTCGTCCTTACATTCTACTTTTAAAAAGTATATTTAAGCGAACTAAATACCGAATCATTATTTTCGAACTGTGACCAATAAGATTTCTCTTCTGGATTAGTTCCAATAATGTTAATCCCAGCAGCTGCTGTGACATTCGGCCCAAAGCGATAGTTCGTTTTAAACATTGTGAGACGATCTTCCGTGAGCATATCAAATTTGTAGTCGAGCATAATGTCGACCTTACTTGTAATTCGTTTTGAGTAAGCAAAGTTTACAGCTTGATTCCAGCGAGGATACTCTGCAAGGATTTCATTATCCCTATCAAAGTCACTAACCCTAGCAATATAGCCTAAGTGTACTTTTGCATCACCATCTCCATACTTTGCACCTGTACTCAAGTAGTCCTCTTTGATCTTTTTAGGCTTGATTCCAATCTGCTCGATATATGGTGTTTTTCCCTCAGGAGATTTATTTGGGATAGAGCTAATTGCTCCTCCGTATAAGTCTAAGTTTTCATTAATTTTATATCCCATATCTCCACCAACAACATCGTGGTAATAAAACTGAGGTGTCACTTCTGCATTTATTTGAGAAAGATCAGACTCAGCATTAACATCTGCAATAACAGAGATGCTATTCTCTGGTTTTTTCATATAAAAAGCATTCCATGAAATTGAGCTTTCAGGCTTTGAGAAACCAATTTTTGCACCCACTGAATACTTAAAGAGAACGTCTGCCATTTCAGGAAAGTTAACCGTATATTTGATAGGTACATCTTTACCATCAACAGGAACTGACTCTGCTGGTGCAGAACACCAAGGGTTTTTACAGATAACTTTACCAGTACTCTCATCAACCGTAGTCCCAGGATTTAGTTCCGGAACATATATCATTGAACCAAATAATGAAACTTTAACTCCATTATCCCAAGACTTATCATAAAAAACACCGATAAGTCCTTCCTGATTAGGCTCAAAGTAATCAAAGTTTTCTCTATTATTAACCTTACCAAGTCCCCATGCTGCATCAGTTGGAGACCAGTCCATAATCGCTCGCCCAATGGCCAGCTTAGAACTTGAATACTTATATTCTAAAATAACTTCTTTTAGTGAGAACATAAGTTCTTCTTCATTATTAATTCTTGCTGATAAATCAAATCGCTTTGAAGAGTTTCCTTCAGATAACGAATTATATTTAATATTTAGTTCACCAAAGTGATCATTACCTACAACTTCACCAACATCATCTATCAGCCTGTTTGTTTGAATTCCAAAGTCTCCAGAGAGGTTTGATTCTTGAACTGTACTATTACTAGATTTCTTCAAAGTCGTTGATACTTTATTTGCTGTAGTGGTAGCCGCCAAAACTGACATATTACTAAATACAGCAAGACCCATGATCGCGATCACGGAACTGCTAAGAAAGTTTGACGATAGTTTGTTCAATATTAACTCCATAAAATCTGTATATATGTCCTAGATAAAATTCTACCAAAAGGCGCAGAAAAAGGTAGCGCTTAACCCCTTTAGGTATAAAAATTACCTGTAAATCTTTTAGTCAATCGCTTATAAATCCCTGAAATCACGAAGCAATGACCGACTGTAAGACTCTGTTAGTTGTCGAAGTATTGAGAAATTGGAAGAATATGGGCTCATAATGGAAAAGGAATTACAATGAAACATTTATTAGTATTAACGGTTTTTGTAGCAAGTCTAGCGATGGCCTCAACACCAAAGTTTGAAAAAACTAAACTCTTTGTTAAATTGAACACAAATGAAGTAATGCCAAAGCATGAACTCATTACCAATGTTAAGCACTTATTTGCTGATAATTATCTTGTCACAACTACTAACTCTGAAAAGTTAGCAACTGAGCTTGCTAATGACCTTAGTGTTAAGCTTACTGAAAAAAGTTACTATGCTGGAAAGAGAGCTCTTCCAAAAGCCTCTGAGAATAAAGGTGGAGATTTTGACTTTGATATCTTCTCTGCATTCAATGATCCTAAAATAGGAAAAATTTGGTCTTTTAGAGATGCTGGTAAGAACGGTGTTTCTGTTAACAAATCATACCTATCACCACTAGGAAGAACAAAGGCACAAGTGATTGTTGCTGTTGTTGATACAGGCGTTGATTATAACCATGAAGACCTTAAAAATGTTATGTGGAAAAACACAGCAGAGATCGCTGGCAATAATATTGATGACGACGGCAATGGTTATATTGATGATATTTTTGGGATTAACCCACTTGTAAAAGATTCAAATGGAAATGCTACAGGTGATCCAAAAGCAAGCCATGCACATGGTACACATGTAGCAGGTACTATTGCAGCTGAGCAAAACAATAACGTTGGTATTGCAGGTATTGCTTCAAATGCAATAATTATGGCAATTAGAACTGTTCCTGATACATCGGACGAGACAGATGCAGATGTTGTTGAATCATTTCTATACGCAGCAGAGCACGGAGCGAAACTTATTAACTGTTCATTTGGAAAAAGCCACAACGAAGGTGGAATGATTGTAAATGAAACTATTGATCATATTGGTCAAAACCATGGTGTGCTAGTTCTAGCAGCTGCTGGAAATGATTATGGCCGAAACATTGATTCGAGACTGACTTATCCAGCTTCATTTGAAAGTGATTACCTTCTTGTTGTAGCTTCAACAAGCAAAGGTGGAGGGTTATCATTCTTCTCAAATATTGGTCCAAAAAGTGTTGATTTAGCGGCTCCAGGATCTGATGTATACTCAACTGTTCCAGGTAATAGATACCAAAACATGTCGGGAACATCCATGGCCACTCCAACAACTGTTGGTGTAGCGGCTGAGGTCTTAAGTCACTTTCCAGGACTAACTCCATTACAACTTAAGAAAGTTCTTATGGATTCAGTAACTCCTGTAAAAAAATTCAGCGGAAAAATGGTAACGGGAGGAAGAGTTGATCTTTTTAACTCTCTTCAATTTACTCTTGAGAACTACTCTAAGCTTTAATTAAAATACAAATAATTTGAAAGGGCGAAGATTTATTCTTCGCCTTTTTTTATGGCACTAATATTGTCTATAATCTCTTTTTCAAAAGCTTCCATCAGTTCTTCTTCAGCCTTAGAGACTTCATGGTCATAACCACATAGGTGTAAAAAACCATGGGCCACAAGATGAACAAATTCGTCGATATAAGGAATCCTAAACTCAACAGCTTGATCTTCACAAACAGACCTACAAACGAACAAATCTCCAAGTTCAATTTCATTGTTAAAAGTATCAAACTCAGAGTTTCTTATAGACTCCTGCATTGGAAATGAAAGAACATCCGTAATCTTGCCCTTTCCCCGATGCTCAAGGTTTAATTCGGTAATAACACTATCGCTAACAAGGTTTATGTTGAGAATGAATTTCTCATGATCAAGATTAAGAGTTTCATTTTTAAGGTCAATAATAGCTTCACAGAAAAAATCTAGGATCATTTCATAACTCTGAAGGTCAGACTCTGAAATTTCAAAGTCCTCAAAGTAAAAATTAATATCCATGACTGGAGATTCAAGTATTAGTTCTTTTTCCATATTGCACCCTATATAGTAAATTGATGTATATCTAGCATAAATAGAGATTGGAGAGCAAATGGAATATACGAATTTTTCACAATTAGTCGATGTCATCTCTAAGTTAAGAGACCCTGACAATGGTTGTCCTTGGGATCTCAAACAAGATCATAAATCACTACTAAAGTACCTCATTGAAGAAAGTTATGAGTATGTCCATGCTGTTGAAAAAAATGATTCTGCCAATATGGAGGAAGAGCTTGGAGATGTCTTGCTTCAGGTACTACTTCACTCGCAAATTGCATCTGAAACAAATCAATTCGATATCGAGTCTGTGTCCAAAAAACTTGCAGAGAAAATGATATATCGCCACCCACACGTGTTTGAAGATAAGAACATCGCCAAAGATGCAGACGAAGTAAGAACCAATTGGGAAAAATTAAAAAAACAAAAAAGAAAAGATCAACACCATATTCGTATTGATGATGCATATGCTCCATCTCTAAAAGCCTCGGAAGTAATAGGCGCCAAGTCACAAGCCGTTAACTTTGATTGGGATCATATTAATGATGTTCTTGCCAAAGTCGAAGAAGAACTTGATGAAGTAAAAGTCGAAATGAAGTCAGGTGATAAAGCAAAGCAATACGAAGAAATTGGTGACCTTTTATTTTCAGTGGCGCAATTAGCAAGACATATGGACATTGATCCGGAAGCCGCTTTAAAAGATGCTAACCTTAAATTTGTTAAACGAGTAAACCTTGTGGAAGACAAGGTAAAGTTAGACGGTCACAAAATGCAAGACCTGCCAACAACAACTCTTGAAGAGTACTGGCAACAGGTCAAAAAAGATTTGAAAAAAGGACCCTCATAGTAAAGGACTTCTAAATTAATCCAGCTCTTTTTAAGAGTGGATCAACAGAAGGCTCTTTTCCGCGAAACCTTTTATAAAGCTCCATTGGATCAACACTACCACCTTTTTCTAAGATATTTTCCTTAAAGCTCTGAGCAACCTCTTTGTTAAAAATCCCGTTCTCTTTGAAATAAGCAAAGGCATCTGCATCTAAGACTTCAGCCCACTTATAACTATAATATCCTGAAGAATAGCCTCCAGAAAAGATATGTCCAAACGATGTTGAAACAGATCCTAGTCCCTCTGAAGGGTAAAGATTAAACGGCTTAAAGGATTCTTGCTCAAAGTTATAGATATCCTCAATTGCACTAGGATCTGCCAAGTGCCAATTCATATCTAAAGTGGCAAGACTCATTTGTCTTAAGGTACCCATTCCCTCTAGAAACTTACGACTTTCTTTTATTTTAGTAATTAATTCCTCTGGAATAGATTCCCCTGTCTCGTAGTGACGAGCAAAAAGATCTAAGCATTCTTTCTCCATAACCCAATTTTCCATAATCTGACTTGGAAGTTCTACAAAGTCCCAAAACACATTCGTACCAGCAACAGATTTATAATGAGACTTGGCAAGGAGTCCATGTAGGCCATGACCAAACTCGTGAAACAAAGTCATCACTTCATCCAAAGTTAATAGTGACGGCTTTGTTGCTGTAGGCTTAGTAAAATTACAAACATTACAAACAAATGGCCGCTTAGTTTCACCAAACTGGAAGCCAGCATTCCTAAATGTTGTCATCCAAGCACCTGGACGTTTTTCAGGTCTTGGAAAGTAATCACCATAATAAAGTCCTACGTATTCACCTTTATCATCTTTAACTTCGTAAACCTTTACATCTGCATGATACTTGGGAAGGTCTGTTCGCTCGATAAATGTTAACCCGTAAAGTCTTTTTGCAATTTCAAAGACACCTTCAAGAACATTTTCAAGTTTAAAGTATGGTCTTAGAATCTCGTCATCAAAATCGAGTTCTTTCATAAGTAATAACTCAGAGTACATTGATGAATCATATGATCTTAACTCATCATCACCAGTTAATTCTTTCTTTAAATTTTGAATCCTTTGAAAGTCAGCTTTTGCCTGTGTCTTAGATTTCTCAGTAATATCACCGATAAAATTCATAACTCGTTCAGAATTTCCGGCCATACGTCTCTCCAACACAAAGGAAGGATGATCCTTATAGCCTAGAAGATTGGCCCTTTGTTTTCTAAGAACTAATGTTTCCTTTATAAGTTCTGAGTTATCAAACTCACCCTTTAGAGTCTTCGTTGAATTTGCTGTCCAAATCTCTTTTCTCAATTCACGATTCTTACAGTACTGCATAAAAGGTATATAGCTTGGATAATCAAAATTAAATGCCCATTTTCCAGCTTGCTCTTTTTGACTAGCAAGTTCTTTTGCTGCCTCTAAAATCCCAGCTGGCATACCTTCCAATAGCTTCTCATCCTCAACGACTAGTAGATAACCAGCATTGGCCTTTCTAATATTTTCAGAAAAGTTTAAGCTAAGCTTGGATAATTTTTGATCAATTTCTCTCAAAATTTCTTTATCTGCATCATTTAATAAAGCACCATTTCTTGTGAAGCCTTTATATGAATTATCAATCACAACCAATTGCTCAGAGTTTAGATTCATTTCGTCTTTTTTATCGTATACTTGCTTAACCTTTGCAAAAAGATCAGCGTCCAAACTAATATCACTTGAATATTTTGTAAGTTCTTCATTGAATTCTTCAGCAATTTCATTCAACTCATCAATACAATGTGCAGAATGCAGTGCATAAAAGATTTCAACAATTGAGTCCAGACGATCTGCTGAACATTCCTCTGCCAAGATAATCGAATCAAATGAGATCTCGTTACATTTTTTAACTTTTTCTATATTTTCTTTTGCTTCATTGATCGCAACTTTTAAAGCTGGTAGATAGTGCTCTGGTTTAATAAGTGAAAAATCAATGGCTTCAAACTCAAGTTTTGAGTCTTGTAATAAAGGATTCATAAACGCTCCATGTTTATTTATTTATTTTTTTCTGTTCTCTAAATAATGTAAAGACTAAGAATATCCATATTCCTAAGAATATAAATTGTAGTGATGTTAGGACATTCATAGTTATATATCTATTTTTTATAAACTCAAGTGCAAATACAAATGCAATTAAAGCTTTGGCCAACCTGTATACAAACATATCAGTTAAGTACTTCGCTCCAAATTTCTGTAAGCTCAATAGAGGGTTATACATAACTTCTTTTGCAATTGCGAATGCTGAATAGTCGACACCTTTAAAAGTAATAAATACAGCTGCCGTTATAAATAAAGAACTTACTCCTGTTGAAACACCACAAATAACTACAATAATATACAAGATAGGAATTGCGAGGAATATGGATCTATTTGAAAAGCGTAATAAAAGGTATGGCAGTACAAAAAATTGCAATACCAGAGAAACTCCATTCACATATGAATAGAACTGCCCAAGATAAGCTGTTCTTTCATTTTTAGTCGTAACCATTTGTTCAAAGAGAATATTAAACTGTAGCTCAGCGATATAAATCACTAGTTGGGATAGGGCCACAACTGAAGCGATTAGGAATACATACTTTTTCACTCCACGAATGGCCTTTAAAGGGGTTATCGATTTATTTGATGATAATCCTTTGAGCTTAATATGACTTGATAAATTGAAAACCACCATAGCAGCAAAGATAATGACAAGAGATCCATAGAACACGGCTTCGGTACCATAAGAGTTCGCCATATATTTTGTAAGTTGTCCTCCAACGATTCCACCTAAAGCTCCGGCCCCACCGATAGGACCTAGTAATCTTTTCAATTGTTCTAAATCAAAGTAAGAATTTGTAAAGGCCAGGCAAGAGTGGAGAAGTAGAACGATATATGCTTCTTTAACTGCAAAGATAACGAGTGCCATCTCTTTAATCCCTGACTTAAAACCAAGGTATGCCCCTAACAAAGAAACGATAGTTAATGAGGAAGTTAAAATAAATAATTTATGTACACCAATTCTTCCTAGGAGTTTATTGTTAATTCCAATCATAAACATCAAAGCGATAATTCCAATAAATGTCGCTAATGAATAATCTTTTACTGTGTAAACATCATAAAACAAGGCACTCGAGACGGAGCGCATAAGAGGATAACTAAATAGAATAAGAAAATAGGAAATAAAAATGATTGATGTAGTCTTTTTAAAATCTGGACTTAAGTTTTTATAAAATAATAAAAAGTTTTTCATTCGAGATACTTGTCACCCTTCTGAGCTTTCGAAAACTCAAGATGACTTTTAAAATGGGATAACTCTAATTCGGTCTTTGACGTTTTTAGAAACTCAAACAAAGAGCTTCTCGTCTCATCACTCATTAAGTGCTCAACCAAACATGAGTCCTTATGAGCAATATCTTCATTTACTTTTAAAATATCTTTTAGGAAATAATAAAATAAAGTTCTAGTTGATAAGATCTTATGAACTTCATCATGTCCTGAATCAGAAAGAGAGAGAAACTTACTTTCATCTTCTACAACCAACTCTCTTCGCTTTAAATTGCTTAGAGCTGTTGAAACACTTCCTTTAGTCAGGCCCAGTTCTTTGGCAATATCAGTAACTCTCGCGTAGCCCTTATCTTCCTTCAACTTGTGAATCGTCAAAAGGTAATGGGCCATAGAGTGGGTAATCTCATTATCTGAAGTATGTTGAATGTTTTTTTTGTCTGACATATGCATATAATTTATAAGACATTATGCCTAATGGCCATATAGACCAACTTTTATTGCCGCCTTCAAACATAGCTAAAACTTCGTAACATGAGCCAAGCCACTGAAATAACAAGGTATTGAGCGGTAGTTTTGTCATATAGGGGAAAATGTTTTGTTACATGATAAAATATTAGCAATTTGAGGTAGTTATGAAATTTATAAGTATTCTATTTATTCTTCTATTAAGTCAGTTTTCGATGGCGCAGGATTCAGCATTTGATGGCTTAAATCCACTTTCATTAGAAGACGAGCAAGGCTCAGAGGAATATATTCATCAAGGTCTAGCACAAAAAGATTACGCTGAACTTTGTGAGAAAAATGAAAATAAATACAAAGATATATGTACTGAGGATCAAGCGGCCTTTAGTAACGGTTTTGGAAAGACTTTAGAAGTACTACTGCCAGCACTTACCAAAGCTTACGCTCTTTTTAATACTCTAGGTGGTGGAGGAAATTTTGACGCTAAAGTCTTGAATGATAAAGGTCAGCAACAATTCAAACAAACAAATTCAGACGGTACCTCTAGTACTTATCATGCTGACGAGGCTAAAAGCCCTGATGACAAAGCACAAACAGAAGAAAAATCTGATTACTGTGGCTATATTGCACTCGTCTCAGAGGCAGCAAGTACAGCTTATATGCTAGTCGCAAACGAAAAAACAGAGCAGAACTATACTTCAGAAAAGCCTGAAGCAAGGCAAGCAGCAAGCTTCTATGCTCTTTCAGATAATCACAAAGACATGGCCAAAGCAGCAGAAGTACAAGGCGGTGTATGGGCGGCAACAGCGGGATGTTATGCTATCTATTTATCTCAAGCGGCTTATCAAGGTGACTGGAAAGTCTATGCTAAATTAGGTGCCTCAGTATTTATCTCTGGTTTCTACTTTAAAAAATCTAAGGCGCATAAAGGCAGAGCTAAACTTTTAACTGAAATGGCGAAAGACTTACCTCAAGCTGGAGACTGTAATCCGTTTACTCAAACGACTTGTTTTTGTAATGAAGAATCTTCTTTTGCTGTAGACCCAGGTAATTTTAATCGATTCTGTGTTCCAGAGTTATTGGCGCAGAGAAATCAAAATAATGACTCATTTGTCTGCCTTGACCAAAATGGTAAAGCTGATGTGAGTTGTGCTTGTAAGGGTTCTAACAGCTGTATTGATAGAAGACTCTCTGTCGCTGGTATTGATATAGGACTTGGTCCAACAGTTATGAAGAATCCTATTTCGGCCATTGATCCACTAAGAAACGGTTTCGGTACAGGGAATGTAGCTGCTGCCGCCAATAGAAACTTAGCATTAGCAAAGAAAGCACTCAATACGTTTAAACCGACTAAGGCCATTCCTTTAGATGATACTCAAAAAGGTATCGCCAAACAATTTAATTTGGATGGTATTCCCAAAGCTGCATCGGCGATGATGTCTAAAGCAAAATCAAGTAAGTCTGCTCTTCCTAGATCATTAAGTTCATTTGGTGGGTCGACACAAGGCTTGAAGGGAAGAAGATCTGCAAAGAAACAGGTTACTAAGATCAACCCATCAAACTTTAAGCAAGGTAAAACAATAAGACAGAAACGTCAGGGCAACTCAGGGTTACCAAGCTTTGGAAGAAAAAAGAAAACAGCTGCTGGAATCAAGATCGAAGATTTTGAGCAAAAGGCTCTTAGAGATGCAGAGTTAATACCTGAAAACGGTAAGGGTATCTTTGAGACTATTTCAACTCGTTATAAGAAGCGTGCTTGGAATGTTGAATTCAGAGACGTGATTATGGAAGAGATGAATAAGAAATAAATTTTAAAAATACTCTTTCAAATCTGAAACGTATTCACTCTTCTTCATACCCACTAAAATATAATCAACGCCAAAAGTACTATACTTTTCAATTACTTTTTTAGACAAGTTTTTATCGCTCTCAAATAAGAGACCTGAATCTAGCGCCTTTGACTCGAATTGCTCTGCTCTCTTATTCATTCTCGCGAGTGAAAATTGAACTGCATGATCATAGAGTTTATAATAATTCTTCGATTCAACTGGTGTTAAGTCCTTTCCATAGATTTTTGCAATAAAAGGAAAAAAGTAATTTTGGAAAACTTGATCGACGGCATCGGGGCTATTTTGCTTATACCAAATAGTTGAAATTTGCTTCATCAAGGGAATATCAAAAAGCTTATCGTGCTCATCTTCTCTTTGATCTATAAAGTTGATTACCAATGGTTGGATGAGTTTATTAAATAGTTCTTCTGCATTCTTCTCATCCTTATAGATCTCATCTACAGGATAGTTTGCAAGTCTTAAAAGACCTTGTTCAGTGAAACAATTAAGTGGCCTATTGATAATTGTTGTTAGGTTGTAAATAGCTGCTTGTTCAACAAGGTGATTACCACCATACTGTCTTTCAAGTGCTCCCATCTCCAAAATATTTAATGGGAACTGAATATACTTAAAATTATGGTCAACTTTAATATCTCTAGCGGCTCCCATGACAATATCAAGGTCCGTGGATTCAGCGTCATCTTTTGGATCAACGAATGTGTTCGAACTAATTCCGTAGGAGCCAATTAATCCCCTATCCACAAGCTCTTCCAATTTTTCAAAAGCCGCTTGAATACGACGATAGTATTCTTGTTTATCCGCACTAGAAGTCTTGAGGTAGTATTCAGGATTATGGAGTAAGTACACATCAATAAAGTTCAGCTCTAATCGCTGTAATGTCTTTTCAATTTGATCTTCTATAAAGAGTGGATGAATGCAATGTTTGTGTCCTGCAGATATATGAACAATATCATCAACTCGTTTATCGTTTACAAGTTTATCTAGCTCACTAAGACTTGATCCTTGAATATAACCTACTTTAGATACAATCAAAGGTTTTGGACCTTGATGTTCCTTAAGAACCTTACCAATCAATCTCTCAGAGTCTCCATCTGTATAGTTCGAAGAGGTATCAATTAAGCTAACCCCAGCGGCCAAAGCTTCTTTCAAAGCTTGCTCATGTTCTTCAGACTTAACACTGATTCTATATCCACCAAATCCAACTTTACTCATATCTCTATTCCTGATCCAACATTTCAATTCTGGTTTGATGTCTACCACCCTCAAAGTCCGTAGCAAGCCATGTATCTGCCATTTCCTTAACCAGATCAATTGTGTGCTTGCGTCCTGCAAGACAAAGAATGTTGGCGTTATTATGTAATTTCGTCATCTTTGCATCATTTACATCATTACAAAGGCCTCCGCGAATACCTTTATATCTATTTACCTGCATGCTGATTCCAATGCCTGATCCGCAAAGAGCAATTCCTCGTCCATTATTCTCAAGAACCGCATCAGCTATTTTCTTCCCAAACTCTGGATAATGCACACTTTCGGCAGAGTTTGTTCCAAGGTCAATAACCTCAAAGCGATCATTAAAATAGTCAGCAAGTTGTTGTTTTTGCTCAAATGCAGCATGGTCTGAGGCAATAAATAGCTTTTCCATAAGTGACTCCGTTTTCTTTATTATTACCAAAATTTTATAAGTTTGTAAGGAATCAATGAGAATTTTTAGATAATGCTGTGTAGGGGTAGCAATTATTTAGATAAAATAATTTCTACCCAAGGGTTATTTACAATAAGTTTATCACTTTCTTGCTTTTTTAATTCTTTAAACAACCTTCCTTTAACGCTAAACATTCCTGCCTTAGCCTTATTGATCTTAACCTTTATGGAGTCTCCATTATAATAAATTTCACCACTACCTTTTAACTTTATCCCCTTAGCTTTCAAACTAAAGTTCAGAGCATTTTTATTAATCTTAAAATCTATATTGGATACTGATTGCATTTTACCACTCTTACCTGCAACAACTGAGTCTATTGAAAGACTTCCTGAATGATTTAAACATGAATCTAAAAACTCTTCTGATGCTGTCCTCTCTTCCGAGGAAAAAATATGTTCACACTTCACATTGAGCTTGTTCAAATCAATAGACATATCATCACTTGAACTAAATGATCTTCCCTTAAGAAGTCCTAGCTGTATTTGAAATACTTGTCCGTTACTATTTAAGTTAAAGCCACTCCAGTTAATAGACTCTAATTCTTCAAGTTGTTTAGGTAATTGATCAAATTCGAATTCGTCGTTATCGATAGACAAATACAGAGATCCTGCCTGTTCTTCGACTTCAATCTCAACAGGATCGCTATAGTTTAAGCCATTATATTCCCACTTAGATGCTGTCGCCTTTCCGCTTGGACTTAAGTAGCTTCCTGAAAAGTCAGAAATATTTCCCACTGGAAACTCCGCAAATACGCTTGTTGAACAGACCACTAGGGCAAAAATCATTATTTTTTTCATATAACCACCTCGTATAAATAACTTCGGTCATTACTCAAAAATAATTCTTGATTTAGTTAGGCGGAGGGAAGATCTTGCCAGAGGACTCAGAATACTCAAGTTTAAGCAAAAAAAAAGCCCTCAATTAAATGAGGGCCTTTTATAACTATAATTTCTTTATTTTTAGTATCTGTAATGCTCTGGCTTGTACGGACCAGCAACTTCAACACCGATATAATCAGCTTGATCTTTTGTTAGCTCTTCAAGTTCAACACCAATTTTTGCAAGATGTAGTTTTGCAACTTTCTCATCTAAATGCTTAGGGATCATATAAACCTTTGCAGCTTCGTATTGACCTTTATTTTCCCAAAGTTCTAACTGAGCTAGAACCTGGTTACAAAAAGAGTTACTCATAACAAATGAAGGATGTCCTGTAGCACAACCTAGGTTTACTAATCTACCTTCAGCAAGAAGGATAATATCTTTGCCGTTAATTGTGTACATATCAACTTGTGGCTTAATTTCAACTTTTGTTCCACCGTGCTCAGCGTTTAACCACCCAACATCGATTTCGTTATCAAAGTGACCGATATTACAAACGATAACTTTATCTTTCATTTTTTCAAAGTGCTCTCCACGAATAATATCTTTGTTTCCAGTTGTTGTAACAAAAATATCTCCTTCAGAGATAACTGAATTCAATTTTTTAACTTCAAAGCCATCCATCGCTGCTTGAAGAGCACAGATAGGATCGATTTCAGTCACGATAACTCTTGCTCCACTTCCTTGAAGAGAAGCAGCAGAACCTTTACCAACGTCACCATAACCACAAACAACAGCGACTTTACCTGCGATCATAACGTCTGTAGCTCTTCTGATAGCATCAACACAAGACTCTTTACATCCATATTTGTTATCAAATTTTGATTTCGTAACTGAATCATTTACATTGATAGCTGGCATTGGAAGTGTTCCGTTTTTAACTCTTTCATAAAGTCTATGAACACCAGTAGTTGTTTCTTCAGATAAACCTTTAATATCTTTTACAAGATCAGGGTACTTATCAATAACCATATTTGTTAAGTCTCCGCCATCATCAAGGATAAGGTTAAGAGATTTACCATCTTTAAATCCAGAGATTGTTTGATCAATACACCAGTCGAATTCTTCCTCAGTTAGACCTTTCCAAGCATATACGGGAACGCCTGTTGCTGCGATCGCTGCTGCTGCGTGATCTTGAGTTGAAAATATATTACATGATGACCATGTTACTTCGGCCCCTAGAGCTGTAAGAGTTTCGATCAAAACTGCTGTCTGAATTGTCATATGAAGACAACCTGCAATTCTTGCACCGGCAAGTGGTTGACTTGGACCATACTCTTCTCTAATAGACATAAGTCCTGGCATCTCTGCTTCTGCTAATCTAATTTCTTTTCTTCCCCAGTCCGCTAGACTGATGTCTTTAACCTTGTAGTTTTCGGCCATTTTTCTCACCTTTGTAGTAGTAAATTTATTGCTGAATCATACATACCTTAATGCCCTTCGTAAACGCTTACACAGTAGAAATTACTAGTTTTTACATATGTCTATACAGTTAATTGCAAGTGAGATAAGTAGTTAAAAATTAAAAAATGAGAAAGTAATGGCAAACAAAGAAATTGAGAAAATTAAAGATGAGTACTTCGCATCGTGTCCAACAGGCTTAGAAGAGCTTTTAGCGAGTGAAATCAAAGCTTTAACCTATGAGAAGATAACAGTAACGAAAGGTGGCGTTCACTTTCATGCCCCAGGTAAAGTTGCGCTAGAGCTGATGCTTAGTTCAAGAATAGCATCTAGAATCTATAGGAAAGCCTTCAGATTTGATGTAAAAATTGAAAAAGACTTATATTTCTATGCCAAAGAGATCAAGTGGAAGTCACTTTTTGACCTTGAACAAACCTTTAAAATTACAGTGGTTCAAAGTAAGTCGGCAGATGGAACTAAGAGATCAAAGTTTAAAAACTCTATGTTCTTAGCTCAAAACCTGAAAGATGGAATCGTAGATCGATTTAGAGAAGATTGTAAGGATGAAAGACCTTCAGTAGACAAAGATCAGGCAGACATGACTATACTTCTTCATGTTGAGCCGCACGTAAATATTCACTCAGTAAAAGAGACGGCAACGATTCTTGTTGATATGTGTGGCGCTCCTCTAAGCCAAAGAGGATACAGAGATACAAACTTCTCGGCCCCTTTAAAAGAAAATTTGGCCGCAGGACTTGTTTTACTTTCAGGATATGATGGAACTCAAAACTTCGTTGATCCTATGTGTGGATCAGGAACAATCATAATTGAATCTCTTCTTATTAAGGGGAAGATACCTCCAAGCTATATCGCACTTGAAGCCATTATCACTCACAAAGAGGAATCTTACTGGGACTTTTTGAATCATAGCTGGTTTTTGAGAGATAAATATCTCATTGAAGCCTGGGCCAAACACTTAAAAGACTATATGGAAAAAGCCAAAGACGGTTTCGATAATTTAGATAAATCTAAAGTTAAAACTTTTGCTAGCGATATAGAAAAATACGCTTTTAATGCCTCAAAGTTTAACTTGAATGCATCTGACCTTGCAGACTTCGTTACATTAGAACAGCAAGATGCCACGAATGTAGAAATAGCCAGTATAGACTCCGGCATCATTGTTACAAACCCTCCATACGGTGAGCGAATTGGTGAAGATAGGGATTTACCCGAGCTTTACCACAACTTTGGAGAGAATCTAAAAAAGAACTTTAAAGGCTTCAAGGCTTATATCTTTACAGGAAATTTGCCTTTAATTAAAAACATCTCTCTTAGAACATCTAAAAGGCAGATATTATATAATGGTGCAATTGAGTCTAGACTAGTGGAATACGATCTCTTTTAACTTTGCTCTTTCTCTAGCTCTATTTGAGCAAATTTTTCATCGATCTTCATCGCAAGATCAGGTGATGCAAATCTCATTAATGCTGATTTGTTCTTAATTTTATCATAGTGCTTACTAGATCTACTAAAGAAGTAAGATCTGATATCGCTATCCTTCAGAAAAATTGTATGTCCCTTACCAGCAAATTTTCTAATAGCAAAATCAGAATCAAGTAAGAGTATATCTCTAATCATAAAGTTTTTCGCCACATACATCACAACGGTATAATCACTCATCTCTACAAGTGATCGCTTAAGCTTTACACCTTTTGGACTTGTGACATCTTGCCAATGTATACCAACCTCAGCTTTTTTTTCTTCTTCGGTAAAAAAGTCAAAACCACGCTGAGATGATGATTTTTTCTGATGAAGCCCAAAGATTGTTTTGGCATACCACTCTCCCAGCTGAACAGGAAGATTCTTACCGTTAACTAAGACCTTATGATCTTTTAAAATTTGATAAACTTGATTTACAATTTCGACGGCTTCAAATATTTTCTTCGCATCTGGACAGTGAACAATATTAACAAGCTTTTTATCTTTCTGAGTTAACTTACGATTAAAAATCTTTTGATACCAGCTCTCAAAACTTTTAAGTTCTAAGTAATCCAGCGAGCTCAAAACATAGCCCTCAGCTTGGAGCTGAGAGACACTGCCAATATCTTTATTTTTCTTACTTAAAACTGAGAATGGCATAAAAGTATCGTCATCAATACCCCGAACAAATAAGCTCTCTTTCCAGTAGTCACTACTACCGTGGGTCTCAGACGAAAACTCACTACAGAGTCCATCAATTAAATTTTTCACTTATATCCTTAAAACTTTTAAATTATATCTAAGTCTAGTATATCAGAGATATCAAAATTATAAAGAATATGTTGCGAAGTCATCCTCTACACTAACGATAGACTTGGCCAAGGAAATTGATTGTACAAGATATTGTGAACAGTAAATCTTAAAGTCGACTATTTTAGTTTCCAAGAATTCTTTATCTGATCCACTTGCACCTGCTTCAATTTGCTCATGGGCAACCATCGCCGACTCCATTAATCTCCAAGCAATAATAATATGTGAAGATAGATCCAAGAAGTCTTTACAGCTTTGAAGAACAAGATTCATATCTTTATTCTGAGCTTTTTTTCCAATAAATCCCATTGCTTCTTGAGATGCTGCAACTGCCTTTGAAAAAACTCCTCTCTCAAAAGTAAAAGCATCGGACAAATTGTTTGATGATTTAAAAATTTCTTCGGAGATCGATCTAAGCGCTTTCCCCTCATCTTTTAAAATCTTACGCAAGACAAAGTCAACTGCCTGGATACCGTTTGTTCCCTCATAGATTGTTGCTATTTTAATATCTCTTACAAATTGCTCCATACCATATTCAGTACAGTACCCATAACCACCATGTGCCTGGACTGCATCAACTGCAACGTTGAATCCCTGCTCTGAACAGAATGACTTACAGATTGGTGTTAGAAGACCAATATAGTCATGATATTTCTCATCATTCTCTGCAAGATCGAAAAGGTTAGATGTGTAAAGTATTAGGGAGCGCATCCCTCTTGTCATGGCCCTCATCTTTAACATCATCTTCTTGATATCTGGATGATTTATAAGCTCAGTTCTAAACTGAACTCTCTCTGTAACGTATTGCTTAGTCAGCTCGTATGCGAGGTTTGCTTGAGCTTCACCTTGCATTCCGCAATCAAGCCTAGCTTCGTTCATCATAATGAACATATTTTGCATACCTTCAAATTCTTTTCCAATAAGATAACCTTCACAATTATCCTCATCTCCGAAATTCAAAACACAAGTAGCTGAAGCGTGAATTCCCATTTTATGCTCGAAAGAAGGACAAGTTACATCATTAGACTCACCACAAGTTCCGTCTTCGTTAAGCTTAAACCTTGGCACAACAAAAAGTGAAATACCTTTAGTCCCAGCATCCCCCTCAGGAGTTCTCGCTAGAACAAGGTGAATATTATTTTCGTACAGGTCACTCTCACCTGATGAAATAAAGATTTTAGTACCTTTAATCTTATACCAACCATCTTTGCCACTAATTGGCTTCGCTGTAGATTTCAGATTCCCAACATCAGATCCTGCACCAGACTCGGTAAGACACATTGTCCCTCCCCAAGTCCCATCCATAATCTTAGGAATATAAGTATTTTTTATATAATCATCACCAACTTTGTGCATAACACTCATAGCGCCTTTAGTTAGTCCTGGATACATTGACCATGCTGTATTGGCGCCTAATGAAAGAGATCTACATGCAGCAGAAAGAGCTTCGGGAACAGGGGAACCTCCAATATCTTCGGAGATACCAAGAGCATACCACCCCATCTCATAAAAAAGTTTATTCGCTTTTTGCAGACATTCAGGAACAATGACCTTGCCGTCAACCATCTTCACTCCAACTTCATCACTTTCGATTCTAGTTGGGTAGATCTCGTTCTCAACAAATTTATCACATTCGATTAAAATTTCTTTTACTGATGCGATATCAAAACCATACTTCTCATTTTGAGAAACATTTAAAACGTCATTTAAGTTAAATAGGATGTCTTGCTGATCGGATTTATAAACTGCCATTATGTGCTCCTTAAGATTTTTACAAGGTAAGCATAACGTATAAATCAGTATTTAAAAATAAAAAAGGCCAGACAAATTATGTCTGACCTTTTTTGTTATATATAGTTATGAAAAATTAAAATTGAGCTGATCTACTTCCAATATTTATCACTTGATAAGTGTTTGTCATATAATCGTATTGAAGATCGTGAATTGTAACTTGTACGCTTCTAATTGTTTGTGATCCTGAGAAGCTTAGTACACCAGTTAAGTCGTAATTATCAGTAACGGCCAAAGGATTTGCAATTATTGGTAATTCTTGACTCAGTATATAACCTTTAACATCTTGTGATCCGTCATTGTAAAAGTACTCTATATAGTCAGCATTAACCTTTTTACCATCAGTTAAGTATACTTGCGCTTGTGACACAACAACTTTTGCTACTGGTCTATTATCCATGTTCAACATTTCTCTAAATAAAGCATCATTTCTAGTATAGCTTGCGTTCACAAAGTTAAAGACACCGTTTGAACTACCTGTTGCTACATCTACATTTACACTTGATGAAGTAGAAGATCTTACAACTTTATATTCACCTTTATCAACAATGACACCAAGATCCTGTCCTTGATTATATTGATCACAGTCACCTCTTAATTCACCAAAAAGATTGAAACAAAAACCGAAGTCTAAATTAAAATTCACACCACCAAAATTATCTCCACCAAACTCTGGTCCAATATGATAAACAACCATATTATTAGATACACCTGAATTTAATGCCTTTGATGAGTAATAAGATTTTAATTGATCATAATCACCAAAATTCTCACCGCTTCCACCTTGGTTATACCAGTCCTGAGTACTTGAACTCGAACTACTACTACTACCGCCTGACTCATTCTCTTTTCCACATGAAGCTAAGGCCAAAACCATTGCTCCTAATGCGATAACTCTAAATAATTTTTTCATAACTCTCTCCAAAGTTCGTAACTAAAATATATACATACTTACATACAAGATTGATGCCAACAAGCTCAGATAAGGAATCAAGTACTTAACAAACTGCTGTGTATAGATTCTATGCATAGAGATAAATAGTGTTCAAATTTTAGACACTTTTACCAATGAAGTTAATTTAGAATATGTCGGTTTCTTGGACAGTATATGAAAAGACTACAACTGAGACCTAAGCAGATGAAAAT
Source organism: uncultured Oligoflexia bacterium (assembly GCA_913058265.1). Taxonomy (GTDB): domain Bacteria; phylum Bdellovibrionota; class Bacteriovoracia; order Bacteriovoracales; family Bacteriovoracaceae. Next base: position 125,129 of record CAJXPQ010000009.1, read on the forward strand.
CTCCTTTATAATATTACTGATACATAAATTAATTTTGGAGAAATACTTATGAAAAATCTAATCTATGCAATGATAGCGACAATATCTCTTTCTAGTATGGCACATGATGTGACTATTAATACGAACGGTGATGAGTTTCTAACAAGTGCGAAAGTAATGTGTGCTTATGTTAATGGAAATACAAGAAGTTATTCTGAAGCAGGTGAGTTTGAAGTCAATGAAGAAAGCGTAGATATTGATTTAGGCGTAATTAATGTCGTTAATCAAGCTTGTAGCCACGCAGTGCTAACAATACATACAAAAGAGATCATCAATGATATTCCACTTTCTCGCTCTTACAGACTTGAGCTAGACACTGAAAGAAAACTTGCATTACTTGAATCAAACGAGTTATTCCTAAAACAAACAGATAATTCAATTGATGAAGACAGCGCAAATCTTAGTGAGCATATTGAGGCTGGAGTGAATAGAATTGGTGAAATTATTGGCGCTGGGCTCTACTTACTTAGAAACCCAGATTTCAAAGGCATACCTTAATCAATTAAACTAATAACCAATTGGGTGCCAAACAGTCTTTTGTTCAACAAAATCAAGAACAAGGTCTAAAGATTGTCTCGTATCCAATTTATTAGGAATGATTCTTTTCATATTATCAACAGATTTTGACCTCAATTCATAATACTCAGCTTTATCTTCATTTTGAAAACTGATTCCTTTAACTTCCATATGTTCTGAAATTATAGATAAGATAGATTTATAATCACCACTTAGTAGATTTACAACACTTGGCGGAAGATCTGAAGTTTCAAATATTTCTCCAAGAGTTGTCACTACCGGAGAACACTCTGGACTTACAATTGATACCACTGAGTTACCACCAACTAAGATTGCACAAATATTATCCACTAGTTTTGCCAATGAAAAACTATTGGAATCAATGTGGACGATGACTCCCATATGCTCTGGGCTTGTAAAGTTATGGTAAGGAGCTGCAACAGGATTAACAGCACCAAGAACTTGTTGGTATTTATCACACCAACCGGCATAGTAAACAAATGTATCAATTGCGGCAGTAACTTCTTTGAGTGCGGCTGCTGGAGTCATTCCCATAGTATCTTTTAAAAGGTTAACTAATTCATCTTGTTTACCCTGAGACATTTCCGCCATACGGTAAAGAATTTGAGATCTATTATAAGCCGTTTTAGTACTCCAAGATTTTTCACCTGCCTTGGCCGCAACCACTGCATTTCTAAAATCTTTTCTAGAGGCCACGCAAACTCTTGCGATTTCTTCTTTAGTACCTTTTTTATAAAAAGGTGCTGTTGCACCAGATTCAGATCTTATAAAAGCTCCACCAACATACATTTTAACTGTCTTTAAAACTGCAAGATTCATTATCTCACCTCCAAGTATGGAAGTAGTCCGTGACGACCACCTTCTCTACCGTAGCCACTTTCTTTAAAACCACCAAAGGGTGAAGTTGCATCAAATTTATTATATGTATTCGCCCAGATCACGCCAGCTCGTAAGCCTGCTGCAACCTTGTGAATCTTTGATCCTTTCTCTGACCAAACTCCTGCAGCAAGTCCATAAGCAGTATCGTTTGCTTTTATAACCGCTTCTTCTGGAGTTCTAAAAGTTGTAATACTGAGGACTGGTCCAAAGACTTCTTCTCTTGAAATTGATGCAGATCCACTTTGATCAACAAAATAACAAGGGGCAAAGAAATATCCTTTAGTAGGTAGCGAGCAAGGTGCTTGCCAAAACTCTCCGCCTTCAGTTTTTCCTTGTTTTACAAGTGACTTAATTTTATCAAACTGTTCTTTAGAGTTAATTGCTCCAAGATCGGTATTCTTATCCAGCGGATTTCCAACTCTAATTTGTTTCATTCTTTTTTGTAGTTTTTTAAGCACGATATCTTTAACTGATTCTTCAACTAAAAGTCTTGAACCGGCACAACAAACGTGTCCCTGGTTAAAGTAGATTCCATTCACTACACCATCGACTGCTTGGTCTATTGCTGCATCAGCAAAAATTATATTTGCTGATTTCCCACCAAGTTCCATCGTTAACTTCTTATCAGTCTTTCCAGCGGTTCTTGCTATATGCTTTCCAATGTCAGTAGACCCTGTAAATGCGATTTTATTTACACCCTTATGTTCTACTAAAGCGGCCCCTGTCTCACCAGCGCCAGTAACAATATTTACAACTCCATCAGGAAGACCAGCTTCCTTACATATTTCAGCTAGTCTTAAAGCTGTAAGCGAAGTTTGTTCTGCTGGCTTGAGTACAATTGTATTCCCACATGCTAATGCAGGTGCAATCTTCCATGCCGCCATCATAAGAGGAAAGTTCCATGGAATAATTTGTCCACAAACACCAATTGATTTTACTTTCTTTCCGGGCATCACATAATCTAATTTATCCGCCCAACCTGCATTATAAAAGAAGTGTTGCGCGACTAATGGAAGATCCACATCTCTAGATTCTTTAATTGGCTTACCACCATCCATCGTTTCAAGAATGGCAAGCTCTCTTGATCTTTCTTGAATAATTCGAGCGATTCTAAATAAATATTTTCCACGATCCATGCCACTTAGTTTTGACCAAGTTTCAGTGTAGGCTTTTCTTGCGGCCTTAACTGCTGAATCAATATCACTTGCATTTGAAAGAGCAATCTTTGTAATGAGCTCTCCAGTTGCAGGATTTCTCGACTCCATATACTTGCCACTCTTTGGAGCAACAAACTTACCACCAATGAAGTTTCCATACTTAGGAAGAATTTCTACCTTCGTACTCTCCGGCGCAGGAGCATATTCAAAAACCATACCCTTACTAATTTTATGAGACGCTTTCTTTGCGACTTTCTTCTTAGTGGCTTTCTTTTTAATTACTTTCTTCTTAGTCATAATCATTTCCTTACTCTAATCTAGGGAGAACATATCATCGTAGTAATATTGTCCTGTCACTTGCTTAAATACTTGCTTTAACAAATCATTTAAAAGTGAACTGGCACCAAAGCGAAATAAATCAGGTGTTAACCAGTCAGGTCCTAGAGTTTCATTTACCATACATAGGTAGTGTATTGCCTGCTTAGAAGTTTTAATCCCTCCGGCCGGCTTCATTCCAATTTTCTTTCCACTATAGTCATAATAATCTGCAATCGCCTGTAACATGACATGTGTAACTGGCATGGTTGCAGCCGGGCTGACCTTCCCTGTCGAAGTCTTTATAAAATCTGCTCCCGCTTCCATTGCAAGCCATGAAGCAAGTCTAACCTTGTCATAAGTTTTAAGTTCACCTGTCTCTAAAATAACTTTTAAGTGAGCGTCGCCACAGGCTTCCTTCACTTTTATGATTTCATCAAATACTTTTTGATATTTTCCACAATGAAAAGCACCTCTATCAATAACCATATCAATTTCAGTTGCGCCAAACTTCACTGCTCGCTTCACATCTGCGACTTTAATATCTAAGGGTAATTGTCCTGCAGGAAAGGCCGTTGCTACAGAGGCGAGTTGAACCCCAGATCCCGCAAGTGCTTCAGCTGCATAAGGAACCATAGACGGATAAACACAAATTGCTGCTACCTTTGGAACTTCACGAAAATTATCATACTTCGACATCCGCTGCTGAATTTCGGGTGAGATTGGATTTATCGCCTTACCACAAAGCTGCTTTACCTTACCCGGAGTATCCATACCTTCAAGTGTCGTTAAATCAACCATGGATGTGGCCAACAAAAGGGCATCCATCTTTGAGTCTTTCTTAATACTTCTAGTGGTGAAACTTTTAGCTCTTTCATTAGAGGCAATCATATCGATTGGAAAGTGTGGAATGGTAATCTTGTCACCACCCGGAACCTTGATTGAAACATCAAACACAGTAAACTCCTTAAAATTTATTGATAAAAAGTTATACGAGTCGAATAATCTCTTGTCTATTATTATGGATATTTTACAGCGATGCGGAGCGCGTTAAAGCTAATTTAAGTAGTCTGAATCCATCTCTTTAGTAGTTTTGGCCCCAAGAGAGCGAAGTTCTTCTGCACGACCTATTAGATTTCCTTTTCCGGTAGAAAGCTTTTTGACAATATCCTCATGAAGATCAGAGGTTTTTTTGGCGGCATTTCCAAGTTTTTCTAAGTCATCTAGAATCGCGACAAACTTATCATACATGGCACCAGCTTTAGTCGCCAAATCTTGCGCATTTTTAGATTGCTTTTCTAAGCGCCATAAGGAGGCAACTGTTTTGAGGTTTGCGATTAGGTTAACCGGTGAAACGAGTACAATATTTTTTTTAAGCGCCTGGTCAATAATTTCTGGAAACTCTTTAAGCATTAGTGAATAAACACCTTCAACAGGCACGAAGAGATAGATAAAATCAGGACTATTAATATCATTTAGAGATTGATAATTCTTTTTTGATAGTGAATCAATATGATTCATAATTGATATTTTGATTTTCTTTAATGCTTCATCTTTCTTATCTTCATTTATATATTCGAAATAACTAGTAAGACTTACTTTAGAGTCAATTATAATAGAAGCATTGTTTGGGAGATTAACAACAACATCTGGCTTAAAACTCTTACCCTGCTCGTCTTGATAGGTAGACTGTGTTGAGTATTCTTGGCCCTTAACTAGCCCTGCTAAGTCTAAAATACGCTCTAGAGTTAGCTCTCCCCATGCCCCTTGAAATTTCACATCAGACTTTAACGCGGTTGAGAGTTGATGGGTTTCCACCTCTATTTTGGAGGCCGACTCAAGCATTTGATTTAAGCGCTCTCTTAGACTTTCACGATCCTTTAAATCAAACTTATGCATTTGCTCTAAGTAATCTCTATACTCTTTAACTCTTTCATTAAAGGGAGAAACGAGAGTATTTAAATTTTGCTCATTTTTTTGAAGGATTGTGTTTGCAAGACTTTCAAATTGATCCGTTTGAGTCGATGTTAACTTCTGATAGATAAAATAGGAAAGAATCCCTGAAAGTAAAACTCCAACAACTATCCCAATCCCTAATTCCATTAAGTATCCTTACGACTTTTATTTAACGAAGATCTTCACGATTCTTAGTTTCCCTAACTTTAAGATATGCTCTGAACCTGATTCAAGCTGTAATGTCTCATCCATACAGGCCTTTCCATCAAACTTAAAAGCACTCTGCTTTATAAGGCGCCTTCCCTCTCCATTAGATTTGATGAACTCGATATTGACTAAGAAAGGAAGTACCTTAAACTCACCAGCGACAACATCAACAGTAAGAATATCATCCGGTATCTCTTGTTTAGTAAATCTTGCTTCAAACTTTTTAATTTCAGAGGCACCAGTTCCCTGTGGGTGATAATAATCGACAATCTCAGCTGCGAGAGCTTTTTTTGCATCCATAGGGTGCTTCTTCTTTGATTTTATATCTGCAATAATTCCCTCTACAACGTCCACAGAGCTACGGCATAAAAGCTGATAATACTTAACCATAATTTCATCTGAGATACTCATAATTTTTCCGAACATATCAGAAGAAGTATCTTCAAGAGAAATATAGTTATCTAGAGATTTACTCATTTTATTTACACCATCAGTCCCCTCTAAAATCGGCATTGTTAAAATAGACTGAGGCTTTTTGCCATAGGCTTTTTGTAAATGTCTTCCCATAAGAAGGTTAAATGTTTGGTCCGTTCCACCCAGCTCAAGGTCGGCATCAATTGCCACCGAGTCATAACCCTGCATTAGAGGGTAAGCGAATTCATGCATATAAATTGCTTCTTGCGCCTTATATCTTTTAGAGAAGTCATCGCGATCCAATATAGATGATACTGTCACCTTCGCCATAAGTTTTATCATATCGATTGGTGTTAACTCTGATAACCAGTCATTATTGAAAACAATCTTTGTCTTTTCCATATCAAGAATTTTAGAAATTTGCTGAGTGTATGACTTTGCATTCTCAATAACTTCTTCATCAGTGAGAATAGGTCTCGTCTTTGACTTACCTGTAGGGTCACCAATTTTTGCAGTAAAATCTCCGATAAGAAAATAAATTTCATGTCCAAAGTCTTGAAGAATGCGCAGTTTTTGCAGAAGAACGGTATGACCCAAATGAATATCTGGTCTTGAAGGATCTGCACCAAACTTGATGCGAAGTGGTTTATCCTCTTCATAGGATTTTTTAAGTTTTGTTAATAGTTCTTCCTCTGGAATAATATCAACAGTACCTCGCCTAATTTCTTTTAATTGATCTTCAGCTGAAACATTTATTTTTTTCATGATATACCTTTATACTAAAAACCTGTTATGCGTGACCTTACTCTATTCATCGTATCCATTGCAATAGCATGAGCTCTCTCTTTACCATTCAATAATACTTTATCTATTTCATCTCGGTTGTTCATAAGGTCATTATAAACTTCACGAGGTCCACTTAAATAAGCATTTATAACTTCAAATAACTCTAGCTTTGCGTATCCCCAACCAATACCTTCAGCATAGCGTTTTTCTAGTCCTAAAATTTGTTCTGGAGTCCCAAATAGTTTATATAGTTCCATAATCGTACAGTTTGCAGAATCCTTAGGGGCTTCCTCTGGAGTACTATCGGTGGTTATTTTATTTATAGTTTTTTTAAGTTTTTTCTCAGTCCCCCACAAAGGAATACCATTATCATAGGACTTACTCATTTTTCTTCCATCAAGACCTGGTACTAATGAGCCATTTTTTTGAATGACTTCTTGTGGCTCAATAAGAGTACCTTCACCAAAGTATTCGTTACATCTTTGTGCAATTGAACGCGCAATTTCGACGTGCTGAATTTGATCCTTTCCAACTGGAACTGCATTCGAATCATACAATAGAATATCAGCACTCATCAAAACAGGGTAGTCAAACAGTCCCATATTTACGCCAAAGTCTGTGTCTTTATTTGCTTCTTGATTTTTCTGAACCTTATCTTTGTATGAGTGGGCCCTATTCATATCCCCTTTAGGTGTCATACAATTTAGCATCCAAGTTAATTCGAAAACTTCTTTAATATCTGATTGTTTAAAAAATATTGCTTTTGATGTGTCCAAACCTAGAGCAATCCAAGTCGCTGCTATTTCGTAGACATGCTGTTTAAATTTTTCAGGATCTCGGACAGAAGTTAAGGCATGGGCATCGGCAATAAAATAGATTGAGCGATCAAATTGACTACTGTGTGACATTTCAATTGCAGGCCTAATGGCACCAAGTAAATTACCTAGATGGACATCACCTGTAGGTTTTATTCCTGTTAATACTGTTTTCATAAGAGTCCCTATTTACTAGATAATTCTCACACAATATTTGTCAGGTGGCTAGAAATTAGCCCTGTTTAAAGTGTTTTCTCAGTCCAATACTCTTCAATTCAACATGTTTGTATGTAAAGTGAGAAACTAGAATACATAGTCCAATAAATACAAATATCAACCATATCGAGGGGCTGGCTTTTAAGTCCTCCCTTCCTAAATATTTCAAAGTTTTATGAATGACTATAATAACCAAGTCATGAACTAAGTATAGCGAGAGGCAACGTACCCCCATATACTGAAAGATAGTAAAAGGTTTTGAGACAAATAGTTTTGATATGAAGTTCTTACTTGTCATACATAGAACAATTAGTCCCCCCGCCATAAAATATATTTGATAATACACACTTACGAGAGAGGTAATAAAAAGCAGTATGTAAGTCACCTGATGTAATAGCATTGACTTGTTATTGAACTGTAGTTTATTGAAATTGAAATAGATTAACAGACCAAAAGTAAAGTCGACAAAATGCTGGATTGGGTGCCGCATCCATATATTTTGAGGGTCACCCGGAAAAATCAAGGGCACATACCTCCCCCAAAGCATGTAGACTATAATACCAAATGCAAATAGGACTATAGAGCGAAGAGATGTTTTCACGTAAATAAGAGTAATAGGAAGTATGAGATAGATACATTCCTCAACAAATAAACTCCACGAAAGTTGAACAAAGTTATAACCTTCAATATGCTGTAGGAAACCGAAGTAGAAAAATATATTAGCCATAATATGTTCAATTTCTGGTTGATAATAAAAACAATAAAAAAACAGAAAAAACCACCACACAGGGATAATTCGAAAAAACCTTTTCTGCATATATACTTTAAAGGTATAAGTATTATTCTCTTTCATTTTAAGCATAGAGTTTGTCAAAATAAATGCACTAGCAGTAAAGAACATGCACATCGCAGCATGACCGATCTCCAAAAGTATACTCGATACTAGTGGGGAGCCGCTACTTGGAATGAAATGATATAGCATTATAACAAGACACCCAATTCCTCTTAAAAAATCTATTCCTTTCCTTTCAAAAGTCAATTTCTCAAACCCTCTAGAATATATTCTTTAAGCTTACTAAATATTTTTAACTTTCGATTTTCAAAACGATAGATAAGGAAATGTTCATCTTTAAAAACAGGTGTCTCTTTAAGTTTTATTATTTTTTTTCCAGACTCTTTCACAACTCTTGAGGGAATAATTCCAACTCCGACTCCAGAGGCGACAAGACTGACAATATTTTCTAAACTACTCACAGAAATTTTTCTATTAATTTTAAGCTTCATTTTTTTTATCTTTTTTTCAAGTTCTTTCGACTGTAGTAAATCTGGGTCCATAATAAGTGGCTTACCATCAATACTGCCTTTGCTCCATAGACAAACATCATCCTCATACAGCTTAATTTTAACAAGATCTGGGTGATCAATAGGATTTACGACTATCGCCATATCGATTTCTGAATTTATGACCTGTTTGGTAATCTCCCTTGAATGTCCGTTAACTATTTCAAAATCTACATTCGTATGTTTTTTTAAAAAAGATGGAAGGAAATATCTTAAAGTAAATAACCCTACAGAGGGATGACAACCAAATCGAATTAAACCTGTCAGTGAGTGCTTGACCCCGGACACTTCTGCTTCGGTTTCATGCCAATAGTCGAGCATGGTACTTGAGCGTAAGTATAATGCTTTTCCTTCTCTAGTTAGACTAACTCCCTTTTTGCTCCGATGAAAAAGAGTGACATCAAGTGACTCCTCCATCTTCTTCATTGCTTGCGATAGACTTGGTTGTCGGATTCCAAGCTCTAAGGCTGCCTTAGAAATATTTTGTAATTCAGCTGTTTTAAGGAAATATTTTAAATCTGATAAACTAATATCCATACTTTTCACCTATGGTTTCTTTCTATACTATTAAAAACAGCTATGCTGGGTCAAGTATTATATATGCTATAATAATCAAAAACGAGGAATGACTATGAGTAAAAATAAAAACTTCCCTTACCTTCATGGATTTACTCAAGAAGAGCAACTGAGACTCAGAGAGCAAGCTAACTTTGCAGAATATACTGTCTATCAAGATATTGACCTGTCCAAAGTTAATAATTTACTTGAGGTAGGCTGCGGAGTTGGAGCACAGACTGAAATCTTACTTCGGCGCTTCCCAAAAATTAATATTACTGGGATTGATTTGAATGACGCACAACTTGAGGAAGCCAAGAGGCACCTATCACAAACTTCTTGGGCAAAGGGCCGCTATGACATTCAGAAGATGAACGCTGCCCAACTAGATCTATCTGAGAATCATTTTGATGGAGCGTTTCTTTGTTGGATCTTAGAGCACGTCCCGGACCCTGCCTTAGTTCTAAGCGAAGTTAGAAGAGTTCTACAACCTGGCTCAGTCATATATATTACCGAGGTTCTAAACTCATCATTTCTGCTAGATCCATACTCGCCAAATGTTTGGAAGTACTGGCAAGCATTCAATGACTACCAAATTGATGTTGGTGGTGATCCCTTTGTCGGTGCAAAACTAGGCAATCTTTTAATGAAAGTTGGTTTTCAGAATATAAAAACACAAGTTAAAACGTGGCACCTAGATAACCGCACTCCCAGTAAGCGAAAAGAATTTATTGATTATTGGAGAGAACTTCTTCTTAGTGCATCTGATCAGCTGATTAATGAAAAGAGAGTCGATAAAGAGACAGTAAGACTGGCAGAAGAAGAACTCAATCGAGTTGCAAAGGATCCTGACGCGGTTTTCTATTATTCATTTATACAGGCAAGTGCTAGAGTTTTTTAGAGTAAACTCTCAAGTTCTGCTCTAGAAATTGCTACAATAACTTCCTTTCCATCGTTGGCTTTACCAACAACCTTTCCCCCAACACCAACAGACTTGTAGAGTCTATGATGAACTTTTGAAGTATAAAAATACATGGCTTCAACATTTTTATCTACCAGTGTAATCCTCGCCATCTGACTCAAAAACTCTTTCAGTAAGCCAGGATCTTCACCCTTTGCAATGGTCAGCCTAACCGCCTCTACAACTTTTTTACCCGGCGTCCTTGGAACCACAAAGCCTGTTGCCTTTTCAAGTGGAAGTAGCTCTGAGCTTTTTGCTGATCTTACCATGGCCATTCCTCCTTTAAATTTATTCTTAGATTTAGCAGCAACCTTTTCAGTAATTGTCATTAAGGTTGTTCGATCTTTAGAGCTTTGAATAGATTTAAAGAAATCTTGTATTGTTTCTGGAGTCAGCTTTAATCTTTTTGAGTAAACATCTGAAACAAATTGCCAATACTCATCTGCATATTTTGAGTTAATCAATGGAGAAGTTGAGTTTGCGGCTCCTAGGTTTGTTATAGTCACATTTTGGTTAGAAGGAGTAACAACCTTTACCGTGGCAACATCCCCTTTTGCCAAGCTATTAGAGATCGACTTTATATAACTATGATATTCATAATCATTTTTAAAATGTCTTACTGGTACGATTCCTCTTTTCTCTAGTATTCGTAATTTACTTATCGCTCCTGGTATTTTTAATATCGCATCATATGGTATTATACCTAACATGAAGGCGACTTCTAAATCGCTCTCTTGATCTAAACACTTTCGATACTGATCTAGTGCAACTAAATTCTCTTCAAAACTCATCGATGTGAGCAGTCCAGTACACTCATTATCCTTTTGATCTAATCTTTCATAGAGTGAATAACTCAAACCTGCTTGACTTGAAATACGCACAACTCGAGACACACTCATCAAGTTTCTTGCGCGAAAAATAAGAGATGTAGGAAGAGGTACAAGCATACTTGCCGTCAACCCTACATCAACTCCAAGGTGCAATGTGGAGACCTTCTCATCATAACGAAGTCTATCCCCTGCAAGCTCACATAATGCATACTTCTCTTGCTCAGATAACTTTACCCATTGAGCTAATTTTCTTTCTAACGCCGTATCAATCGTCGTTCTTTTTTCATGATATCTAAGTCCTAATAAAAGGGAGTTAAAGTCTACAATTCCCTCCTGCATCCTATCGTTTAAATCTCTTTTTAGAATGGAACTATCACTTATGACATCACTAAGTCTTACGATCATTCTGACAATACTTTCGAGAAGAAATTGCTCAACTTTTTTATCACCTGCATTCTCGAAATATGCTTCAGTCTCAGGTCCAATCAGCCAAGGATTTTTAACAAGTAAAAAGTCATAATATTTTTTAATATTTTTATGATTATCCTCATGCTGGAGAATTCTTGAAGCGCTACATTTAGCCTTGTAACATATTTGTAACTTATTTTTGACAACACTCATCTGAGTATGAACATCGCGAATTTCGCTCAAGGATCTCATCAACTCGACATGGGGCTGATTAAAAATAGAGTAATCAAAGTCTGGGTCCGACGAATGAAACTTATGTCCAATCTTTTTTTTCAAGAATCGAGTGTACTGACTCCAACCATTAATTTTTGCCTGTGCAGCTTTACCTGAAGCTTCAATTGAATCAATTAAAAAGTTGTATTTAATTATACTTGAAGACAAGCTTTCAGGAATGATTTCACTACTTGTTGGAATCACAGAACTCTGCTCTAAGCACTTTGACTCTAATTGTAACTCACCATTGGATAAGCTTTCACATAACCTCGCCACTCTATCTTCATCGAGTGAATAAGCACTTGCTGTGATAAGCAAGGCAAGTAGAATTATAGGGCCTCGTAGCATACTATTCGTATCGGGTATATTGCCCAATAACTTAACCCAGCTACATAAAATTAAGTAGTTAGTTAATATCAACGACAGTCGTCTAAGCCTATACAATGATTCGATTTATGCATACTATTAAATAAATCGGAGAATCCATGGCCAAGTACTTACTAATCCTCATTATCTTAGTTTCAACAGCAGCTGCTGCTACTGAGAATAAAATTGCCTTCTTAAAAGGGAAAGCCTGGATCAATGGGAAACAAGCAAATAGCAAGCAAGTTATTCAGTACGGAGATAGTATAAAAACAGGCAAAGACTCACTTGCAGTATTAATCGTCCAGCCGGGGGCGACTTTAAAGCTAAAAAGTAATAGTGAAATGATTATTAAGAAACCTCGAATATCAAAAACAATAAACTCTCAATCTTTTATATTAAAGACGGGAGAAGCCTTTGTTAAAGCACAAAAAACGAAAACGAATAGATACTTTGTAAAATCTAAGAATGCCACCTTCGGTGTAAGAGGTACTCAATTTTTTGTTTCTGCGATCAAAAAAGATAATGTGTGGATGTGTGTAAATGAAGGTTCAGTAGCTGTTAAAACTCAAGCTTCCAAAAAATATATCGTTGTAAATGCCGGCGAGGGTGTTGTTATAGACTCTCCCAAACTACCAAAAGCTCGAAGGTATACCTGGACAAAAAATTTAAACTGGAAAATGAACGGTAGTTATAATGAAATTAAAGACTCTACTATTATTGAAAATCTAGATTACGATATCGAAAATTTTGATTATGATTAAACTTATTCTGCTTACCCTATGTTTAGGCAGTCTTACTACTTTAGCTCAAGACAACGAACCCTCTAAGCGAAGCCATGCTATATATTCAGGAAAGCTAACAATACTCAAGAGTCTTAATCTAGACCAAACCCATAGACTTAAACTCAAGTTAGCAATTGAGGCAGGGTCTACATATACCAACTCTGATCATACTAGCATCTTAGCTGGTACCTACTACACTCTTCCCTACAAACAGAGACTTGGCGTTTTTATTTCGAGTCACACTGGTACGAGACACAATGATGACTGGAATATTAAGCAAGGAAATTGGTCATGGAAGGATACGTCGAAAAGGTCTGAAACAATTTTACACCTCACTCACACGATCAAAAAAAGACTAAGTAGTCTTCCTCTGATCTATGAATTGGCCAGTGAAATTCAACACAATACTTTCAACGAACAAAACTCACTTCTTTTAGGCCCTAGTATACATTACTTTCACTTAGAGGATGGTCTTCCTCACCTCTCAACAAGAGTAAAGCTACCGGTTTACTTCGCTTTAAACTTTGGTGAAGAAAAAATTTACAAGTATGGTATTTATTTAGCTGAGATCTATCACTATACTAAAAAAGTATCCATTGCATTAAATTATGAGTTCTTAGTTGAACGATGGTCTACCTCAGATGATTTTGATCGATTAAACCCAAATGAAAGTTATATGTCTGAGGAAGAAACAAATAAATTTTCGGTAGAGATTATTGGAAGTTTTTAGCTTTCTTCAACCAAAATTTTATGCTTCATAAGATCATTAAAGAATTTTTCACTTTGAAGTTGTATTTGCTCTGCATACTCTGGATCATACTGACTAATAATATCTTCTACAACTTTTGAATATACCTGTGGCTTTTCTTCAATTTTTTCAAAAATTTCTTTCGCCACACCGTCAATTTTGTAAACGTCATCCTCATCTGAGGACAACATTACGACGAAAATAACCTCTTCTTTTGAATCAGCACCTACATTAGACTTAGAAGCGCACACACTTTCATTTATTTTATACAACTTATCCATAACCTAATTTATCTCAATTATCTCAATTATCTCAATTATCTCAATTATTAAATTATCTCAATTATTAATTTATGTAAAATATGTACAAAACTTACAATATTCAAGTTAAAGTTATCATATGGAACACTATCAACGGTGCAAATTTATCAAACAGCCATTATCCGACAAAAGTACTATGAATGAATAAGATCATAAGCTTCGTAGTCCCTGTATTTAATGAAGAGAAGACTGTTTTAACATGCATTGAATCTATTTTATCTCAAGAAATCCTTCAGGATTGGAGTAAAGAGATTGTTGTCGTAGATAATGGCTCAACTGACAATACAGCAGAAGTTTTAAACCAATACAAAAATGAAATAAAGTATATTTTTGAAAAGCTGCCAGGGCCTGGAATCGCTAGGAACACCGGTATAGCAAACTCCTCAGGGGACTTGATCGCCTTTATAGATAGTGACGTAAAACTACTAGAGAACTGGGCCCTTCGCTCTATATCAAAGATGGCCGAATTTGACTACGCAGGAGGACAAGGAAGAACGACTCCTACTGGAAATAGGTTTCTCGATAAACACAGAAGAGCTCTATCTGAAATTCATACAGAACAAAAACATAATTACCTTTATTCAATAAAGAGCTCTATCCTAACCCCCGCCATAAATAGCTCTGCCTGCATTTACAGAAGAACTTGGTTAGCGGCAGTTGGTGGATTTAATCCTGGCTTAAAAAGACTTGAAGACAGAGACCTTACGACTCGTATATTTATAAAAGGTGGAGTTCTTTGTGAGACTGAGGCGAAGGCTGAAGTCTACTTCTCCGGGAATATCTATAACTATCTAAAACGATACTATAATAGTGGAAAAGCTTTTTCTCTATCGATTATGTCTGAGCTGCCCTCAAAATCAATTATGGCAAAGCAAAAAGTAGTATTAAGAGGCGTATCAAGAGTGATCGCCTTTGCTGGTCAACGGCTATTCATCCTCGGGACTAAAAATAAAGATAAACTAGCACACAATTACAAAGCGACTAAATCTACATTTATAGCTTCCATGCTACTGTCCAGGACTGGCTATCAAATTTCACCATACCTAAGATTCATTGAGTTCGATCAGTTACTTTTTATTGTAAATATTAAAAACTTAAAATCTTTATATATAGATGGGATAACTATGAAACAGCTGGATAAAGCGCATATAGAAAAACTACAAAGCCTAATCTAAACTCTCGAATTCAATACGTGTCATTTGAGGGAACTCTTTTAACTTCTCCTCTATATTTTCCAATTTTGGACTAACAAGTTCAGCAAGAGGAATATGACCCAGACACCAATTTTCAGCATTGAGATCAATCTTAAATTTTTTCGCTAACCAATTTTTAAGTTCATCGTGCTGATCAAAAGTGTAGTTTGGTCTAAAGCACAAAAAATGATTAGCATTAAAATACTCTTGTTTGCTAGGGTAAGTATTAGAATCACATTCGAATGCGCCAATTGCAGAGTGACCAATCTGGAGATAGTTTAAATAAATCGTTCCAAACTTTAAGTCTGTACTAAAAAGACTTTTATCCTCATGGCCTAATGATACAGGTCCTAAAGATTTTTCAAATACCATTTCGACCAAAGCACCTTCGTTTTCTGATATAAACTCTTCGCATAAATGAATTGTCATATTAAAGTCTCTAAGAAGAGAGAGTGCAACTTCATCATTCGCAAGAAGTGGGCTTTCGTATGTTTCTTCAAATATGAAATGTAATTGATTAAGATCCTTATGACAGAGCTCATAGGATTTAATGAGTAAGCTGGTATCAAATAACCCTTCAAACTCAAAGCACAGCTTCTTCACCCCATCATAAATTAGATCTAATTTATCCTTAAGCTCTTTATAGCTATACATACTTCGACAAAATATTAACCCGTCATTCATGATAGAATCATATGTATTAACTTGGCCTTCTAATAACGAGTACCATTGACGACAAAAATTATTATCAAGAAGCCTGTACTCCAACCTGAGCTCTTCCTTATCTTTATTCACAAATGTATAAATGAGATTTTTTACTGACGTTTTCTTCTTTCTCTCATCTTTAACTAAAACACCTTGATCAAGAAGACTTTGAATTTTCTTTCTAAAAAGAACCTCTCGAGCCTGATCTTTCTGCAGTATTTTAAGTATATTGTCTTTTTGAAAAAATTCATCAATTGATAGAGTTGAATTAAAGTTTTTAATTATAATCGCTTGTAATTGGTCAACTTTAAATTCAATAAAAGGCTCATGACCTAACAAATATAGGCCATCCTTAAAACTGTCATAGACTGTAAAAAGCCCAGTCTTCACATGATATGAAATCAAAAAACCCTCCGTTTAATGCTACTCTATTAAGTGAATCATAGTTATCCCACCTTGGAAATTAAGTATTTCTAAGGAATCCCTCCCCTAACACAATGATTTCACATAAAAAAACAGGCTTCATTTTTCCAAATTAATGTTATACTGTGTTATAATATATCCGATAACTATTATAAGAGGAAAAAGTATGGGTAATAGCGACGATAAATTAAAAGGTAAAAAGGGCAAACCATACTTTGGCGGGTTAACTATTGTATCGCTGAACGATATCGACGATAACGAGGACTTAGAGAGCGAACTCTTTGATGTTTATAATCTTCAAGCTAGTGCTGTTTAATTAAAGACCTCTGAGTCTAATATAATGTCAAAAATAATATCCATTAATCATAGTCAAAAATCTCACGAAAAATTCTTTATCATAAGCTGGAACCTAGGGAATATCTGCAACTATAAGTGCTCCTATTGTCCAGAATTACTACATGCCGGTGATGTAAGTTTTCCAAATAAAGTCCTTATTATTTCAACTTTAAAATACTTAAAAAATCAAATTCCTAAAGATCGCAAGCTCTATGTTGAATTTACCGGTGGAGAAGTAACACTACACCCTGAGTTTAAAGCAGTTATATCAGCTCTAAACACGCTCGATATCAAAGTGGGAATTATTACCAACGGATCCAAACCAGAATCATTCTGGAAGGATATTGCACCAAAACTTAATCATGCTTGCATATCCTATCATCATGAATTTGCCAGAGAAGCACATTTCTCTAAGGTCATTAATATATTAAGTGAGCATACAACGACTCATGTAAATATTATGGCACCAAAAGAAGGTGTAGAGGGGGCGATTAAATTTCTAACAAATCTAAGTCTTAACAATGAGAATATAACAATTGAGTTGCAACCGATTATCCTACATGAGATAGAAACATCTAGAGAGCTGGATACATACAAAGATGATGATCTCAGGCGACTAAGAGATTTTAAAACTCCTAAAATAAATAGTACTAAGGACCCTTTTACAACCAGAGGGGATATGCTTGTCACCCATGAAGATAAATCGACGAAGCAGTATTCTGCGGCTCAGATCATTACCAACAAACTAAATGTATTTAAAGGATTTAACTGTTTTATTGGGTTAGAAACATTAATTATTGATTATAGAGGCTATGTCTTTAGAGGTAAGTGCAATGTTGGTGGACCTTTGGGTCATATCACAAAAAGACCTCTTACAATTCCTACGACACCAATCGTTTGTAATAGAAATCACTGCCACTGTAATTTTGATCTTACAGTTACCAAAGAAATGAGTGAAAATTGAAGTCAGGACAAGTATTTAAAAGCTTTGATCGTTACTCTTTTCATATTGAATTAACGGAAAAATGTAATGCCGCCTGTCCAATGTGTGCTCGAAATGTATTTGGTGGCAAGCAACACAGTGGCATTTCGACGACAGAAATTACCTTAGAACAATTTAAATCTTTTTTTACACATGAAATGATTGCTACAAAAGTTACAGCTTTTTCATTTGGTGGTAACTATGGAGATCCAACTCTAGCAACAGAGCTTATTCCTATTTTAAAATATATTATCGATTGCAGACCGGATATGCCTATTACGCTAGAAAGTAATGGCGGTACGAATACACCACTCTTCTGGGAGCAGCTTGGTTCGATTCTACAAAATGAAAATCAATATTGCAGTTTCTCTATTGACGGGATTGAAGATACTAATCATCTCTATCGCCAAAATGTATCTTGGCAAAAACTAATAAATAATATCAAAGCTTACATCACTAGTGGAGGATTTGCTCGCTGGAACTATATTATTTTTAAACACAATGAGCACCAAATTAACAAGGCGAGAATCTTAGCGAACTCCCTAGGTTTCAAAGCTTTTCGCCTGAAGAAAAGTTCACGCTTTGACTCTTCAATGAGTTTTCCAGTCTATGATCGCAATGGGTTATTTACACATAAAATTGAAGTACCTGCTAAAGTCGAAAATACCAACGAGAAATATCATCCACAGCTGAAAGCAAGAACAGAAGTAGAGTATCCAAAAAAGCTTGTTACTGATGGAGAGAGTCAGGACATTGACGAAGAGTTAGAAAAATATATAGATACCACCATCATAAGTTGCAAGTCTATCTCCGAAAAATCACTCTACCTTTCCGCTTCAGGAAACATATTTCCTTGCTGCTTTATTTCGTGGGCCTACAAGTCAGAAAAGCGATCAATTGAATCACAACAGATCCACGCTGAATTATTTGACCGTTTTAGTTTAGAGGAATGCTCAATCCTACAATACTCACTTGAAGAGATCCTACAATCTAACTTTTTCAATGAAATTTCTAAGTCATGGACTAAGGATTCTTTTAGCTGCGGTAAGCTTGCTATCTGTTCACTCATATGTGGCAAAGACTCTCAATCTTTTACGACTAAAACTTTATAATTCGTTGAAATACTTAATCCCCTTCTATACTATATTAGATATCAATAATTATTAGGAGTTGAAATGAAGTTATTAGTCACATTAATGCTTATAGGAACAAGTTTAAGTTCTTACGCAGAAACAAAAAATTTCATCAAAGAATTTTCAGGAAAGTTAAGATCACATCACAATTATAGACAATATGAAGTCTCAAATGCAATGCATGGAGAATTTGCATCAGCACTGATGGTAGGTGGTGAACTAAGTATTCTTACCAATACATACTATGGTCTTAGTGGTAAAGCGACACTAGCAAGCTCTGATTATGTTATCAATAATCCAAGGGACAAGGATGGCCTTTATCAATTTCTGTTTGGAGAAGAAAATATTGCAGTTCGATCGGAAAGCTACCTAACATATACTCGTAATAAACTTAAAATCGAATCTGGGAGAAAAAAAATTAATACTCCTTTCGCAAATGGCTCAGATGCTTTTATCATTCCTATAACTTACGAAGGGCTCTTCTCACAATATAAAATGGAGCACTTGAATCTACAGCTTATGAGAATCAATAAAATAAAAGCAAGAAATACTTCTTCATTTACGAGTGTCGCTGACTATGCCTTAGCAAGATTAAACCAAACAACGACTGAAACAGACTATAATAATGAAACTACAATTATAGGTTTTAATTATAAAAATGCAGGATTAAAAACAAATATCTGGCATTATAACTATAGTGATTTATTTACAACAACATATTTAGATGCAGATTATTCTCACAATAAAGTGAACTATGCAGTTCAAATTGGCCAACAAAGTGATAACGGTGAGGCGCTAATTGGTGATATTGATTCAAAACTTGCGGGACTTAAACTAAGCTACAAAGCATCCAACAAGTTAAATATCTCGTTTGGACATAACAAAGTTGACGTCAATGAAGACAGTTTCAAAGGCGGTGCATGGATCACGCCATATACTATATTCACAGACACTATTTTCACAAATTCAATGATCTCTGGAATGGGAAATGTGGCCCCAGGCTCAGCTTCAAAATTGATGTTACTTTATGGATTAACAGAGAAAACTGATATTCGTCTCTCTTACTCTCAACTAGTTTTTACTGAATACAACAGTGTCGATGAAGTAACTCAAGACGAAGTAGATTTCTGGATTACATCACAGCTTCCAATGAATGGTCTTTCAGTAACAAACCGCTTTGCAAGATTAGATAGTACGAATGACGGGCAAAGTGTTTTTGCTTGGAGATCACAGTTACAATATGTGTTCTAAATATTGAGAGTTAAATACTCCCAATTAGATTTTATAAAAATCAAAAAATCTAAGGAAACACAACTTAAAATAACAATTAACTCAGGGTCAATGGAACCATGGATAGGAACCAATGAGGTCATCACAGTTGAAAAGGCTGAGCTGGCCGACCTTCAAAAATACGATCCTATTATATTTTGGAGTCCTGGGCTAGAGATTTGTATTTGTCATGTTTTCACTGAAGTTAGAGAGGGGCTTATTATTACAAAATCTCTTATCTCTAACCATGAAGACCCCCCAACAGATCCCAAATACTTACTTGGAAAAGTTATTGAACCTAAGTTTAAGTGGTATCATCGATTACTATTTAAATATATAAAGCATGATGATTAAGTCAAACCAAGATACGCTCATATTCATAGTACTAATGATGATTGCCTTTGTAATAAGGTTAATAACAATTGACTCCAACTGTTTTGCACACGATGAACTGGCCACAATGGAATATGCCAGGAGAGGTTACCTCAATTTATGGTCAGAGTTTCAGACTAATGATGAGCCCTTCACACCTTATTACTATATGTTTATAAAATTAATGACTGAAAGTTTTACAAACCCAAGGCTAGCAGCACGCTTACCTTCGTTAGTGGCAGGGATGATCTCGCTAGTCTACCTATTTAAATTATCAAGGGTTTGGCTCTCTCAGTGGCAGGCAAGTATTATTTTATTCCTTGCCGTGCTTTCTCCGACACATATATTTTATTCTCAAGAAGCAAGACCATACATATTTCTTTATTTATTTACCTTATTAGTTATGTATAAAACTCAAAGTATCAGTAATGAAAAAAGCAAGCTGAGTATTACAAATACAACAAAACTAACTATCTTCTTGTTTTTACTAGTACACTCACATTATTTTGGGTTATTTTTCGCTCTATTCAACTTCATTTTAATCGTAATTTTCAACAAGTATCTAGTTAAAAGTTATATTATCGCGCTTACTATTACACTACTTAGCTATGCCCCATGGTTCACTAAAACATTAGGACATTTCTTTTACTCACCGTTCAACACATGGCTTCCAAACATAGGAATCTTTGAAAGTATGAGTTCTATTTATGGATTTTATTTTTCCGGACGCTATCAATTTTTTCCGTCATTTTTAACGTTTCTTTTCTTAAGTCTATCACTAATTGCAATCATAAGGTATATCAGAAAAAAAGATAAAGTAGGTATGCTACTTACTCTATGGCTCTATATTCCGACTCTGCTTTTACTTATTAAATCAGAAATAACACATCCAAGCTTTCACAAAAGATATTTAATTATATCAATGCCTGCAGCTCAAATAGCATTTATTCATTTTTTTAATACGTTTAAAATTAAAAGGCTTAAAGAATTTTCTATATTTATTTTTATTTTAATTACATTAATAACATCTTACTCATACCCAAATGCTATACTTGCTGAAAAAGACTGTAAGGCTCCACCAACAAACCCATCCCCTTCAGTTCTATAGACATGGAATAAGACGATTCTTCTCAATATATATTCTTGAAATTTCTTTGGCAGCCAAGCTTGTACCTCTAATATTTGGATGCATACCATCACCGATTGTAAAAGTTTCCCTAGGGTTTTTTAGTATCTTAGCTCTAAGTTCCTGTTGAAATAATGAATGCAAACTCACAAAAGAAATATCAGCACTCTCCCTTAACTTGGCAAGTTTTGATTGTACATGTTTTTTACTAGAAAATTCAAATACCTTATCATCAGAGAATTCAGGCCATAAAAAAGCTAAATAAGTAAATCCCCAACGACTCTTCAAACGTCTATTTTCTTCAAATGCATGCTCTGGTTCATAATTTTCTATTTTAGAAATATGATTAATTGCTTGCTCATAATACGGAAAATATCTTTGTTGAAGAAATTTAATTGAGATCATTATAATTCGAATAAGATGTGACTCAACAATCAATGTCCGAAAAAAATCGGATGATCCCTGAAATGATACGGTATGAATCATAGTATTATTATTTTTAAAATCGTTGTTTACAATAATTTGTATAACATCATCTGGTTTATATATTTCTGAATATATTTTTAATAGCTCTGACTCGCCTATAAAACTATACCCTCCAACTCCGATACTTATAACCTCAACATCATTGCATTTAAGGTTTACTTCTAACTGTGGACCAATTAAGTTATCTATATTCTCTAGGCCATGACCTGCGACAATAGAATCTCCCAATAAGAGTATACGACGCTTAGCTGATTTTTCAATCTTGCGATTGTAATCACGAAATCCCTCTGTATTTGTGATGGGAAATGATTCATGCAGATTGAACTGTTGGTTCTTTTCATTCTTTTTCATTCGATACCCCAAAAGAGAATTTGGGTCTAATTCAAAACTCGAAGTATTAGATTTCGTATTAATCCAATAAAGTTGTGGTGCCAGGTTCAAAAACCTGACACTAAACTCTAGAATCATACTGATTACTACAAATGAGAAAACTATAAATAGAGTCTTTTTAAATGCCATATTATTTGAAAACTTTAAGCTCTTTTCCATCGAAAGTAGAATCAATTTTAACGTCGATTGCCTTTAGAATTGTAGGCAACTGATCTACATGATTGATGATATTTGGAAGTTTAAAATTCTTTTTAATATTTGGTCCATAAATTACAAATGGAGTTAACATACTCTTAGTAGAGTCAGCTAGAATTGCTTGTTTATACCCTGTCTTTAATGGATTAGAAAATATTTTCATATCATCTGACACAAGTTCATTCCACCCATAGCCTGCAATATTTGCAATGACTAAGTCCCCCACTCTATCCTGAGGAAGTTGAAAAATATTCGGCACATCTTCCCAGTTTACAACCTTGGTAACAGGCTTTACTCCATTATTATCTTTCAGATTTGTTAGAGTTTTTGCAACCTCAGATCTCAGTGTTTCATAATCTTTACCAGAGGCTCTTTTCCAATCTCCGTCTAGTCCTTTCGGATTTATATATACACCAATCATCTTTAGGTAAATAACCTTAGTATTCTTCCAATCAATTGTCGTCTTCTTAGTTACTTTGTCGGTGGTGTAACTTAACCAACCTTTTTTTGCAAAAATATTATTCAAATGTACCCAGCGATCAAGAGTGTGCGCACCATGATCTGAACTTAATACGATATATGTATTCTCATCTTTATTCTCAAGAATTTTTCCTAAAATACGATCAAGTCTTTTATACATACCAAGTATATCTTCCCATTTTTTACTTTTTAACTCTTCAGAGTGATTTTCATAATGCTTACTTGTGGGATCTACATACTCTAACCACCACCGACTTGTGAGCATTTGATTAGGACTATAAATATTATGAATGACAACATCTGTTTTATGATTCTGAACTAACTCAGAAACAAGAGATTCATGCCAATCAAAAGATTGGTGTAATTCATTAAGAAATGTTGCCTCATCGTCTTTATGAAAAATCAATTGAGGTGGGAAATTATCTACAAAATCGACCATAGGCCCTAGCTTCTCGTTTAATTTCCTTGCCAATTCAGGAGGGTGCGATAAAGTTTCGTTTAAATTATCAAATAAGAATCTTAGTTTAAAGTGACCATTCTCCTGTAAAGAAATCACATGGTATCTAACTGAAGATTCAATTTTGGTAGCGTTTTTACCTACTAGCGTCAGTGTGCTCCACTCACTCCAAGCCTGACTCTTTAACTTGTTACCTGCTATTATCACTTGATCATAGTTTCTACTTTTATCATTTGTACTATCAATGACCTTAATATCTAAATCATTTCCATAGATACTCACACGGGATGTTAAGACAGGGGAGAAACTATTACTACTTACAGCTCCAGCCTTAAGTTCTATATTTCTCGTTAAATCCATTCCCATAAAAAATAATTGTCCCTTATTTCCAAGGCGTCCTTGATCAAACTTATTAGAGACATAATTGATTGCAGGAAAATCGATTCCCCAGCCACCCCAGCGACCTCTTAAAACATAGCCGAGGTCGATTTCAGGTGGTGTTGAACCTGGAGTTGAAACAATTGTTGTTGCTAAGCCCTGATCTTCAAAATGTTTCCAAACTGCTGGTATTTTTCTTGAAGTGGATCTAAAACCACCTGCTGAAACTTTTTTAAGGGGGAAACCCTCAACGTGCATTGGCCCATCTGCAATTCCATGGGCAAGCGGTGTCTTCCCCGTAAGTAGAGTCGCAAAGTTTATAGGTGTATGAGTAGGAAAGAGGGGTCTTGAAAATCCATAAGCACCACCATCCATTAATTTTTTTAAGTTTGGTAAATCACCACGCTTGGCCCACTCATAAATATCAAATGTTTCATCTTCTGCCCTCATACCGTCAGGTATAAACCAATAGAGCTTTAAGGCTTTATCGACCTTAGCGGCTCCAACCTCTTCATTTCCTTTCTTTCCAGAACATGAAACTGAAAGAAGTAATAACATAATAATTGATAAACTAATTTTCATAGATCTCTTCCTATTTAATATTTATATAATTACTATATAATATAGCTAATATTGATTATTTATAAAGAAGAAACATATATGAAACTAATGCTTTTGATTTTTTTAATTTTACTGATTAACCTATCATGTGACTCAGTTAATTTTGAAGTACCAGAAGACTTAAAGCTAACCAAAGCTCATCAATTTGATAATGTTACCTATCGTTATTATGAGTCTACGCAGCATGAAGAAAAGCTGAAGCTAACTATTAAAAGTAACTTTACTCGAAAACAATTTAAATCATACAAGCACATAGAAACGTCAAGAATTGCTCAATTATATAATGATTCTCGTGTCCCTTACCTAGGTGCAATTACTAAAGAGATATCTACAGACTGTAAAGAAGAGGATCTACCTGAAGTATTCTTAAAAGAGACAGAGTTTACAGTGATATACAAGGCCAACAACAAACTTCACTATGGTATCTGCCGAAAAGAACTCATCTCACACAAAGGTATACTAAAACTAAAGTATTGTCCCAATAGTGAAAGACTTTTTAAATTCGAATATAGCAGTGTTCTTGATAATTTTACCTTTAAAGAATTTATAAAAGGATTTAAATGCAAAGATTAATACTCATAGCTGTAGTCGTTATACTTACGAGCCTGTCAGGATTCTACCTTAGCGAGAACAAAACGACTTCAAAACAACCAAGTAATATCATTCTCATATCAATTGATACTCTATCTGGTATGCATTTAAATAAAAATGGTTATCATCGCTCAACAACTCCAAACCTAGATCAGTTTATAAGTGAATCCATAATGTTTAACAAAGCCTTTAGTACTTCCTCATATACCTTCCCAGGTCATATGGCGATGTTTACGGGCCAATCAATTGCAATGAACAATATGGTCGCTTTTAAATTAGAGGATAGGGCCGTCATTCTTCCTAAGAAGATCAAAACAATTACTGAGTATTTAAAAAAACAAGATTTTAAAACTGCTTGGTTTGCACCGACACAAGACTACCAACTAGATTTGACTCGAGGGTTTGAAAGAAGTTTTGATATATTAGAAACAACAGCAAAAGAAGATGGTTTTTTAAATAAGAGTCGAAAAGAGTGGATAGAAAAAAATAAGGATAGTAAAAAATTTATGTTTCTTCATTCATATCTAGTCCACGATCCATATATACCACCCAAGCCTTACTACAAAAAGTATGATCCAGACTATAAAGGTAGAATAATAGGTGAGATGAGTGAGTTTGAAGAACTATACAACAAGCACAATAAGACAAATTCCTGGAATGGAAAGTTAAGAAAGAAACTCTACTTTGAGCGCGTTGATATAAATGACTCTAGGGACTTAATTCATATGACAGCTCTTTATGATGAAGAAATTGAATTTCAGGATTATCTTCTAGGTCAATTTTTTGCTTACCTAAGAAGAGAGAGCTTATATGACAACTCTGTTATAATAGTTACCTCAGACCACGGCGAAGCTTTTGGACAGCACAATGAACTAAGACATAACACTCTCCATAACGAAGTCATTCAAGTCCCCCTTATTATTAAAATCCCAGGAATTAAACCTAAAGCTATTCAATCTCATGTCCAGCTTATTGATCTAGCTCCGACAATCCTTGACCTACTTTCCTTGAAGCCAAGACATGAATTCGAAGGAAAGAGCATGATGCCTCTCATTGATGGATCCGTAGAAAAGCTAAGAGATCACACAATCACAATTATAGACCCCTCAGATATGAAAGCCATTCACACAACTGATTACAAGTATATATTGCATACAAGTGGAAAGAGAGAGCTTTATAACCTCAAAGAAGACTGGAAAGAAAAAAATAATATCATTAAGGATAACGAAGATATTGCTCAAGATCTTCACACAGTACTTTTTAACTATATTACTAAGGTGAAAAAATGAACCTCTTTAGTATTCACAATATCGGGCCACTGCTCATTATTGTATACCTAGTCATAGCATTTAGTAATTGGGATTATAAAACAGGCACAAGAGGACCAGATGGAAATATCTACCCAATCTCATCGTTTTCAATGTACAACAGATCTCCTGATATAAAAATGAGACTGAAATTAAAAAGCATTCAAAATGAATTGAGAGATAACAATGAATAGATTCATTAATAAATTTTGGAGTCTCATTGAATTAGACTTTGAAGCCTTAGCAAAATCGAGCGAAGTAGATAAAGTCATACTGTACCTTCGATACTTTTACCTCATAGTATTTGTTATTTCGATTCAAATTTTCAATGATATTCGTCCAGCAGTAATGCAACCCCCTCAAGACTTATTATATGTTTGGCCTATTCAATGGATTCCAAACACTATGTTCAAATACTTAGGTCCATTTTTTGGAATAACGGGAATACTATCTTCAATACTTTGTTTTTTTTATATCCACAAGAAAATATTCAAGGTCACTTCTTTCATATCTCTTTTTATGTTTTGGGCAATAGTCTTTGCATTTAACAACTATATTTTTCATAGTATGCATATTATGATTATAAGCTTATTTTTACTTTGCTTACTGCCATCTGATTTAAAGAAAAGTAAAATTCTTGAAAAAAATGTCGAAATAATCAAAGGTATATGGCTGGTTACTTTCTTTATCCTCCTAACCTATACATGTGCTGGGATCTCAAAATTTATTGGATCTTTCTATGATCTTTATGAAGGAGGGATATCTATGTATAATATCGACCACCTTAACACCATCCTTGCTCAGTACTGGGAACAAAAAACAAGTGGCCAAATTTTCAGTCACTTTATTATATCGAATAATTTTTTTAGCTTTCTTTCATTTCTATTTGTATTAATGGTTGAGCTTTTTGCCATTTTGGCCGCGTTTAGAACAAAATATTTGCAATTAATGGGCCTACTCCTAATTGTATTTCATTTCTTTGCTGGTTCTATTTTAGGAGACGAATTTCCTACAGCGATAACGATGATTGCTTACTGGCTTATTGCCAATCCTCTGGCAAGTTTAAGAAAGTAAGATTTTTAAATTTGCAATCCAATATGATATTCTAAAATAATAGCTAGTAAATGCTTTACTCTGAAAAGATTGAAGCTTATGGGCAGAAAAAACTTTATGTTTATAAACTAAATTATAGTTATTATAGTATTCAAAGTCTTTCACAACAATATCACTCTTTAAATCATCGTACAGCTTGGTTCCAGGTAAGGGAGTGCAAATTGTAAAGTTAGAGAAGGCAGTGTTTAGTTTTTGTGAGTATTTTATAGTTTTTAATATCGATGCTTCTGTATCATCAGGTAACCCCAAAACATAGAAAGCTGAAACCTTTACCTTCTTCTCCATTAAAAAATTAACTATTCTTTCTTGATGTTCTATACTGGGAGGGACGCGCTCTAAATATTTCAACTGAACATGATCATAACTCTCAACCCCAACCTTGAGTAGACAAAAGCCTGACTTAATCATCAGGAGAATCAACTCTTCATCTAATAAATCAAAACGTGTTTCACATCCCCACTCTACATCCATTCCCTCTTTAATGATTTCTTCACAGAGTTGCTTCACCCATTTACGATTTAATCCAAAAACAGGATCTCGAAATAGAAATGAATTCACTCCGTACTTTATTTGATTATGTTTTATTTCTGATATGACATTCGCGGTTGACCTAGCTAGATACTTCTGATTGTTTGCAATATATGGACAGTAGACGCATTTATATGGACAACTCCTACTCCCTTGAATCATTAGAGTGGGACCCCGCTTGAATAAAGGATATTGTTTGAAGGCAAGATAGTCATAAAGAGACCAATCAGGAAATGGTAAATCATCTAGATTATCTAGTCGACCAATCTCCACAATACCAGTTTCGATATCGTTTAAACTATCATATAACTTAAATAGGTTTTCAATATCTCCCACCAATACAATATCAGCAACCTCAAGAAAAAGGTTTGGGAATGCATTGACTAAGGGACCAAACAGAATAACTTTGACACTCTGCTTAGACTTAACAAGCTTTAGAAGCTCCCGCTCTCGATTATAATTTATCAATGAGGGTTTATGAAAAACAATATCTGCCTTGAAGTCTATGGAATTATTAATATATTCAACTTGGTGGTTTTTTTCTTTCAATATTGATGAGAGATATGCGTAAGACAGTACAGGTAAGTACTCGAGTCTTGCCCTAAGATACTTTAGAGTTCTAGCACCTAAATTTTGTCCTGGATTAAACGAAGTTCCGTAGCCTCCATTAAAGTCCTTTTGTTCCCCAGGCCTTATACACTCTAGAATAGTTATATTCATATCAAATCCTTAAAATTAGATTATCATATTTAGAAACTAAAGAGTATTATTATAGATATGTATGTTTTAGAAACTATGCTCAGTAGAAGCAAAAGTAAGAACTAGTATGAGTAAAAAATCATTCATTTTTACTTTTTCCATTTTTGTTTTTGTTTTTATTAACTCTACTGGCCCTTACTTTAATATTAGTGGAAATCTTAGAGCTCGTTTTGCTTTAACTAAGTCTATCGTTGATGATCAAGTCATCGATATTACAAAACATAAGAACTATATTGGGTACGATCAAGCAACCGTCAAGGACAAAGTTTACTGTACCCACAATCCTGGTTTTTCAGTACTTATGGCATTGCCCTATTTATTAATCACGAAACCGATTAGTTTAATATCAAACTCACCTGTAACTAAAGAGAATTTCATTAAAGAAGCCTGGTTAACAAAAACTTTAACGATGGCAATTTTAGTCTCATTATCACTTTTACCATTTTTCTTAATATTAAGGTCATATTTTGGAAATAGTTCATTCTTTGCTCCATTATATCTCTTCACACCAACTCTTTTATTTCCTTATCTTACCAGTCCTTTTGCAGACCTTGCATCAGCATTACTTCAATTTCCATTAATTTATTTAATCTTTGAAAAGAAAAGTGAGCTTAAGAACAAGCATTACTATTTAATCTTTTTTATCATATTCATACTTTCACTTGTGAAGCCGACTAACTCAATTTTAGCGATTAGCTTTCTTGTATATGTCATTCTAAACAAGAATTTAATCGCAGCGAAAATTATTGTATTCAGTCTTGTGACTTTTGCAATAGCTCAGTCATTTTATAATTACAGCTTTGACGGGAATCCATTTACCTTTATAGTTCAGTACTTTAATCCTATGGGCCAGATTCAATCTCCCGTATATGATCCATTCTCTGAAGTTATGCAAATATTCAATCTTAAAAAGATCTTTTACTTATTCTTTGACCCGTATGATGGCCTTATAACGTATAACTGCATTCTTCTATTAGTTCTATATAAGCTTAAAACTATGAATACGAAACAACTTTGTGCTCTTGTTTCACCAGTTCTTTTGCTCATCTTCTTCTTCTTTTTTAGAAACTGGAATCTCGGTGCAGATTTTGGATGGAGAAACGGATTGCCACTAATTCCATTACTACTATATATAGTTATAACAAAGTGGGATAATAATATATACGTTTTTAAATTTTTCAGAATATTTGGTTTTATTATCACTTTTATATATTCAATTCCCTTCTTGTACTCTGTAGTTATTAATTATAAGGCAATAGATAGTCATCAAATCTTAAGTTTTTATTTTATTGAGATGGCGAAAGCTCCTCAGTCAATACTAAGTAATACAAATTTTGAATTCCATGGATTCATATTAATACTACTTAGTTTTTTATTTATTTTTTATTCATACAAAAGGTTCCATTCAGATGAAGTTTAAGAAAAAAGTTCTATTTGTTTTTATGAATATATTTTTTATTCTTTTTGCACTTGAAGTCATTGCCGTTATATCGTTCAAAATATCTAAAAGAAAGAGTAACCCTGTTAAATATCACTTTTATAAAAATCAACCCGATCAGACATTAGGGTGGAAGCCTAAGCCTAATAATACTCAAATTCTATGGAATACAAATGTCTCGACAAATTCTTTTGGTTTTAGGAATAACTCTTTAAATCCAGATTTCAACTCTAGTAGACAATCTATCTTAGCAATCGGTGATTCATTTACATTTGGTGCAGAGGTGCCCAATGAGCATACATGGCCATCTTTCCTGAGTAGAAAAATCAAATCCCAGGTGATAAATGCAGGTGTAAACGGATACGGGCTTGATCAAATGTATATACATTTAAAGCAAATCCTAAAGGATTCAAGCCTCAATATTAAAGAAGTTATAATCGTATTTATTAAAGAAGATATACATAGGACTGCTCAAAAAGTTAGAGATGGAAGCTCAAAACCCTACTTTCATATAAATGAAGGAGAGCTTAAATTAGTACCCATTCAAGAAGATCATACCAACCAAACGGTTGATTACTTTAAAAGCTTAGTAATGAAATCTACATTTGTATCTGCTTTTTGTGAGAGATTTTTCAATTATTTATTTTACTCACAAACTACGACTTATATTGAACATCTACCTTATAACTCCTACGCAATCTCACTAAGAATTTTTCATAATTTAAAAAAAATCGCTAATGACACAAAACTAAAGATAAGAATCCTTCCACTAAATGAACACTACGATCAGTATGATCAAGAGTATATTCACTTTATCAAAGAACTTAAAGAGCTAAATTCCTCTTACTTTAATATTATCCCTGAGCTTAATATTATGAGAGAACTTGGCTATAAAGATGAGATAAAGAGTTTAGAAAACGTAGGGCATCTATGGCACGGGCATTTGAATTTCAGAGGTAATGAGTATCTTGCAGAGACTATCTATAGGTATATTGAATATAGAAATTAATCAATCTTTTCAGTCCCTGAAACTTCATCTAAATGTAGAGGGCGCCCATAGAGGTGTGGAAAAAGATCATTATTACTCGCCTTCTCCCACTTTAATAAATCCATTATTTCTTTACTTTGAAATTCAATGATAAATACGGGCCTAGTATCAGCATAGTACTTATTTAAAACTCTTTCAGTTTGAACTGCTGTAGAAAGGTGAATATAGCCATCTTGAATGTCTACGGGTGATCCAATAAACTCTCCGCTCTCTTGAAATGCATCCCACTGATCTGTCGTTAAAATTTTAAAGACTTTATCCACTTCCATATTTACTTGCCTTCTTATTAGAGAAAAAAAAAGGATCCCCGTAGAGATCCTTATATATTTTAATATACTTAAAAAAATGGTTGCGGGAGCAGGATTTGAACCTACGACCTTCGGGTTATGAGCCCGACGAGCTACCAACTGCTCCATCCCGCGGTAAGTAATGATTATTTATAGAATACTGAAGTCATGATGTCTAGCTTTTTCTAGAACTATATTGACCGCTAAATAAAAAGTCTTTTTATCAGCCATAAATAGCTAAATTTTCATCAATATTCGTCGAAAAGAATTAAGAAGGGGTTAATAAATGGAGAATAACTTGATGGATACAACAAACAAAATGACAATTGACATGAATACTGATGATCTTAGTGAACAGCAAAAAAGACTACTCAAAAGTATTAATATGATGCTTGTACACACAATGACTACAGATGAAGAAGATGAATACTTTGATGGCAGTTCTGAGTTATTAAGGCTTGTTGCATCAGCAATTAAAAAAGCTAATTTTTCCAATAAAGAGACAGAAATTGCTTATGACCAGCAAGCTCTTGAATACTGTGTCGATATACTAAGCGACCAAGTCTATGGTGACGACCTTGTGAAGTATGATAATTAGATAGTTCGTTATATTTATAGAAATAAAAAAGGGACCCTAGAGTCCCTTTTTTTTATTTTTGAATTCTTGTTTTCGCGCTTGGAGTGGCTTTCTGGTAACTCAATCTTACATTCGTTCCATCTTGTTCATCATCCCTCTTCAATTCAGAGCGAAGAATCCTAGCTTCTTTTTGTTGCTTCAAAGTATCGTAGTACTCATCTTTTCTATAGCGAGTAAAAGCAACAGAGTCTGCCGCCTTAGCATTCTTTTGAGTTTTACTTATCTTACGAACATCTAGTGACTTCTTCAAAGAGTTATACTCTTCAGCATCAGCTCGTCTGGAACCATCTTTATTGATACCAACTAATTTATAGAGGTCTGGTTTACTAATATACTCCCATTTACCGGGTTGAACTTTATCAATGCTAAGGTTACCAATGGCAACTCGCTTAAGCTTATCAATTGTAATCCCACAAGTTTCACAGATTCTTCTAATCTCTCTATTTTTTCCTTCTGATAGTCTGAACTCTAGCCATGTTTTATTTGGAAGCTTTTCAACAACTCTTACAGAGAGAGGCTTTAACTTTTCACCTTGATCCGTTACACCAGTTCGAAGTCTCTTTAGAAGAGCATCGTTCATTTTTCCGAAGACTTTTACTTCATATGTTTTTACTACTTCATAACTTGGATGCATTATCTTATTCGCGAAATCACCATCATTTGTAAAAATTAGAAGTCCTTCAGATAAATAATCAAGTCTTCCAACAGGATAAACCCGAGTACTAATAGGGATAAGGTCCATGACCGTCTTTCTTCCCTCTGGATCAGAAACTGTAGTCATACAACTTCTAGGCTTATTCATAACAAGATATAAATGATCGACAGTTAAAACATCAATAACATCGCCATTAACTGAAACTACATCTGTTTGAGGTTCAACTTTAGTACCAAGCTCAGTCACTTTAACACCGTTAATTTTAACTCGACCTTGTATAATAAGGTTTTCTGCCTTTCTTCTGGAAGTAACTCCACAATCTGCAATGTACTTTTGGAGGCGTATTAGACTTGATTCTTTCTTATGATTCTTTGACATCATTTCTCCTTTCGACCTCACGGCCGTAAATTATTGAATTTGAGAAGTTTTATATCAGTTTGTGCGTTCTGTCTAAAATTTTATCATAGGGTGTAAACTTTTCAAAAAAAGCCTTTAAAATCGGAACCTTAGATACAATATCGTATGAACAGACTTAATATTATTCCCCTATTAGTACTATCTATCACCTCTTTTGCCTCTCAAGCTAAGAGTAAGTGGGAGTTTAGAGTCTTTAATAGTTATAGTATCTCTAGAGAAAGTATCGAAAAAACTCCCCTTGGGGACTTACCGAATCAGCAGGAACTAAAAGAAAATATTCAACTTGCAGCTACAAACTTCTCCAGTTCTGAGGATAGAAACACCTATATTCAAGGAATGTGTGAAGGTAAAAGTGAAAGAGAGAAAATTGAAATGGCGAGGTACCTCTCACAACTCTCAAGTGAGATATATGAATATGATAGGGCCGATGGAGCAGTTTTTGAAGTTGGAGAAGTCGTTACAAATGATCAGCAATGGAATGCTATTGGAACATACTTGAACCCAGATCAGTCTCTAACACGAGCGGGCGTTTGTCGTGATATGACAGTAAATGTTTCAGAGTTTCTTCTTAATTGTGGAATTCCTAAAGAGTGTATATCCATAGAATCCTATAGATCGAATAGTGGTGGACACCAAGTAGTTCAAGCAGGCTGTGAAGAAACTTATACAATAAATTGGAGTGAGCTCTACACCACAAACAGCAAAGGAACTACGAACCAAGACTTAAATCCAAACATTATCAATTCAGGTATTGAACATACGACTTTTGATCCGGAAACAGGAGAGATAGTTGGCATGAGACAAACAGAACTTGGCGCAGTTCTTTCTGCTGTCAGCGGCGGTGAAATTGATGATCCAAACTACCTCCCAAGACTTTTAATGCTAGAAGCACAGTACAGTGTAATGACTTTAGGCTTATTTAAATCTGAACTTATACGTGGTGATAAGTTGATGGGACTTAAGGCTGAACTTGAAGGAAATCCTACGAGGTGGCTTCACCTTGGCCTAGGTGTAACATATGCAAAGAATAAACTCGGTGCAAATAGCCTAACCAGTGGTCAGGACTTAGAGCAAGACATACTCTACGCTCACGCTCGCGGCAGGATAGATCTGCCTAAAGTTACACTTTATGATAATGGTGGAGCAAAACTTCTTCTCGAAAACAATATAAGTGCCAATGGAGCCTTTAGTTACTCTAAGAACCAAATATATGGACAACAGCACTGGAATCAAGATGGACAATTTTTCATTACACCATCTACAACACTCAGGATCATCAAAGGCTCACATAATATTTACTATAACCATGAAAGTGATACAGGCTTTAATAATAGAGCGTATAATACAGAGATCTCTGACACTTACAAAAATGGTCAACACTTCGCTGCCTTTGAGCAATCTGATAGACATACTATTGGATATAGAAATCAAACTACAAAGAAAGACTATGGTGTAGCGCTTACCTCAGAAGAAATTTATTTTGGTAGTAGAGTTAGAGCACAAGTTGACTTCAATGATCCTTACAGGAATGTAAAAGTTCTTTTAGGTACTAGTCAGTTTACTTCAAAAGCTCCGGGACAAGAGAAGCTGATGTCCTATGACTTAGGTGCTCGAAAAGTATTTCAGTTTAAAAACGGAAGTGAACTTGAGACAGGCATTACTGCCTTATATACTCCTGATAACCTTGATAAGTATCAAGTACAAATGAGTATTAGGTATACTCCAAGAAACTAAGAGTCTGTTGAATCCTGATCTTCCGACTCATCAAAACTAGATTTCAAAAACTCTAAATCAATGTCTAGATCTTTGGCTTCTTCAACAGTCTTCTCGACTGCAACTGCATCACCCATTAGATTATCAAAAGCATCATCCAGTGCCGCCGAAAGTTCTTCTGCCTCTGTGGCCGAGTCTGGCGCGTCTTCAACAACAGTATTTAATTTATGAGAAATAAAACTCGCAATATCAAACTCATCAGTATCAACTTCACTAGCTGGAACAGGTACTTCTTCGCTCTCTTCTTCGCCATCGTCACTTAATAGCATATCAAAAGCATTATCAACTTCCTCTTCAATATTTAAGTTAGCAATCTGTGACTCTAGAATCTCTTCTGACTCATCAGTTATTGCCGCAAGTAATTCTTCAGACTTCGCAAGTGCTTCGTCGGCGCTGATTTCTAATTCAACCTCGATCTCTAACTCATCTTCTTCAAGCTGAGGAGTATTTAGCATTTCTTTGAGCATGGATAATGTCACTGGTCTTGGTTCCATAACAGAAGTTAAAACTTCAGATTCAGTAGAGTTTTTATTTTGCTCGATGATCTGTGCTTTATTAACGTATTCTTCCAAGATATCAAATGCAGATTTCTTCTCGACACCCTCTTCATTTGATCGTTTCTTTTCAAGATCTTTTAAAGATTGAGTAAACATTGTTTCAGAAGAAATTTCCTGGATACTAGCACTTAGTTCATCTAGCTCCATTAATTCGTCCATATCAAATATTTTCTTCTCGCCAACCTGAACAATCTTTTTAATGTCAGAGATTTCACCAATCTCACTTGCATTGGCAAGCTCTTCAAGCTCAATTTCTGATGGAAGATCAGTGATTTCGTTAAGGTTAAATACCTCTAGAAATTCCGCTGTTGTTTCATAAAGAGATGGTCTTCCTGCTTCATCAGACCTTCCGGCCATCTTAACAAGTCTTCTATCCATAAGAGCTCTAATAACATGAGAGCTGTCAACACCTCTAATACTCTCAACTGCAGTCTTTGATATCGGTTGTTTATAAGCAACGATAGCTAGTACTTCAATTGCCGTAGGGCTTAATTGAAGGGACTGAACCTTAAACATATTTTGAACGATTTTAGAATAAGTTGCTTTTGTTCTAAATTGGTAACCTTGCGCCACTTCCATTAATCTAATACCGTGATGCTTAGCTTCGTACTCTGACTGCAATCTCGCAATTGACTCGTGAATAACTCTTAAAGGAAGATCTGGATCAATATTATTTTTAATTTTATGAAGATTTATTGGTTTATCACTCATGAAAACAATCGTTTCAATCGCGCCACAAAGAGTCTCATGATTTAAACCAGTTCTGGCCTGCCATAATTTATCTTCTTGTTCTTTCTCATTAAAGAAATCAAGATCAAGATTAAACTCTTCTTTACTAAAATCCCAACTGTAATCAATAATACTCATAGTTATCCTCTAAATTAAATTGAAGGTTGTTCCGGTAGTGGTGGAGGCGTTGCCACCTGTAATTCTTCGGTACTAACTGTCTCATCGTCTTCAGGCTCAAAGCCATCTGCTGTATCTACATCAAATGAGTTTAAATCCTCTTTTACTTCTACATAAATAGAACCATCAGGCTCATTTTGAAAAAGGTCTAATCTTTTAAGTCTAGCAAGTTCCAGTAAAGAGATAAAAGTAATAACAACTTCTTCCTTACCTTTTTCCCAATTTATAAGCTTATCCATTGTCGTTTTTGTTCCAGTCTTTAAATCCGTTTTAAGCTGAATCAACTTTTCTTTAATGGATAAACGATCTCTTCTAACAACTGTATATTTTCTTTTGTCTCTTTTAATTTTATCAATCATGACGTCTGTTAGTGATTGAATTTCCATAGGAAGTAAAATAGAATTTTGAATAGCTTTACGATCAATCTTAGGCTTTACAAAAATATCTTCATCTCTTCTAGGAAGATTCATTAACATCTCACCCTGCTTTTGAAAGCGAGCAAGTTCCTCTAGCTTCTGAATCAGTTGAGTTTTTGTGGTAATTTCTAAATCATCAGGATTAGAAATTCGTATTTTCTCTTCTTCCTCGTCTGTTACTGATTTTGATTTAATAAACAGTAACGACGCCGCCAGGTAAAGATACTCACCAGCAATATCGAAGTTAACATCTTGTAATTTTTTAAGGTAATCAAGGTATTGATGAGTGATTTTATTAATATCCAGTTCTTTAATGCTCATCTCTTCTCTTTGAATAAGATGAAGTAATAAACCTAACGGTCCATCAAAGCGGTCTAGTTTTACCTGGATATTCGTTTCAATCATGTGTAAGTCTCTCTCTTTATTATTTCACCCTAGTATACGCAAAAAGTACAATGGTAAATTCTGTCCAAACTCCAAAAATGGCGTCAGTACGTAGTGTAGGGTTGGGATTCCCATCATACTAAGGCCAAAAACTAACAAAATTACCATTGGCGCGTATTGAGCTAAACTTTCATATTTATGTAAAGCCTCCCCTTTTAAGAAGGAAGCAACCATTCTCGATCCATCAAGTGGCGGGAAAGGAATTAAATTAAAGGCACCTAAAAGAAAATTAATAAAAACTGAATATTGAAGCATATATAATAATGGTGCGTATAAGCTAAAGTCCTTAGGTAAGAAGGTGGCCAAAACAGCAAATAGAATTCCAGAAATGGTACCTAAGATAAAGTTTGATAGAGGTCCAGCGAAACTAACCCAGAAGATACCTTTTCGAACATTTTTGAAATTTCTTGGAGTTACAGGCACTGGCTTTGCCCAACCAATAACTCCCCAACC
Source organism: uncultured Oligoflexia bacterium (assembly GCA_913058265.1). Classification (GTDB taxonomy): domain Bacteria; phylum Bdellovibrionota; class Bacteriovoracia; order Bacteriovoracales; family Bacteriovoracaceae. Next base: position 162,909 of record CAJXPQ010000009.1, read on the forward strand.
GAAAATGACTCCTATTAAAGGAAAAACCACTGTTCCCATCATATCAATATGAACTGCTGGGTTAAAAGTTAAGCGGCCATCTCTTTCAGCTGTATCATCGCCGAATAATTTTGCAACATAACCATGTGCATATTCATGAACAATTACCGCTAAAAGTAATCCTGGTGCGCATTGCAAAATTTTAAAAAGAATTTCCTGAATATCCATTATATTGTCATACCAAAATGCTCAAACTGCTGCAACGAATGCTTTTGATTTTTTAAAAACTTTTCGAAGTCGACTAAGAGCATTACACTTAAAGTATGAATAAAAGGAAAGTCCAGTGTGTGATATTTTACTGCGATGCAAGTAAGAACAAATGTTTTTTATTGTTAAAGACCAATGAGCGCAGAGAATTCTTTTGGCAAAATGTCACAGGATCAGTTGAAGCGGATGAAGAGTTTATTCAAGCTGCCCTAAGAGAGGCGCAAGAAGAGACTGGTGTTGCGGCCAAAAATATAAGATCAATTATGGCCAGTGATCTGACATTTAATTTTCCTGATCGCTGGAGTGAAAAAATTTGTGAAGAAAAAACCTTTTTCATTCAGTGCAAAGATAAGTGGGAAGTGACCATCGATGAGTCAGAACACAGTGAATTTAAATGGGTTAAAGCTGCTGAGATTGTGAAAAACACTGTTAAATTTGAAAGCAATTTTATAGCATTAGAGAAGGCAATAAAAATAAAATGTTAAAAATCTTACTTATATCTCTATTCCTTATGAATCTCATTAGCGTAGAAGCCAATGAAACTGTCTTTGACATTCCTATTCAGGAAGATGAAGAGTTATTTAAAGAATTGTCAGAGCTTGAGGAAGAAGAACTAAATTTTGAAGAGGAAGAGGAAGGCTTAAATAATGAACTCTTGTCATCAACTGAACCAGAGCTTGACGACCTAAGTGAATTTCAAATTAAACAAGATGAGCAAATTGATAAATTGATTGAGGAGAGAAAAAAATCCTCACGTCTTAGATATACCAATACTCAGAATGAAGCCCTAAGAATTCAACTTAAGGATATTGCCAAAAGTCCTAAGAAACTCTCCATGATTACGAAAAGAACAAAAATCATCCGGCTGAGTGATGATAAAGTTTTTTATATAAATAAAGATATAAAAGTTATGGCCCACACTAAACAAGACTATGATCGTTATAGATATATTCTGGATAAAAATAATAATATTCGGTATCGCGTAGATAATCAGTTTATTACAGACATCACTCTCATTACTCAGATGTATAAAAAACCACACAAGTTTAAACGGTTGAAGAAAAAAATTATTGTCGACAGAAGAGATAAGAGTTTTGACTATCAATTCAAGTTTAATCTTCACTCTGGCCTATACAAGGCGGGATTTTCTAAAAAGCTAGTCCAGCATAACAAAGAACTCACTCCTATGTTCCGTCTTGAGTCGATTGTCTTATCTAACTTTAAATTTAGTATCCAGGCAGGACTTGGTATAATGTATGAATTTGTTAGTGGCAACACCCAGGCTAATACGGGTAAATTCTCTTATCAATCTCTCTCTGTTGGACCTACTTTTAAAACAAAACCTCTACTGGCAAATTTCTCTTTTATCCTACAGCCACGATTATCCCTGTTCTCTCAAATATCTGTAGCTGACTCAGGTTCAGAGGAGACACGTGTTTTTAAGATTAGTGAAACTGCGATGCTTCTTGGTGTTGAAAAAGATATTAAACTCAGACGTTTTGGACACTGGGTTTATGGTTTTAGTTTTCAAAGAAAATGGCTTAAAGCGAATGCAACAGATACGAGTATCGATGTTGGAAATAATATAAATTACGATGACAGTTATGGTGTTCATATTGGCCATCGATCGGATTGGATTTTTTAATGAGCTACTTAGTACTTATACTCTCTATCTTTTCACTCTCTTCTTTCGCTGCGACAGAGGGAACCATTATCGTTTTAGAAGCTCCCATTTTTGGAGAACCAGATGAAACATCCCAAATCATTCAACATTATCGCAAAGGTGATAGTATTTTCCTTCACCCCACTGAGGCTCATGAAGATAGGTACCTTGATGAAGATTTTAGATCATTAGAGCTTCTCACTGCTGATAAGAATCCAGATCCATTACTCAACAAAAAAACAACGTATACGGCTGATGAAGATAGCGCTTTCTACAAAACCATGACAAAAAGCGGACGAGAAGCTTACGTTTTAAAAGAGCATATTCGCATCGTTTACAAAGACATTCGCGAGTTTACTCAAAAACCTATTGGGTTTGATCATACCGACTATAGAATTCAAGAGCCTCTTCCAAAAGGATACCCTATTCTTGCGGAAGAAAATTTTAGAGGACAAATCAACCTTGCTTTTGGTCAGCCGAATTACTCGGGCTATCCCTATAAGCAAAGAATTCTTGATTCAGCTTACGGACTATCAAAAGAATTTTCTTTTGTTTGGTCAAAGTCAAAAAGCTTCAATAAAGAGAGGCGCTTTTTCTTCGGAGCTAAGGGTGATATTCACTTCTCAAAAATGGACTACCTGCTAACAAGTCAAAAGGCGACGCAGGATAACCTAAGATTGATACTTGGTCCCTATGCATCCTATGACACATACCGAACTGATGACCACGCCCTAAATATTTTTACATCCATGCAATTTACCCTGATTGATAAAATGGATATTACGATTCGAGACAAGAGCACAAGTATTAAGGAACAAAGGCAATACAGTAGTAACTTTGGAGCTTCTGCCAGTGTTGGTGCTAGCTTTCAATTCTTTGAAATATACGAGGATTTTGATGGAGTCATTGGAGCTAACTTTCGTGTCATTCTCCCCCGTACTTACTCGGCGGAAGCATCTGCTGAAGAGAGTGAATTATGGCAATCAGTGAACGATTCTGATGAGTTTGAGCAGGAGTTTACATCTGAATTAACATACTTTGCAGGCATACAAACCTCATACTAGGCAGATTTTTCCCTTTCTCAATTCTTCAGTAATTAAATTTAAGGCCCTCGAATTCTCGCCGATAAAGTATAGGCAAGAATATAGACACAAAAACTAGGAGGGTTAGATGTCACAAATCGATTCAGAAATCACCAAAGAAGTTCTTTTCCAAAAGCTAGGTCAAACTTGGTACATCTTCACAGAAATAAATGAAGAAGTTGTATACTCGGCGATGCCAAACGGAATGGATCCAAGAAGTACAAAATTAGAATTATTCGATGTTATCGAAGAGCATATGAAGAAAGTGGCAACACACCCACGTCTTCAAGAAGCTGTGTAAGATATCATGTCAGGTGCAAAAAGATTTAAAGATGATTATCCAGCGGAGAAACTAACAAAAAAGCCGGAGCAATCAAATCCCATTGCTGACAAACATGAAATTGAGGCTTACCTTAAGCGAATTAGTGAGCTTATGAATGATCCTCAAAAGCAAAAAAAAGCAGCTTTAATTATAGAACAAATGATAAATAACAATTCCAAAAAGGGTCGTTCTTAGCGGCCTTTTTATTTTCTTATTAAAATATCTCGATCAGACACTGCAAAATCTTTTGCACGGATCTGACCTCGCTTACCCACATAATCTATCATGGCCCCATTCAACATAAATCCTGAGTCATAATAAGTGGAATGATTTTTTAAAATAGGAAATGAATCTCCTCCACGTGCCAAAAAGTTTGCAGTAGAAAGAATAAAGTTGTTCTTAGTGGAAGATACTTTACCATTTACATCTTTGGTAATACTCCATGAGCCATCGCTAGCAACAATCTTTTGAAGCTTATTATTTTTAATCTCAAGCTTTACACCCATAAAGTGAGGATAGCCCCCATCCCTTTCAACTAATGGCTTAAGAGCAAATACTGTAACCGCGGCGATATAGTCAAAAACCTCTTCAGCTGTGAATTTTACTGAGACTAAAGTATTGCCATAGGGATGAAGCTTATGCAGTTTTTTTCTTGTAATGGTTCCAGCTTCAAGACCTGAACGCATAGAACCTCCATTTAAGACCATCACATCAAACCTAAGCTTCTCATAAGAAGCCGCCCCCATGAATTGGGCCACAGGCATCTGAATAGAACGAACCAACTTTCTGTCACCTATAAGTTTCTTATCAATACTTCCGAAAGCCGCATTTCCAACTTTCTCAGCTTTCTTTTTATAGGGAGCAAATAGCTTTATCATACTTTTATCTGCTGGAATTTTTTCAGAGGTTAATTGATATACACCTTTTACTTTTTTCTTCATATTTATCGGTAACAGCTCATAAGTTGAATTCTTAACAATTCCATTACTAACATTAATCTCTAAATCTAGCGCCCCTACATACTTCCCCCAATCCTGAGCTTGAACTATTATTGTTTCATTATGAACTTCTGCGTTTATAACTTCTTGGGAGTGGCCACCAACAATAACATCAATACCAGAAACTTTTTTAGCAAGATCAATGTCTCCATTTGAGGTAGCACTTCCATAGTGACCTACATGAGTAACAGCAATAACGAAATCAACCTTCTCTATCTCTCGAAGCTTTTTTACAATTGGTTTTGAGGCGATAATTATATCTTTAAAATCAAAAAGTTTTTTTGCATCAGTATGTGATGCTTTTGGAGGTGTATCTTTTGTTGTTAGCCCTAGGATACCAACTCTTATGCCGTTCAATTCTCGAACGATATAGGGTGCAAATGGTCTCGTCGATTTATCTTTATAAAATATATTTGAAGCAAGAAAAGGAAAGCCTGCCAACTCTTGTTGCTTTTTTAAAACTTTATACGAATTATCAAACTCATGATTTCCAATTGCCATTGCATCGTAACCAATCGCTTTCATTCCTAAAAAATCAGGTTCCGCATCAAAAATATCACTCTCCATAGTTCCAGTATTAATGTCTCCACCAGATAATAAAAGAGTGTTTTTAACCTCTCCTCTCAGTTTATCAATCAATGTTTTTCTAGCGGCCATTCCATACTCTCCCTTACTGCTAGGAAGATAACGTCCGTGATGGTCATTTGTATGAAGGATTCTAAGTTTTACGACTTTCTCACTCATAAAAATAGATGAACAGGACAGCGTAGTAACAGAAAGGACAATAAGTAGCAGTTGATTCAATTGAGTCTCCAATGTAATTAATTTCTGGTTTAACTTAACAAAAATTTTGTATCTTTTCAGCACAAAGATTTAATCGAGCAAAATACACAAGTACCTAGATTAACTAGTTAGAATCATTCGATACGGCAATTTTTTCCTTATAAAGCTAAAATATTACTCATCCGGTCGGTTTCTAAGCCGAAACGTTAGGTGTGAATATCTTATGGGATTAAGTGTTTCACATGATTATTTTTACTAACTAAATGGCACGGTCGCCACTTCTTTGTAGGGGTACAAAGTCGCTAAAAATGGAGGTTTTCTTATGTACACAGGAGATTAGATTATGGGTTTTAGAATCGCAACAAATGTTTCGTCGTTAACGGCACAGAGATCACTAAAGAAACTTGGAAATGAAGAGGTTAAAACTGCAGCTCAACTAGCAAGTGGATCTCGAATTACAAAATCTTCAGATGACTCTGCCGGTTTAGCAATAAGTGAGAAGTTAAAAGCAAATATTAGATCAAGTCAGCAAGCAAATAGAAATGCGAATGACGGGATTGGTATGATTCAAGTAGCAGAAGGTGGATTACAAGAGTCAGCAAATATCTTAATTAGATTAAGAGAACTTGCGATTCAGTCAGCTTCAGATACAGTTGGAGATACAGAAAGGTCATACACAAACCTTGAGTATTCACAACTTAAAGATGAATTGCAAAGAATTTCACAAACGACGGAATTTAATGATGTTAACTTATTAGATGGATCAAGTGACAAATTAGAATTTCAAATTGGTGCAGGAAATGATCAATTTGAAGATAGAATTGTTTACGATCCAGCAAAGATTAACTCTGGAATTGAAGCACTCGGAATGGATGGTCAAAGCGTTGACACAAAAGAAGGCGCACAAGGCTCACTAGAGTCAGTAGATCAAGCTATTAAGACTGTATCTGGACAGAGAGCTGAGTTAGGAGCTCTACAAAATAGACTACTAACAACGTCTGCAAACTTAGAGACTTCAGTAGAGAATATGTCTGCTGCCAATAGTCGAATAAGAGACACAGATTATGCGGAAGCAACTGCGAAGAATACACAGAACAATATCATGAAACAAGCTGGTATCTCTGTATTATCTCAAGCAAATGCGGCTCCTCAACAAGCAGTAAGATTAATTGG
>CAJXPQ010000010.1 GCA_913058265.1 uncultured Oligoflexia bacterium
ATATCGAACTTTTTTCCTCACGATTCAGCGCGCACACCATCAAATTTGGAGACCCTTTAAAGGGATATACTTGCTATATATGTTTAAAAATCAGTTAAAGAGATATAGTTAATATTTTGAGTTTTGTTTCAAAACAAATTCTTAAGTTAAAATTCATACGAATAATATAAATTCTGAGAAGAACAATTTTTGATATTGAATAAATATTCTGGATAGAATACTGGAAATAATTTAACTAACAATTATACAAGGATTTGAAAAATGATTTTCAAATATTTCTTTTCAGTATTTTTAATACTGTCTGCGAATTCTTATGCCCAAAGTTCAAAGTTTGAACTTGGGCGGTCTCTTTTTTTCGATAAATTACTTAGTGGAAATAGAAACATTTCATGTGCAACATGCCATCATCCCCTTACAGCAAATGGTGATGGCCTGTCATTAGGCTTTGGCGAAGGTGGTGTTGGACTTGGGATTACAAGAAATTTCAATGATAAGGTTCATGGAAGAGTTCCTCGAAATGCTCCCGCACTATTTAATGTTGGGCAAAGCTTTGTTACTAAGTACTTTTTTGATGGAAGAGTCGAATTCGATATAGAATATCCTGGTGGAATAAAATCTCCTGCAGATAATAATTTACCCGAAGGATTGGAGTCCTTGCTTGCAGCTCAGTCAATTTTTCCACTAACCTCTGGTATTGAAATGGCAGGAGATAAAGGTGAGAATGATATAGCTGATTTTGCATCGACTGGAGACCACAGGGGAGTTTGGGGCGTAGTCGTCGGGCGTGTAAAGTCGATTGAAGAGTATGTTGAGCTATTTGTGAACTCATTTCCGAATCAAATAAAAACCTCTGCTGACATTCAAATTCATCATGTTGGTAATGCATTAGCGGATTTCCAGAAGAAAGCATTTATTGCTGATGATTCTCCATTTGATAGGTATCTTGAAGGAGACAAGTCTTCATTGTCAGCTAGTCAAATTAGTGGAATGAATATTTTTTACGGAAAAGGAAAATGTTCTCAATGTCACACTGGAAAATATCAGACTGATATGAAATTTCATTCAATCGCATTACCTCCAATAGGTCCAGGTAAAGGTGTTGGGTTTAACTTACAAGATGATTGGGGAAGATACCTTGTAACAAAAAAGAAGAGTGATAAGTATAAGTTTAGAACTCCGAGTTTAAGAAATGTAAGTGTCACTGCACCTTATGGCCATAATGGTGCTTATAATAGTTTAGAAGATATTTTGATACATCACATGAATCCAAAACAAAGCTTGAGTCGATATAAAAAAAGTAAAGCTGCCTTGCCTGAGCTCAAAGGCGCAAACGACTTTACAGTATTAAGTAATAATAATGTTATGAATGATATTTTATTGTCTTCAAATTTACCAGAAATTAATATATCTAAAAATGAAACTAGTGACTTGTTAAGTTTTTTAACAGCATTAACTGATTTTAGATGTCTTGATATGAGAAAATTTGTTCCTCAGAAAGTTCCAAGTGGTTTACCAATAAATGATTAAAGGAAAAATATGAAAATTTTATTTGTTTTGGCATTCTATTCTGCCAATTTATTTGCGTCACCAGTTATTGATATCAATTATCAAGAACATAATATTACAGGCACCAAGGTTTTAATTGATGGTTCTGGGAGTATTGATAACGCTAATTTGAATTTTAACTATTTTTGGGAACTCGTTGATGTTCCTGAGGGGTCTCAATCTCAAATTTTTGTAGAAAGTTCTGACAAAGTTCATATAAATACTGATAGGGATGGTATTTATACTGCCAAGTTAGAACTTATCAACGAAATCGGAGAGTCTAAAATTGAATATTTTTCTATTTATAGTACTCAATCTGTTGGAGATGTCATTTTCGGACCTGAGACTCATCAGACTAGTATTTTGTGTAAATTAACCTTCAAGCTTTCCATTATATGTAGCAATAAATCTATGAGTAGGGCGATGGGGCATCTTCCCGAGCCATTCATGGCGTTCGATAAACTCTTTAATTCTTTTACACGTGATTTGATCAGATTTATCAATATACTTAAATTGAAAGTCTGGAACTCTTAAACTATCAATGTTTTCGACAGTTAAGTTTGCTACCTCAGCATCATGCTCTAGGTTTTGAAGTCTAATCTCATACTGATAACAATGGTCTTTGGTGTAATTAGTAACTGTCTGTTTTTCCTTCTCTGAGTTGTTTTCACTTAGTTTTTTTTGAAACTGTTCATCGCGAATCTCCTTTGTTGCGATTTTTATTTGAGGAGTATTTCAAACGCATAAAAAACAGACAAATATTTTATACAATTCAAAAAATTGGGCCGTCTTTTACGAAGTTACACTTCAATTTGACGCTATTCAAGTGGCCAACATCTTACACTTTTAGAGACATCGCCGTAATTCTATGTTAAGTTATTTATAAGAGGCGACTCACAAATTCTCCGTAATTCTGAGCACTTAGAAACTAAGGCTATGTGCTATATTGTAATAAGATATTAATAAGTAACCTGGAGAAAACAATGGAAAAAGTCATAAAAAAAACACCATTTAAAGACTTAGCTAAAACTCTAAAAGAGATTAAGATAAAGCCTCTTTCAGAAGAAAAAGTAAGTAGAATAAACTCTATTGTAAATATTGAGAATGATGAATTCGAAAACATTGAGCCTCTGAAGAAGATTGCAAAGCTACCTGATGAGATGAGGAATAATTAATAAATGGGAAGACTAGTTGCATTTTCTGAATTTAATGAATACTACAATGAAATTTCAAATAATGATTCTTTTGTAAAAGGAACGGTCTTAGATACAAACATTCTGGTGTCTTTGATGTACGAAGTTAAATCAACTCATGATGAAGTCGTTAAGTTCTTAGATGAGCAAATTGTCGGTAATGGTATTACTTGTTACACCAACGTAATAACAACAGCTGAATTTATTAATATATTTAGACGTATTTTGTTAACAGAACATCTTTGTGATTCGATAGATGAGTTCTCTAAACTTAAGTTTCCAAAAAAAGCACAGTATTTAATTAAAAGACTGTATGGTGAGTACAAGCATAGATTTATGCATGAAAAGAAAGATATAATCTTTTCAGAAACTCACTTAAAGCAAATTCGAGATACATTTAGCGGTGGATCTCACTCAGGGCTTAAACCATGGCCTGAGTTAACAAAAGAATTACTAGATGATGATCTTCTACGTGCATATAAGGCGTATGAGTTAGCAGGTATTAAATACATAAGTCCGAATGAAGAAGTTCAAAAACATTACTTCCATAAAAAAATGATTTGGGAAGAGACAATAAAAGTTAGTTCATCATCAGGTTTAGCAATTTTTGATTCTATGATTTTAACAGCACTGGATTGTAGTCATTTTTCTTTTGCCATATCAGCTGACTCAGATATTGCCTATGCTACTCTTGCAGATCCTAATATAAAGGACATTATTGCACCTGACTCTTTAGTTAAAGAGATGAAAAAGTACAAGTTTTAAAATCACAAAAAAATGGCCAGAATATGGCCAAAAATTAAAAAAAGCTCAATAAAATTCAAAAAATTGGAAGGCTACATGTTACACTTTTATTAGGAATCTATTTTAATATCAGAAGGTTAGTATGAGTGTTGCAGTTGCATTAAAAGTTCCCAATAGTCATTATAACCCGAACTCAGGACGATTTCTTACAGCTGACCCTATTGGCCTAGCAGCGGGTGATACAAACTTTTACAGGTATGTTTTTAACAATCCTATTAAATATACTGACCCAACAGGTGAGATCGTACCTGTTGTGCTTTTGACTTATGCTGCGTATGAAGCAGGCTTTTTTGCAGGTGCTTTGTATAATAAAGTTGCTCAGAATACAGATATATCATCAACATATCGTGATGCAAATATCACTTTAAATCTAGCAGATAAAATACTTCCAACGACAAGTTTGTTATCTAGCCCAGATACATATAAACTAATTAAGGACAAAGTGAATAATCAGCGAATTAAAGATATTGATTCGCAAATAAATGACAATTCAAATAGTAATGGCGGAACCTGTGGTAAGTAATAATCGACTTTTAGTAATTATAATAATTTTAGCAATTGTCTCATTAGTGTTTGGGGCAATGATATTTACTGTCAAAGAACAAAGTATGGGGATTTATAACTTGGGAAGGGCAATAGTATTTTCGTGGCTCAGTTTATATTTAATATTCAAACCATATAAAGTGGATTTTATAGGGAAATTAAAAATTAGCTCAACTGGTAATGACAGCGGTTCAAATATTAGGATTGCAAAAATTGTTGCATTTATCTTAGCAACTGTTAATGCATCAATTTCAATTGCGTTGTATTTTGATTAATTCTTATTTTATTCGATGTTGAGGTCTAATAATGATTAAGTCAAAACTAATGTTCTTTTTTTCTTTAGGACTAATTATAAGTTGTAGTATTAGAATACATACTCTGTGGACAACATGTATTAAAACTAATCCTTTGGAGAAGTGTTCTTATAACCCAAATGCTTTTGCTTCTCCAAAAAGTGTGATGATAGTTTGTGGGATAGTTATTTTGCTAGGTATTGTTGGAATATTTTTTTCATTTAAGACTAAAGGTGGCCCAGACCTTGAAGATTTTTTTAAGAAAAAATAAATTTCTTACATCTTGATGTTAATAAAATCCTTACTCTTTACCATTTTTGGCCATAAAACCTGGAAAATTTCAACGTTTTCCAGGTCATGATCCTTGCTCGATTCTGTTCCTTGCTCTTTGACGGTCAGCCAACTTTCTACTTAAAACTTGTAAGGACTTGCATCAACAACATCTTCACTTAACAGCTTTCCGTATTGATCAATAGTTTGTTGAATCGACTTATGGCCTAAAACAGCTTGTAGTTCATACATCTGGCCACCGTTCTTTAAGAAGTTGTAAGCGAAGCTATGTCTGAAAGCATGACAGTTACAGTTCCAGTTTTTACCATTTGTTGAATGTAAGTATGATCCGTAACTATATTTCTTTTGTTTTTGAGATTGTTACATTCTCCCTTTATTACTTTTGAGTACTTTTTATTCGCCGCTCTGTTAAGGAGTTCATATCACTTCTTTCTACATTGATTGGAGCAGCACTTGGTTTATTTTAGTTTGATTTGTTTTGACTAAGTACCCGATATTACGTGGTCCTTTGACATGTGTGTTATATTATTATAATATAATTCCATGATCTACCGAAAGGTTACTGGAGGTGTATATGAACTTAACTCAGCAGGAAGTAGAACATTTTGGATCAAAACTCAGTTCTCTTGGTGGAAGAGTTTCTTATGATAAAGTCTTCTCAGACAGATATATTGATATTGAGCAATTCTTTTTAGATGCAACAAAGTTTGTATTTGCAGGGCCTAGACTGGCCATATGTATTGAAAATTGGATACATGCATTTGGCTTTATTATTTCACCTTCAAAGGTTAAAAGGCTTATTGAAAAAGAAGGGTATTTGTATGATCCTGCCGTTTTAGGGGTCTTTTTGGATATAATTGAGAAAACAAATAAGAAGCAATTAAATCTAGAACCTCTAAGGAAATTTATTCATAAGAAAAAAAAATTACATCAAAGGTCTAGTGGTAAAACAAAAGTCAATCCAAGTTATCATGATAAAATATGGAAAAAATATAATATTGCCACACCAACTTTTCACGAAGAATATAAAAAAAACTTATTAAACTTTAATTATATAATTGAAAATATTCCTGAAATTGGAAATAGAATTAAAGGACTTGATATTCTAGATGCTGATTATCAAGCTTTTAAGGCCAAAGAAAAAGATGATGGACTAAGTCTAAATGAAATATCAAAGAGAATTCATGCTCATTACTCAAATCTGCACAAAGTACATAAGCGGCTGGAGTTTTTTAAATTGATCAATCAGTACTAGTAAGTAAGCTATTTAAATCCTTCTGAACTTGAGTCATTCGATCTTCATCTAGGGGATATTTTCTTGTTTTTCGAATAAAGTCCATTCCTGCCTGAATTAACTGTGTCGTGAGAGTTTCTCCGGATTTAATCATACTTTCAATATCATCAACATCTGTAATCTGCCTGTGTAGTCTATCGTAGTAAGCAGCAATCTTTGTTATGAAAAGTGATTCGATATCTAGGAACTTTCCACTAATATTTCTTAAAGGGTTAAAGAGTGAATGACTTTCGAAATTAGCTTCTGTTGGAATCGCAACATCAGAAAACTCAATCCACGTCTCCTCTAAACCCTCTTTTCTTCCAATACGTGCTATTTGATCAAGGATTTCCTTGTCAGTGATGGCCGTAGCGATATCTATATCAGTTGTGGCCCTATCGATTTCAATATTATGTAGATGAAGCGCGCTGCCACCTATTATTTTTAAATCTAAGTAAAGACCCTCTTTCTCAAGCCACTTATCTAATTCAATTAAACCCTCGACCAATGTAATGTGTATTTCAGGTTTTTTAGTCGATTTATTCATACTTAATATATACTCTAGATACGTTAGTATTTAAAGCAGCAATATTTTGAGACTATATGAGCTGGTGGCTGCTTCTTGGCTAAGAATTCATCACTACTTATAAAATACAAAATATTATTTCTAAGTTATAATAAATATTATGTACTTAAACACTGAGCCACTATTTTACGATAAACATTATAACCCGAACTCAGGTAGGTTTTTATCGGAAGATCCGATTGGGTTTGCTGGTAGAGATTTTAATTTGTATCGATATGTAGGGAATAATCCTAATTTTAAAATAGACCCGACAGGACAAAATGCTCTTGTTGGGGTGGTTGGTGCTTGTATTGCTGTTCAGTCAAAGTGCCAACAGAAGAAAAAAGATGATCCTTTCAAAAAACAAAATTTTTTATGAAAAAAGAGAATCGAGAGAAACAGATTTTTTTAAAATACTTCTAAGTGAGGGCTATTTTGAGAAATAATATCCCATTGCCCTTTTACTTTTAAAGTGAATGGGCTTTTTAGGATTTGGCTCAAAGTATTTTCTAAGACGTACAACAAAATTATCTACAGTCCTTGAGTTTACATCAAGATTATAACCAAAGGCATTCTCAAGTAAGAACTTTCGAGAAAGAACGTTTTCTTCATTCTGATAGAGGACTTTTATGAGCTTTAATTCTTGTAAGGTCAGAGTGACTTCTCCTTCCTCAGCGAGCGCCAACTGTGACTCAAAATCTACCCAGTAGGTTCCAAACTCAATACGACTAGGGAAGGTATCAACTTGTTTTTCTTCCTTACTCCAACTGGACCTTTTTAAAATTCTCTCAACTCTTAGAAGAAACTCATTGAGATCAAACGGTTTGGCCATATAATCATCTACACCTTTCTTAAGGCATCTAATCTTGTCTTCCACAGCATCTCTGGCCGAGAGAATAAGAATAGGTAGTCTCTCATCATAAAGGCGAATGTTTTCTAATACTTTAAAACCATCAAGGCCAGGTAACATAAGATCTAATATAATTAAGTCAGGCTTATAGGACTTCCAGACTTCGATTGCCTTTAGTCCATTATGACATATTTCGACCTCATAGCTCTCGCGAGTCAGAGTCATTCTTAAGCCTTCAGCAATATGTTTTTCATCCTCAATAACGAGTATCTTAGTCATTGCTCATCCTTTGGTAGAGGTAGGTAGAGACAAAATGCAGAGCCTTTTCCTAGACCGCTACTACTTACTCTAAGCTTTCCTTTATGAATTTTTACAACATTATGAGAAAGGTAGAGCCCCAGGCCACTTCCCTTCGTAGACTTCCCAACTTGGTACATTTTTTTAAACACGTTTTTAAATTCAGTTTTATCCAAACCAATTCCATTATCTTTAAATGTTGTCACAATATATTTGTCACTTTTCTCGAATGAAATTTCTAGTTTCGGATCTTCGGATTCATTATAGTTGACAGCGTTTGTGATCAGATTCATGACAACAAGCTCTATTAAGTCAGGAACAATATCAACCTCATATTTCTCAGAGGTCTCTTTGAAGGAAATATCCAGCGTCTCAAAGTAGTGAGGATTTTTGATTGGAACACTTTTTACCAGCTCGATAATATCTGCTTTTTGAAAAGAGGGTTTAAAGTTTTTATCTTCAATCTTTGCAATCTGTAAGATTTGATTAACATTTTGGTTTAAGCGTTCTGTATCGTTTAGCATATAGGTTAAGTATTGAGTCTGTTCCTCTTTACTGAGGTCATACTTTAAGAACGTGTCCAAATATAGTCTTAGGGAGGCTATAGGAGTCTTGAGCTCGTGAGTAAAGCCATTAATGAAGTTCTGTTGGAAACGGTATAGGCGGAATAGTTTTTGGTAGTAGATAAAAATTAAGGCAACACCAAATAAGGTCAATGCAACAAGAACTGAGAGAAGAACTACCATCACCCAGGTTTGAGTGTCTTGGAACTGATCTAAATCTAGTTTATATTTTTCGACAAATTGTAAAACAGTATCATTGACTTGTAGGTAGGATCTAATAAAGAGAAATAAAGCACTACTAATAGCAACTAGTGTCCCTACAAATATGGTAACAGGATGAAAAATCCACCAGTTCTTTATAACTCCCCCTGAGCTTACTTCTTAGAGAATTGTATCACCCTTTTTTAGATTAGGCTTTCAGTAATTCTTCTTCAGGGATAATGTCAAATTTTGAATGATTTGTGTATGAAGATGAGGTGTTTTTAAACTTTTTATAGTCTTTAAAGCTTAACATTCTTCTATTTTCAAAGTCATAAATAGCGAGGTTAAAAGTTTTTACACAGTCCCAGAGCGTTAATGTCGTAGGGTTCTGAAAGTATTCATTTTCCTCGTATGCTTTCTCTAAAAAATAGTTAGGTATACTAGAGCTTAAGTGATGAATATGGTGAAAACCAATATTACCTGAGGCCCATTGAACTATTTTTGGTAATTTTAAATTCGAGCAACCTTCCATTGCTGCAGTCTCATAGTCCCAAGCTTCTTTCTTCTCCCAATAAACATCATCGTATTGATGCTGAACATAAAAGAAAAAGACAGCTAAACAGCTTCCAAAGTATAAAAGGAAAAATTGATAAAATAAGAAAAATTCAAGACTTGTGACACTTGATATAATTGTACCCATAAGAATAATCGCGCCGTTTGTAATCCAAACACTTTGTTTTTCTTTTGTACCATCCTCTTTTGTATAAAATCTTTGTACAAAGAAATATGTATATAAACCACCAACGAAAAATACAAATGGGGGGAAGCGGCACACTCTATAAAATGCCTTACGGCCTAAACTTGCTTTCTCATATTCTTCAATTGTAAGTGTCCATATATCACCGATACCTCTATGCTCTAGGTTCCCTGAATGCTTGTGGTGAGTTGCATGGGCCTTGGTCCATTGCTCATAAGGAGTAAACCAAAGAATACCGGAGATATAACCCCAAAAAGTTCTCCATTTCTTAGACTTATAAAAAGATCCGTGTCCACAGTCATGCATAAAAATAAATATTCTTCCATAAAAGACCTGTGCTGCACCAGCAACAAGCAAACAAAGCCAAGGAGAAATATCATAAGCTGCGTAGGCGATAAACCAAAATGCCACATAAAGGGACATGGTTGAAGCAATTTGCCAGTTACTTCTTTTAGTATCTGGTCTACTATATGGACGTATTATCTGACGCCAATTTATATGTTTCTTTTCATTTAATTCAGTTGTAGATTTCATCTCTCACTCCTACAGGGGACTGTTTATCTCTATAAATATTTTAGATTATCAGATGGAGAGTTTGGTAAATTCCCCTAAGTTTTACTTAAGTTTTACACTTGAAAGTCCTAAGTAGGTGAAATTGACAAATTGATGCAATTTATTTTACGTGCTCATTCTTGATCAAATCAGTATCTTTTTGACTCCAGAGATGTAAGAAAAGCCATTTTTAAGACTTTTAGAACCAGTATCATTTTGTCTTTATTCTGGATTAGTTAAATGTTTAAAAACAAGTTTCTCCAATGAAAAAGTACATTTATTCATCAAGATTCACCTCAATTTCTTAGGGCCAATCTGCCAAAATATTCATTAAAAATGTAATGTTATTTTTCTTGAGTGTTTCTGTTCGCTATGACAAAAAATAAGGGAAAAAGCAGCAAAGAACTTTAATACGACTCAAGATAATATGCGCGAAATTATTAAAACGTTGCATGGTAAAGCACTTAAAGAAAATGGGATTCAACTTTAATTGGAATTCTAAGACTTAATAAATTGGCCCGACTTATTGTCGGGCTTTTTTTTTACTTTATTGTAAGTGTAACTCTTAAACGATCATAGTTCAGTGTTTCTCTTAATACACATTTACCACTTAGATAAATCGTGGGTATTTTAAATATTCTTGAAGTACCAAGACGTCCACAATTTACTTCGCCATTTTCAGTCGTGTAAATCATTTCTTTGTTTTCAAGTCTAAGGTTTGCAATCATTACTTGTTCACTAAAAACTCTTCTTGTAATTTGAGTTGGTTGACGGTCTGGGTAACAGCCAAACTCATCACATCTAGATGGTCCTGGGAATACTTCCCTTTGAATCTCGTCAACTGAGACTTTTGCATAGCCTAGACCACTTTTAGTATCAACGTAGAATTTACTCGATGTAGTATGCATTTCATAACTTGGTTGAATTCTTGTATCCAAAATAGTGATAACTTCAGCTGCTACTGCTGTGAAGCTTGTTAGTAGTAATGATAATAGAATGAACTTTTTCATTTATTCCTCTTTTTGTTAAATGTTTAGTATTTATATTTTTTTATTCTTTCGCTATAACTACTTCCAGCTCGCCATTTAAATTCTTTTTTAGCATCTTTAAGCTCTGAGTAATTCCATTTGTTTTGAACATAGTTTGTTTTTCCAGATTCAAAGTTTTCTTCTGTATATGTATCTAGTCTCACTGGTGAAGAGTAATTTTGGTTTGTGTATCCAAAAGCAAGAGATCTTAGATCTAGTTCATTATAGTAATACATTGGAGCGATAGTATAAAAGCAATACGCGGTTTTGTGATTAAGATCAACTTCCGCAATAGAATTCGCCTTGTGACATTTTATATCTATAGAGTCATGCTTATCCATTCCAAAACTTTTGTATTGAGTTTGGAGTCTATCATATTGTGCTCCTCCAGCTCTCCTCATATCTCTTTCGATCATAGCTTTTCTTGCTTTCCACAGAAGCTCTCCACGTACAGTAAGTCCTTCAAGCCATTCATCGATTGATGCTGGACGCTTAGTCAGGTTCCATGCTTCATTTGGTGAGTATGGGTATTGAGCATCGTAAGCTAAAATCAGTTCTTTATCTAGTACCTGATATTCACCATTAGTAAGTTTTACTAGGGGAGCTACATGGTAGTCCCATGTTTTATTGTAACCAAGCATTTTGTAGATTCGTCCATCAATTACACCTTTTAGGCCACGCTTATTCATTTTGGCAACACCATCAATTTGGCGGTTAAACTTATTTGTATAGTGTATGAAAACTTTCGCAGATTTCACGCGGTATAGATCGGCCATATCAAAGGTCCAGATTTGAGCTCTTCTGTAACAGTCTTTACCGTCCATACTGTCATTCATATTATTCCACATAGTCATCATTTTTGACTCAGTGACCGGAGTCATGCTGTAGCCTTCCATTGGATTCGCTGGCTGTACCATTTTATCTGGAAGTAAGACCAAAGGACTTTCTGGTATATTTCCCCCGTTCGAGAGAGCTTGCGTACTAGCAAGACAGGCCATAGCGCTGACCATCAAAAGATGCTTCATAATATTCCCCTATTTTTAGCAATTTATACTCTTTCATATATTGCTGGGATCACCACTTAGCAATATTGAAGGTTTATACTGTAATCTTTTTAGGTGCGCACTGCGTAGTATAGTTAGTTTTCGAGGGACATTTGAGCTGTTGATTGAAATAAAATAAAAAGCATGACAAGAAAGTCGGGCTTTTTATATGTCTAGACCTTTAAAGAATAACCTTTTTTCTCTAAGTATTGGGTCGTTACTGATAATTTGTTTCCAAGTCCAAGTTTGACCAATTCATCTTTGACTGAACCAAGCTCACTCTTATCAAACCAAATACCATTACAAGTTATACAAATATCAACTTTTGTTCCAGAGTCTTGAGTTATTTTAGTCTCTACCAGTCTATTGTTTACACATCTTGGACAGGCCATTTCTGTAAGTTTTGCCTGGGTAGGCTCGGGAATATTTTTTTGATGCTCAGATATATATGTTGCGAATTCACCCTCATCTGCCCATATTCCAAGACAGCTATCATTACAAAAGTCAAAATCTACACCTTCATGTGAAAAATGAGTAAGTTTTTTGTCTGTACAACGAGGGCAGTTTAATTGAGTCATAAATATCCTTTAATAATTTATATACAACTATTATAGGAAAATTCTTGTTTTAAGCAAGAAGGACTTTTTTTAAAGAGCAACACTGAATTTACCAGGTTTTTTATCTACATTTAATGTAAAAACGAAGTCTTTTATTCCCAGGCCATTTGGGTGTTGAATAAGAATCCATTTCTTACTAACTAGACCTGGTGGTACTTGGAAATTTGTGTACAGGTGATTTTTGGGAAATAGCTTCACTCTTTCTATGTCAGTAATTGTGTCAGAGATCTTATTGAAGTCATTAATTAAGAGGGCACCTGTAGCAACAGACAAATAGAGTTTTGAATTTGCGATATTACCTGACTGATCATTACTGCCTGCTGCAACGACCGCACCTGCTGCAATTATGCCTAAGATCATTTCTGTATTTTGTTTATCAACAGCGATTTTATCTTGAATAGACTCTGATCATTCATTATACTTATTTCCAAGTATAACCTTTATAATTTTCTCATCGGCCAAGAGGTTAAATTTACTGATATCAATCCAGTTGTCGCTTTTATTGCCGAAATCAATCTGGATAAAAGAGAAGTGCTTTGTACTAAGCTCTCTATTAAGTTTTGCAGTCATTTTTATTTCTTGTTTTGTATTTAATCTTGTTTGTTGTTTGTTATCACTTAAATCTTTGACCTCTTTACCTGTTTGATAACTCGCACATGAAGTTAGAATTACAATTAGCGCTAAGCCTATAATTTTAGACATAATATTCTCCTTATTAAAGTATTAACACCTTAGTTTCTTTCTTATGAATATAATGCTTTGGTCAATTTTTTGTCAATTTAAAGTCCATTAAACTTCTTTTCTTCGAACTGACCAGATAAAGCCATCATACCAAAAGTGAAGTATTGAAGTTGTGAGCCAGAATGCTCCAAAAATAGGGAGATTATTGGTTATGTCAAAAGTAATTGATTCTGTACTGAGTCTCAATAGTGCAAGCATAAAGATTGAAGTTCCGACGATAAAGATTCCGAAAATATAACTATAATTTAACTTAGTGAGTTTTAATTTTTTAATTATATTTTTCTTTTCCATAAACCAAATAATTGCAAAGTATTGTATCGAGTGATAAAGATTTCCGATAATGAGAGCCTCAATAATTGAGTAATTGCAAACCGTAAATATGGTGACTCCGCCAGTAAGTGTATAGATTAACACCTTGTTTGAAGATATTTTATATCCTCCTTGAACTAATTTATAATACCTATAGGTGTAAAACAGAATATAGCATATTCCAATTAGGACCATGGGAGAAACAAGCTTTGGAGCTAGCTCATAGATAATTTGTGTATAACTACCAAAAACTTCTAACTCTTTTACAAATTCATCGTGCGGAAGAATCATCATCCTAGTTATGTGTGGATAGTATTCAATAAAGAAACAGAGTCCCATATCAAGTCTGCGTCCAACGAGAGGATTATTCCCTAGTTTTGAGTCGTATATACGACCAAGCCCAAATGTTTGAAGTGCGGAGTGCATTTCATCCCAGATATATGTAATCGGAATGACGAGAAGATATAAATTATTATTAAGTGCAAGTGCTAAAAAAATTACTATTGGGATCAAGGTGAATCGGATCGGATATTTAGAATAGACTGTTTGATTAAAATGGCTTCTGACAAATACTAAAGTTACATGCATGAAAATGATAAAACTTGCGCCGCTAATAAGCCATACTGGAGTGTTTGGCGGATTTAGAAAAGATTCTCCAGGATTTCTCATTGGGACAATTGCTGCTACAAAACAAAAAGCAATAAGAGGAATATATATAAGAAATAAACGATCATATAATTTACTTCGAATATAGTATGAATCACTCAAGTTTATATCCTTAGTTTTTTTGATCGGATTTGAAGCAGGAACTCGGTGCTATTTTTTTTGCAAAAGACTCAGAGCTGGAGTACATAGTACCCTTATGATTCATAAATGTGGAGTCGACCCTGTTAAGGTCAAGGGGGCGGTGGTGATAGTCACTATTATATCCACCGGCTTCTGATTGTATAATAGAACTAGCTGCGAAATCCCATATGCTGCCTCCACCGTCTGATTTTTTAGGGTGTTTATAGTAAATGGCAGGTGCAAATTCAATTGTAGAAATACCATTCATAACAGCTCCACCTAGATGGAGTAGTTTAACTTCATTGAAGCCAAGTTCTAAAGCATTTCTCTTTAAGAGATCTATTTCTGAATCATAATTTTGTAGTATAAGAAAGCTTTGATCGTAAAGTAGAGTTAAATGATTGTTTTCCGATTTGTTTAAGTGAAACTTTGAGTCATTTTTAAAAGCTCCATTTCCTTTGATAGCGTAGTAGAGGTCTCTTGTTCTTGGATTAAATACAACTCCAATAATAGGTTCTCCCTTTTTTGATACTAAAGCAATTGACGTGCTATAACCGTCTTCATTTTTACTAAAGGATAATGTTCCATCTAGTGGGTCAATACACCAGAAGTAGTCCTTCTCTAGTCTTGAATTATCGTCAGCGCATTCTTCTGTCAGTAATCCAAGATCATACTGTTTTAATGTAGGATAAAGTATCTCTAGTATTATTGATTGTGCATCATGATCTAATTGAGTGACCACAGAAGATGCAATATTTTCTCCAGCAACTTTGTGTTTCAATTCTAAATTTGCTCCATTTGTGTTTGCTATTATTTTTCCGGCAGCTAAAGCAGCTTTCTTTGCCTTTTGAATAAGACTAGTTAAGTCTTCAATTGTTAGATGCATTGGAGAACCTTTTTGATCACTTTCTGTGAGTAAGAGTTTAGTTTGTGATGTCCAGGAGACCATCCTTCTAGGAAGCGATAGAAGTCACAGCAAGCATATTTATAAAGATCTCTCCACTCTTTCTCCAAGAGAGAACTGTTCACTTGTGGGTGATGTACTTTAATTGAACCTATTAATTTATTAAAATAGTAATCAACACATAATTGTTCGCTATTTTGCAGTTCACTTTCATTATATATGCTACTTAGAAAGTAGGCTAAATCTTTTACACCGACTCCTCCGCCAACATACTGAAAATCAACAGCGCTAACTTCAGATGCATTAAAAAGGAAATTTGCTAATTTAGCATCTCCGTGAACTATGGTTTGGAATTGAGAGGCGTTCAATTTTTGATTTATCAGTGGCGCCGCTTTCTTTAAATCAGAGTTTTTTAAGGCCAGCAACTCATCCGGTCTTGTATCAAGGTGCCAATATGTTCCAACAGTCCAGAGCCCCTTGGGACTGATACCTAGGTATTTTGCGTGAAATAATGCCATCCACTTTATGCATAATTTTATTTGTTTCCAGTTAAGTGTAACTTTAGGTTCAAAGCCTTTTTCTTTTAAATCCTCTAGGATGAGGTAGATTGTATTATTGCAGGTTTGGCTTGAAATATATTTAGGTGAGTGCGCACCTTGAATAATATGATTATATTCTTTGTACCAATTCATTTCAACTTGGTAGGATTTTACTTTTCTTTCGTGAGAAAGGTCAGAGTTCCAGCCTTTTGGGTGATCTTTTTGGTTCGGAAAATTAATTTGTTTAACAATGAGTGATCCATTATCTAGCTTAACCCTAATAAGTTTTCCGTATTGACTCCAAAGATCCTGAATCAACTCCTCATTTAGGACGAGATTAGAGTCAGTATGAGATAGGAGGCTAAGTTTAATTTTTTCATCCATACAATACTTTATTGAATCTGAGGCTTAAGGACAAGTTCAAAGTCTTATCTGATGGCATTAAGGGGTCACCTTACAGTGACCAAAAGTCCCTAGGGCCATTTTACCCTCTTACATTAACTATCATTATTTGATTTTCTTATGTTCATTTTTATAACTTCTTCTAACATCATCCACGTGTTTTATATGGCTTAGTTTTGTTTTCCACATTTTATATCATCACTTTTAATGGATTAGTTTTATTGGCATTTTAATTGCTCTATTAAGTTTTAAACTAGTATAAGAACAATGATTGTTCTGGAAACAAGGGGAATACAAAATGGGTGTATCATTACGGCCAACGGCCAAATCATTACTACTAGGTACTGCACTTTCATTAATCGTGGCAGGTCCATTTGCGAACGCTAAGGCCAATGCAGGAGAAGTACAAGAAATTACTCAACAGGTTTCAACATATATTGAAAGGGGAGATAGCCTAAATATTGTTCAAGAACTAAATCTAAAACAAAGTCTTCGAAATGGAGACAGTATCTTAAAAATTAGTGTTAAGGCACAGGCGACAGGTATGAAATCTGGTATGAAGCTTATGGTTAATGGGACAGTCCAGGAAAAGGTACAAATAAATGGTCAGATGCAGGTAGTTTCTTTTAATATGCCTATGATTGCGAATGTTCAAAGTTTAGCACTTGCCGGAAAAGGGCTATTTGTTAAAAAAATTACCGCTCAAATCGAGAAATATCAAGCACCAAGAGGTGGGGGGAACGGTCAACAAGGTGTCATCAAGGTCCAGTTGAATCAACTTATCACTGGTGGTGATACTCTTAAAGTTAAACAACTTGTAAATATTCATACTGGTCAGAAACTTGCCGGAAAGCAAGTTGCTAAGATTGTCTTAAGAGGACAAATATTAACGAGAGGTATAAAAGTTCAATTGCTTGTGAAGGGAAATCCTGTGGGAATGCCTCAGAGACTTAGATCAATTGACGGAAATAAACTAGTTATTCAAGTTCCACAACACGTCTCAACTAAAAAGGGAGCACTACAAATACAGGTCATTCGAGGACAAATGCATGTAAGTATGATGAAAGTAAAGCTATCTAAACAAGGATCAGCACAAAACTCGACTGTTATTGCCAATGTTTTTCAAAGAACATTTCGAGGCGAATACTTAAGTTTGAAGCAACTACTAAGTAAGGCAAATGTGCATGTAAACTCAAACCAGCAAGTTGAAAGTATTAAGGTTATTGCAAGTGGTAGAGGTGCTCTAAAGGTCATTTCTAACTGGAATCAAGTCGGTACGCTTCAAATTACAGGTCCTGGGAGTGTGGATCAAGTACAACTTCATAGCTCTCTAAGTACAGTCGGAAATATCGAATTAAAAGTAGAAGGAAGAATGATTATTGAACAAGTAATTGTGAAATTGAAAAACGCAAGATCTAACAGATGGAGAGGATGGGACAACTAGTCTTTAACTAAAATCAATAATTAATAAAGCCCCTAGTCGTATAGGGGCTTTTTTTATATGACTATAATCTAAGGCTTTTTCTAATATTATATTCAAGCTGATCTAAGCTTGGCGTAAAGCTTTTAACATTTTTAGTACTTACAGGATCTTTTCCAAGCCACTGAGAAATAATCTTAATAGCTTTTGCTTTATCTTTAGCTTGTAGTTTTGTAAAGTTTGCGCTGTGGTTTCCAGCTGGTACAGAGAACTTATAAGTATTCTTACCGTTAACCCCTATAGGATACTCTGCTGCAGTCCAAGGATCAAACTCACCATACACATACATAATTTCATCAGCATCATTTAATGCCCATTCCTGTATTGCTCTCATAGATGTATTTGAATAAGGAATCTCCACTCCGTGTGGGGTGTATTGTGATACCGAAAATTCAAACTGACGAAGTTCCTCAAGGTGATAAGAAATATTGTCTGGTCCTCCTAGCTCAGTTGCTGACTGGTAAAAGTAAGCAACAAAACGTTGAAGATCTGAATCTGCATAGCCTGTAACTTCAGCTAGCTTTTGAAAGAAATCATAAACTGCTTGAGTATCATTTAATGCAGGAAGGTTGTTACAAGTTTCCGGGTTTCCGTATTGCCAAAAGTAAAAATGAGCTTCAAGTACTGAATGCTCATAAGCCACTTCTTTACCACCCAGTTGAGTATAAGTTCCTTCAATGCTTGGTAAGAATTGATCTCTATTTTTAAGTAAGATTTGTTGCATTGTCTTTATACTCTCACGACATGACTTGTACTTGTCTCCGCCAACATTATCTAGAAACTTATTGTATCGTTGATCAGAGGTACTAAATGATAGTGGTGCAACGTCTGCTACAGTACCAACAAGATCATTTGGGTAGAAATATCTATGGTATGTGGATGTCATTCCACCCTTACTTGCACCAGTATTTATCCAAGGTTTAGCGTAAATCTTCTTGAATGTTTCAGTGATTTTATGGAAGTCATCTGCAGATTGCTTTATATTCAAAAAGCTCCAGTCTGGATTCGATGGAATCGATTTCTCAAAGTACCTATGCTCAATTTGTAATTGATTTGTGCCAAAAACTCTTGCTATATGAGCGAGTCTAACTCTAAAAATACTATATCCACTTGTTTGAAGTAGCATGGGCTCTTTTGTATTTAAGTGAGTAAGGACAATTCTCTGTTGAAACTGTTGACTAGTTGGATCTTTATGGTCCATTAGTTGATTGATGACCATGTCGAAGACTAGGTTCCCATCATTGTCAGTAGCTGTGTTTGTTATTGTTACTTCGCTTAAGCATTCTATTTTTTTAGTGATATTTGTTGTCGCGGCTATACATCCTTCTTCTGAGGCATATGCGAAAGTACTTGAAATGAGTAAGCTAACTACTAAAAAGCTTTTTAAGTTGACCATTTAATTCTCCTCTTATTATTAATGACTTAAACCATATGGAGACTTAATTAGCAAAAATCATTGTAAATTATTCGTATTTTCAAAAAAATAAACAAACAATTCAAGGTACTTAGAGTGTTATCCGATAAATTACTTATGACAAATTTGATCTTAATATTTACTATTTTGTTTTCGTTACAGGCGCAAGCTCAGCTTAAGTGCTCTGATATATTCAAACCAGCTGAACTGCTTACAAAGCAAAGCTCTTTGGATGATAGGTACCTATCAGGAATTGGTTTTTCTTACGGAAAGCGCTCAAATTATATCTCTTCAGAAAAAGAGTATAAGCAAAGACTTTTTAGTAAGCTGCACGATTATAATTATAGTGTTCGTGACAGAGCATTTAAGAAAGCACTCAAAAAAAATAAGTTATATGGTGATTATGAAAACCTCACACTTACAGAGATTGAGCTCATTTCAAACTCTTATCTTTTTGTTGATCTGCCTCATGCTTTAGATGACTTATTAAAAGTAACCAAAGGGAAAGGCTCATACGTTGATTTTGCATTTACTTATGGTGATGATGCATTAAAGAATTTTCTTTCAACTAGAAAGTATCTAAAATCAAAGTCACCCGCTTATAATGTTAATACCCTTAAAAATATTCATAAAAGATTAATGAAAGGTGGTATCGATGATATCGATAACACTGAGCTTGGAGTGTTCCGAGAGCAAACAGTATACTTTCAAATGTATGCTGAGGACGCTATACCTCCTGAACAATTAAAAAAATTATTGTCAGGAAATCCCTATCTAACATTTAGTAATCAAAAATCCACTTCTAAGGGACTCGTTTACGGTGAAATGCTATATCCGTCTGTGGAAAATCTTACTGATGGAGTTATTCAAAAAGTAAAAAATGTTAATTCTGGGCTTGCTAAAGAGTTAGTCGACTATCGTACTATTGAAGATAAGATAGCGACGGTTAAATCAAAGTTAAGACAAAACCAAACGAAAGCAGAAAAAGAAAAACTTCAAAAGTCTCTCGATAAACTGAAAGAACGTCATGATGAGCTTGTAGATAATACATATGTTCTAAATAAAAAAATGATCACATCATTAGTTGATGAGAACATGGAATGGTTTACTCGTGCTCGCTCGCAGTTGGGAGAATTAGATTCATATGAAAAAATTCGAGCCTTTTCCGATTTAGCTGCTGAAGCTCATCGAAATATGATTTCTATTCATCCTTTTGTAGATGGCAATGGTAGGACAATGAGAGAATTCTCAATCTACTTTGCCTTTGAAAAGGATGGAATCACTGCTCCAAGAGTTCTTTTTCCTGATGGCGATATTATGCTGCCACTTGAAAAATACCAGGATATGATTTGGAGTGGAGTTGTTGCTAACGTAAGGTTTAAAGATGATATGCTTTATCGTCTAAGACATGGATTAAGTTTTAATAATTCAGGTCATATTTTTTTACCACCTCCATCTAGGCCACTGTCAGTTTCTCTTAAAAAGTCTTCAAGTACTGTAAGGAAAAGTTCAGGAAAGTATACTTATCTCCCATCGGATTATTACAGAGAATTTGTTGCTCATGCACTTAGCAAGGATAAATCATTACTAAAACGTCTCAAGAATGATTTTTATAATGTTAGTGAAGAATTAAAGTTAAAAGCAAAAGGACTCTTTTCACAAGATCATATTATGTATAATCATACTAAGAGAGGGATGGAGAAAGTTGCTTTAGAGCCAGTCACAGATACATTTGTAGAGTTTTATAAAAGAACAAGTTATAGCGATCCAACCTTTTATAAAGAAAAAGTCAGAAGGTTTTATGATAAAGATCAGGTCATTTGGCGTGGTCTGGCCGATACCGAGAATATTCCGACTCAATCCGAAATCCTAGATAATTTCAGGGTTTTTAATTTTCATATGGCCTCAAATGAAGTCTTAGGAACTGCAAACAATAATCAAAAATCTATCATCAGAGCGGCAGAAAAAGACTTCAAAAGATATAATGATGATCTTTTTGCAAATGATGATTCTCTTATTACCATGGCCAAAGATCATTCTGAAACTGGGTCTTTGTATGGAAGAAGCTACGGCTACTCAACCTCTAAAGATAGGAAGGTAGGTAAAGCTTTTGCTATGGGAGCGATGGTTGTTGCTGACTATGGTAAGCATATGGACTTTCAACACCTACTTCAGAGTAGAGTTCTAGTAGGTCAGATGAAATCTGTAAAAGATGTTGATTTAACAACTCTGAGACAAGTTCGTAAAAAATTCTCTTATAAATACGGCCGTCAGCAAGAAGTTATGGGGATTGGCGTTGCTGATCCTGATGCCATTATGATTGTTCAGACGCTTGACGAAAAAGGTAAGGCGATTAAGACCTATTTAAGGGACTCAGATAAGCCTAATCTCATTCGTGTAATTGAGGGAGAGGTCACTGTTGGTAAAGCGGTAGATGAATCAAAGGTATTAAAAATAATTGATTTAAATAAAGTCTAATTCTGTGGTTTAATTACATATGAAAAACTTTCTTCAAAAATCACTTAATATTGGAGTTTCTAAGAACAAGCCTGTTAGTTTGATTCACTTTCTAACGAATCAATGTAATGCCAGGTGCCCTCATTGTTTTATTGATTTTGATGATGAAACGGCGCAATCAGATAAATTATCTCTTGAAAGTATTAACAAGATGACCAAGTCCATGGGCCCTCAACTTATGAACGTTAACTTCACTGGTGGCGAGCCATTTCTTGATACTGATATTGAGACTATATGTGAATACTATCTCAAAAATACTTCGATTGATTCGATGTTCTTTTCAACTAACGGTGCAATGACTTCAAAAATCATTAAAATAGCAAATCGATTATCAAAAGCTTACCCTAAGGTGATTTTTACTTATTCCATTTCTATTGACCATATTGGTGATAAACATTCAGATTATCGACGTGTAAAAAAACTATATGAAAAAGCGATTGATTCTTATCGAAAACTAATTGAAATAGGAAAAAATGTACAAGCCAATGTAACAGTAACGGTTTGTGATTTTAATGTGGATGATATTGAGGAAATATTTAATGAGTTATATATAAATGAAAAAGTACATTCTATTACTGCTAATGTTGTAAGAAATGAAGGTGTTTATCTTATTAATAAAGATAAGGCCTCTGCCATAAATCATGCTTATAAAAAATTAGTTGATCTGATTCTAAGTAATGATCTTCAGTATAAAAATGATAATTTCTTAGCCAAAATGATGAATGAAAAAGAAAAAGTTATGTATAATTATTTGTTAGATAACTTTTTAAATCCACACTATGTACTACCATGCCATGCTGGGGCAGGGCTATTAGGAGTCATTTATCCTAATGGAGATGTATACCCTTGTGAAGTACTTGATAAGAAGATGGGTAACCTTAATGACTTTGATTTTAATATCCTAGAACTATGGGCGAAAAATCAAGAATTAAGAAATTGGATAAAAGATACGAAGTGTCACTGCACATATGAGTGTGCTTGGAGCTATAATATTCTTTCTTCACCAAAACATATGGGTAAACTTGCTTTAAAGGGTATTCTTTAATGAATATTGCTGAGCAGGTTAGCGTTGTTATCCCTGTTAGATTCATTGATGCGTTTACTAGGGTAGCTATCTCGGAGCTTCATCGTATTTATCCCGGTATTAGTATCTATATTATTTCCGACGAAGTAATTGATTATACTGATTATGAGATTATACAGATTCTTTCTCCCTCAAATAACCTTAGTGATAAGCGTAACCTTGGTGTGGAAAGTGCCTCTACTAAATATATAGCCTTTCTTGACTCCGATGCTTATCCCCATGAGGGATGGTTAGAGACTGCGGTTACGTTTATGAACTTACGTGATGACGTTGGAGGTGTTGGAGGTCCAAATTTAGAATATAAAAAATTAAACTTAGATCAATCAATACCAATTCTTGCCTATAGAAGCATACTTCTAAACGCTGAGCCTACACTTCCAATGAAAGAGAAAACTATGGAAGTCAATTTTATTATTTCATGTAATTTTCTTTTCAGAAAAGACGAGTATCTAGAACTTGGAGGGATGAATCCAAATATTTATACTGGTGAAGATATTGAGCTATGTTTTAAATATAAAAATAATAATTTAAAGCTGTATTTTCTTGAAGATATGAAGGTTAGTCATAAGCAAAGAATGTTTGTAGGTTTTCTTAAGCAACGTTTTGTTTGGGGACAAAGTGTTTTTACCGTTTTAAAATATGTTTATCCAACCTATTTAATTTCAGTCCTTCCTTTTATCGGCGTC
This sequence comes from uncultured Oligoflexia bacterium, assembly GCA_913058265.1. Taxonomy (GTDB): domain Bacteria; phylum Bdellovibrionota; class Bacteriovoracia; order Bacteriovoracales; family Bacteriovoracaceae. The sequence continues at coordinate 23,278 of CAJXPQ010000010.1, forward strand.
CTTATAAACTTGGGACTCATAACATATGATATTTTTAATAGTAGTTTTTATTTTTTTAGCGCCATCATAGTCTATTGTCTTATTATCTTTCTTGAATGTATGAGACTTACATTTAACCCAAAAAAAATATTGTTGATTTATCCATACCTGTTTTGTTCACTCTACGCTTTGGGATGGGGAACTTTATATGCATTATTCTTTGGTGATATAAATAATAACTATAAAATGTATCAAAATAAAGAATAAGCTTATTTATAAAAGGGCATGGACTTACCCTTTCTGATTGTTGCGAAACTTTTGAATGCAGATGGGTTGTAGGCCCCGAAGACTAAGAAACACATTAGCATTGATGATTTCAAACTTGAATAAATATTAAGCCATCTCAAACCAATCGTTATTGACTCAGATTGATAATCAATATAATGCCAGAAAAAACTGGGGTTGAATAAGATATCACCGTCAGATAAATTAGCTTCATATAGATCGAGGTACTTTACGATCTTGTCATTTTTTATCGCATCATCGCTTAAGTTTAATTCACTTGTTAGAAGTGGACCACCGTTAGCTATGGGTTTAACTACAGGGTTTAGTGATGTTGGTAATATCCTCCATCTTTTCTTTCCAAGTAGTTGTATTGAGAAATTATTAGTCATGCCGGCATGTAGTGGTGTGAAGTTAGAATTACCACCAATAAAAAACTGATAAGAGGTTGTGAATGAAGGCCATGGAATATATTCTTTTAAAAAATTAAAATCAGCTTCTTCTCTTAGTTCTGGATAGTTTTGTAAGATATTGGCAACTCTCGCATTTTTAACTGAACCTGTTCGAATCTCTTCAATTGTTGTCGATAGCGTTTGAGCTTTCATATCTCCATGAGCTGTAATGACAGTTTCATCATTTCCAAAACGTTCAGAGAGAGTGTCAAGTGTCCAACTAGAGCATTGCCAATCCTTCGTAGCATCTTTGATGATAAGTGGTTTATTTCGAAGGTAGTACTTGAAAAAGAAATCTCTAGGAGTAATTTCTGTTACCTCATCAATTGGATAGATTTTTCCGGGACCAGTTTTCTGGAGGTATCTTAATAAGTAAGAGTTATAGTTAGTTTGTAAATTAAGAAAAAAGGTATTAAAAACAGATTTTGGCAGATAATTATCTAGCAGCCAGAATATATTTGCTATTTGTCTTTGGAGTATATGAAATCTTTTCATAACCCATTCTACCAAGGAGTTGGTCTATTTCAAGTATCAAGTATCAAATGTTGACTTTGTGTGTTATTTGATGATACTTACCAGGAATGAATGAAACATACGATTTAATCTGTGAGAGGATTCCATTTACTCGTAAAGACGAATTTATGAAGCTTATTACAAGAACTATCTATACAAGTAGCGATACCTCTAAGAGTACATATGCTATTCACGATAACGTCCTATTTAAACTCTCAGAGTTCTTAAAAGGATTTTCTCCTTTCAATAATGAACTTGGTAAAGGGAACTCCTATGAAGCTGCAGTTCAAGCTTTAATGATTGTTTTTGAGGAGTTAGGGGTCGATATTGAGAAAGAGGAATGTTTTATACTTTTCCATATAAAAGATTTAGGTAAGTTTCGCATGCGCGAAGAGAAGTTATATAAAGAACTGACTGAACTTTGGCATAAGCATAAAGATTATAAATTAACTGATAATGAATTCTCCAGGGCATTAAAAAATATGATGAGAATTGGAGTTATCGATTATAGAAGAGCGAACCTTCAAATTAAGCCATCATTCTTAATTCGATATAGAACAAGAAAGTTAAATGAGCGATTTTAATTCTTTTGGGTTCAGTTCCCAACTAAAAGCACAAATTCGGCTAAAAGGTTATGAAACTCCAACGCCTATTCAATCCCAGTCCATCCCCCATCTATTAAAGGGAAGAGACTTGCTTGGTATTGCTCAGACTGGCTCAGGTAAAACGGCAGCCTTTTCTTTACCGATCCTTCAAAGAATATTAGATAGTAAAATCACGATCGAATCAAACTGTGTTCGTTGCTTAATATTGGCTCCTACAAGAGAGCTTGCTTCTCAGATTGAAGGGAATATTAAGTTTTATGGCGAAAAAATGAACTTCACTTCAACAACAATTTTTGGTGGTGTTAGTAAATCAAAACAATTGGAAGCTCTTTCCGAGGGAGTCGATATACTTGTTGCGACACCAGGCAGACTTCTTGACCTTATAGAGGATGGCCGTGTTGATTTCTCTCAGCTAGATACTTTTGTTTTAGATGAAGCCGATACCATGCTTGATATGGGCTTTTTGAAAGATGTTAAAACAATAATTAGTAAGCTTCCAAAAAGTAAACATACACTATTGTTCTCAGCAACTATGCCACAGGCGATTGGAGAGCTTGCAGAGAGTTTATTAGATGATCCTCTCAAAATTTCTGTGGCGCCTGAAGCGACTACTGTTGAGACCATCAAACAGGAAGTTTATTTTATTGATAAAAAAGATAAGATGTATCTTCTATTAAATATTCTTGCTAAACCAGAAGTTAAAAGTGTTCTTATATTTTGTAAGACAAAATTTGGCGCAAATCGAGTAGTTGAGCAACTAGATATCTCAATGATTAAATCTGCTGCAATTCACTCTAGCAAATCTCAAAATGCTCGAGATAAGGCATTAGATTCTTTTAGAGCAGGAGAGATAAAGGTTCTAGTCGCAAGTGATATCGCTGCGAGAGGAATAGACGTTGATCATGTAACTCATGTCATTAATTATAATCTACCTGAAGACCCAAGTAACTATATTCACCGTATTGGCCGAACCGCTAGGGCCGGTCGAAATGGGCATGCTATCACTCTCTGTGTTATTGGTGAGCTGTCATTACTGAAAAATGTTGAAACAAAAATTGGTATATCTATACCAGTCATTCTGGATCAACCTTTCCATAAGGAATTTAGTCAGGACGCGCTTAATGAATTTAAAAAATCAAAGCCTGCTAAGAAGATTAAGAAAAATAATTCACATTCCAGACGTAGAAAGCGTTAGAGGATTAGATAAGATTGATCATGAAATGATCGCTCTATTAAAAGATTCCCGAGATAAGTCTTCCTAACATTCAATGTCACTAAAAAGATTATGAGTCGAACTCATTACTCCACCACTAACGGAATGTTGATATTCATCATTTAATAAAATCATAAAATCCAGCATTGTAGTAGTACAGTCTATAAGTAGGCCAAAGTCGTCACGCTCAGCTAAACAATTATATTCATATCTTGTTGAATTCTGAAGAACAACTTCAGCTCTTTGTCCTCTAACCGAAATGTTAATATTACTTGTTGAATCATCTTTAATATCACATTCATAACTTCTTGCAGATGCCAGAGGTGATGTCAGTAATGATAGCAATGTCAGTATTAATAGTATTTTCATATAGACTCCATTTCCTCTATTTTATAGTTATAATAAAATAAGGATAGATGGGGAATTAACCTCCATAAACATCGAATATTATTAAGGTTGTCTTAATAGCCTTAAATTTTCGCTGCTAACCGAACGCCCTGATCTATGGCACGTTTAGCATCAATTTCTCTTGATTCAAAAGCACCACCTATTAAGTGACATGGTTTAGTAGTACTTTCAAGGAATTCATTATAAAGCACATTGTCTGAAAACTGTCCTGCACATAAAATAATATGATCAACATCTAGTACTTTAACTTGATCATTCTGTTTATAATGAAGGCCTTTATCATCAATCTTAATGTATTCTAATTCGCCAAGCATGGAAATTTTCTTATCCTTAAGAGATTGGCGGTGTATCCATCCTGTAGTTTTTCCAAGGTTCTTGCCGTGTTTTGTCTTTTTTCTTTGTAGTAAGTAGATTTCTCTAAAGCTAATTGGCGTTTGTTTTTTCTTGATAGCACCAGCATTTTTAAAGTCTTTATCAATTCCCCATTCATTAAAGAATGCATCTATATTTAAAGAACTTGGTTCATGCTCGGGATTATGAGCTAAGAATTCAGCAGCATCAAATCCAATACCTCCAGCGCCAATAACGGCCACTTTCGCTCCCGCAATTTTCTTACCTAGTAACAGATCTGGATAGGAAATAACTTTTTCATTTTCTATTCCTGGTATATCTGGAATTCTGGGTTTAACTCCAGTGGCAAAAATATATTCATCAAAATCAGAGTTAAGTAAATCTTTTGTGACAGTTGTGTTGAGGTGAAGTTTTATATTATACTTTTGGATTTGAGCTAAAAAATATCGAATGGTTTCTCTAAACTCTTCTTTCCCTGGTATCTCTTTTGCAATATTAAATTGTCCACCAATTAAAGATCCTTTTTCATAAATAGTTATATCATGACCCCTTGAAGCTGCTTCTATAGCAAAGGATATTCCAGCCGGGCCCGCACCTATAATGGCCAATTTTTTTAATTGTAATGACTTTGTATCAAAATCTGACTCGTGACAAGCTTTAGGGTTTACCAAACATGAAGCAATTTTATTTTCAAAAACATGATCAAGACAAGCTTGATTACAGGCAATACAAGTATTAATTTCTTTGGATAAATTATTCTTGGCTTTATTTACAAAATTAGGATCGGCCAAGAACGGACGCGCCATTGAGATCATATCTGCTTTTCCAGACTTTATGATTTCATGACCATCTTCAGCTGTATTAATTCTATTCGTTGTTATTACCGGAATTGATATTTCCTTTTTCACTCTTTCAGTAATCCACGTAAATGCCGCTCTTGGAACCATTGTTGCAATCGTAGGAATTCTTGCTTCGTGCCAACCGATTCCAGTATTAATGATGTTTACACCCTCTTCTTGTACTTTTTTTGAAAAAGTAATCACTTCATCAAAAGTCATACCTTCATCAACAAGGTCTAACATTGAAACTCTAAATATAATAATGAAGTTAGTTCCAACTTTTTTTCTGACAGCTCGTATAATTTCAAGAGCAAGTCTCATCCTGTTTTCAAGTGTCCCACCATACTTATCGCTACGATGATTTGTTTTTGGTGTTAGGAATTGATTTATTAAATATCCTTCAGATCCCATTAACTCAACACCATCATATCCAGACTTTTTTGCTAGATTCGCCGAGTTCGCAAAGTCATATATAGTTTTCTTAATACCTTTTCTAGATAGTGCCCTTGATTTGAATGGTGATATAGGTGATTTTGTACTAGATGCAGATACACCTAAAGGGTGATAAGCATAACGGCCAGTATGAAGAATCTGCATACAAATCTTTGCGTCATATTCGTGGACTGCGTCTGTAATGATTTTATGCTTCTTTACCTGCCAAGGAAAGCTTAGTTGACAGGAAAGGGGGTGTACTCTGCCCGCAAAATTAGGTGCTATTCCCCCTGTTACTATCAGACCAACTCCGCCTTTTGCTCTTTCTGCGTAAAACCTTGCTAGTTTGTTAAAACCATCTTTTGCTTCTTCTAATCCAGTATGCATGGAGCCCATTAAGACTCTATTCTTGATCGTGGTAAAACCGAGGTCTAGGGGAGAAAACAAATCAATATTAGACATAAAAACCTTTTTTATTTAACTATACCGAATCTATTAGATGGCATCAATATGATTTTAAGCTATATCTTGATAGTTTGCGATTATTATTATTTTGCGACACCCTGTGTGTGAACAGAGAACAATTTCTTTTTTATAGTTTTTGGCAGATACATTCAATGTTCCGCAGTGTGGACAGTCAAACTGATAGAATAAGAGCATTTCTCCAGTCTGTGCATTAACTCTCATATTGTCTTCAATACTTAGAATGGATCTTTCAAGATTTTTTTTTGTCAATTAGACCTCAATGCACAAATGTGACACATTAATTTCGGCTAGAATTTTGATTTACTAAAGAGTTAATTAAAAATATTCTTATAGACATATTTTAATCCAAAAACAGAATTTATTGTCTAAAGGTGACTAAAGAAATATAGTCGTTATCTATGACAAGAAATAAATCAAATTTAGTTACGACAAATCAAGTTGGTATTAATGAAGGCTTAAGTTTACTGAATGTTAGGTATACACTAGATAATTTTAAGAAACCCATACCTGACTTTTCAATTAAAATATTTGAGGAGATTTGGGAATGGATCAAATCTAATAATAATAAATCACTTGTTATTGATGTTGGGTGTGGAGTAGGAGAGAGTTCATATCATCTTGCAAATAAATATAAAAATGACCTTGTCATTGGTATTGATAAATCTCTAGTCCGTATTTCTAAAAACAATACATTTAAAAAGAATCCCCCGGCCAACTTAAAGATTGTGCGAGGTGATATTATTGATATCTGGAGATTATTCTATAAGTATAGAGCAGAGTTTAGTATAAAGAAACAATACATTCTCTATCCTAATCCTTGGCCGCTTAAACATCATTTTAAAAAGCGTTGGCATGGTCATCCTGTATTCCCATTTATTCTCGCTTTAGAGACTCCAATAGAACTCCGGACAAACTGGAAACTATATCTAGAAGAATTTTCTTTTTGTTTGAATTTAAGGAATAAGTCCTTAGCAAGTATTGAAGGCTATAGTCCTAAGGTTATTGTTACACCTTTTGAAAGAAAGTTTTGTGAGTCAGAGCATGAACTCTTTAGACTAAACTATAAGCCCCTATAAATTTTTTTAAATAAAATAAGGGCGCATTAAGCGCCCTTATTATTTATGATATATATTTTTAATTCTACTCAGTTCTTTTTTCCTTGATTTCACCCTTAGCATCTTTTAGCTCTTTAGGATTAAAAGAGTTTTGAACATAGTTTCTACCATTTTGATAATTTTCTTCAGTGTGTACTGATAGCGCCGGAGGTGCAGCGTAGTTACTTCCTGTTTCTCCGTAGGCTAAATAACGTAAGTCCATTTCATTGTAATAGTACATAGGTGCAACTGAGTAAAAACACCATGCTGTATCGTGGTTTTTATCCACTTCGGCAATAGAGTCAACTTGCTTACATGTAATGTCGATACTGTCATTACCAACCATCTCTAGTTTACTCATAGTACTGTTAATTTCATTAACTTCTGTTTGGTATTTTGCTATTTTTTTCTTGTACTTCTTAATGCTCGATTTAGATGAAGTATTACGTAGTTTACTTTTGTTTTTTGCTAGTTTTTCTTCAGCTTCAGCTTTATCATTAAGAAGTTCTTGTTTTCTAATCTTCCAAAGAATTTCACCTCTGACTGTAAGAGCTTCAACCCACTCTGAAGGTGACGCAGGTCTCGTGTATAAGTTCCAGGACTCTTGATCCGTGTACGGGTATGATGCATCGTAAGCAAGGTCAAGGTAGCGGTCTACAACAACATCTTCATTCTCAATTGATAGCATTGGGGCCACATGGTAATCCCAAGTAATATTCGATCTAAACATGCCAATATCTCTTTTACTAACACCATCAACAGAAAAGAATTTTCTTTCGAACCAACCCATTTTTCCGCGTCCCATATTATCTAGTTCACGGTTAAATTTATTTGTGTAATGAATGAAGATCTTTGAAGAATCTACATTTCTTTTTTGCTTCATGCTGTAGGCCCATAGATGTGCCCGTCTATAACAGTCCTTACCTTTAAGATCAGTACGCATTTCACTCCAAATACGAGTTAACTCATTTTCAGAATGATCAGATGGCGTGTAATTTGTCATCGGTGAGTAAGGTGCGGCCATAACCGCGGAGGATAAGCTTAAAGTAGCTATTGTTCCCAATAAAAATGCTTTCATATCTAGACCCCTTATATGAAAAATATAATTTAAATTTAACTGTGGGGGTTATAGCATAGGTAGAATTTTTGAGGAGTTAAAATGACTAGTTGTGTAAAAAATATAATGCGGCGAGTACTTTTTCGAATTTAACTCTGACGGCCTTGTGATAATAGGATGTTAGACCCTTTTCATGTCAATGCAGATTTTATCATCAGTGCTATCATTATTACCATTATTAATCTCTATTTCCTTGATGAAGTTATCACTTACTCCATAGAGCTGAAGGTAACTGTCGCCGCTCTCAAGGGTACCAGAACCACAGTTTTCAAACTGAATACCATCAAAGTTTTCACATTGAATAAAAGGACCTGGTCTAAGAACTGTTATTCTATAGCTAGAGCCTCTTACAGTTATATAGTCTCCGTCAAAAGAGACCTTAACGCTACAATTCCTATCTGTTGCTATATTCTTACCAGTATATGTTCCATTTTCAAGAGTATATGCATAAGAAGATAGTGAACCAACTAGTAATAGAGTAAACAAGATAAAACTTTTCATATACTTCTCCAGTAAGAATTAAACTGTCTGTATTGTGTCAGTTTAAACGCCATAATACAGTTCGTTTGAACATTTTTTAGAGATGTATAGAACTTATACAAATATTAAATTTTAGGAGTTTAGGCCGTGCTTTTTAGCTATTTTATCGAAGTACTGCATATTAACTTTTGCAAAATGCCTCTTCTGTACATAGCTTCCTGGATAAAAGCTTTTCTTGTAACCGTAAGCAACTATATCTTTTAGACGCTTAAGCGGAATATCAAAATTATCAACCGCAAGTCTATATTCTTTTGAGACAGTTGTATTTGAAACTAATCTATTATCGGTACATATAGTTGTCGCCATTCTGTTATCGAGCATGTCTTTGAACTTGTGATCCCTAAGGCTTTTTATTTCAGGGTTTGTTTGCATATTGGAAGTAAGACAAACTTCAATCACAGTTCTTCTATCTGCTATATATGAAGATAGGTTTTTTATATACTTATGTTTATCCTTAATTGTTGGATCCAGAATTCTCTCAGGCATAAATAGTGAGTAACCATGGCCAATCCTATCAGCATAACATTCTGTTATCGCCTCAAAAATACTTTCTGCACCATATGCCTCACCAGCATGAACAGTTTTATGCATAAAGTGTTTATGAGCATACTCGTATACTTCTTTAAACTTACCTGCAGGATAACCTTCTTCTTGACCGGCCAGATCAATTCCAACTATTGGCAAGGCTTTGTCATCACGGAGCTTTATAGAGGCCCTAACCATCTCCATAGCACCCATTGTGATCACTTTCATTGGTTTGGCGTAATTCATAACAGAGAAGAGATCTTTATAGTATGGAGAAAAATTTTCAGTAAACATTCTCATTGCACAATTTATAATCCCGTAATGAAACTCCGGCTTACCTTCTATCTTAACTTGATCTGAATTATTGAATTCTGTTTGTGCTCTTTTTAATCCTTTATCTGTTGCTGTTAGGATAGATTCAAATGTTAAACCTTTACTGTGGTCTATTAAAAGTTGAGGTGCAAATCTTACCTCAATATAGTTCACATTATCTGCAAGGCTATCGACTCCTAGCTCGTATGAAGTTTGCTCAATATTTTCCAAATCACGAAGAATAGAGCATGTGTATTGAAAGCCGTGAAGATATTCACCAAGATTGGCGTAATTATCTTTGAAAACTAATTCTCTTAGACCGTCTTCTTCAAAAGAAGGAAGATCAATTTTCATTCTTTTGGCCATATCTATTAAACTACTTAATCTATTGGAACCATCTAGGTGAAGATGTATATCATTTTTCGGCATTTCTTTTAGGAATTCATCTGTATATTTCATCATTGTATATTAAAGGTGCCAGGACCTTTTTGGTACTTACGGTGCGTTAGAATTTAAAAAGTTCTTTACACCTTTCTAAAGAAAGTTCATTTAATGTTTCTTCATTTCGCGTATTTATCATTTTAGCCTCTTCTATGTTTTGGAGCGCTAGTTCTACTTCTTCAAAACGTAGTATATGAATAATAGGATATGGGGAGCGATTGACAAGATTTATACGATCCGTCGGATCTGTTTTATCAAAGCAAAAATTTGGATGAAAACAGACCAGTTGAAATATGGTTTCCAGTTTTAATTCTTCAAGAATGGCCTCGCAACTTCCTACAAAGTCATTAAAATCTAGAAAATCACCGTTAAAATCTGTGTATGCAATGATTGAGTTTGAAATGTCTGTTTTACTTGAATCCTGAATCTCAGATAATTCATCTAGAAAGAAGCTGAATTGATCATCAAAGTTTTTTGCATTGCTAACCTCAATGCGAATAAGACCCTTTTCAAAAGGTACCTTAGCAAAAGGGCAAAGGTTGAGGGCAATGATTGTATCTGAAATCCATTGATTAATATTCTCTTTAGATTTCACGTGGGTGAAACCTTTTCATACGAACAAGAAACTCTAGTACATCTTCTTTGTTCTTAGCATAGCAAATTCGAAAGAATCCAGGAGTCGTAAGTCCAAGTTCTTTTCCTGGTGTCATATTAATCTTTAGCTTATTAATAAAGTGGCTGAAAAGTTTAGTTTCATCTTCAAAGCTTTCACAGTGATCAGATAGATCCATCATCATAAATAGACCGGATTCGCATGGGTTAAGCTTTATATTAGGTAAGCTTTTTTTAAACATTTTGTCTAAAGCCGCAAGTCTTGTATTGTTAATCTTAATAAAGTTTTTCAAAAATGGGTCATCTGAAAGCAGACTTTTCACTAGCAACTGAGTATGAGTTGATATGGGATGAAAATAGGATAGCTCCTGCATGACTTTTAAAAGTTCAGTATCCTCAGTGTAAAACATTCCAACTTTTAAGCCTGCTAGAGCAAAGTCTTTTGCAAGTCCATAGAGGAGATGGGCCTTGGCACCTGCAGCAAAAGCATCTTGATAAAGTGAGTGGTGAGGTCTACGGTCGTGATTAGACAGGGCATATATTTCATCGGATATAAGCTCGAGGTCGTATTTTTTTGCAAAATTGATGATATCAACGATAAATTGTTTAGATAGGATTTCACCTGTTGGATTATTTGGCTGAGTGATTAGTATTGCTTTAATCTTAGATTTATCTGGAGCCTCGTTATAAATTTTTTCAAAGTTTCTGATGCTTAATGAAAAATCCGTACAATGAGATTGCTGCACTTTCAAGAATTTACAACCAAACCTTTTAGTAAAGTCATATTCAAAACCGGTATAATATGGTGATGGTATCATGATAATATCGCCTTGATCAAACATGGCAAAACTGAGGCTTTCACATATTGCAGAGACACCAGTTTGCATGACTAGGTTTGTTTGCTTTATGTGATTTATTCTTAAGTACCTTTCAAGAAAGTCTGCACATGTAATTCGTACATCCTCCATTCCATAGAGGGTGTTATACTGAATATGATTTGAATCGAGTTTTAAGGCTTGATTTAGCTTTGGCAAAAGTATTTCATCCATAAGATGATTCTCTGCAGTTCCAAAGTTTAAATATCCCCGTGGATTCTTAAGTGAATATGGATCTTCTGCACACAATCCATGGCCTATAATAATGGCAGATGGCGTTGATTGTAACTTTTTCGCTCGTTTTGATATCGTCACTTTATTGCACCATGCTCTTCAAGCTTGGTCATAACTTGAAAGAGTTCCATACCTTGATGAACCGAGCTTGATGGACATCTATTGATTACGATTCCATCTTCTTCTGCCATAACCTTTGATCTACATGATACTATTGGGTCTTTAGGATCAATTGATTTTAAATTATAGAAAGAGGCGAGGGTATCACCTTTTAAATATCTTTGGCCTGGTTCAAAGTGATAGTCTACAAGTCCACCTTTGGGAGAGTAAATGGTTCTGAAATTTTTAAGTCTACAGGCATGGCTATCTATTTGGTCTGGTGTACCTTCAAGTAGACCCTTGTATTTCATATAGTTTAAAATACTTTCAACATCTTTTGACGCATTTTGCATGCAAAATGTCTCTTCACTACCAAACTCAAGCGTGAACGATTCGATATCGATACTTATATTCTTTTTATATTTTTTAAGTGCATCTCTAAGGTGAATCCAAGGCATAAAACACGCCTCATCCATTGCCCCTCCAAACTCGTTAGGTATGACAACAACGTGTCTGAACTTAAGGTAGTAGGCGACTTGCTCTTGGTACTCGGCCGAGTAAAGATACCTTGTTGCGACTGGACCTGTGTGGAGGTCAAGAATGCCATCTGCTTTTGAGGCCAATTGTTGAAGTAAAAGATTGAGTTTATTATTTTCCGCAAGTTTTTTAGATTGGATTAAATCTTCTACATATTTTTCAAAAACGATTTCTAATTTGGCTTTAAACTTACTACGTATCTCACCCCATGAATAATCTTTGTTCTCTTTTGCAAACTCATCTATGTTAAAATTAGATTCCTTGATGATATCCACATAGTTTCGATTCCAATTATGCCCTGTTACAGGATTAAATCTTCCATAAGTATATGTCCCGATTTTATTATTTGTGGCGTAAGGGTTTGCTAGAGGGATAAATGTAATACTTCCCTTCATCTTCTGGGAATTTAACAAATCCATTAAGTGAAGGATGACAGCGTTACCTTGAAGCTCGGCACCATGAACAGATGCTTGTATGTGAATATGTGGTCCTGGACTACCGTGAACTGTATAGGTTTTTAAATTAAGTACTTCACCTGTGGCCAGCTCTTTTATCGGATACTCATTTATGATCCATTTCATTTATATCATCCAGTCGTAAGAAGTTTTTGGAGGTCTAGGTATCATAAGATCGCCATTATAATAGACAACTTCACCCGCAAGACTATGGCAGAGGAAATATGGCATCGATTCAGTAAAGCCATAGGCGCCAGTTTTATGAAAACACAGCCAATCTCCAATTTCTATGTTTTTAGGTAAATCAAAATTTCCTAAGTGATCTAGGGCAGTACATAAGGGCCCGTGAACTTGGTAATTATTAGTTTGTGAGTTGTTATTGTTAAATGCTTTTGCTGGGAATGCCTGATTTACTAATGCGACTCTTGCAATATGATTTATTCCACCTTCACATACTAAGATATCTTGCCCTCGAGCCTTTTTCTTGTCGATTATTTTCGTAAGATAAATACCGCATTCTGCAACAGTATATCTTCCTAGTTCCATCCAAATTTTGTTAAGCTTATATTTGTTTTTAAGATCTACAAGTATTTTTTGAATATCTTTAAAATCTATGTTTACACCTTCAAAGTCATAGTGAACTCCAAGTCCGCCACCAAGATCTAGCACTTCACACTCAATACCGATATCTATTGATAGTTCTAAAACTTTTTCAATTGTTTTTGTCCAAATACTTTCAAGTTGCCTAAGCTCAAGGATATTACCCCATTGAAAAACATGATAACCACGAATATTTAAATTCGTTAGGTCTTCGAATTGTAATTCCTTCCATTCATCAGATGAAATTCCAAAGGGAGTAATATCATCTCCACCCAGAACTGACTTTCCTTTGTCCCATTCAAGCTGCACCCGTAAAAGGCAGTCAACTTTTTGGTTTAATTCAACTGCAACTTCATTTAGCCAAATAGCTTGACTCTGACTTTCTAGTACAATTGTTTGGACACCACTTTTAACTAAGTGTCGTAAATAGTCTTTTGATTTTGCTGGGCCTGTGGCCAATACATTTTGCGAGTCAATTCCATTATTAAGAACTTGATGAAGCTCTCCCGTACTTGCCACATCAATACCAAAACCAAGATTTCTTAAGACTTTTAATATTGCACTTGCAGGGTTTGCTTTACAGGCGTACCAAAGCTTAATGTCTGGATGGAGTCCATCAGACATATATTCTAGATGTGATTTAAGTTTATCTAAATTGTAAAAAAAGAAAGGAGCATCAAAACGCTCTATAACACTTTGAATTTTCTCTAATGTTTTATCTTCGCTCATATTATCTCAAGAAGTCTTCAAGCTGTAGTGATTCATCAGTTTTTGAGTCACGATACTTTACTATGATGGCACAATTTAAACTTAAACCTAGCTCTTTTGCCCATGGAAGTTTTTCGCTTACTGGTCTTGAGCCAGGGACTACTACGGCACCAGCTGGAATAATACCATCCTTAATAACTGTTTCATTTACAGCATCATAAATTGGTGTCCCTTTCGATAAGATCACTCCTGGAGCAACTACAGCGCCCTCGAGTACTTGTATGCCCTCAACAATGGAAGTTCCCGCACCTATGAAGCAATTATCTTCAATCACGACCGGACTTGCACCAATAGGCTCAAGTACACCACCAATTTGTACGGCAGCTGAGAGATGAACGTTTTTTCCAATTTGTGCGCATGAGCCAACAAGTGCATGTGAATCAACCATTGAACCAGCATCTACAAATGCACCAACATTTATGTATGCAGGCGGCATAATAATAACACCTTCTGAAACATACGACCCGCGCCTTACAGATGATCCGCCTGGTACCATTCTTACCCTATCTTCTGGTTTGAACATTCTTGCGGCAAGATTATGCTTATCAACAAAGCCCTTATGTCCTGTATCTGAAAATTCTTTAAGCTCACCAGCTTTAAATGAGTCAAGTATTGCTTTTTTAACATCTGTATTAGCAACCCATTTACCATCGACTTTATTCGCTGCTCTTAGTTCACCAGTTTCTAGTTTATTTAATACTGTTTCCCAATCCATTTTATATATCCTTATTTTTGGTCTTCAAACCATGTTCTTATATTGTTACTTGATTGTACTAAAAGATTTAGATCTTTCAAATCAGTTGCATCCAGGGGAGGCATCATTGTTCCGTGAGTAATTCTGCCTTCATTACATAGCAATGCTTTGGCAGGTATCGGATTTGAGGCAATAAATAGTGAGTTGGCCGCATTCGTCCACACCATTTTTGCATCAAAGGTTTTGTTTAGGCATTGTTTAACATAGAGATATGTTTCAGCTGGCCATGTATTTGATGCTACAGAAATAAGTCCGCAGGCACCTTTCGCTGTAAATTCTGGAAGTAGGCCGTCATCACCGCAATAAACAGGTTTGTCTCCAGAAGCATCAATATATTTCTTCATTGTATTAGCACTTCCGCTGGCCTCTTTAATTCCCCAATAGTTTTTATGATTTGAAAGTTTTTTTACCGCAGAAAAGCTTAGGTCTTTGCCGGCCCTGCCAGGAACATTATAAAGCATGACTGGTTTTGTGACTGAATCCATAAGAGATTCAAACCAAGTAATTTGACCGTTATCATTTGGCTTTGCGTAGATTGGTGTCACCATTAAATAGGCATTAATATTCATACTCTCTAGCCAGCGAGTCCACTCAAGTTGAGCCGATAAAAGATGTCCACCAACTCCTACCATTATGGGGGACTTGGGTTGCATATTTATAACGAACTCAACGATGCTTTTTCTGGTATCTAAATCAAGATTTAATGCTTCACCCGTACTTCCTAGTATAAGAAGAGCATTACCAGCATCATCTTGCTCTTTAACAATTTTTTCAAGAGAGTTGAAGTCTACTTGAAGACCTGGAGTCAGTGGAGTGATAAGTGCTGTCCATAAAGAGTAGTCATTTAAGTTCATCTTTTGCCTTTATATTTTTAAGTGATTATTTACAATGGTACTGAAGTCATTAAGTCCACTCGGGACCATATTTTTAAAAGCTTTCTCTGCTGCCCATAAAGCACCTTTTGCAAATATGGCGCGATCAATTGCTTCATGTGTGATTTTTATTTTTTCCACAGGTGATTCCATTAGAAGGTGATGGTACCCAACAACGTCCCCAGTTCTTTCAGCTGTGATTTCTGCATTGGTACCTAGCCACTTCTCCCAAGAGAGTGCTGTACCGCTCGGAGAATCAACTTTCATAGTATGATGAATATCGTGTATTGAGAACTGAGCGTCAGGGTAAAGATCTCTTGCTTTTGATAAAGTCTCAATCATGTTTTTTACAATATTCATGCCCAAGGAAAAATTATGCGCTCGGACCCAAACGAGCTTTTTGTCATTGATTTCTTTAATCCACTCATCTTTCCACTCAAAACCAGTGGACCCAGTGATAACTGGAATTTTAGCTTCAATAAGCATAGGTATATAATCTACAAATATGTCACCAGGAAGAAAGGATATGATTATGTCACAAGTCTTAAGTCCTTCAATTGTAGCTTGATTCGCACTATTAAAAATTGTCGTGTCGCGATGTAGTTCACTAACTTTAGCACCAGTTTTTCCAGCACCTATAAGAGCTATTTTCATTTTTTAACCTATGAACTCTGCATGCAGATTTGTTATGGCCTTTTCGCCGTCCTTGTCATTAACAAGTATATTAAAATTATATGCCGAGGCGCCGAGACAGAGCATGCGAACGTTTATATCTTCAATGTTTGCGAATATCTTTTTTGCCAAACCTGGCTTTTCTAGCATCTGATTTCCTATCAGCGAAATAAGAGTGAAACCAATCTCTGATTTCACATCACCAATTTTAGATAAATCTTTTAGAAGCTTTTTGTTCTCTAAGGTGTCCTTATCTACAGTGACGGCAACTGATATCTCTGAGGTAGTTACACAGTCGACACTGACTTCATATCTTGTAAATGTATCAAATATTCTTCCCATAAACCCATAAGCGTTTAACATTTTTGGCGTGGATATAGTAAGAAGGGCCTGACCATCTCTTTTAGCTATCGCTCTAATTAAAGGTTTATCTTCTACAGACTCTTTGATCCAAGTACCTTTCTCATCTTTGGCATAACTGGAGCCTACAAATACGGGGATCCCAGATCGCATCGCAGGGACAAGGGTAGTGGGGTGTAGAATCTTGGCACCATATTGCGCCATCTCACTTGCTTCATCATAACTAATTTCATGAATTGGCTTTGCTGTTTTACAGATTCTTGGGTCAGTTGTAGCTATACCAGCGACATCGGTCCAAATTTGTAGAACATTTGCTCCTACACCTTCTGCAAATAATGCTGCTGAGTAATCAGAGCCGCCACGTCCTAGAGTTGTTGTTGACCCATGCTCATCAGACCCAATATAGCCCTGTCCAACATAGGCTATTTTATCAGAAAAATTAAAATATTTACTACTTTCAATTTTTATTGATTCCAAATCAGGCTTGGCCTTACCATGTGTTGAATCTGTTTTTAAAATATTTCGAGAATCAAACAGTTCGATTTGTCTTTCTGGCCACTCCATTTTCATCGCCTCAGTGAACAAGACTGATGAGACTCTCTCTCCAAAACTAACAACACGATCTTTTGCTTTTTCAGAACATTCATTGAGAAGATAGATCCCACGGATAAGTGTTTCGAGATTATTTACAAGCTCTCTTAGTTTTTCACCAGCAAGATTATCTTTAGTTAAATTTTGTAGTATATCAAAGTGTTTTTCTCGAATGGTAAAAAGGCTCTTTTCACATTCATTCCATTTACCTTCGACTGATTTTTCAATAAGTCCGTGTAGTAGGTCGGTCGTTCCATATGTTGCAGAAACTAATGTTATATCCGCTTTATGCTCTTTTGAGATTCGGGCAGATCTAAGCATCGCCTCATGATCTTTCATTGAGCTTCCGCCAAACTTCGATACTTTAATTTCAGACATAGTAATCCCTTAAACATAACTTTTAGTAATAATATTAAATGCTAGAAAGAGTCTTTTGAAAAGCCAGGATTCTGACTTTGCATCAAAGCACCCCATAAAGTTTTACCTTTATGACAGTAAGCAGCGTCAAACTGACTTACCAGCTACAATATTCCCATTATTGTCGCTTCGGCGTTAACTTCCTGGTCCTAGTTCAAAGATTTGGGATCTCCCTAGACTTACTCAGTAACGCACCTCTTTTTGCACCTAATTAGTCTATGGGAGTGACCCCGAATTTACAAGTTTACATTTCACTTATTTCAATAAAAGATATTCTAAATCTAAAAGGAATTAAGTATGAAAAAAGTTGGAATTATTGGTTGGCGCGGTATGGTAGGCTCTGTTCTTATGGAGAGAATGGAAAATGAAAAGGACTTTGATAAAGTTCAATCGTATCTTTTTTCTACGTCTTTAAAAGGTAATAAAGCACCTATTTATAATAATTGTCACGAACTTGTTCTTGATTCAAATTCAATTGATGAGCTTACTGAGATGGATATTATTATCACTTGTCAGGGGGGAGATTTTACCAATGAGATGCACCCCGCTTTACGTACTTCTGGTTGGACAGGTATTTGGATTGATGCTGCTTCATCTTTAAGGATGAACGAAAAATCAATTATTGTTCTTGATCCTTTAAATAAAAATAAAATAACTGAAGGGCTTAATTCTGGAGTTAAAGATTATATTGGTGGGAATTGTACAGTTTCTCTTATGTTAATGGGATTAGGTGGCTTATTTAAAGAAGGAATTGTGGAGTGGATGACAAGTATGACTTATCAGGCAGCTTCAGGTGCAGGTGCAAAAAATATGATCGAGCTCTTGGATCAGATGAATTATTTTGGGACTGAATTTGATACATATAGATTAAATAACCCAGGTACTACGGCGCTTGAATATGAAAAGCTTATGACAGAAAAAATGTCTGATCCTAAGTTTCCAAGAGATAACTTTGGTTATCCTTTAGGGCTTTCTTTGCTTCCTTGGATTGATACAAAAGTTGAAAACGGTCAATCAAGAGAGGAGTGGAAGGCTCAAGTTGAGGCAAATAAAATTCTTGGTTCCGAGGAGATTATCCCCATTGATGGTACTTGCGTAAGGGTGGCAAGTTTAAGATGTCACTCTCAAGCCTTCACAATAAAACTTAAAAAATCAGTCGATATTGCTACGATTGAATCCTTAATAACAGAATCTAATGAATGGGTGGATTTTGTTCCCAATGATAAAGATTCTACTCTTGATCGCTTAACTCCTGCTAGTGTCAGCGGTACCCTGAAGATTCCTGTGGGTAGGGTAAGAAAGATGACTCTCGGTGATAACTACTTAAATGCCTTTAGTATTGGGGATCAGTTACTCTGGGGAGCTGCTGAGCCTTTGAGACGTACTTTATTGATGGCCTTATAGTTAATTCAAACAGATAGCAGTCTATATATATTTCATAACGCATTGAATTATTCGTAGTTTGGGGTAAGTTGTCCACTCTATAAGGGGATTTATATGAATTATGTTGTACTAATTGGCCTGCTATATTCAGTGACTGCTACTGCTACTGACATGGACACTAGAATTAAGGCCAAATATTCAGAGCTTCATAAAAATGCTAAAACCTTTTGTGACTTTACGGGAGATCCTGTTTCAAATCGTATTGAACATCTTTCATACAAAGTTAATCCCAAGAAATCCATTGTTACGCAATTACTAATTGATGGTATCCCCGCAACTATAACGATCCTTCCGAAGAGCAAAAAAGGCGAGGCCGTTCTCTCAATTGATGGTAAAAGTATTAGTGCAAGTATTAAAAGATCAAATAAATTAAAATTCAATTTAAGAGAGCTTAATGCTGATTTCATTGTCAAGCATGACCTGAGACGTTTGAATTGCTTCGTGGATATTGCGGTGGCGGATACTTTTGAGCTTACTTATACTGAAACTCATATTAATGTTCACCCTCACGCAAACTATGACTACAGAGGTCTTACGTCAGTTAATGTTCAAAATTTTATGGAGATTTTTCCCGAGAGATCTTTAGTTTTACTAGATGATAGTAATGGTAAAGCAGTAGGTTATAATTTACCAAATTTCATTAATTTTGGTGGGGATCATTTTTCTGTAAAGAAATTTCCTAATCCTTCTTTTGAAATTCCTGAAAATATAAAAATGATTGTTGCACCCGCCGGTCACAATAGATTTAAAGTCATTCATCCAGAAACAACAATCCATTATACCGGTGGAAACCATAATTACTGCATGCTTAATAATACGAGAAGAATTATGGACGGCTTTTTTCATAATGATGATGCTAAGGTCTTAAGTTTTATTTTCTATACTGACTCTATAGTGGCGCAAAGAAAGGGCGTCATCTCTGGTAAGCCGGCCATTCCATTTAATATTTTCAAGATACAAAAAAAATATGTTCTCTCCGAAATATTTGAAGCTATGAGCTCAGAAGAAGTGGCAACCTACAAAAATTTCTTTAAAAACTTCTATGCGAGAGATTTGAAAGGCTTTAGGCACCAATACTTTAAAACTCTAACTATAAACTATGAGGGTGAGCGGATAGTACTTACCGGTTCTGGTGAGAGAGAGCTTACTATCAATTTTAAATACAAATAATGTAATTTACTCCAGTAATAAAACCTACAAATTTTCTAAAAACTTCATATAATATCATTGAGGTATATATATGAAGTTTTTGTTACCAATTGTTTTATTATTCACTTTTTCATTCTCAAGTTTTGCTAAGAACAATTCTATTCAAAATTTGAATCTCTCATCTGGAGTGAATTTTAACTTTGTTGATGGGCAAAAAGTGAAGACAAGGGTCTTTGGTTATCAATTCAACGTTGATTACAAGTATAAGTTTCATTCAGATTTAAGTTTCTTCTTCAATGGATCGGCCGTTCTTCAAACTGGTTCAAATGAAGTGATAAGTGTTGTCGATGAATTTGCTCCACAAGAAGAAATCAATCTTAATGAAGGGGGACTTGTTTATAAACCTGCTGATTTCTTCATGGTAAAAGCCGGTGCTTTGAATCAAGGGGATTTAAAGTCACCTCTGTTTATAGGTAATAATGCATTTGCTGCACTATCTGAAAAGATTATTCTAGGTCCATTCTACTTTTCGGCACTTCAAGGAATTCCCTCTAATAATCGACTCACCAAAAGACTTGGTCAGGTCGATAAGGGAACACCCTTTGTGGAAATAGAGACGATCGGACTTGATATAGGAAAAAGAGATTCTCTTAAAATTGAGGTGAGTCGTTTTCTTTTCAAGGATCTATCTAATAATATAGCTTTTAATTCAAAAATTCTTGGTAACTCTACAACTGGAAGTACTGAACTCAACTCTGAGTATTTGTATGCTTTTCAAGGATACAACGTGCATCTTGCTTCTCAACTTGATTTCAGAAGCTTTGGTTTTAGATTAAGTGGCCAGTATCTCTATAATGACAAGGCTCCATCAGATCGTAATCTCGGAACTCTTGGAAGGTTTGGAGTCTATATTGGGATTTTTGAACTCTACGGTGAAAGCTTTAGGAATGAATCTGATAGTTCACCTGCTTACTATAACTCAAAATACTACGGGCATAATAATATGCAAGGTACCGGAGGTGGTTTACTTGTAAAGGCCAAGGATTACAACTTCAATATAAGAGCAGCAAGCCTTACTCCTATAGAAGAGACTAACTTACAAACAAAAATGGAGATTGTGACCTTAAATCTGACTCATAAGCTCCCAAGCTTTTAGTGTCTAATATTTTGACACTGTCTATTTATTAAACAGTTCGACAACTCCTTTATAATTATAAAGCTCTGAATTCAATTGATCCAGTTGGAATAGATTTTGCATCTATACTTGTATATAGATTTATTCTTTTTGGAGGATTATGGGGCAGTATTTTAACATTCTATTTTTATTGAGCTCGTTTATTATTACAAGTGCATGTAATAATGAAGTAG
Organism: uncultured Oligoflexia bacterium; assembly: GCA_913058265.1. GTDB lineage: Bacteria > Bdellovibrionota > Bacteriovoracia > Bacteriovoracales > Bacteriovoracaceae. Next base: position 44,673 of record CAJXPQ010000010.1, read on the forward strand.
AGGACGTCAACCACAAGGCCGATCATTCAACCTTTGCGTATGATAAGGTATCAGTTGATTCTTTTGAAATAATTGCTACTGATTCAAATTGGCCTGATATAAAGGACAAAGCAATTGTAAACTTGTCTACATGTATGGTTGATACCGCCTATCTAGATAAAATTGTTGGAGAGAAATTTTTAGTTTCTTCACAAATGACTAGAAGTTCAGATATGACTAATGCTTCTGGGTGTCTTCATTGGACTGAAGAATTTGAATTCAATTCTTTAAATGATGAGAATTACTATATTATCTCTGGAAAAATTATCGGAAATAATCATTATAAAGGCGAGAAAGACTATAGTATCGCTTTAAATCCTTGGATGAGAAAGGGTGTTGACCTTACAAATTCAAGAATCAACAAATCAATATCCATTAAGAGTCGAATGTTTAAGACTGTTACTAGTTCACTTCAAGTTCCAAGTGTTAATGTTAATATAGTGCAAAGAAAATATACTGAAGACTCAGCTCGTCTGATTCTTGAATTTCAAACAACGCCAGAGCTTACCAGAAAGAATCTTTCAGGTGGTATCGATAAAACTCCACTTACAGGCGGTACATTCACTTTGAATTCTTTTCTATTAAAGAAAAACTTAGACTCTCAAGATAGAGTTATAATCGCTAGAACTTCAAGCCGAGTTGTTGTTGGACAAGATGGTATCATTAAAAAGAGAATTGAATTTGATCTAAATAGTGGCATGGATACTAATGCAAGATTAGAGTTTGGCTTTGAGCTTATCGCTAAAGATGACTCCAAGAACGTTGGATCTGATAGTGGTGTTATCGGTGTGGCCGAACTTAAAGGGTCTACGAGTGCCCAAGTGAGTAGTCTTCCTTTATCTTTTACATCATTAAGTAAAAACCAAGAAAATCTTAACCTTAAGATAGATTCAGATGATATCGGTTTTGCAATCGATAAGGGAATTATCTTCTCTAAAGGTTCTGAGACAGGACAAAATGCTAGAGGTATGGATAGAGAAGTTATAGCTGAAATTGAAATGAGAATTGTTGATGCTTTGATCTTCGATGATGTTCTTGATCATACCTTTGATATTGACGTCATTGACATGGACACAAATACAAATATTTATTCAAAAAGAGAAGATACTGCAAAGTCTTCTGGTTCACTTATAATTAGAGTTAAAGTTCCATACTTAGCTTATTCTGAGAACTCTTGGAAGAAGTTAAAGATTAAAATTAAAAGTAATGATTCTCCTTATGATGGAATATCTAAAGAGCGCATAGTCTATATTAATCCTATCAAATCAGGTAAGGACTTTGGTATCGACTCTGCTGTCGGAGAGCCAGAGTTAACACTTGCAGATAACACTCCTGAGATTTTCATTGATAGCTTTGATTACAAATTTGTTGATAAATCACAAAACACTTTTAAGTTAAATAAAAATCTTGACCTGGTATTCAAACATACTATGAGAATAACAATTAACCCAAAACTAAAAATAGCACATGATTACGATGGAAATACTGGTTATCCTGCTATCTTTTCTGGGAAGTACAAGTTAAGACTTCTTGTCATGGCACCTCTGGATCCAGTTGATGTTGATTACACTAAAGAAGTAAACCTAGATGAGTATTATGTATTAACTGCAGATGAGTTAGATGTTGAGATAGAAGACGGACAAATTATAGCTTTTCCAAACCTTCCATTTAGTTTCAAAGAGTTAATGTATTTTAATCTAAAGAACCTTGCTTTGATCGAACTTTCACCAATTGATAGTCGTATAAAGCTTAAGAGTGGATATTTCTTAGGGCCTATGATTGGCTCTAAAACCCATGATACTGTAGCTAAAAGTCAGATTTCTGGTCAAAAACTTAGTACTGGTAATATTGATATCGCTAAGTCTCTCATCGCTAAGATGGATACAGTTAATACTAAGCTCCGTGACGATAGATTTCTTCCTGATAGCTTTGAAATGTTCTTAAAACAAATGAAAAGTATTGAGCAGATTGCAACCGTATTTGACTATGAGAAATTATCTACAAAAGTTGCTCCTGTTGAAATTAAGGTGTTTAAGAATGAAAATGATTTCTTAAGAGAAAATAGACTTCATATAAATAAAAGATTTGTTACTAATCTTATTAACTCACCAGAGAATATGCACACATCACTTGTTAAACAAATTTGTCATATGCTCTACGATAAAAATAAAGTTTACAAGCAAACTATGATTACCGGTGGTCAGTTTCCGATGATGCATAACCTTGAAAAAAAGGGTTTTGAATATGACGGCTGTATTAAAAATCCAGAAGGGCATATCACTGTAAAAACTCTTGAGCATGTTCGTAGTATAGTAGAAAATCCTAAAAGGGTGATTGTCAGTACTGAAACTCTACAAAGATCTGTAGCTTACTTTATTTCGAAAGGTCAGATTTTCGCGGAAATAGAAGGAACGAGAAAAACGGACTTCTTCCAATATGGCTGGTCAGCACACTTAGGTATTGAAGGTCATCCTTTAAAAGCTTTACCTCTTTTTGGTGGGATTAGCTTTGGAGCTTCTGGTGGTAAAAGAACAGATATTTTTACTTCAAAACAAAAGTCTGAGCTCTTAAGTAATCAGAAAAGACTTATCAATAGTTCGGGGCAGCAGCTTACTTTTGATCGATTTAATATGAGCTTTGTCTCTAAGGTAAAGAGATGTATTTTAATTACAGGTAAAAATCACGAAATAGTTCAGCCAAAGAAAACCATTAGAGCTTTTGACTTTAGTGATGATAAAATGCTTATAACTAATTCAAATAAGCAATTTTATCTTTGTGCTGATGAAGAGAACGAAGTCGAAAGAAATGAAAGCTGGTACTTCGTCAAATTAAAGCGTCAAAGTGCAGTTGTTGATGATTCTTTAATGAGAAATACTCTTATGAATGTTGTTAGGGGTGATACAAACTTTGATGTCTACAGACAGACTCAGGTTGACTCTGACAGACAACTTCTCTTTATTGAGTCCGAAGATAAGGAATTTACTGTTGATGCTTATAAGAAAGATTTAGATCGAAAAGGTCAGCCAATGGATTATAAATCAAGACTGGGAGTTGGTTTTCCTGGGTTGTTAGAATAGAAGGTGTTAGTAAACTCTATCAACAATAAGATCTAAAATATTACTAAACTCTTTAAGTGAGGCATGGTCACCAAGATCTAGCTTCACTCTAAGTGTCTCTAGAATCTCCTGACATCTACTTAAATATTCTTTAATCGATTCTTTTGCACTCTCTATCGATTTTTTTAGAGCTTCGGCCTCTTTATCGTCTAGTTCATCTAGGCTTTCTTTATGTAAAAAGCTTTTCGCATATTCAGGGTAATTGACACCGATAAACTGTAAAATAAAATTGATATTGTTATTCTTAAAGTCCAGGCCGTATGACTTCTTACTTTCTGGATTAAAATCAATTAAATCATCTGTCATTTGAAAAATTACACCAAGCTTTTGGCCAAATTCTGCAAACAAGTCGTAATTCTCGCTTTGTGGAGAGTGGGCAACTAGAGGAGCAACAAAGCACCATCTAAATAGTGATCCTGTCTTTTTTAATGCAAGAGTTTCATAGAGAGTTCTCGTGATATCATATGGATTTGTATTTTCGTACTGAATCCATTCCCCTTCTACTAGCTCTTTTAGTGTAAGCGTTAACTCACTTGTTAATTTTGGGTTAGAGAAATCACTTAATTCGTGAAGCGCTCTGGCCAGCATATAGTCACCAAGTAAAACACTTTTCTTATTATTTATTTGAGCTGGTATCGAAGGAACTCCACGCCTGGTATGAGAGTTATCAATAACGTCATCATGAGTCAGTGTTGCATTGTGAACTAGTTCAACAATTCTTCCTAGGTTTACAAGTTTCTTATGGTCTTGGTTGAATAGTTCCCCAGCAAGAAAAAGTAGTTTTGATCTTAGTTGCTTACCTCCAGTAAGGGCCCCTAGATCAATCTCTTCCATGTCTTTTTTCATATACGAGTCTATTTCAAAGTAAAAATCATCTAGGTTTAATGAGTCCACTAATCGTTACTCGCAGTGTAGAGGTAAGTAACTCCACCAAAGAATGATTTGTATTTTACATTTTTGAAATGAGAGTTCTTCTTGATAACTTCACAGAAGTCATCAGCACATGGAAACTTCATACTTGAATCAATTAGATACTTATAGGCACTTTCTTTTTTGAATAATTTTCCAATAAAAGGAATGAAATACATCATGACAGCAAAGTAGATACCTTTGAAGATAAAATTTTGTGGCTGACCAAATTCAAGTACGCAGATTTTATCTGATGAGACTCTTGCAAGCTCAGATATGGCCTTATTATAGTCTTCAACATTTCTAATGCCATAAGAGATAGATGAATTATTAAATTGGTTATCAGAATACGGAAGATTCATAACATCTTGAACTTCCCATGTAATAGATTCTGTCTTCTTTATCGCCTCTGCAAGCATATTTTCTGAAAAATCAGTCCCGACTATATAGGCATTAGGGTTTGATTTTTTCATCATGATTGCAATATCACCAGTACCAGTAGCACAATCTAAAATACTTATTGGATTGTTTAAGCTAATTTCTTTTACTAAGGCTTTCTTCCACAAGCGATGAATACCTAGTGATAGTACATCGTTTAGTAGGTCGTAAGAGCCTGAGATATTATTAAACATTGATTTAATGGCCTGTGCTTGTGGCATCTTGAACCTCTATAAAACGATTTTATCGTAAAAATTTGCTAACTTAGTAAGTTCTGCTTTGATCTCTAGAAGTTCAGCAGGGGTAATCTGTTGCTCTTTGTCTGATAGTGCGCACTCAGGGTGCGGGTGACACTCGACTAGTATTCCGTCAGCACCTGCGGCCATGGCCACATGAGATAGAGGTTTAACCATTTGTCTTATCCCTGCCGCGTGAGAAGGATCAACTATGACTTTGAAGTTATGGTTCTGTTTAAGGTAAATTACTGAGTTTATATCTAGACAGTTTCTAGTTGTCGTCTCAAAAGTTCTTATCCCACGTTCACATAAGATAATCTTATCTTCTCCAAGGTCTGGCATATATCCACATGCGTTAATCCATTCTTTAACAGTTGCTGAGAATGCTCTTTTGAAAAGTACGGGCTTGCCCACCTTATTTAGTTCTCGTAAGAGATCATAATTGTACATATTACGGCTTCCAACCTGGTACATATCAACTGCTGGGTCTAGAGTCTCTATCTGTCTTGGGTCAGTGATCTCTGTAACAAATTTAAAGTCGTAGTCTTTTTTGAGTTCCATTACAATATCGATTCCGGCAGCTCCAAGCCCTTGAAAAGAATCAGGGTTTGTTCTCATTTTATAGATACCGGCCCTGATGACTTTAGTGTCAGGGGTAGCTTTGAGAATGGATTCAAGTTGCTCTTTTGATTCCAAGGCGCAAGGTCCTGCTATAGTTAAAAAGCTACTATTGGACTGAAGGTATTGATCTAGATTAAACATGGTGCAATACTAGTAGATTTGACTTAATTTATCAACAGATATTGAACATTTGTAGGGCATAAGTTATCGTGCAAAGCTTATGTCAACGCATACTACCAGTATTTTAACAGATTCTCAGTTCCAATCTTTCTTGGACTGCGGTTTGATTATCCAGATACCGGAGCTAAGCCTGTTCTATATTGGTATTGGTGAGGCAGACCTGGATCTTGATAATTACTTTTTTACTCAGAACTTCTTTGGCAATAAATGCGAAAAAAGTACCCCAAAAGAGATACTTGTAGTTGAGAAATCACACTTATTGGACCTAGTTTTAAGAAATTTAAAAGAGAAGTGCATAATCTCTGAGGTTAGCAATGACGATGATTTATACCAAAGTGATACTGAGCAGGTTTTAAGTTTATTAAATGACGATAGTAGTTTTAGTAAATTTGTAACTATATCTAAAGCAGACTTTAAATGGAACAAGGTTCATCCATTAAGCCAGCTCAAAAATCTATTGGAGCTTAATGGATCTCTTTATGGACGTTGGAATGACAAATGTGGACACTTAGGTGTATCTCCAGAGCCATTAATTGTTAAAAAAGATAAGTATTGGAAGACACGCTCATTGGCCGGAACTATTTCTATGAATAAGGAAGGGTATGAAGAGACCCTAATGAGTGACTCGAAAGAGATTTTTGAGCATCAGTTAGTGGTGAAAGATATTAAAGAAAAACTGGATATGTTAAATTTCAAGACCGATGTTAAAGAACTAAGGACCATACCCTTTGGTGATATTGCACATCTATGCACAGATATCAATTGGCAAACAGATGATGATAACTTTTTAGATGTGGTGAAGGCGGTCTCACCAACTGCAGCATTAGGAGCATATCCAAGTTCAGCATTACATCATTTAAAAGAGCTTCAATACTATGAGAATCATAAGGATGAGAGAGTTTTTGGTGGGGTTTTCGGACTCGTAACTGGTAACAAAGGCATGAGTTTAGTCATTATACGAAATATTTTCTGGGATCAGAACTTTGTGCAAGTTCATTCAGGTACAGGTATCGTAAAAGATAGTATAGTGGAAAATGAATTAGATGAAGTTTTAATTAAACGAAGGTCAGTCGTCTCATGCTTCCAATAGATAACATTACCTCATTACTTAAAGAGCTTGAGGTTGAGCAAATCTATTTTTGCTCTGGGGGTAGAAACGCTAGCTTTCTTCAAATTTTAAAAGAAAACTTCAAAGTAGAGATAGTTTTAAATGAGGCCTCTGCAGCTTTCATGGCCCTTGGTTATGGGAAGAGCTCTCAAAAGCCTGTTGTAGTCTGCACAACATCTGGCACCGCTGTTGCTGAGTGCTTTCCAGCGATGGTGGAAGCTTATTATTCAAATATACCTCTTATCATAATTTCTGCTGACAGGCCTGAACGACTCCGCTTTTCCCATGCTCCCCAAGCAATTAATCAAGTTGAAATCTTTGGCGAGTATGCAAGAAGTTTTGTAAACCTTAGTGATGATAAAATAAATATACCGAGTGATGTCTTATTTCCTCTTCATATAAATATTGAGGTTGATGATAGATCTCCTTCAGATGGTAAAGTTAATTTTCTAGCGGCTTATAAGGCTCCACTTATTATTATATCGGAGTGCGCTTTTATCACTGATACAGATATGGACATGCTGAAAGATCTTTCGGGCCATGTATATATTGAGTGCTTGTCTAATTATAAAAATCTAAACTTAAGTAATATTATTCAACAAGAAAAAATAATGCTGAATAATTTTGCAAAAAATACCTATGATGTCATTATTAGAATAGGTCGCACTCCTATAAGTAAGCTTTGGAGAGTCTTGGATAGTTCTGATTCATTTGTTCCAGTTTATACTATAGGGGAGTTTGCCAGTGGCCTGTCTTATGAATCAAAAATTAATTCCCTCTCAGATCTTGATTTATCAGATTCTCAGCTAGTTGCTCCATTTCCAATTTCAATACAAACAACTATTGGAAAATATCCTTCTTCAGAGATTGCTATACTTACTGATATTATGAACTCTCTAAATAAGAAAGATATTGTATTCGTTGGTAATAGCATGCCTATTCGTTATTGGCAGATGATTGATACTACAGAAAATAAAATACTTGCCTCTCGTGGTGCAAATGGTATCGATGGCCAAATTGCAACTGCTATTGGAATTGCCAGATCAACTCGAAGTAAAGTTCATTGTATTGTGGGAGACTTAACATTTCTTTATGACTTGGGTGTATTCGTTAACTCCATACCTAAGAATCTTATAATTCATGTTTTGAATAATAAAGGCGGTCGTATCTTTGAACAAATTAACCTTGATCAAGAAATAATTCTAGAGCACGATCTTGCCGTAAGAGATTTAATCCCTACAAGTTCTAAGCATGTATTCGAATATTTTGTAGATAATACTGAAACTGCTTTGTTCTGGGAGGATTGGAATAATGCCTAGGATTCTGTGCTTACATGGATTTTTAGGTTCACCTAAGGATTTTTCTTTTTTACAAGATGATTATGATTATGATTGTGTCATTCCAGACTTAAATGATTATGTTTCTTTCGACATACACGAAATTTTTTCTATGCTTTGCAAAGAATACAATCTAGAGAATGACACTATCCTACTTGGTTACTCATTTGGTTCTAGATTAGGTGCCCAGCTTTTTTCTCTATATCCTGAAAGGTTTAGTCGTATTATTCTTTTGGCAGGTCACCTTGGGCTAGAGGATAAACTTAAGGACATGAGATATAAGATTGAACTTGATTTTCTAGATAAAATTACGAGTTTAAAAGCTACAGAGTTTAGTCGTTATTGGAACGGCTTAAAGCTTTTTGAAAATGATAAAGATCAAAAGTTACATATAACAGATAGGGCACCTGATTTTTTTAGAAATTATGGTCTTTCAAAACAACCAAGCTTAGCGCCCTTGCTTTTACCTCACAAAGAACGCGTCTCAATTAATTATGGAGAGCTAGATTTTAAATACTCCCAATATGCAAAAGAGAAGCTAGGTGAATTTTCTGTGAATTTTATTGAAGGTGTTGGACATAGGATATTACAACACCCAAATATAGTAAGAAAGATAGTGAGAGACTTTATATGATGACAACCAAAGAATTCCTCAGTGGCATGAGACCCAAAACATTAGCGGCCGCTTTTATTCCGCCTATTGTGGCCTTTTCTCTTAGCTATGGCTCAAATTTTTCTCCAAGTTATTCTATGCTATTTTTTTGCTTAGGCCTCGCCATCTCTTTACAAATAGCCACAAATTTTTATAACGATGCGATAGATTTTCTCAAAGGTGCAGATGTTGATAGAGTTGGGCCATCAAGAATCGTTTCTCAAGGAAATGTAAGTTATAAACACGCTTTATGGGTGGGGCATTTTTTTATATTACTAACCTTGACCTTTGCATTACCTATTTTTATTAAGGGAGGAATCCTATTTGTGATCCTAGGTATTCTTTCAGTTCTACTTGCATACGGTTATACTGGTGGACCTTTTCCACTGGCCTATCTGGGATTGGGGGAACTTTTCGTCTTTCTTTTCTTTGGTCTTGTGGCCACGATTGGATCATACTATCTTCTAAATAGTTCTATCAGTCTGACTATAATAATTCAGGCATGTGTTGTAGGAATTATGAGTACGCTTTTGATTGCAATTAATAATTTTAGAGATAGATTCACTGATATTAAAGTTAACAAAAGAACCCTGGCCACAAGAATGAAAACTGATAGCTATCTTTTGTTTTTGGATCTGCTCATCTTTTTACCCTATCTTATCGCTTTGTATCTATTTATTTTTGTTAAGTTGGAATATATCTTTGTTTTACTAGCTACTGGTATAGCTCACAAAATACATGGTGTTATTCATAACTATGAAGCTGAAGCGGAACTGAATCAAGCTTTAAGTTTAGCTGGCAAGCATCTTGTTGTTTTTTGTCTCTTAATGTCTCTGGCGAATGTATGGAATTAAGTTATTCTCGTTTCATATTAAGGCCAAAGCAAGATCTAAATCACTTTTCCAGGCTTGCCCATCGTGAAGGGGTCTTTTTCAAATATGACTCATATTACGCTGAGTATACCCCTTGGTTAGAGTTTGGTGATTTATCTGTTGATCATTACCTTAATCATATACGTTTAACGAAAAAAATACCCGATCTCATACTTAAAAAATTTGATTTGGATAAAGATAAAAAAAACATTCGTCATGATCGTTTTTTCAATCATGGTCTTAATAATTTATCTCAGAAAACATGCAAACTGAAAATTAATGACTTCATATCTAAACTCAAAGATTCTGATCTCGAAGAATACTCTGGATCACTTCGACTTGACTGTAATAATTTCTATACCCTTGAAGAATTCTTACAATTTTATAACTCCTTATCTAAGAAGCTAATTTCTAAAATAGAGTATTTTGAGGATCCTTGTCCGTATAATGATCTTAACTGGGGGCAACTTAGAGATCTATCGATTCCCTTAGCAATTGATAGAAACTCTTTCGATGATGAACACTTTGACTTTGAGATTTATAAACCAAGCATTGATTTTAAGCCGCTTACTACCAAACCTGTTATTTACTCTTCTTATATGGGGAGTGATTTAGATCGTTATCATACTTACCTTGAGCTTATGTCCCATGGTGATCTTTCACTTTTTCATGGGGTTGATACACCGAACCTATTTCTCGATCAATCTGATCTGTTTCAATATCAAGGTTCTGACTGCTTTCTAAATACCCAATCTGTAGATGTTCTTTATGGCAAACTTAAGGGGATGATGTGGACGAAAATTTAAACTTCTTTAATCATAGTGAGAATGTCTTTCTTTTTCCTAAATATATTGATGAATCTGAGAAAGTCCTACTTAAGGCCGCTTGGTCTTCTTTAGACCTTACAAATCATATTTTTCTCTGCAGTTCTGGAACTTCATCTAAGCAAGGCACATTCAAGTCTTATGCAATCTCTAAAAAGGCTATTTTGGCCAATGCTAAATGTGTAAATGCCTTAATTAGTGCATCTGATTCCGATACATGGCTTGGCTCATTACCCACCTTTCATATTGGAGGAATTAGTATTTATGCCCGGGCGTATTTATCTGGTTCATCTATTTTACATTATGATCAAAAATGGGATCCGCAAAAGTTTTTTGATATTCTTGCAGAAGGATCTATTAACTTTTTCTCACTTGTCCCCACTCAGCTTTATGACTTAATTACTTTAAAGCGCAAGTGTCCAATATCGATTAAGGCGGTTTTCATAGGTGGAGACCATTTTCCAAGTAAACTAAAAGAGCAGGCCTTAAACTTAGGCTATCCTTTGATAGTAACTTATGGCATGACAGAAGTATCCTCTCAATTTGCATCAGCATACCAGACTGAAGACTCGGATGAATTTTTAGAAGTGTTTCCAATTCACAATATTGAGAGAGAGTATCCCCATCATATAGAATCACCAGCTCTTGCCACCTATGAGATTTTAACTAATAAGAATGGAGACACTCATTTCAAAGATTTAAAGGGTAATTTTTATATTCAAGATCATCTTGATTTTTCTGATAGGGAAGGGAAACTATTTATTCGTCCACTTGGAAGAGCAGATTCACAAATTAAAATTAAGGGAAGATTATATAATTTTCTTGAATTACAAAATACTGTACACAATTACTTCATTGAGAACGATCTTTTTGATAAGGCGGTTCTTCAGTACGTTAATCACGACAGAGATGGTAAGCGTCTTAGGATATTCATTGAAGAGAGCGTTGCTTTCGACTTATCAAAGCTTAAGTCTTTCTTAAGCTCCTCTCTTCCTTCTCCGGTTCTTCCAGTATCCATAACTACTATTAAGCTTATCCCTCGAAACTCACTTAATAAGGTCCAGTTACCTGATTAATATCATTCTTATCTTCTTCATAACTTGTTAAGTTATGAATATTAATTCCGATAAAGAGTCATAAAGAGCAATCTGGAGTTATATGCTTAACATTTTAGTCGTTGATGATGAAATTGATATTTTAGAAACAATTGTGGATACTTTAGAGATCGAATTTGATCCAAGTAAGGTAACAATTGCCCAAGCGATAAATGGTGTTGAAGCTTTAGCATTATTCAATAATGGAGAGCAGGTTTTTGATCTTGTTGTAACAGACTTAAATATGCCTGAAATGGATGGTATCGAACTTACTCAAAAGCTTAAAGAGATCAGAAGTGATCTTTCAGTAATCGTTTTTACTGGTCATGGAGACCTGGAAGAAAATCATAAACTAGAGGAACTTGGTGTTCTAGCAATGATTAAAAAACCTTATGTGGAAGAGTTAGTTCAAACAGTTATAAAATCAATACCTCAGACATAAGTAACAAAGGCTTTTGGATCTAACATTATCTCGCCTGTTGCCTCTTTATCCCTTATAATTTTAATGATTTCATCTTGTGCTTTGCAAACAGCTGACGCTGGTCTTTGCTGATTAAGCTTATCTAGAAATTCCTCTTGCATCGTATCTGTCAATTCAGAAAACAGCTCATAGATTAACTCCTTACTTGATAATCTTAGGGCAACGGCCAGTACATCTTGGTTGACTGTTTTCAAAAACCCTACTTTCATCTGTACTGTCATGTAGCGAAGACGATCTAGGTACTCGATATTATCTTTAATATTTACTGCAAGAACTTTATTTTTAACTTCTATATTATTTAGTGTGTTTATTTGGCCTTCCTCATCAAGTCCGCAATACTGATCAGGTCTAAGTCCTTGTGTTTTAATTTGTTTAATTTCTATTAGACTTGTAATTGATTTGTAGCTAATAGAGTCTAGCTGATCATTAAAGGCAATGCCAATCTTATACATGTCAATCTCGTTGGATTGGTATGGCCGGATATATGAGATTTTCACTTTGAAGGGAGTTGGAAGTTTCTGATCTGTTATATCTTCTAACAATAAATCGTCACCTGCTTTAATTTTATCAATATGTTCTTTGCCAAGAACGAGTCCAGCTCCGGAAGTGGAAATGTCTACAATAAAACTAGAAATTTTAAATTCGGGTTCATTGTTGGAGTCTTTAATCGTGGAGCAAAATGTTATATTTTTGTGATCTTGATACTTATAATAGAAGCGTTTGGTTTGTCTTTTCTCGAAAACTTGTAAGTCTGAGGGGAGAGAGAAATCTAAATACGTACCAACTAAATTATAGTTCTCTCTTTTGAAGATTATATCTAGGCTTTCTATATGTGCATAAAAGGGTTCACCTTTTACGAACTCAAGTTTTTCATCATCTATAATCTTTATTCTACAGTTTTGTTGAGATGCTTCAATTAATTCTGCGGGGAAGGTAACCCTAGTACCTCCGGCCTTAATTTGCCATATTGTGAACCGAATTTTTTGTTCACAGGCCATATTTAAACAAGTGCTGATTATATCTTTTTGATATGTTTTCCAGTATTGCATAAGACTATTATATAGTGAGTTGAGAATTTTAATATAAAAAAAGGGAACTAATGTTCCCTTTTTTTATTTAGAATTAGAAGCTGTTATTTTTGCTTTTAATTTTGCCTTTAGTTTCGCTTGAGCTCTTTTTCTTTTCATCTTAAGAACACATTTTCTTCTACCCATACCCATAGTGTTACTCCTTAGTGGTAATAAAAGATAAATTTAGTTTAAGTCACAAAGATTGTAAATAGTGAGTCGCGTTATTATGACTGTCTATTAATTATAAAGCCAAAGCTTTTCTTCTCTGTGTCCTCATAATCATAAATGACCTGTGATTGATGCTTTTTTAGTATTTCTTCTGCAATAGAAAGTCCAAGTCCTTGCTTCGGTGACTTCCAGAAAGAATCACCTGGTGCAACTAATCTTGATAGACTCTCAGATGGGGCAGGGCCTTCATCAATAACTTTAAAGTGAATGGTCTCTTCATTTGTCTCTACTGTAAGATAAATATCCTTCTTTTCATTTTCACTGCTGGATTCTATAGCATTCTGAATAAGATGCTTGAGTACAAGAAAGAACTCTGAAGGACTTAATACAGTTCTTATTTCAGTGCCAAGCTCAGGTAAATGAAGTTTAATACTATTTTTGTAGAGGATATTTTCGAAGTAGTAGCTGATAGATGTTAATAGTTGGTCCATCGTGTCAAAACTAGGGTCATCATCAGGTACTTTGTAGAAATTTCTTAGGTCTTTTAGTCTTTCTGAGAAACCATTGGAAGATGATTTGAATTTTGTGGATACCTTTCGAATTATTTCCATATCCACAGGGTCACGTCCTAGTAAAATCTCTAAGATACTTAATTGCCCAATAAAGACTGCAAGAGGATTATTTATATCATGAACAGTTTTAGATAACATGTAAGAGTATCTCTTAAATTCATCTTGATCGTGTTTAATAATTTTTTGTATATCTTCGCTGTTCAAAATATTCCTTTTTATATATTTTGCCTCAACTCTGAATATTTATCTACTGATAATTTGTTGATAAAAATATAAAGTCTATCTAACGATGGAGAAAGTCTTGGAAGTTCTGGGTGGTAATCATATTTAAGCGGTTATTATTCATACTCAATAGCTGAGTTGCTTTGTTATATACTTTTGAGATGCATAGATCTTTATCATCATCTGTTTCTAGTATGATTTTATTTTTATTAATCTTGGGAAAGAGTTTCTCACTTTTTGTTGAATTTATCAGTGACTTGCCAAATGAAAGATATGTATTCCAGTTCTTTTGGTATTGGTCATAAGTTTCTATGTTTGATCTATAGTCATGTATGAGTAAGCTTCCCGTATAATTTTCTTTCTTCAAAATATTCATAATATCACTATGCGCTCTTACCGAGTGAATGGTTAGACATTGTATACCTATCTCCTTTGCAAGTTTGACTTGGGAGGTGAAATACTCAATTTGCTTTAATAGTGGAGATTTAATCGAGCGGTCAATACCAATTTCACCGATTCCTGCAAAGTTCTGGTGATCCTTATATTTTTTTATGAGTGAAGTTAACAGGTTTAAATCATGATCTTCAATATGCCAAGGGTGGATACCTAGTATAAAATAGGAAAGGTTAGGATCAAACTTTTCTGTTAGATTAACAACAAAGCAACTATTTGCAGTCTGGTGATGTATATGTCCGTTAAAGTAGATCACTTGCTGTAATCTCCTTAAGAACATGTGCAGCAGTCATAAATCCCATAGTTGCTGTCACTATAGAAGAACTACCATAATAGCCGCTGTTACAGTTTTTAGTTGTGATATCAGGTGTGTTCTCTTTATTGTCTGCGTTGATTTCATGTAATGAACGAGCTTTTTCTGTGGAATAAACAGAAGGGATTTTATAGGTTCTATCGTGGAGTCTTCTAAACTCATGATGATTTCTTCTTAGGTGTCGTCTTACTTTGAATAATAATTTGTCTTGCTCTGTGCGATTAAGATCGTTGACTATTATTTTGGAAGGGTCTTGCTTCCCGCCTGCAGCTCCTACCGTAATTACGGGACAGTTATTTTTAAAGCACCAGTAAATAATATTGACCTTATCCTGAACATTATCAATTGCGTCAATTACGAAATCATAAGGAGTAGACAATATTTCAGCTGAAGACTTTTCATTGAAGAAAGTTTGTTTTGTTGTGATGTTTAGTTTTGGGTTTATACTTAATAACCGCTCAGACATAATATCAACTTTGAACTTACCTACGGTGAGGTCAGTACTGTGGATTTGCCTATTTATATTACTGACGCATATATCGTCAAGATCAACTATGGTTAAATTACTAATACCACTTCTGACTAGCGCCTCGCAAATCCATGAACCTACGCCGCCAATTCCCAGAACAAGTACATGTGCTTTCACTAGTTTTGTAAAACCAGCTTCGCCGTACAAGTTAATAATTCCTTCAAATCTTCTGTCATCCATGAAGCTCAATATAGTCTGGAATTGTGAAGTTTTCAAGTAGTTCTGAGTTCATTAATTCAAGTGTTGAAGATAAGTCAGCAGGAAGGGGACAATTTATGACTATATGCTCATTTGTGTATGGATGAATACATTCAAATCGATGAGCATGTAGAAAAACTCTCTCTAGGCCAAATTGGTCTCGGTAATAATCATTATATTTCTTTTTACCGTAGGTTCTATCTCCTAGAAGATGCCTTACGGATCTGGCAAAATGTCTGCGAATTTGGTGATGTCTTCCGGTAAAAATTTCTATCTCGAGCAGTGTCGAAGTTTCATACAACTTAAGTGGTGTATATTTTGTCAGTGCCTCTTGCAAAATTTTTTTTTCACTATTGAGTGGAAAGTCAAAGCTTCCCGCCTCTGTAAAGCGAGTACGAACTAGACCCAAGTATTTTTTCTGTATATTTGGTCCATGCCATTGCTCTTTTAATAATTTGACACTCTCTGTTGTTTTTCCAAATAAGACAATGCCTGAGACGGGGCGATCAATCCTGTTTATAATGTTTACGGGTTGGTTAATAAGGTCTCTAACCCGGGCCATAAGGTTGTCTTTTTCGTTAGAGAGTTTCTTATTTGGGTGAACTAATAAAAGGGGAGGTTTGTTAACGATAATATAGTAATCATCCTCAAAAAGAACCATTAAAGCTTTCCAAAAACAGCATCAAGACCAATAATAAGCCCTGGAGTTCTATGAAAATTTTCTGCTCTAGGAAAGTGCAAGAAGGGTGTTACATTCATAAATACCCAGTTACTATAAATAATCTGTCTGTAAGTTAGTTGTAATAAGTAGTTATCAACCACAAGTGAAGGCTTATTAACCGAAACAATATAGGCATGATATGATAGGGCCCGCTTTTCATCAATCTTTTGAAACAATGAAGGTCCATTCTCAAAACGGACAATATAATCTTGATCATTCCAAAATGTGTTATTAACCATTCTAAAAAGAAATGTTTTACTTAGTCTTCTGTCAAAATCTAAGTCAAGATCAGAGGTTATTCCGCGTGAATTAACCCATTTTAGTTGCTCATTAATTTTAAAGACCCACTTTTTAAATTTTATAGATTTTTTTGCTCTGAACTTTGAGAAGATTACTATCGGAATATTCACGATAACACCAGTATCAGCAGAAAACTCAATTCCAGACTTCTCAACCATATATCTTAATGCTGCGGTAGTTGAGTTTTGTTCTGTTTGTTGGGAGCCTTGTCTTCCTTCGGTTGTTTTTCTTGTCTCTCTGTCATTATCGTCGTTGTCACTCTGAAATATTAAACGAAGACTTTTCTCCGTTCTTGGTAGAATCAACCGATAGTCTATGTCGGGTACTGCGTATGGGCCTCTGTCTTCCCTAAAATAACTATCTAATGAAATAGTTAGTTTTGATTTGTTGACTACTCCCACATGCTTTTTATTTGCAAAAAATGAGTCAATATCATCTGAGAATTTCGTTATACTTTCGCTAAAGGAAGCATGAGCCTTGTCTAGGGCATTCTTTTTAGTTGATGCATTTGTATTGCTTATGAGCAAGGAGCTTATAAGAATGAAGCTTAGTTTAAACATGACTAATACTCTACACTTTATTAAAAATTATGTCTAAATTTTTCATTTCGAGAACTATTGGTTAGCATATAATGAAAAGGAGTTTTATATGAAGGTTTTAACCGTTTTAATGCTTATTGCTGCAAGTTTCTCAGCACACTCTCAAACAATTTCCCTTGAGCGAGGTAATACTATTCGTACTGACGAAATTTCAGGTTATGTTTATGTAAGTTGTAGACAAGAGAAAAAAATCAAAGAGTTTGGTTCATATTGTTATGACTTGGCCCTAGTTGGTGGAAGTTATGGGAAAGTTGTCGTTACTGATGGTGCCATCGATGCAGACTGGGTCACATTACAAAGAGAAGGAACTAGACATATTAAAGGTGCTCGCTTTAATCCAGAGACACAAGCTACTGGGAAGAAGTATAATCTTTGGATTCGTACACTGTTACAGAGAGCTTTGCTTAAGAAAGGTCTAAATGAAATTAACTATACATTCAAAAAAAATAAAGTCGAAGTCGCATCAGGCGTTATGAATATTGATGTTGTTGAAGGTGACTCAAGAGCTTGTTCTACTCGAACACTTTACTATGGAAACTCTTGTCCTTCAATTTCACAAGCATGTTCAGACTATTTCTACCGACAGAATTATTGTAGATAATCATTATAAGGATTTAAAATGAAGTTTTTACTAGTACTCACTCTCATCATCTTGAATTTTGCAAATACTGCTAAGGCAAGTCCTGTACATGAAGATGTAAAGATTATGCACGATGCAATTTATAAAATGGATATCCTTGTAAATTATTATCGCACTGATATTCACCCATTGCTTGAGAGACTAGTTAAAAATCCAAGAGCTATTTATAATCAAGAGGAAATTAAGGAGATTCAATCTTTTTGGACTCAATTTGTTGATTATAAAATTGTTTTAAACTCCCTCTATAATTCCTACGATGGGGTTGATGGTGAACTTGCAAACCTCGTAAAGTACACTGTTAACCTCCACCTTAATACACGTGCTGCTGAATTGTCCTCTAAACTTTGGAATAATAAGAATGCGCGTAAAAAACTAGATGAAAAGAATGAGGAGCAAATACCACGGGGATCATTTATCTCTATGGAGAATAGTCTTTTTAGACAATTTAATCCAAGTCTTTCTCTAGTTGATCTACCGACTTTCTTTCCTGTCTATTCTCTTGAAGCAGATCGCAGAAAATTTTCAGGTTATTACTCACTTAATTCAGATATCTATGCTGAAATTGATGTCCTGAATCGTGATGCTGAAAAAAGTATTTCAACTTATGTAAGCTTTTTGACTGATAACTCAAATGTTAAAGAAGTTAAAAAGCGATTTTTTATCTATAAGTTTAAAAATCTTTTTTTTAAAATCATGAAAAAGATTAGTACATGGTTAGGTAGCACTAAGGTTAATAATAGAGATCCCAGTGAATATAACGGTCAAACCTATATTGATCTAAGAATGGCTTATGAAATGGAATCAAAAGTTCTCCCTGGTGATATCATGCTGTCAAAGACTGAGTGGTTTTTATCTAATATATTTCTACCAGGCTTTTGGCCCCATTCCTTTTTATATATTGGAAACCTTCAAAAGCTTAAGTTGTATTTCACTGATAGAGAAGTGACAGAGTACTTTTACTCTCAGTGTGTGAATGAGAGCCTATATTGTGTTGATTTTATCTCTTATTTAGAGATGTCGGAAAATACAAAATCTCAGTGGTCAGAATATAGAAAACATGATCAACATGGCTTTGAAAACTCACTAATTGAAGCAACTAAAGATGGTGTTCATTTTTCAAGTATTCGTCATACATTTTTTAATGATCATCTTGCAGCACTTCGCCCTCGACTCTCAAAGAAAGAGAAGGCAATTGCCATTGTTGAGGCCATGAGTAAAGTTGGTCTTCCTTACGATTATGACTTTGACTTCCAAACAGATGATCGCCTTGTTTGTAGTGAACTGGTGGCAAAGTCTTATATGAAGGACTCTAGGAGAGTTGGAATTAACTTTAATTTTGATTTGGATAAGGAGAAGTATCTAGAACTTATCATGGGGAGAATTAATCTTCCTGTCATCAATATTGTGCACAAAGTTTATGATGAAGAGGTTTTATCACTTCGCAAATCAGAGCTAGATTTTGTGGCCTTTCTCAAGGGAAATGCAAAAACAAAAACCGCTATTTTTACGACTAAAGATGATTTTATTTCTACCAAAGATTGGAAGAAGTGGTCATTTATGAATAACTAATAATGTATTTATTTGCAAAGGCACTTCATTTAATTTCTATGGTTGCTTGGTTTGCAGGTCTATTTTATATGTTTAGACTTTTTGTTTATCATGTTGAAAATGCTAACAGTCCTGACTCAGTAAAAATGCTTAAGATTATGGAGCATAAACTTTATAATTATATTACAACTCCTGCTATGGTCTCCACTATCTTCTTTGGAATCCTTTTAACTTATCAGGTGCCAGACTTCATTGGTCAGTTCTGGTTTCAATTGAAGTTAATGCTTTTGATTGTTCTTGTTATCTATCACTTCTATATTTCTTATACACTAAAACGATTTAAAAGAGATGATCTATTTTTAAGTTCTAAACAGTGTCGGATGCTTAATGAAGCACCAACACTGCTGTTAGTTGGAATTATTCTTTGCGCTGTTTATAAATACACTTTATGAGTGTATTGCCCTGTCACCAGTAGCAGCTAAACATGCTTCTTTAAATGCTTCAGTATAAGTAGGATGAGCATGAGACGTTCTTGCTATATCTTCTGCAGAAGCTCGATACTCCATGGCCAAAACAGCTTCAGCAATAAGGTCTGCACATCTTGGTCCAATCATATGAACACCTAGTATTTCATCAGTATCTGGATCTGCAAGTACTTTTATGAGCCCATCAGATTCTTCACTGGCACGAGCTCTTCCTAATGCTTTAAATGGAAATGATCCTTTTTTAAACTTTATTCCATCTTTTTTAAGTTCTTCTTCTGTTTTTCCAACCGATGAAACTTCAGGCCACGTATAAACGACCCCTGGAATAAGGTTGTAATTAATATGTGGCTTTTGTCCCGCAAGTAGTTCTGCTACAAACATACCTTCTTCTTCCGCCTTATGAGCAAGCATCATACCTGTTGTAACATCTCCAATTGCATAAATATTATCAACAGTTGTTCTTAGATTGTTATCTGTAGGGATTTGAGAACGCTCATTTAGCTCTATTCCAACATTTTCTAGTCCAAGACCGTCAGTAAAGGGACGTCTTCCAACAGAAACTAAGCAATAATCACCTTCTAAGACAAGATCTGAATCTTTTTTCATATCTTTTGCAGTAACGACTACATTACTGCCTTTATTCTCAACTTTATTTACCTGGTGCTTTAAATAAAAATCAATTCCATCTTTCTTTAAAACTTTCTGTAGATTTCGACCGAGTTCTTTATCCATCATGGCAATTATTCCATCTGCATATTCAACAACAGATACCTTTGCTCCAAGTCTTCTGTAAGCACTACCGAGTTCAAGTCCAATAACTCCACCGCCAATAACGATGAGATGCTTTGGTACATCTTTAAGCTTTAAGGCTTCAGTTGAAGAGATAATTCTCTTCTTATCTATTTCCATACCCGGAAAAACCGTGGGCTTAGAACCTGTCGCAATAATTGTATTTTTAGTTTTTATCTCAACGGTTTCTTTCTCACCTTTAACGATGATTGTATTTTTATCTTTAAAAGAGCCCAGGCCATGGATTGTTGTAATTTTGTTTTTATCCATCAAGAACTGAACACCATTACATGTTGTATCAACAACAGACTGTACTCTTCCCATCATCTTTGGGAAGTCTAGCTTTACATTCTCAACTTCAATTCCGTGGACAGTATGAGAGTGTATTGTCTGGTGGTAACGCTCACTAGAGTCAAGTAGAGCTTTAGAAGGAATACATCCAACATTTAAACATGTTCCACCTAGAGTGCTATATTTTTCAATAATGGCCGTTTTAAAGCCAAGTTGTGCCATTCTAATAGCACAAACATAGCCACCCGGGCCTGATCCAATAATTACTACGTCATATTCGTTACTCATGATATTTCCTTTTAATTAAAGATCTAAAATCATTCTTTGTGGATCTTCTAATAATTCCTTAACAGTTTTTAAAAAACCTACTGAGTCTTTTCCATCAATAACTCTATGGTCATATGAAAGGGCAAGATACATAATTGGTCTTACTTCGATCTTACCATCAACAACCCATGGTCTCTCAACAATATTATGCATACCAAGTATAGCTGATTGAGGAATGTTAAGAATTGGTGTAGAAAGCATAGATCCAAATACACCACCATTTGTGATTGTAAATGTTCCGCCATTCATTTCGTCGACAGTAATTTTCCCATCCCTTGCTTTCCCAGCAAGTCTTGCAATTTCAGATTCAATTTGAGCTAGGGTCATTGATTCAGAATTTCTAACAACTGGAACCACTAATCCTTTTGCACTTGATACGGCTATGCCCATGTCCACATACTCTGGAATTAAAAGGTCTTCACCATCAATTTGAGCATTTACTAGGGGGTGATTATTCATGGCGATGGTACAGGCTTTAGTGAAAAGTGACATAAAGCCAAGCTTAATTCCATGTTTCTTTACAAATTGATCTTGATATTTTTTTCGCATATCCATTAATGGTTTCATATCAACTTCATTAAACGTAGTGAGCATCGCCGTTGAGTTCTTAGCTTCAGTTAAGCGTTTTGCAATGGTTTTTCTAAGGCGAGTCATCCCTTCGCGCTTCACTTCTCTCGAGATACCACCGCCAGATAAAACAACTGCTTCTCTTACTGGAGCGGCTTCTCTAGCAGGTGTTGATGCAGGTGCTTGTGTCGGTGCACTTGCACTAAGTGCATCTCCTTTAGTAACTCGTCCGTCTTTACCAGAACCAGTAACTTGGCTTGCATCCATTCCTTTTTCTGCAAGTATTTTTCCTGCTGCAGGTGAGGCATGTTGTATAGTCTTTCCACTGTCTGCAACAGCTGCTGTTGCGGGAGCTTCTGGAGCTTTAGATGCTTCTTCTTTCTTTGGAGCTGCATCTCCTTCACCAGGTTCTAGTGTTGCAATGACTGCTCCGATTGGAAGATCAGTGCCTTCCTCAACGGTGATTTTAAGAGTACCACTTTCCTCTGCAGGCAATTCGATAGTAGCTTTGTCAGATTCGATATCACATATGATATCTCCCTCTTCAACAAATTCTCCATCTTCTTTATGCCAAGCTACAAGTGTAACTTCTGTAACAGATTCTCCAATAACTGGAACTTTAATTTCAATGGCCATAATTTAATCCTTAATTTATTTTAATGCTTCATTTATAATATTTGCTTGCTCTCTTTTATGAACCACGCTGTGTCCAGTTGCCGGAGTAGAACTCATAGGCCTTGCGATCACTTTAAAGTTCATAAAGATTTCAAATTGTCTTGTGATAAAATGTTCCCAAAATCCCATATTGATAGGCTCTTCTTGAACCCATACAACTTCTTTACCTTTAGATTCTTCTAATACTGCCTGTACTTGTTTGACAGGAAAAGGGTAGAGTTGTTCTAGTCTAACAATGGCAACATCTTTGATCTCGTCATTTTTTCTTTTGTTCATCAATTCAAAGTAAATTTTACCCGTACAGAAAACGACTTTTCTAGCATCAGATAGTTTAACTGTTGAGTCAGTTATAACTTCTTTAAAGTTACCGCCTTCTAATTCGTGAACAGCACTTACACAGTCCGCAGATCGTAGATTAGATTTAGGTGTAAGAACAACAAGTGGCTTTCTAAAAGTATAAGCTTGCTGACGTCTCAGAAGGTGAAACATATTTGCAGGTGTTGATGGGTTTGCAACAATCATATTATCTTGTGCACATAATTGAAGGTATCTCTCTGGTCTACATGAAGAATGTTCTGGACCTTGACCTTCGTATCCGTGTGGTAGCAGCATCGTGAGCCCACTCATTCGCTCCCATTTAGATTCACCTGAAGATATAAATTGATCCATTACAACTTGCGCCGTATTTGAAAAATCTCCAAACTGAGCTTCCCAAATATTTAATGATTTAGGCGATGCTTGGGAATAACCGTATTCAAAAGCTAGAACGGCATATTCAGAAAGGTGAGAGTTGTAAATTCTGAGTTCACCTTGTTCTTCTTGTAAGTGAGCAAGGCCGCAATATGCAGCATTAGTTTTCTCATCAAAAAGCTTACTCATTCTATGAGAAAATGTTCCTCTTATGACATCTTGTCCTGTGAAGCGAACATTATTTCCTTCTAATAGTAACGAGCCATAGGCGAGTAATTCACACATCGCCCAGTCAAGCCTATCTTCGGCATAAGATTTTTTTCTTTCATCTAAAAGTTTCTGTGCTTTCTTTAAAACATTAAAACCTTCAGGGGAGTTTGTAATTCTATCTAGAATAAGGTCAAGGTGTTTTCTTGGTACACCTGTAGATGGAGATGTTTCAAAGTCTTGTGGTTTTGACCAATTTAAATCAAGCCATTCCGTATGGGGACCTTTGACTCGCTCTGGAAGAGTGTGATCCTTGACCATATTAAATCTATCTGAAAGCATTTGTTTAAAATCTTTCTCACCTTGTTTTGCATCTTCTTTTGTTATTTGGCCCCACCCAACTAGATTGTCTAGATATAGTTGTCTTGGGTTTTTTTGTTTTGCAATGAGTCCGTATAGCTCTGGCTGAGTATACTTTGGCTCGTCACCTTCATTATGTCCGTGCTTTCTGTAACAAACCATATCAATGAAAATATCTGTTTTGAACTTTTGTCTAAACTCCATGGCAAATTCCATCGCATAAACAACTGATTCAGGATCGTCACCGTTTACGTGTAAAATGGGAGCCTCTAGAGATCTAGCCAGGGAACAACAGTAGTGTGAAGAACGTGCATCGTGCCAGTCTGTTGTAAAACCAATTTGATTATTTATAACAAAATGAATCGCTCCACCACATTCATAGGCCGGAAGCTCTGCCATTTGTAGTGTTTCATAGACCACACCTTGCCCAGCGACAGCTGCATCACCATGTATCATAATTGGTACAACCGAAGAGGTATCTTTTTCATATCTTAAATCCGCTTGGGCCCTAGCGTATCCTAATGCTACCGGCGCAACACACTCCAGATGAGAAGGGTTGTGCATTAGTTTCAGATAAACATCTTTATCATTAGCCGTTTTCATTATTGCTGAATAACCTTGGTGGTACTTTACATCACCTCCACCAGTATGCTGGTCATCTTCTCCACCAGGCTCAAACTCTTTAAATATAAACCCGTATGATTTTCCAATTATATTAGCAAGGACATTGAGTCTTCCTCTATGGGCCATACCAAATACAAACTCTTTAACTCCAAGGTCGACACCTTTGGTAATCATTGCGTCTAGGCCTGGAATTGTTGATTCTCCACCCTCAAGTGAAAATCTTTTTTGACCTACATATTTTGTTTGGAGAAAATTCTCAAACACTGAAGCTTGATTTAATTTATGAAGGATGCGCTCTTTTTTAACTTTTGGAAGATCAATGGTATGTCCATCTCTTTCGAAGTTTTCTCTAACCCATCTTCTTATTTCAGTGTTGTTGGAATGGTAGTATTCAATACCAATCTTATAGCAATAAATTCTTTTAACATGTGTAAGGATATCCTTAAGCTTTGCTTTTCCAAGACCTAAGAACTTTCCACATATAAATTCTTTTTCAAGGTCACTTTCTTCGAGACCATATTCTTGTAGGTCAAGTTTTGCGGCCCTATCTCTTCTTGGACGAATAGGGTTTGTATCAGAAACGAGATGACCTCTGGCCCTGTAGGCCTGAACAATCCTAAAGACATTAAATTCTTTTGTAAGCATTAGTTCGTCTACTGTGCCAGTGCCAGTGCCAGTGCCAGTACCGCCTTCAGAGTTATTTGAACTACTATCTGAGTATAATTCGTCTAGCTTGAACTCGAATCCTTTAAAAAACATTTGCCAAGATTCATCCAACATTGTTGGATCACTTTTAAAAGTTTCATACATTGAGTCAATAAATGCAGCATCAGAGCTAGCTAAATGAGAATAGTCATTTTTAGATGTCATTTTTTTATTACCTTTTGATTATTAAAATAGAATTTTTCATTTTGTATTAGCAATATATGGCCTCTTTCCTTGCGGAAAACATCGAATTTAATAGACGATTGAAATTGTTTTAATTATATTAATGTTTAATAAAATTAGCAATTTATAAATAATAGTCGTAGTTTTTTCTCCTCGACTTAAAGGCAAATCAAATGAAGAAAAATTTCTTGATTTCAATTATACTGTTCGCATCTACTCAGTTATTTTCAGCCAGTCATGAAGGTTGTAATATTCAATTTAAAGATTCAACAATCTGTGCTGAAGTTAACTTCACAAGTCCTATTGGAAGAAAGGATGACGCTACTTTCAAATTAACTTTCTATGAGGGAAAAAATAAGATCATTTTAAAAACTAAACCTAATGTTTACCTTTGGATGATTATGAAGAATGGACATGAGCATGGATCAGAAAAATTAACACAGAAAATTGAAGGAAGTGATTACTTGTTCAGTAACGTATGGTTTATGATGCTTGGGCAATGGCAACTTCATGTAAAGTTCAAACATAAAGGTAAGGATTTATCCGGACTACTACCGATCTGTGTCAAAAAATCTAGTAAGAATAGCTACCACGGACTATGTAAATAATTTCAATTATTTATTCATTGCACAAATTTGAATATACGGTAAAATATAAGATATGGAGCATGAACATATGGTTAATATTATTGCAGTAGACGATGAAAGAGATGTAAAGGTTCTCTTCGAACACTTCTTTCATGATGAGATAGACGAAGGAAAGGTTAATCTCATTTTTACTCAATCTGGTGAAAATTGTCTTAAGCAAATACCAACTTTAAGTGGTAAAATAATTGTTCTATCCGATATAAATATGCCAGGTATGAATGGCATTGAATTACTAAAATCGATCAATACAAAACACCCAGAGGTTTCAGTACTTCTTATAAGTGCATATGATCAAAATAGGTACTATGATGAGATGAGGGCCAACGGCGCAAAAGGATATGTCTCTAAGCCTGTGGACTTTGTTGCGCTCAAAGAAATGGTCTTTGCCATTGCTAATTAATAACATTTCAATGAGTTACACCCTGTAATTTTAACCTAATCCCTCTTTTTATTTTTCAATTGCCCCTACATGGCTGATGATCGCTCCAATCAAGGAGATTTCATGAAAAAGTTTATATTATGCTTATTACTAGTACTAACTTCATTACCTGGCTTTTCCAAAGAAGTTGAACTAGT
Organism: uncultured Oligoflexia bacterium; assembly: GCA_913058265.1. Classification (GTDB taxonomy): domain Bacteria; phylum Bdellovibrionota; class Bacteriovoracia; order Bacteriovoracales; family Bacteriovoracaceae. The sequence continues at coordinate 71,039 of CAJXPQ010000010.1, forward strand.
GCAGATTACTAATGATGAAGATAATGCTGTCGCTAAGTTTTATGCATTACTCGATGAGCATAATGATCTAATTGGTCTTAGTGGTAAAAAATTTATAGATGGTATTGCTGTTGAAGTTACAGACTACGGTTCAGAGCTAGACTCTGAGGGGATCACAGTAAAGAAATTAGACGAGTATAATGTTGTTATCCTAAGGTCTTCTAATATACATGCAAGTTATGGCGGACAATTAGAGCTTGATTTTCTTTATAACGGAATTACTGGATCTCGTGGATCATTTGAGATGTCTCTAGAAAGGGAAGGAAATACGTGGAAGCTTTATCAAGGTAAAAAGAGCATGACACATATTCATATGTATAGTAAAAAGAAGTTTTGGAAAACAATAGGAATCAAAGCAATTAAAATTATAAAATAATGAAAAACCTTATACTTGAAAATTCAATATTCATATACGCACTACTGGCGATCTTACTTTTCAGCCTCAGTATCTACTTAGGGTACTTATTTAAGCTTTTAAAGGCACAAAAAAGTAAGAATGAAGAAAATCAAATTATTCTTAAAAACTTTTTAACTGAAAAGAGGGCAGACCATCAGGAGAGTATCATCTTTATCGCTAAGGCCACCTTACAGGGTCAATGTGAAATTTCTGAGGCCTGTATACGAATAAAGAAACTACTTGAAGTTTTTGGTGAGTACACTTTTCACGAAGACCTGGTCCCAATTTACAATTTTTATAATGCACTATCAAGCTTTGCCTACCTTGATGATAGGGCCGGCCTGAGTAAACAAGATATGTTCAAACAAGACTCTGCCAGATTTAAGGTTGAAGAAGAGCATAAAGAGAGCTTTATGAAGTCTTTGAGTTCACTGCTTACTATCTTTGAAGCCAACTAGTTTTTCCTGTCTATTCTGCGTTAATATTGAATGTTTATGATCTTAAAGCTATTATGATCACAATCTAACAAGGAAATATTTATGCATAGTGACGCTTTCAAGGCCGCAATCCTCGCGGGTATACCAGAATCTTTGCCTGAGAAAAAAGAGTATGAAATTGAAATTAATCATGCACCAAAACGAAAAGATATCCTAGATAGTTCTGAGAAGAAACTTGCTCTTAAGAATGCACTTAGATATTTCAAAAAAGAACTACATGAAGAATTACTTCCTGAGTTTAGATTCGAGCTTGAAACTTACGGCCGTATTTATATGTATCGCTATAGACCGGATTATAAAATTCACGCAAGATCAATTGAAGATTATCCTCATAAATCTAAACAAGCGGCAGCGATCATGCTTATGCTTTCAAATAATTTAGACTATGCAGTTGCACAACATCCTCATGAACTTATAACATACGGTGGGAACGGAGCTGTTTTTTCAAATTGGGCACAGTACTTACTAACAATGAAGTACTTGGCCACTATGACTGATGAGCAAACATTAGTCTTATATTCTGGGCATCCAGCAGGGTTGTTCCCATCAAATGCAAATGCACCCAGAGTTGTGGTTACAAATGGGATGGTCATTCCAAATTATTCAAAGCCTGATGACTTAGAAAAATTTAATGCCTTAGGCGTAAGCCAGTATGGTCAAATGACTGCAGGCTCATTTATGTATATAGGGCCTCAAGGAATTGTTCACGGAACAACAATAACAGTGCTAAATGCCCTCAGAAAAATCCATGGACAGAAATCTGAAAATGGTGGAAGGCTTTTTGTCACTGCAGGACTTGGTGGGATGAGTGGCGCGCAACCTAAAGCAGCAGTTATTGCTGGCTGTATTGGAGTTGTTGCTGAGATTAATCCGAAAGCTGTTCATACTAGACACTCCCAAGGTTGGGTGGATGAAGTCTTTGAAAGCCTAGATGAACTGATTCCAAGAATAAAAAAAGCACAGACCAACAAAGAAGCCGTTTCACTTGCTTACCAAGGTAATATTGTTGAATTATGGGAGAGACTAGCAAGTGATAAAGTGACTGTAGATATTGGTTCAGATCAAACCTCTTTGCACAACCCTTGGGCCGGTGGCTACTATCCTGTAGGTTTAGAGTTTGATGAAGCCAATGAGATGATGGCCAACAATCCAGAGCAGTTTAAGGTTGAGGTACAAAAAACACTTCTTCGTCATATCAATGCTATTAATGATTTATCCAATCAAGGGATGTATTTCTTTGACTACGGAAATGCTTTTCTGCTTGAAGCATTTCGTGCAGGCGCGGATATAAAAAGAGCTGATGGAGAGTTTATTTACCCAAGCTATGTTCAGGATATTATGGGACCAATGTGCTTTGATTATGGCTTTGGACCTTTTCGCTGGGTATGTACTTCCTCTGATGCAAAAGATCTAGAGCTTACTGATGAAATTGCTAAAGATGTACTCGTTAAATTAATGGAAGATTCTCCAGCAGAAATTAAACAACAAATGCAAGATAATATAACTTGGATTGAGGGTGCTCAAGAGAATAAACTTGTTGTTGGTAGTCAGGCCCGTATACTTTACGCCGACTCCGACGGACGTATTGAAATAGCCCTTGCGTTTAATAAGGCGATTCGTGATGGAAAAATTAAATCACCTATTGTTTTAGGTCGAGATCATCATGATGTTTCAGGTACTGATTCTCCGTTTAGAGAGACTTCAAATATTTATGATGGCTCACGCTATACAGCTGATATGGCAGTTCAAAACTTTGTAGGTGACTCATTTCGTGGCGCTACTTGGATTTCACTACATAACGGTGGAGGCGTTGGCTGGGGTGAAGTTATGAACGGTGGTTTTGGAATGGTTATTGATGGATCAGAAGAGTGTGATAAAAAAATTAAATCTATGCTTTTTTGGGATGTTAATAATGGCATTAACCGACGATCATGGGCAAGGAATGAAGGCGCAATATTTGCTATTAAGCGTGCAATGGAGAAGGAGCCTCTTTTGAATGTTACAATACCTAATATAGTTAATGAAAATTTATTATAAGGATCGTTTATGAAAAAAATTGTATTTATTTTATTATCATTTTGTGTCGTTCCTTTTGCTCAGTCGTAAGTCGCCATTAAAACTTCACCTGTTTTATTTGCTGTCGGTGCATTGAACGCTGAAGTTGGTGTAGCTCTTGGAAGTAACTTATCAATCGCTGCCGGTGGATTAACATGGTCAGGGTCTCTTGACAGTGTTGAGACTGATGACTCTGTTAATTTTTCTGTAACCGAAGTTCATGGAAGGATTGATTATTGGTTCAGTGGTGCATACAAGCAAGGCTGGTATATTGGTGGTACTGTTTCAAATATGTCGATCAAGCTTAAGACAACTTAATCAGGTATTGAATATGAAGGTGATATTTCAGCAACAGGTATTCTTGGTCAATTTGGTTATCACTGGCAATGGGATAGCTTCTTTATTGATCTCGGAGCTAGAGCTGGAACATATAATTTTGATTCAAAATTAGAAGTTGAGGCGGATGATGGTTCTACTCAGGAAGAAGAAATACCAGCGATCAGTTCTGGTGGTCTTGAGTTTAATATTGGTTGGGTATTTTAAAAGAAATAATTTAATCGAAAAATATATCGCCCCTCACTTGAGGGGCTTTTTTTTTGATGTTTTTAAAGTGACTTCGCTTCTTTATTCCATGGTGCTACCCAGAAAAGAAGTATCATTCCCGGAATAGCACAAACTGTGCAGATCAAAAAATAGCTGGTGTAACCGATGCCGGCAAAATAACTAGTACCTTCAATAAGAGCTCCGGCGACGACCCCTGTAAAAGCTTTTGGTAATGAGAAAAGGGAAGACAGTAGAGCAAGTTGAGTTCCAGTAAAGTTCTTACTTGTGTTAACTGCAATATAGGCCATCAAAGCTGCAGAGCCAAGGCCTACTCCGATATACTCAAATGCGACCACAACACCAAGCATATATACATTAGGTCCAACTTCGCTAAGTACTGCAAAGCCAAGAATGGATAACATTTGGACGACACCAAAAACCCATAATGATTTATTGATCCCAAGCTTAATCATTAAAATTCCACCAGCAAAGCCGCCAATAATCATTGACCAAAGACCAACAACTTTTGCAACTGTACCAATGACTGTTTTTGTAAAACCAACATCAAGATAAAATGGCGTTATGAGAGTCGTGGCCATTACATCTCCGAATTTATAAAAAAAGATAAATGCTAGAACCAAGATCCCGTGTTTTACTGTATCCCTCTTAAAAAATTCAACAAAAGGTCCAACTACAGCTTCCTTTAATGTTGTAGGGGGGGCAATTTCAGTTTCAATTTCATCAATCATGAGCGTATGAATAATCCCAACGAACATAAAGAGCGAGATAATAAGAAAGACACTATTCCATGACATATAGTCGGCCATGATAAGTCCTAGACCCCCAGGAACAAACCCTGCAACTCTATAGGCATTGGCATAAAATGAGTTTCCAATTCCTAATTCAGAGTCAGGCAATAATTCTCTTCTATAAGCATCAAGTACTATATCTTGGGTCGCTGAAAAGAATCCAATAAGAAGTCCTAAGTAGAGAATATAATCAATATGTTCTTGTGGCCGTAGATAGGCACAAGCTCCCATGGTAAGAATCAAAAATATTTGGGAAATAAGCATCCATCCTCTACGCCTCCCAAAGAAGGGAGGAACAAATCTATCAAGCAGTGGCGCCCAGACATATTTAAAAGAGTAGGGAAGTAGGACGAATCCAAAAAAACCTATTGTCTTAAGATCTACGCCCTCTGTTCTTAGCCATGCTGGAATTAATTGAGCGAGAAAGTAGAGAGGTAAACCGGAAGCAAATCCATTAAAGATACAAATAAGCATTCTTTTATTGAGAATAGCTTCTTTAATACTTACTTTCTTTTTAACAATTTCATCTGTCATAAAATCCTATTATAATAATTCTTGTAGCTTTTTGTTTGAAATTTCATCGATTTCTTTGTGCAGAGAATTTCCGTGAGAATCCATCGTAATAACAACAGGGAAATCTTCAACTGTAAGTTCCCAGATTGCCTCAGGTGAACCAAGATCTCTCCAATAGACATTATCTACACTTTTTATTCTTTCCGCTAAAACCTGTGCCGCTCCACCAATAGCATGCATGTAAACACAACCATAATCTTGACAGCCTTTGAGTGTTTTAGGACCCATGCCACCTTTACCAATGACTCCGATAATACCGTAATCTCGCATAACTTCCCATTGGTAGGGTTCTTCTCTAATAGAAGTCGTTGGGCCTGCAGCTGTGACTTCAAAAGATCCATCCTTGTGCTCTAGGACAACTGGCCCGCAATGATAAATGATTTGATTCGTTAAATCGATTGGTGGTTTTGTTCCAGTATGAATTCTGTGGTGAACGGCATCTCTACCTGTGTACATCTTTCCAGAGATGAGAACCATATCTCCAACTTTTAAATCTTTAACGTCTTCCTTTTTAAAGGGATAGTCTAATCTTTTCATCACTTATCCTAGTATAACCATTTTGAAATAGTATTATTTGTTTTCAGAGAAACACCTTGTCGTCTAAAGGCCCAACACATATACGAAATTGAAACATAGTACGACGCTGGCAGGCGATTGAGGTGACTAATTTTACAACCAAGTAAAGTTGTTTTTCCACCAAAGCCCATAGGTCCTATGCCAAGTTTATTTGCAGTTTTTACAATATCTTTTTCAAGGTCATCAAGTTCCTTTATTGGATTTGTATCTGTCATCAATCTTAAGAGTTGATCTTTGGCATGAATGTGACCAGTTCCTCTATCACCACCAATACAAACACCAAGTGTTCCTGGCCCACAACCTCTACCTTGTGCTTTTTGAATAGCATCAAGGATTACTTTTCTCACACCAGCTAAATCTCTACCAGCTTCTAGCGGAGTGTTTGGTAAAGCGTATTGTGCTCCAACATTTTCACAGCCTCCACCTTTAAGCATACACTTTATATCAATTCCTTTTTTCTTATGTTCGATAAAATGAAATTGAGGGTGGCCATTGCCAACGTTCATGGTGTCGTTCTTACCAGTAAGTGAATCTACAGAATTTTGTCTTAAGTATCCAAGCTTCGTGGCCTTAACAACAGCTTTCTCACAGATCTTTCTGAATTTTAATTGGAAAAAACCTGGTGGGTGATAAACTTTAATGACTATGGTTCCAGTATCTTGGCAGATAGGTTGAGACTTTGTTTCTGCAAGCTTTATATTCTTATCAATAATCTGCATAGCATATTGTGCGCTGGTATCTTTTTGTTCCCTGTGAAGTGCATCAAGTACAACTTCTTGAATATCGTCTGGTAGCACAGTTGAAGTAATTCTTAAAAGTTCTAGAATAGAATCATGAAGATTTTTATCAGTATTTTCAGGCTTACTCTTTGTGAATTTTTTAGTGGCCTTCTTTTTCTTTGCCATGTGTAGTTCCTTATTAAATATTTAATACTTAATAGTAACAAGAGAATGAGTTGTTTTGAAGTGATAATTAATATTATATTATTGCTATGCGTTTTTTGTGTGAAGTAATTTTAGTTTGAAGAAAAACGTTATTTCATCTTTATTGGATATAACTTCGATGGTGGTTGCCATATCTTTAGCTGCCAGTTGATCGTTGGTGAGTCCGAGAGCCCTTAACTGCGTACTGGCCTTTGTAGTATAGAGGGTATTAAAGATATTCTTGAGATTATCTTTAGGAATTTCGGCATCTAAGTCAGTGATTGATACTATTAGTTGATCATCTTCGACGTAAAGACTCATGTTAATTTCTTTAAAATCTTTTTTTCTCGATGGCATTAGTTACAATCGATCTTATAATGGACTCAATGACCGTTGGTATGTATTCAACAATGGGTTTACACGATGTTTTGTGAATATTTATATTTATATTTTCATTCGTAAATTTATTTTTAATTTTGTTGAAGGAGTTTAGGATTTCTGATGTTGGATCTCCAGTAGTCAATGGAGTGACTTCTCTTTTAGAGGTAAGACTTTGAAGTTCCTCTGCAACAAGGTTTATTCTTTGTTGACTTGCTTCAAGCTTGTCAAAATATTTTGAGAACTCATCCGAGTTCATCTTCGACTTAAGAATCCTTATCTGAGCTAAAGAAATGGTTAGAGGGTTATTAATTTCATGTGCAAGCTGTTTTACAAGTGTCGATATTTGTTTTTGTGCTCCTAATTCAATTTCCCTACTTTTATTTTCAAGATTTATTTTATTTAGTTTGTTTAGCTCCAAGACATGCTTTAGTCTCGATCTCACAAAAAAGATAAGACCCAAGAAAGTCATTAAAAAAAGGTGACATTGAAATCTAGTAAAAATTCTCATCTAAATTCTTCTGCCGTTGGCCAGGTGAAAGCGATTAGTCCGAAATAATCGGCCCCAAAGCATATAAAAGGTAAGGTAGTAAAGAGCAGGTACATGCAAGTGGCAGTTCTTAGCCCAAACATAAAGCCGGCAATTATAATGATCGCAGAGTTGTAGAAGAATGCCCCTTCAAATACTCCCCAGTTGTATATAATATGGGGGGTACTATTAATTGGCCGATTCCTGCACTTATGGCTATAAGGCCTGAGCTCTTAATATTATTGGTTCTCTTAAACCAAAAAAGGGAGATAATAAGAATTAAGATGCCTGAGAGATAGAAGAATATATGAGCTGTAGTAGCAGATGCCTTAGATAAGTTTACCATTGTGATAAAACCTAGAAGAAGGATGACACTTGCTACAATTAGAATAAAGAAACTTAATTGCCTTCTTTCATCTAGCGATAGCTCTTGATATTTAGACTCTTGAATAGATATCTTGGAAATTTTATCTAATAGCTTGCTGTTACTCATCGTTCAATATTCTTTCTTATATTCACATATAACTGTACATTAAATTTATCTCGTGTTACGTTGCGTTAATATGAAATCTGAACTTCTATTACCTGCCGGTAATTATCAAATGTGCCTAGCTGCGATCCATAATGGAGCTGACGCTATTTACGTGGGAATGCCTGGCTTTAATGCTAGAGGCCGCTCTCATGATCATGAATTTGAAGAGCTGCAAGAAATTATTGAGACTTGCCACTTGTACGGAGTAAAGGTCCATGTGGCATTTAATATTCTTATTTTTGAAAATGAAATCACTAAAGCGCTTGAAGCTCTTGATCAAGCAATAAAGTTATCACCTGATGCTTTTATCGTTCAGGACATTGGGATGGCCAGCTTAATTAGAGCGCGCTATCCCCAGATGGTAATTCATGGCTCTACTCAGATGAGCATTACTAACCATGAAGCGATAAACTTATTAGATGATCTAAATATTCAGAGATTTGTACTTGGAAGAGAAAACTCTATTGATGAGATTAAGCTTATTAAGGCGAAAACGAATAAAGAACTGGAAGTATTTGTACACGGTGCTTTATGTGTGGCCTACTCTGGACAATGCTTCACCTCTGAATCTTTGGGTGGAAGATCTGCTAATAGAGGACAATGCGCTCAATCTTGCAGGTTTAACTATGATCTCTATGTTGATAATGAAAAAAAGGAACTTGCCGGTCTTGAGTACTTAGTCTCTCCCAAAGATCTTTGTGGTATTGAAGAAGTTCCACAACTTCAGGAGATAGGAGTAGAATCTTTTAAGGTTGAAGGAAGACTAAAATCTGCTGAATACGTTGCTACTGTTGCAAGTTCATATCGTAAAGCGATTAATGGAAACTCAGATTCTTTAAAAACTGATATCGAAGATATGTCAGTGGCCTACTCACGAGGTTTTTATAGTGGCTGGCTTAACGGTGTTGCCCATCAGGAATTAGTTAGTGGTGATTATAAATCACACAGAGGTCATGCTTTAGGTCAGATTAAAGATATTAAAAGCAATAAAATCATAATTGAATCAGAAACCAACCTATCCAATGGAGATGGTGTTCTTATCTTAGATAAGAATAATGAAGAAATTGGCGACAAGATTTACTTTTGTAAACTTCATCAAGGTCGCTGGACCATCGAGCTATCACCTATATTTAACTTAAAAAAGATAAAGATTGGCAGCGATATTTATCTAAATAGAAAAGAATCAATTATAAAGAGTACTAAGAAATCTATTCAAGATCGTGACTTCAAAAAAAGAATACCTATCATCGTAAAGCTCTTAGCAAAGATTGATTCTGCATTAGAAGTAATTGTTTTAGATGGAACAAATACTCTTTCATTTACTCCTGATAATAAAATCGAGCAGGCGAGTAACCGACCTGTTACTCAAGAAGATTTTTTTAATACTATAAAGGGATTGTCCCATACAGCTTATGAGCTTAGTGCTCTCTCTCTTGAAGGCGATACAAATATCTTTTTACATAGCCGAGATATTAAAAGAGTCAAACAAGAAATAGTTGAAAGACTTAATGATATGCGTATTAAAAATATACCTTTCACGCCATTGGATATGACTAGGCCAGATAAGCCAATAGTTAAAACTATTACCGATGCTAAATTAAATATATTACTAAGGACTAAATCTCAGTTAGAGAGTTTACTGTCTGGTATGGATGACTTTTCTAATGTTGAGTATATTATTCTCGATTACGAATTTGGAAAAGATTATTTCTCCTCTGTTAAGCTTCTCAAAGAGAAACAAGTTCCTGTTGCCATTGCTACAACGAGAATCTTAAAACCAAATGAGTACCATAACTTTAAATTAATTGAGCGCTGTGAACCAGATGCTATTTTGGTCAGAAATTTAGGTGCATTAAATTATTTCATGGATTACAACTTTAAATTACTTAGTGATTTTTCATTAAACGTATCCAACTCATATACATATAATTATTTAGCATCCAAGGGTCTTTCTTCAATATGTATGTCGTATGATATGAATATCGATCACTTAAATAGCATGTTGGACAATATTGATAATTCAAAAACAGAAATTACTATTCATCAGTATATGCCTGAGTTTCATATGGAACATTGTGTTTTTGCCGCCTTCATGAGTAAGGGAAATAGTTTCAAAGACTGTGGAAAACCATGTGAGAAGCATGAAGTTCATCTGAAAGACATGTATGGTAACCGACACGAAATAAAAGCCGACCAAGAATGTCGGAACACAATGTTTAACGCTACGGCTCAAAGCACCATCAAATATTTAGATGATTGGAAGAAAGTGGGTGTTAGCTTATATCGCTTTGAGGCGCTACACGAGGAAGGTGCTGATTTACTTATCAAAATCAATACATATCTCGACCTAATCAGATCCAGAGTTTCTGTTAATGAGGCGTATAGTAGGCTTGGAAAGATAGAGTCATATGGACTTGGTATTGGACAGCTTGATAAGACTAAGCAGTACCAAGATAGAAAAAAGAAATCTTAGCTTTACTTTCTTACGCATCCCTATATAAAATTATAAGAAAATAACAGAGGATTAAAAATATGAAAAAATTTATTGTTTTAGCGCTTATGGTTCTTTCTGCAAACTTCGCATCTGCTGATACTTCAGTTTGGCCTAGAATTACTGTTTGGCCTACCGGTGTAGATGTTTGGGTTGATAACTATTCAGATAGAGATGTTAACTGTTCAGGTACAATATTCATGTATAAAGATTCTGGTAGAACTCAGACTGAATTTTTTAATGCCAGAGTATTCGCAAGATCAAACTCTTATAGAAGATATTTTAACTATGACTCAAATGACAGAATAAGAAATGCAAATCATTCTATTACTTGTTACTAAAATAGATATAAATTAATACAGAAAAGGGGAGCTTCTTGAGCTCCTTTTTTTCATTTTAAATACTTGAGAACATGAATTTAAGGGGGCAAACGACTCATAAATATAATCAACGAACTTATTTCTGAACTCCCCTGTTATCATATGTTCACTAGTTGTTAGAACACTAGGATACAATTCTCTGTCATACTTGTTAAATAAATTTCGAAATGCTTTGTAGTGGGCGGTAGATTTATATTCTCCAAAAGATTCTGCAAGGTTAGGCAGAATAAAGTTCCTCCAAGCTTTGTCAAAAATACGTGGCTCAATATCTTTTGGCATGACCTTTAAGTATCTGAAGACGTGATCCATGTCTTTGGATGATGCAATTCCCATGAACCATTTTTTATGCTGAATTAAATTTGGAAGTGAGTCAAGAAAGTGAATCTTAGCTCCAAACTTCTTTTTTAAGATTTCCATTGCTTCCATATCATGCTTAGATTCTATTGTTTGAAAAATTCGAAGTACTTTTGTGTCAACGTCTAATTCTGATCTATTAAGCCTATTTATTTGATGCTGATAACCTTTATCTTTTAAAGCTGTTTCAAGATTTCCCCAGTTAACACCATTATTTATACCAATTCTTTTGTATATCTTTGTCATAATATTTGATTGCTCTACACTTATAATAGCTCTCATATTTCTAAATCTAATATCGACAAGGTACTCATCAATGAGCCTCGCTCTATTGAACTTCTTTCTTACCTCTTTGAATATATTTCTGTGAGCGAATGAATCTTTTATTCCTATAGTTCCAAGTAGTCTTAAGTATCTAAGATTCCCCTTAATCGAGGCAAAAATCGCCGTTGTAGTTGAAGAAAAGGGGATTGCAAACATTGTCGCACCAATCTTATATTGCCCCATCGCCATAAGAATGGCAGGGATTGTGTAGTCGATTTGGACTGCTAGTAAGTAATATAGACCGATTTGTATTCCATATTTTCTGAGCGTCGCTGAGGTGAATTTCATTTTTGAGCTTAAGTCATTTCTCACAAAGTCTTGTAGCCGAATAATTTGCTGCTTTAGTTTACTTGGATTAATAGTTGTATCGATGATTTCTGCTATCTCTTCTTTTACTAGATCTGTTACCTTGTACGTTTTTGATTTTGCGGCAAATTGGAGCGTACTCTTTATCTGGCTAGTGGCCGAGTCAACACTTACGAGTGCACCGTCTTTTATTTCGATTTCTAAAACTGCTTCTAGTAGTTGAGAATGTAACCGCATATCGCGTTTGATGATTCTTTGTTCAACTCCAGACAGATCTCCGTTAATAATAAGAGATTTTAAAATATCATCATAGGTACTCTGACCTATCGACTGAAAGGAGATAAAAGACACGATGAAAGTCATTAGGAGTTTCATAGAGCTCCCTTGTGAAGATTGGCCTTGTAGATAAAACCACATGCTCCGGTTTTATTCATAGCATTGAAGATTGTATCTGTGAAAAATATCTTCGTGCCTTTACTTAAGTAGGAAGTTCTTTGGTGTGAAATAGTTTTTCTAACATTTTTATTGTAACTGTTCTCGATTTTCCTGAAGGTTAGGTATGTACGCTTTGAAACTCCTCCTTCAATATTTTTAGCAAGGTTTGGAAAAACATACTGTCTCCAAACTTTGTCAAAAACTTGCGGGTTTAAATCTTGAGGTATTTGGTTAAGGCGTAAATATAATGTTTCAAAGTCTTTCGAATGTGCAAGTCTTAATAACCACTTAACTTGCTCTTTTGGTATGGCGAAACCTTCTGACCTAAATAAAGATGCTCTAAAGTGTGTTGTGAACTTTTGTTTTGCGAGCTCATTATTTGAGTTTTCCATTGCAGTTAAGAGTGTGAGAATTTTTATCTCATCTGGTAAATTTGACCTTGTGAGTCCTGTTATAAGTTCATCAAATTTTGAATATTCTTTTAATACCTTTGATAAGGAGCTAAAGTTCAAATTTACTTCAGAGGATTTTGTTCCCAGCATACGACTGATGATATTGGTATTACTTACCCTCATAGTGTAATGAGTATTTGAAACTCTTGCATGAATCAAATTCAATTGATTAATAATATTAGCATTAAAGCTTTCTTTTACTTTTAGATTTATCTTAATTAACTTAACTGCCTCTTTGAGACCAAGTCTCTTGATTAGTGCAGCGGATTTGTAGGCATCTTTTACGACCTTAAATGGAAATAAGACGACAGGAGAAACAGGTGAGACTAAGAGTGCTCCTCCGGCGGCAAAATTACCACTGGTCAAGAATAGAAAAGGAATTGTAGTATCCAACTGAAGACTTATAAATTTTACCATTGAGTAAACAAGCCCCTGAGTTCTCGCAGTATGAACGAAGCTTTTCGCCTGCCAAGAGACAAATCTACCCGTAATTTTTTTCAGCTCTCTTAGAGAACTTTTTATACCGTCAACAGTATAAACTTCTTTAAAAATTTGTATGAAGTTTTGTCTTGCAAATTCGTCTTTGAAGGCAAGTTTTTTTAAACTTGATTGTAAAATTATATCTCTCGTCTGCTCACTTGCTATTGTTATATTTGAAAAGTTTCCATTCGTTAGTTTTATTTGTTCAATGGACTCAATAAGTAAAGATTGCAATTTGATTTCTTCTTGGATGAAGTTCACATGCTTTTGTGTCAGCTCACTTTTATTAGGAACAGATTCTAGTAATTCTCTAAGGGGATTTTCAAATGAAAGTGCATTCACCGAGATAGAAAATATGAATATAAGTTTAAACAGATAACCCATTGATTTCTTATCGTAAAAAAATCGCCACGGGATAAATTAAAACTAAAATTGTCAGAATTGTAAGTATCTAATTCTACTCACCGTCAAAAAATAATATCCCAAGCTTCGTAAGTTCATAGAGTTCATTATGAATTTCTGGTAAATCTTTTAAAACTATCTCAGTATGATGGTCAAAATTAAGTATATGATTAAGAGTTTCTTTTTGAGTGTTAGTGATAATAAATTCATTTTTATTTACAAATAAATGAATTTTACTATCAATCTCAATAAAACAATGGCGAACAAATTCATCTTTGAATAATGGATTCTCTTTTGCATGTTCTTGGAATTCATCGTGATTAATTTCTAATATTTCTGTGGGTCTTTTCGACTCAGAGTTTAAAGCACCCATAGATTTTGCAAAAAACACATCATCACTCAAGTCATGCTGAATATGCTCTTTTAGTTTTGATAAAGTTTCTTTATCAATTGTCCCAGGGTCATTTGTCTTCTGCAACTTTGTTTTAAAGAATGAGTCTGATTTATATTTATCCAGTAAGTTGACACAAAGATGATCAATAATTGTTTTATTTTCTAAGGACTTATACCCGAAAGAAAGTGAGATCGATTCAGATTGAGAGATACCGTGATGAGCGAAGTGTGGGGGAATATAAATCATATCACCTTCTTCAAGCATGATTTCTGTATCTGGGATAAACTCTTTTAAGATTCGAACAGGTAGTTTTTCCTGGTAATCATGGATTGGATTTTGTTGTAGTAACCACTTTCTTGTGCCAAGAGTTTGCATGATAAAAACATTATAGTTATCGATATGTGCGCCCACGCTTGAGCCAGTGCTTGAGTACGTGGCCATGACGTCATCAAAAAGCCATGTTGGTAGCACTTCTAATTGCTTCTTAATATTTTTTATATCAAGAAAATAATGCTCAGTGTTATGTGCGATAAACGTCCATTTATTTTTCTGCTCTTTGAATATTTTGCTGGCGAACGGTCCATCTTGTACGTCCCAGTCACCCTTTAAGTTCTGAAAAATGGCCCGTGTTTCATAGTACTCATCTTCTGCCATCATAAGTAGGTCTTCTACTTTTATCGAATTTTCTTTAGAGAAACTGATATTGCGAAAGATATATGGTTTTTTTTCCCAGTATTCATTTAGAAATTCATTAATAGAAATTTGGTCAAAAAGTTTCATATACCCTCAAATTTTTCCTTGATGCAATGCCTTTTTTATTCCTTGTCTCAGTAGATGTAAACCTATTTTTATTTTTCAATAAATAAGTAACTTTTTAACTTGAATTTGTATTTTCCCTCTAAGTGGGTCTATACGAAATGACATGCTGAGTATGAAGGAATCTACAAAAAATTGCTAAAAAAAGTTGATACCATTTGTCGTTTTCTATTGTGCTATGGTATGTAAATGCTTAAAATATATAAAAAATTATTAAACTTATTCATTTGAAGGAATGTGTATGAAGAAGTTATTAGGCGCTTTAGTTGCCTTTATTGCCCTTGGTGCGTTTAGTACGTTTATTGTCGTACAGGCCAGACACTTAGGATTTAATCAGGGATACGCACCAGATCAACCGGTTGCATTTTCTCATAAGAAACATGCAGGGAATTTAGAAATTGACTGTCAATACTGTCACTTTGGTGCAGACAAAGGTCGTCATGCAGTAATCCCACCTACAGCCTTATGTCTTAACTGTCATAGTATGATCAAGACACAATCTCCAGAAATCAAAAAGCTACAAAACGCAGTTGATTCAGGTGAAAATATTCAGTGGGTTAAGGTTAATCACTACCCAGACTTTGCTTACTTTAATCATGCACAACACGTTAATGTTGCAGGAGTATCATGTCAGAAATGTCATGGAGCTGTCGAGACGATGGATATATATCATCAAAAAGAAAAGCTTGCGATGGGTTGGTGTATAGAGTGTCACAGAGAGAATGGTATCGCACCACCAGATGACCATGCAGAAATTGTTGAGCAATATAAGAGTACTCAGGAAGGTTACCCAAGTGGAGCTAAGCTTTACAAGGGAAGTGGTTCTGGTGGCGACTGTGCCAAATGTCATTATTAGTAAATAAGGAAGATATAAATGAGTAATTTAGACAATAAATCAAGTGGAACAAACGAAACTCAAGTTGATGGTTACTGGCAAGATGTGGAGCAGAAGGTTCTAGATCCTAAAGTTCTTTCTCAAGAGTTTGGTACTGATGAGTTTGATTCTTTTTCTGTTAAAAAGTCGAGAAGAAACTTTTTAAAAATTATGGGCTTCTCTGTATCGGCGATGCCACTTACAGGTTGTATAAAGATACCTGTTAAAAAAGCACTTCCTTACCTTAATAAGCAGGATGATGTTATTCCTGGTGTTGCCAACTGGTATGCTTCTACTTTTGAGGGAACTCCGGTTCTTGTTAAAACAAGAGAAGGTAGACCAATAAAGATAGAGGGTAACGATAAGTCTAAGACTACAATGGGTGGAGCAAATGCTAGAGCACAGGCTTCAGTTCTTTCTCTTTATGATTCTTACAGACTAAGAAGTCCTATGGTTAATGGTTCTTCACTTGAGTGGGACCAGTTTGACTCTCAGTTTGCAAAAGCCATGAGTGAGACTACTGGTGAAGTTGTTATTGTGACTCCTTCTATTACATCTCCTACAGAGTTAAAACTTCTTAAGAGTTTCATTAAAAAGTACGGTGCAACTCATATTGCTTATGATGCAGTTTCAAGATCAGCATTTGCTGAAGCCAATGAAATTACACACGGTGTTTTTAATCAATCTGAGTATAATTTTGAACAAGCTGATGTTGTTTTATCTTTTGGAGCTGATTTCTTAGGTACTTTTGGAAATGATGTTGCAAATACGAGACAATATTCAAAAAGAAGAAATGCTAAGCATCCTCAAGGAATGAATAAGCACTATCATATTGAGCCGATGATGACCTTAACGGGTTCAAATGCAGATTATAGATATACACGTTCTGCTGTCGAGGAAAGAGATATTTTATTAGGTGTTCTTGCTGGCGTGGATAGTTCGTTTAAGCATAGTGTCCAGTCAGAAAATAAAGATATTGTAACTAAAATGGTTAATGATCTTAAAGCTTCTTCTGGCAAGTCGTTAGTACTATCTGGTCACAATGATGTTAATACACAAGTTGTTGTAAATAAAATAAATGCCTTACTTGGTAACTACGGACAAACAGTCTTTGCTACAAAAACAGAATCTGTTTTTGCTAAAGATGCTGATATGGTTTCACTTGTAGATCGTATGAATGCCGGTTCTGTAGGGGGCCTCGTTATGATTGGGCTTAACCCTTCTTATAATTACTTTCAAGCAGATAAGTTCAATGCTGGATTAAACAAAGTAAAAGTTTCGACATTATTTACTTTAGCTGAAAACGAAACTTCTAAACTAACAAAGTTCGTTGCACCAATGAATCATACATATGAATCTTGGTCAGACTCTATGGTTTCAAGTTCTGAGTTATCAATTACTCAACCTGTCATACAACCACTTTTTGGAACGAGAATGTGGACAGAGTCTATGATGAATCTTTTAGGTGTTGAAGGGACTTTTCATGACTATCTAAAATCTAATTGGTCATCCCTTGATTGGAGTAAGACTTTACACGACGGTGTTGTCATTGTTTCTGGCATGACTAGCGCTGCCTCAAAAATTGGTAATATCAATTCATATGCAGCGGCGATTAAAAATACAAAGTCTGGTACTGGACTTAATATCGTAGCATATACAAAATATGGAATTGAAAATGGTGATATGGCCAACAATCCATTTCTTCAAGAACTACCTAACCCAATAACAAAAGCAACTTGGGATAATTATGCAATGGTTTCACCAAGTTTTGCTAAGACTAATGGATTAAAATCAGGTGACGAAGTTGAATTAACAGATGGTAAAATCAAAATGAAGCTTCCATGTATTGTTCAACCTGGAACTGAGACAAATACTGTCGCTGTTGCTCTTGGTTATGGACACACAGTTGGTGGTAAAGTTGCTAAAAATTTAGGTCGTAATGCTTATCCATTTGTAAGTTTTGATAATACCTTTAATTACTGTGGTAGTTATGGGGCACTATCTATAACGGGTAAGAAATTAGTTCTAGCTCAAACTCAAACTCATCATTCAATGGAAGGAAGAGATATTGTAAGAGAAACAACTTTTTCTGCTTTTCAGGAAAATCCAAAATCTGGAAATCAAGTACATAAGCCTAAGACGGTTCACATTTACCCTGCTCATAAGAAAGATGGGCATCAGTGGGGAATGGCCATTAACTTAAGTTCATGTACAGGTTGTTCTGCTTGTATCATTTCTTGTTCAGCTGAAAATAATGTTCCTGTAGTCGGGAAGCAAGAAGTTGCAAACAAAAGAGATATGCATTGGTTAAGATTAGATCGTTACTATAAAGGTGATGAGAATCAACCAGAAGTTATGCATATGCCGATGTTATGTCAGCACTGTGACAATGCTCCTTGTGAGAATGTTTGTCCTGTTCTTGCAACAGTTCAATCATCGGATGGTTTAAATCAACAGATATATAACAGATGTGTTGGGACAAGATACTGTGCCAATAACTGTCCATATAAAGTTAGACGTTTTAACTGGTTTAACTATGATCACTCAGATGCTCACGAAAGATTAGCGCTTAACCCAGATGTTGGTGTTAGGTCTAGAGGAATCATGGAAAAATGTTCTATGTGTATTCAGAGAATCCAAGAAGGTAAGCTTACAGCTAAGAGAGAGCGTAGAGAGCTTGCTGATGGGGATATTAAAGTTGCTTGTCAGCAATCATGTCCATCTGATAATACGATTATTTTCGGAGATATCAAGGATCCAAATTCTGAGATTTCTCAGTACTTAGAAGATGATAGACAATACACTGTCCTAGAAGAGCTTAATGTTCAACCTAGAGTTAACTATTTAACAAAAATTAGAAATAAATAATACAAGGAAAGTTTATGTCGGATGCACATGTTTCAGAATTAAGACAGCCTCTTGTTCCAGAAGAAAGAACTTATAAGCAGATCTCAGAAGATATTCTGGATACGTTAGAGGAAAAACCTTCAAAGGCATGGCTATTTGGTTTTTCAGTCTCAGCTATGTTTCTTACCATCGGTTTCTTAGTTGTGGCCTATCAGGTAGGTACAGGAATTGGTACTTGGGGACTTAATAAAACAATTGGTTGGTCTTGGGATATTACCAACTTCGTTTTTTGGGTTGGTATTGGACACGCAGGGACACTTATTTCTGCCGTTCTTCTCATATTTAGACAAAGATGGAGAACAGCAATTAACCGTGCCGCTGAGGCAATGACGATTTTCGCCGTTGCTTGTGCTGGTATCTTTCCATTAATTCATGCTGGTAGACCTTGGCTTTTATACTGGGTTTTCCCATACCCAAACACAAGAGGTCCTCTTTGGGTTAACTTTAGATCACCACTTTTATGGGATGTTTTTGCAATCTCTACTTACCTTACAGTCTCTGTAGCCTTTTGGTACATGGGTCTTCTTCCTGACCTTGCGTTAGTAAGAGATAGGACTAAGTCAGGTATCAGGAAATTTATATATGGAGTTTTAGCATTTGGTTGGAATGGTTCAAACAGGACTTGGCATCACTGGGAAGTCATGTCTCTGATCTTAGCAGGACTTGCAACTCCACTAGTTTTATCTGTTCATACAATTGTATCAATGGATTTCGCGACTTCTATTATTCCAGGTTGGCATACAACAATTTTCCCTCCATATTTCGTTGCTGGAGCAGTCTTTTCTGGTTTCGCAATGGTTCTTACTCTTCTTATTATTACGAGAAAGGTATTGAATTGGGAAAATTATATAACAATGGAGCATATTGATAAGATGACTAAGGTTATTCTTGTTACGGGTATGATTGTTGGTCTTGCTTATGGAACTGAGTTTTTCATGGCCTGGTATTCAGGTAATGAGTATGAAAGGTATGCATTTGTAAACAGGGCAACTGGTCCTTATTGGTGGGCTTACTGGTCAATGATTTCATGTAATGTTATTTCTCCACAATTTTTCTGGTCTAAGAAATTACGTAATAGTATTCCTTTTGTTTTCTTTATCTCCATTGTTGTAAACATCGGTATGTGGTTTGAACGATTTGTTATTATTACAACTTCACTTCATCGTGACTTTTTACCATCAAGTTGGTCTATGTATTCTCCAACTTGGGTTGAGATATGGACATTTATTGGAACTTTTGGATTGTTCTTTACTCTCTTCTTCATCTTTATCAGAGTTCTTCCTGGTATCGCTGTGGCAGAGGTTAAGTCTATTTATAAATTCGCAAAGAAGCATTAGGATATATTATGAAAAAAGATTTTTTATTAGCTATTTATGACTGTGAAGAAAAACTTTTACATAGCGCTGAGAAAGCTCGAGACAAAAATATCGAGATGTATGATGTATACACTCCATTTCCTGTTCACGGCCTTGATGATGCTATGGGTATTAAAAGATCATTTCTTCCTTACGTAACTTTTGTTGCTGGTACTATTGGGCTTATTTTTGCTTTTGGTTTTCAAGTGTGGACGAGTGCTTTTGATTGGCCTATGATTATTGGTGGAAAACCTTTTATTTCATGGCCTGCATTTATTCCTATTTCATTTGAAGTAACAGTCTTATTTGCTGCTCATGCAACAGTTGGGGCTTTCTGTGTTCACAATAAATTATTTCCTGGGAAGAAGCCTATGCTTGTTCATCCAGAGCAGACTTGTAGTAAATTTATTATTGCCATTGAAAAAGATAAAGTGAGTGTTGAAGATGCAACAATACTTTTTAAAGAACATGGAGCAATCGAAGTAAAGGTACAGAACGTGGATACTAATCCAGGTTTCTGTTAAAAGGGGATATTTTAATGAAGTTAATTTTATTAGGAACATTACTATTTAGTTTGATTTCCTGTTCAGGTGGAAGAAATAGTACCGGGTATTCTCTTATTAATGATATGATGTACTCGATCACAGGTGAAGCCTTTTCTGAAAATCAATTATTCGAAGATGGTCAAACGATGCAACCACCTGTTGCTGGAACTGTTCCTCGAGGGAAGATGCCTCATCCAATGGGTGAAGATGGTCAACCACTAGTCTTAGATAATCCGTATGAAATGAATGATTATAAATGGAAACGAGCTGAGCTTCTTTTTAATAGAACCTGTGCTTCTTGTCATGGTGTTGACGGCCAAGCTGGCGGTAAGGTTGTTACTGAAGGTGGTTTTCCAGCACCTCCTAAATTTAAATCTCGTTCTTTCAAATATTCTAAAAAAGATAAAAAACCAGCAGGTCATATATTTAATGTTATTACCTTTGGGATTGGGAATATGCCAACTCATGCCCAGCAGTTATATGCTGAGGATCGTTGGTATGTATCAGAATATGTTAGAGAGCGTTTAATGGTTAGAGGTAAGAAATAATGAGTACTGAAACGAAAAATTTTGAGTTTAGTGGTGGAATTAAGAAAGTCTCTTTAGGCCTTATGCTTGTTGGGATTTTTGCTTTCGCTATGTCTTTCTTTCTTGATAAGTATGTAGGTTGGGTCGACTTCTACGTAATGGCATTGTATTTTACGACAATATCACTATCGGGTATTTATTGGTTATCACTAACTGGTGTTATCCAAGCATCTTGGATGACTCCTTATAAAAGAGTTGTTGAGGCGATGACTTCATTCCTTCCAATATCTTTTATGATGTTTATCGGGATGTGTTTCGGTCTTCACAAAATATATGAATGGACTCATAAAGATATTGTTATGAATGATCCTATCCTTAGAGGAAAAGTTGCTTGGCTAAATGAGCCGAGATTTATTGGAACAATGATTGTGATGTTTCTATTATGGATTGGAATCAGTGTAATTTTTAAACGTTTCTCTGAGAGAATGGATGGTCAAAACGGCGTTGCCGCTGCAAACAACCTCGTCGGATTTTCTGCTATTAGCTTAGTTGTCTTTGCTTTTACTGTTAGTATCTTTGCTTTTGATTGGGTTATGTCTGTAGAGCCACATTGGTTCTCTACTATCTTTGGTGTTTATATTTTTGCTGGTATTGCTACTTCCGGTCTGGCCTTCATAACAATCGCTGTTATTAAGCTTAAGGATTGGGGATACTTTGGTGATGCTGTAAATGAGAATCATTTGCACGATCTTGGTAAATGGATGTTTGGGATGTCTGTATTTTGGGCATATATCTGGGTTTCTCAATATATTTTGATCTGGTATGCAAATATTCCTGAGGAAACTGAGTACTACGTGCTTAGACATAATCATTGGAATGCTCTTTTCATCTTTAACTTCTGTATAAACTTTGGTCTTCCGTTCTTTGTCTTGATGACTAGAAAAGCGAAGAGATCTCCAAAAGTTTTAATGTTTGTAGCTTTTGCAATACTGATTGGACATTATATTGATATGTACGTGATGCTTGCTCCAAAGGTTTTTGAGCACCATAACCTTCATATTTCAGGTAACGGCATACTTCAAGCACTGCAAGTGCTAGGTGGCTTCGGACTCTTTATCTTTGTTGTTGGAAGATCTCTTAGTAAGAGAAATCTAATGGCAGTAAAAGATCCTACATTCTCTGAAGGTTCACACTTACATCAGTAATTAGTTAAATATAATTGATTGAAATAAAGGGTACTTTTTTGTACCCTTTTTTTATGCAATATTCTGAAAATGTTTTATTACGATCCGAACACCCCAAATTAAAATACTCTGAGAGTTCTTTAAAAGGTGCATTGTCCGTTGAGCTTAAAGATGGAAAGTTTGGTGATATTACCTTATTTTATGACGTTCATAAGTCAGATGAAATTTATATCAATAACCTTACTTATCAAACAGAAATTAAAGCATCATTTCTTGGTGCTCTCGATTATTATTGTGAGCTCATTAATGGAAAGCCCTATGAAGTTATAAATCGAATTGGGTTGAAGGAATTGGACTTTTTTATCCGTGGGGATAGTAAAAAACCTTCCTTTGTTTTCTACTCTGCTGAGCTTTATGAGTTACTTACCCTTGGGGAAAAAATCTATAAATCTTTAAATCAAAAGAAGGATAAAGTCCTAACATTCTGTGTTTCAAATATGGATGATATGCCTATGACGGAGCAAATAGAATACTTTGAAGAATTTCTATCAGTTCATATCTACCCTGAGTTTCAAGGTATTGAGTTAGATTTTGAGGATTTCTCTGATGGTAAACTGATTTTAAGACGCAATTTTTCAATTGATGATAAGGGTCTTAAATATATTACAGATACTATCCATGAGCACTTAGGCTTAAACCGTGTAGGCGTTAAGCTTGAGATTATTTCATAATTAAGACTTAGGTAGTACGATCCTTATTGAGTCGAGCTTTATATTTGCATTATATAGGCAGCGCTTAACTGAATCACGTTCATTTTCTAATTGCTTCAACAGTTTTTGTTTTGTATCTGGATGAGTTACCAGTTGGTTCTGTCGTGCATACTCTTTGGAGTAGTGACTTTCTACTTCTTGAATTCCCGAATTTATATATTTATCAACTCTCGTTTTAATTTGAGAATGGGCCTTCTTAATAATCTGTTGGATAGCATCTTTTGGTATTTGGTGTAGTATTTCAAGACCTGTACTGTCAATGCTTTCGATATCATCATCAATCGCTCGCTTTGATAACTCTTTTGTTTTATCAGAGCCTTTAATATCCATCAAAACCCTTAGAGGAGTAAATGGGAGATAGAGAGAACCTAAATGTCTTATAGAGTCTGAACACTGCATAGTAAATATAGTTTCAAAGTAAATATTTCTAGGAATCCTTTCATTACAAGCGACCGTCATATTTCCAAGACTTGAATTTAGTAGGAGATCAAATCCTGTTTTAACGAATGGATGCTCCCAGCTACAGAACTCAATGTTATCGTATTTAAGGGCATAATCTCTATCAAAACTGATACTTTGACCTTCTGAGGATAACCCGGCAAATGATGGAATCAGCATATTGTCTGTTGGGCAGATGAAATGTTTCAGATGGGCATGTTCATCAATTAGGATACCAAATTGTTCACATAGTGAAGTCATATAATCGAGTGGTGATTGATTTTCATATTCTCTTACAGATTTAACAATTTCTTTCGCTTGCTCGTGCTGATAAGAGTTTGTTTCAATTATAAGGTTCCGTCCTGATTCTAGTTCTTGAGCATAATGCTGATACTCGTCTTTAACTGAATCAATAAATTGATTTAACTTAGTTTCATCAAATCTATGTTCAATTAGTTCTAGTATTTGATGTCTATGCCTTTCATAAAAGCTGTGAGCTCCCTTTGCCGAGGACTCAATGGCATTTAAGACTTCATGATACCAGCGAAATAAAATTTCCTCAAAGGTATGTCTGATATAGGGGATATGAATTTTTATATCATTAATCTGGCCTATACGATCGAGCCTTCCAATTCTTTGTTCCAGTTGGTCTGGAAGCTTTGGTAGATCAAATAGTATCAAGTTAGATGAAAATTCAAAATTTCTTCCCTCACTTCCAACCTCTGTACAAATTAAGACTTGAGCACCTTCTTCATCTGCAAAATAAGCAGCTTGTCTGTCTCTTTCTAGTAAACTTTGATCGGAGTGAAAGACTGCTAAGTTATAATTTTTGATTTTTAAAAGTTCTTTCTGAATTTTAAGGACAACGTCTTTGGAGTGACAAAGGATTAGTACCTTGTCCTCACTACAGTCATTAACAATATCAATAATCGTCATAAGCTTAGCTTTGAAAACACTTTTATCATCAATCTTGCCATCAATTGTAAGTGGGTGCTGATGAAGTATTCTGTCTGTAAAAAGGCGATGATATCTCTCTAGATTTACTCTAGAGTTTCTAAAATAGCTTCTGCCTGTGCCATAACGATCTATAAGTGCTTTTTTTACTTCGTCTTCACTTGAGAACATACTGAGTTCTTCTTTATTGAAGTATGTATGAATCTGATTGTTTTCTAGTAGATTCTCTGTTGTAAGTAATTTTGAAATATGTAGCGATTCAAAGTACTGATCTTTAAACTTTTGAAAATTTGAGTACTTTATAGGGTCAAGGAACTCTAATTGATGAAATAGGTTCTCTTCACCTAAGACCTCTGGTGTGGCACTCAAAAGGAGTGTTGATACACAATTAGAGTTAATGCTTTTGTATAGATCAACTTGCGTATTATCTTCTTGATTAAATTTAATTTGATGAGATTCATCCATGATTAACATATCCCACTTATTCGTTGAGATATATTTGGTGAGATCATTTTCGGCCTCAAGTTGCTTTCTGCCGATGATAAATTTGGAGAGTGTCGTAAAGTCAGTCTCTTCATCAAGAAGATCCATAATTGAAAATTGTAAGTTAAACTTTTTATATAGTTCAATAAACCACTGATTAATAAGACTATCAGGCACTACTATCAAGACATTTTCTACTCTTTCTTGTTGTAGTAGTGAATTTAATACTAAACAGGCTTCAATGGTTTTTCCTAGGCCGACTTCATCACAAAGCATCGCTTTAGGCTGATCCATTTTTAGAACCTGATTGGCCACGAAAAGTTGGTGGGGAATTAACCTTACTTTTGGACCTAGGAACCCTTTATAGGGAAAGCTTTCATATTTTCTATAATTTAAATAAGAGTCATACCTTAGTTGAGAAAAAGAGTTCACATCAAAGTTCTTGGCAAGCAATCTATCCAGGGGGCCGTTAAGGTCAATCTTACTTTGTAGATTCATTTCAGGGATGACAGCATCGTCACAGATATAGAATAATATATCATTTTGATTTTCAATACTTAATATCTGTAACTCTTCTCCAGACTCTGTGACAAGATTATCGTCGATCTCTAGTTGAAATCTCTTGAGTGGAGAAGTTTTACTATTATAAATTCTGCGCTCACCACATAATGGGTATAAGATTTGTACATTTCTGTCTTCCAGAGATTGAACAATTCCTAACCCTAATTCAGGTTCACCTTCACTATACCAACGTTGGCCTACTACAAACATAAATTACCTCACGGAGATATTATAGGCCATTAACCCTCACAAATCACACAATTTTTTTTATTTAGGCAGCAAAATTATTAACATGACTAAACTCAAAAGATTTTAATGCACGACGAATTTTCTTTTGTTCGTTCTGATCATCAAGCTTAACCAAATATCCCTCTATAACGATCACATTATCCTGTAGGATCTTTTTCATCTCTTTTTGGTAGTTCCTATTGCTGATTGTTTTGCCGATGATAATCAGTGTGGAATAGGGGATGTTTTTACTTGCCCCAGCGAGGAGTGCTTTATTGGCACTATAAGCATTTTCAATATTCTGAATATCCTTTCCCCAGTCTCTATTGATGACTGCCTTACTAAGTACCTTTGTTTTTTTAAAGGCCAGTTTCGTATTAAATTTAAACTTATATAATTGAGCATGTCCCCAATCATTTATTGCTTCTTGATCTACACTTAGTTGTTTCTTCATCTTGATCTCCTTTGAGAATATATTTATCGGTATGAATTGATATTTTTACACCTAAACATTCATTAATTTTTGCCTCTTAAATAGAAATGATTTAAGATACTTTTATGAAGAAAAAGATAGATGAATTATCAGATATTGAATTCCATGTGACACAGGAGAATGGTACAGAGCTACCTTTCCAAAATAAATATTGGAATTTTTTTGAACAAGGAATCTATATAGACCTTCTCTCAGGTGTCCCTTTATTTGCTTCTTTTCACAAATTTGAATCACAATGTGGGTGGCCATCATTCTCAGACTGTATTTCACTTGAAAATTTAAAGCGTATTGATGATGATTCTTTGGGGATTAGGCGAACTGAAGTTCGTGGGATGCTTTCAGATTCTCACTTAGGACATGTTTTCAGTGATGGACCAGCACCAACTTATGAACGCTATTGTATTAACTCTGCTTCGATTAAGTTTGTTCCATTCTCTGAACTAGCAGATCACGGATATAAAAGTTTAACGGATATTTTTTTAACAATGGATAAAAATGAATAATTTAGAGCAAGCGACTTTTGGTGCAGGATGTTTTTGGGGCGTTGAGAAAATACTAGGTGATATTCCAGGTGTCGAAGATACTATGGTCGGTTATGCTGGTGGAACCGCCGCAACATCCAATTATGATGATGTGTGCACTGGACGGACAGAGCATGCTGAAGTTGTTCAGCTTAGCTTTAATCCAGAGATAGTCTCATTCTCTGAACTTTTATCATATTTCTTTCGTTTGCACGATGCCACGACACCTAATAGACAAGGTGCCGATATGGGTCCTCAGTACAGATCTTCCATCTTTTTTCACTCTGAAGATCAGCTCACTATAGCAAAAGAGAAAATTGATACTCTCAATAAAACAGATAAGTATAAAGGTACTATTGTTACGACTCTAGAGAGGTTTCATGAGTTCTACCTCGGTGAAGACTATCACCAAAAGTACTATGATAAAAAATATCAAGGTGGACCTGGTCCTATTTGTCATTTCTTAAGAGACGATGAATGAATATAGTATTTTTAGACGCCAAAACACTTGGAGAGGATGTTGATTTCTCTCTTTTGGAAAAATATGGTGAACTCACAATTCATCCTCTGACAGCTTTCGCTGATATTGTTCCAAGAGCTATTGACGCTGATATTCTCATTGTTAACAAAGTTGTTTTGGATAAAGCTGTCTTAACTCAGCTGCCTAAGCTCAAATTAATCTGTGAGGCCGCCACCGGAACAGATAATATCGACATTGAGTTTGCAAAATCAAAGGATATCTCAGTTAATAATGTTGTTGGTTATTCTACTGACTCAGTTGTACAACATACGTTTACCATGCTTTTCTATTTTTTAAATAATCTTAGTTATTACCAAGAATATACAAACTCTCTTGGTTGGACTAAATCTCAAACTTTTTCACATTATAAGTCCTTCTCTGATATTGCTGGTATGAAGTGGGGAATCATTGGTCTTGGAAATATTGGAGAGAAAGTTGCTTCTATAGCAAATAATTTTGGAGCTGAGGTTCAGTACTTTTCAACTTCTGGAAAAAATAACAATTCAAATTATAATCAGGTCTCCTTGGAAGAGCTTTTAACTTCCTCAGATATTATTACTATTCATGCACCTCTTAATAATAATACTAAAAACCTTATTTCTAAGACTGAGTTAGCTTTATGTAGTAAGGGTTGTATCCTTTTAAATTTAGGCCGTGGTGGCATTATTAATGAAGAAGATATGAAAACCTTTATCCAGGAAGACTTACTTAATATTGGATTAGATGTGCTTTCATCTGAACCAATGCCTTCTGATCACTGTCTTGTGGAATTACTAGATCATAAAAATTTATTAATCACCCCACATATTGCCTGGGCATCAATTAACTCAAGAAAGAAATTACTGGAAGGTATTTCCCTAAATATATCTCGTTTTCTGACTGAGAAATAATTGCTACCTTGCAACAATCTTTACATTTCAAGCTCTTACAAAAAAGCTATCTTTGAGCATTTTTATCGAGCTTA
This sequence comes from uncultured Oligoflexia bacterium, assembly GCA_913058265.1. GTDB lineage: Bacteria > Bdellovibrionota > Bacteriovoracia > Bacteriovoracales > Bacteriovoracaceae. The sequence goes on from CAJXPQ010000010.1 coordinate 99,048, forward strand.
ATCTTTTATTTAATCGTTGATTTTTTTTCCGTCTGATATGAAAATTCTTATACCAATTTATTTAAGGAGAACATAAATGGCAAAGAAACAAGCAAAAGACATGTTATTAGTTGGATCAAAAACAAAAGAAGCTCTTAAGGGAAGTGGAAAGGAAACATTTATGGTTTCTGCAGATGCTCTTGAAGGACTTAATGAGTATGTTTATTTTTTAGTTGAGCAAGCACAAAATAGAGCGAAGGCCAATGGAAGAAAAACAATAAGAGCATATGATATAATGGCAAAGTAATTAAGTGAGGCCCAATCTAGGTTGGGCCTTATTGTATCTAATTTGAATTTATAAGTTTATAGCAAACTTATAAAATAATCTCGTGGCCGCAATCAGCAAAAAGATTTTAAAAATAATTTTGAATCGACTATCATCCATCTTCTTTAAAACATTCACTCCTAGATAGGTTCCCGCTACAGCTCCAAAGCTCATAAGTGATATCAGTAATCCATTGCCAACATAATCAAAACTTAAACCTATAAATAACGGAATTTTTAAAAAGTGAGAAATGAATTGTTGCAAGGCCTTATTGGCAACAATCTCTTCCTTACTAATATCTGATCTCATATAAAATATAGCAACAAGAGGACCTGATGCACCAAGAAGGGCACTTTGAATACTTGCCCCAATACCGAGGATGAACCAGCCAAACTTATTTAATCTTATCTCTGGAAACTTTTTTGGTTTGAACACAGTATAAAGGATAAAGAGTCCAAGTAATCCATAGAAGAATGTAGGTTTTTGTATTTGATTGAGTATAAAGTAGCTAATTAGGCCACCAATTGGTGCTCCAATCAAATACGGAAGAATGATTTCTTTTCTAAGTTTACCCTTTAAATAAAATGCTCTGGACGAATTACTTACCAGCTGAATAATCCCGTGGATCGGAATAAGAAGCCTGTAGTCCATAAAAAAAGACATTGCCGATAGGAGTAACACTCCGCCGGCCATTCCCACCGCACCAGATATGAGTGAGGTTAAAATTGCAATCAAGGGAAGGATAATGAGCATTAGTACTTATAGCCTATAAGTACCTAAAATTAAAGCTCTTTATAATTTGTAAAAGATTCATATCAGTCCATAAGTCTTAGGAATTATTATGTTTGTATTATATAAATCACGTTATGAATTTAGAACTACGTAAAGCCAATATTTCGGACCTTTCAGATATAATGCAATTATATATGTTTGCTTATGAAGGAACATATCCCGATCCAACTTTTAATTCCGTGGTAATGCTTTCATCTGCACTCCAGGGTACATCTAAATATATTTACGTTGCAAAAAATAATGAAGCTGTTGTGGGTTGTATCTTATTTAACTATGAGACGGATAACTTACTTGCTAAAGCGGGAGCTGCAGTTGTGGCACCACAGTATCGTGGTCATAATATAACCAAACAATTACTCGAATATGGGACCGCAGACCTTAAAGAAAATGAAGGTGGTATAGATGTTCTTTATATCACAACGCGTACTATCCATAAGGCAGCGCAAGTTCTTACCCAGAAGATGGGCTTTAAGCAATTAGGAATCTTTCCTAATGTTCATAAGACTGATGAGTACGAAACACATGCTCTAGCTGCCATGTACTTCAATGATAGCAATGAGAGAAGGTATATCGATTATAAGCAGCATCCAAAAGTTCTTCCTTTATTTAATATTGTAAGAGAAAACATTGATCTTCCTAGAATGGAAGAGGCAGAAATTTGGCAACAAAAAAATTATATTGGAGAGGTTCCTAAGTTAGAGGTTATTGATGCTACTGAGTTTATACGAGTCAGAATTAATAAACTTTCTGAAAAAAATGAAATCGATCTTGCTTTTTTTCCTTTTCACACGCCAAATCTGCTTATCACTTCACCTAATCAAAATATAGAAGTCTTTGCTTATGTAAATGAGATTGATAAGCACTGTGTGATCACAGGTTGTAAGATTGATAGAGAGGTTTCTTTTACGGATCTTTTCTTACGTGTCAGTAATATTTTACGTGATCGTGGTATCCGCTATATTGAAGTTATTTTAAGAGCAAATAGATTGAATATTATCGATAAGGTCATTAAGGCAAAGTTTCTTCCTTGTGGTTACGTTCCTGCCTTCCAACTCGAAGCAGGTCTGAGATATGACTATATTGTTTTTAGCAGGTCTTATGAAATTCTAGATTTTGCAAATTTACAGCTGACTGGCGCCAATGCAAAGTATTTGGCAAATTATGTTGGCCTGTGGGAAAAGACATTTTTAGGTGACTTCTTTAAAGATGAAAACTGAACAACTATTAAATACTGATCCATTCTTATTTAGCGAAGCTAATAGGGCACTCTTCTTGGAAAGTCTTAGAGAGACGGCAAATATTCACTATGATGGAAATGGCTTTATTAAGTATCTTTGGGATAAAAATAATTTTAAACCAGAAGATATAATCTCTGAGAAGTCTCTTGAGGATATGCCTTATACACTAGTCAATCTTTTTAAACATCATGAATTGCTTACTGGTACTCATGAGGATATCGCTTTAACTTTAGGTAGCTCAGGGACTGGTGGCCAGAGAAGTCTTATTTATCTAAATCAAGACTCACTTGATCGTGTAAAAAAGCTTGCTTATACTATTCATGAATCTTTAGGGATGACCTCAACAAAAAAGTATAACTACCTTTGTTTCACTTATGATCCTGCTGTGGCAAATGACTTGGGAACTGCCTTTACTGATGAACTATTAACTAGCTTTACAGGTATCGAGGAAGTTTTCTATACCTTTAAGCATGATGGCAATGATTTCTACTTTGATGAGGAAGGAACAGTCGCTAAGCTTAAAGAATTTTCTAAGTCTGAATATAGCATTCGGATTTTAGGCTTCCCGGCCTTTCTCTATAAAATCATCCAAAAGTATAATTTAAAGTTGAACTTGGGTGAGGATTCTTGGGTACAAACAGGTGGTGGCTGGAAAGGTGAGGCAGACAAAGAAATTGATAAGGCGAGCTTTAGAGAATTAATTTCCTCATCCCTTGGTATTCCAAAAGAGAACATAAGAGACTTATTTGGAATGGTAGAGCATGGAATTCCTTATGTTGATTGTAGCGATGGCCACCTCCGTATACCAAACTATGCCAGAGTGCTTATTAGAGACCCAAAGACTCTTTCTGTTCTACCAAACGGTGAAGTTGGGCTGATTCAATTTATTTGTTCTTATAATACTTCTTATCCTGCTATCAGTTTACTTACTACTGATTGGGGAGTGAAGTACTCTGATGACTATTCAGAGTATTTAGAAATTAAAGGCAGAGCTGGAATGACTAAAAATAAGGGATGCGCAATTAAAGCTGCGCAAATGCTATAATGTATATTTTTGGAGAACAACATTCACAACTTAATCTTGAACAGCTATTTGATCAAGCATCTATAAAAGAAAGAGAATTTCTTGATGTCTCAATAGATCAAATACTGATGATTTTTGGTAAGCTTCATAAGCTATGGTCTAGTGATGAAACTTATTGTAATAGGGGGAGAACTCTACTCGCTGAAGACTATTTGATGAGTCCTGAGGATATTGAAATATCTCTTAATATATTTCTTTCACTTATAGACCCTGTTTCACTTTCTGAAAGATTCTGTGCTGATTTTGAGCGCACTGATTGCTTTGAGAGAAGTGTTCAAAAGAGTTCAGAGTTATCTGTTTTATATAAACCGTTAGGAAAGGTTCTTCATGTAACCGCTGGAAATATATTCTTAGGCGCCATTGATTCACTATTAATGGGATTACTTACTAAAAATGTATCTTTAGTGAAGTTGAGCTCAAGTAATCAATCATTTCCACTTCTTTTTGCTGAGAGCATTAAGGACGCGGATGAAGTTAGTATTATTGCTGATAAATTCTCAATCCTAAGCTGGAAAGGTGGAGATCAAGATATCGAATTGGCGATGAAAAACCATGTTGATTGTATTTTAACTTGGGGCGGGGAAGATATGGTCACATCATATCAAAAAGATCTTCCCAGTAAAGTTAAGCTTATTAATCACGGGCCAAAAATATCCATGCATGTCATAAGCTTGAGTTCTTTTAGGCAAGGAATCAACTACCAACTTTTAGCTCAAGACATTACCACTTGGGAACAGAAGGCCTGTGCGAATTCACAGAATATTTTCCTGGAAGCGGGGATTGATAAGGCCACTTTTTCTAATGGGCTCAATCAAGCACTACTTGGAACAAAAAAGAGACCATCACTTACCTCTAACGAGTACGTTGAACTGCTTAAAGATGCGGCATTAGCTGAATTTCATGAGTTTGAGTCTGGTGATAAAAATATCATTACAGATGACCACCAGGTTTTATTTGATCATAGTATTTTGAATCCAACAGCACAAAATAGATCTATTAAACTCAAGTCATTTTCAAGTTTAAATGAATTAGCGATAATGCTAAAAGAGTTTTCATTCTATTTACAAACATGTGGTCTTGCTGTGTCTGGTCTTGAGAAGAATAATTATGTTAAGCATCTCTCTTACTCAGGTATCACTCGTTTTACAAATATTGGCTCTATGCTTGTGGGTAAGACTGGTGCTCCTCATGATGGATCCTTCTCACTACAAGAACTCACTAAGGTTATTTCTGTTGAAAGTGATGACTCAGTTTATTCGTTTCTAACTGAAGTCGATGCTCCTTGGTATGCTGATTCTCATACACTAGATGAATTCAAAATTACTTCTGGAGAACTGATTAAAGATCATCCTATTTTTGCAAGTAAAGAGTTATTAAGTCAAAACCTAGCTCCCGGGTTTATTTTCTCTTCTGGAGGTACAACTGGAGATGCTAAATTTATAAACTATTCTTATGAAGAATTTAATCAGACTTGTAAGCTTCTTGCAGACTCCTACAAGCAAAACGGTTTAAAATCCCTTCTGCCTGTAGCGAATATGTTTATGTCTGGTAATATGTGGTCATCGTTTAGTGCTGTTCAAAATGCCTTAGAGCTATGTGATGTGACTCAATTTCCGATGGGGGGTAATATTCAAGCAGTAGATGCTGAAAATATTATTCAAAACTTTCAAATCAAAACTATTTTTGGTTTACCTAGCTTGATTATACAATTTGCTAGTGAATGTTCTCAGTTAAATATTGATACTATCTTTTATGCTGGAGAGTCCTTTACTTCTACTCAGATTAAATTTCTCAAGGAGCATTGGGGTGTGAAGGCATTTCACTCCGCTGGCTATGCCTGTGTTGATGTAGGGCCTATCGGTTATCAGGATGCAACCTGCACTGGTACAGAACATATTCTTTTCCATGGCCTTCATTTAGAGGTGATTAATGACGAGGCGGTTATTACTTCAACAATCAGAAAGAATATGCCAGTTATACGATACAGAACCGGAGATAAAGTTCGAATATTAGAATCAAGACAAGGTGAGGTTAGATTTGAATTACTCGGCCGGGTTGATTCACTAATAAATATATGGTCTTCACGCTTCACGGTAGAGGAAATTCAAAAGAGTCTGAAAGAGCTTAATGCTGAGGTTGAAGTTCAAGTTGTTTTAACGACAATGTCTTTGAAAGAGAAAATTCTTGATAAGATGGAAGTAAGACTGAATATTGAGCTAGAGCATGCAGACTTAAATTTATACTTATACACAAAGCTTAGTGATCTCAGTAATACTCACAGCTATGATTCAATAGCAGGCAATATAACTATTCATAAAACAGATTTTGAATATGCTGAAAAAACCGGAAAATTAAAATCTCTCATTGATCTTCGCTAGAATTCTTATTCAGTCTTTGGCCTATCCAAAAAAAGCCTGTGAATAGCAGAAGCCGGGTAGATAGTAGGCTTAACTAGAACCTTTGTAATTTTCCCATTAAAGAAGGCCGCTTTACCATCATCTTCAGAGCCTATGGCAATTAGCGGTGATGGAGAGTCTGGAGTTTTGTTTGGTTCAAACATAATAGGTGTTTGATCTCTTTCAACTTCCTTCCCATTATAATAAAACCTTACTTGATTCCGACTATAGTCAATGACACAAGCTATATGGTGCCAGGTATTTAGCTGAGTTATTTTTGGTAATTTAGTAAACGTATATAGCTTTGGTTCTTGTTTATCAACGGTTCTTGCTAAAACCATGAGTCGTCCATCAGCATCTACTCTGAGCCCTGCTCTTGAAGTATTTGCTACTTCTAAATCATTCGCTGATATGGAAATAATATCATGCCCTGTCATTGATTTAGGGTAAATCCATGCGCTTAGTGTGACAGAATCTTTATTACGTAGAATATCCTGTTGGTTTTCCACTTTGTGATATTGATCAATTCCATTAAGAGTTATGACCTTTGGTAATAAGTAATGGGACTGGTTACAGGAAATAAGGGACAGAATGGAAATAAAGAATATATTTTTCATAATATCTATTATAATCAATATTGTATGAATTTAAAGACAAATATAGAACAATCATTTCTTGATATGAAGGCCCAGTCTAAGTTAATTGCAGGATGGTTGACCTATTGGCTTGTCATTTTTGCCTTCTTTGTTTTTGCTATGAAGCCAAATGGCGTCGATTATCTCAATCATTATTACCTGACTTCTATTTTCTTTATTATCTCAATCGCTTTTGGCGTTAAAATTTTTAATTTTAAAATTTCTTTTGATGCAGTTAAAAACTTAAATAAACAGCTCCTTTATATTGTAGTTTTAAGCCTCATTTTTCTTGTTCTTGGATATATAATTAATTTAAACCTTCCGTTATCTGACAAGCTAGTGGAATTCATTTATTCCAAACATATACTCTTTCCCCTCTTTAAATTTGAAACAAGCCTTACGAAAATTATTGATATTGCCTTCCAACAGTCTATGATTATTGGGCTTGTTCTTGTGCTTTATGGCCGCCTCAAATCTCGGGCAAGGGTTATTATAATTTTCACAATTGTCTTCTTTTTGTTGCATATGCCTTTGCTCATTATCTTTTCTTGGTCAGGTTTAATCTTTATTCTCCCTTCGCTACTTGCAGGTTTTATATTTTCATACCTAATTCTTTGTTTTAACTATGGGATTGTTTATTCTTTTTTTGTTCATCAATTTTTTTATATTGCTCTTGGAATTATCCTTAGATTATACGTTTAGTCTTGCGGTGCATTATCTTCTGTGGTATTCTGTTTAACAGAAGAATATCAACTCTTTTGCAAACCCCAGAACTATTATGAAAACAAAAAAACGAAATTATCAGAGTCTTTGGTGTACGCAGCGCTATGATAATCCTCCCCAGATCCCTAGAAGCTCTGAAGAGGATTTCTTTCATAAGGCAGTAGATAGCTTATGCCTAGAGGCCGATATGTGTGAAAGCCTAGAGAACTATATACAGATCCTCTCTGATGGGATGCTAAAGCTCCTTGATTTAGGTATCCGTAAGCAAGATATCATTAAGCACAAAGTTCTCTTTCCTAAACTCATTCACCTTGGTGAAGATATCGCCCAAAATTCTAAATATAAGTCTGATATGTTTTATTTGGGTTTATTCATCGATGTTCAATTAACCAGTAAGTGGTTTACCAAGTCTTTTTATCAGCTTATCTCAAAGTCTATTCAATCTATTAAAACAGTCGGATCATTTTTTTCAAATGCTATGAAGTTAAAGATCGAAGAAATGATTATTGAGTCAAATTACGCTCTGTACAAAATGTACTATCTTCGCAAGGGTCTAAAGCTTTTAACTTAACCTTTTAGATAGATTATGCAAAAATATCCCAAATGTATTAAAGGGGATATTATGACAAAATTTAGAGCTGGTGTACTTTTTGGAAAAGAGGTTACCGAAGTTTATTCTGACGCAAATAAAAATAAGTATGCTTTACCTGCTGTAAATGTAGTGAGTACAAGTTCCATAAATGGTGTCATTGAAACCGCTAAAAAATTAAACTCCCCAGTCATTGTTCAATTTTCAAACGGAGGTGCATCTTTCTTTGCTGGAAAGGGCCTTTCAAACGATAAAGAATTTGCTGCCATTCAAGGTGCCATCTCTGGTGCTAGACATACTCATCATATGGCGGAAGCTTACGGCGTGCCAGTTATCCTTCACACAGATCACGCTGCAAAGAAACTTCTTCCTTGGATCGACGGTTTACTTGAAGCCGGAGAAGAGCATTTTGAAAAATTTGGCTCTCCACTCTTTAGTTCCCATATGCTCGATCTATCAGAAGAGCCGATTGAAGAAAATATCTCAATTTCAAAAAAATACTTAGAACGATTTGCTAAAATTGGAACTCATATTGAAATCGAGCTTGGTGTTACAGGCGGAGAGGAAGATGGTGTCGACAATACTAATATTGATAATTCTCTTCTCTATACTCAGCCAGAAGAAGTTAATTATGCATATGAAGAACTTTCAAAGGTGAGTGATAACTTTACCATTGCTGCAAGTTTTGGAAATGTTCATGGTGTTTATAAGCCTGGAAATGTAAAGTTAACTCCTATTATTCTTAAAAACTCTCAAGACTTTATTCAAGAGAAACATAATCTTTCACATAACCCAGTAAACTTTGTCTTTCATGGTGGTTCAGGTTCTTCTCAAGAAGAAATTAGAGAATCCCTTGAGTATGGTGTTATCAAAATGAATATCGATACAGATTTACAATGGGCCTTCTGGGATGGTGTGAATAAGTATGTAACTAAAAATCATGATTATTTACAGTCTCAAATCGGAAACCCTGACGGAGATGAAAAGCCGAATAAGAAATACTATGATCCAAGAAAATGGCTTAGGTCAGGTGAAGATCAATTTATAGCTAGATTAACTCAATCATTTGAAGACTTGAACTGCCTCAATAGGAATTAATGAGTATTGATAAAAGAAAGCATATAAGATTTGAGTCAGATACAAATACTTTTGTAGGACTTCGAATTGATGAAACTTCTATTGGTGGTCTTTGTATAACAGAGTCACACGGTGGTTGCTCTGCGGTCTTTCTTAATCATAAGCTCTTTGTCGCTGGTAAAACTTGTGAAATTCATGTTGGGAAGCTTTCTACCTTAAATGCTGAGATTAGGTGGGTCACAGAACTTGATTCTGATGTTGTCAAAGTTGGCTTCGAATACTTAGAGTAATTATTATGAAAAATATAGTATTCTTTTTCTTGGTATTCGGTCTTAGTTCCGGTCACGCTTCTGAGCTACAACTCGGTACTGGAAGCTTAACTCCACATTTTTCTACTTCTAAAAAAAATTATTGTAATCAATGGAATAATTCGGGCATCATTGTTAATAAGACTTATTATGCTCGCTATACTCTTGGTAATGTCGGTCTCACGTATATTACTGGGAATGATTCAATTTGTTCTCCCATTGAGGGAATTCTTTTTAACTATATTTTTTCAAAAGGTGAGTGGAACGATATAGGGATAACTTTTGGTGGATATGCTTTTGATGAAGGAAATTGGGATGATCACGCTGATGATACCCCAAGCTCCATTGATGCTCCTGCACCTGTCCAAGTGGATTACTTTGGCCGTACCATTGTTCCTGTTATTGCTCTTGATGTCGGAATTCATCTTATTAGAAGAGATAATTGGTCATTAAAACTTAACAACCTCTTTACACCTGTCATCTTTAATCATTCTTTAGCTTTTGAATGGCGTTTTAAATAATCTTACTGATAACTTTGTGAATGAGACTTTTTCTTTGCTGGTTTCTTTTTAAAGCTTGGAATATGACTATCAATCGTCTTAATAAAATTTCTAAAATCTCTAAGGGTATCATTAGTCTTCTTATAGCTTGAAGGTGTTCTTTTCACCTTAATAGGCTCGTATGGTCTTATTTTTCTACAGTTTGAAACTCGATCTTGTTTCATTCTAAAGTTATTGTGATTCACAACAATTCTTTGTCCATTATTTGTGATTTCATATTTATCAATATTATACGTTGTCCCGTTAATAACCATTTCAATAGCGTTAGCTTGAGATGCAAGAAGGCATGTTAGTAATAGTAATACGACTCTAGTTATATTAAGCATGGCTTATTATAAGTGTATAAATACTTAAAGAAGGATCTTTTGAGCTAAGTTATGGAATTATAGAGTATTGGATAACATTCTTGAGTGTCTTTGTGCCTAGAAAAGCGGGCAATTCTTAAGCCTGGTTTTTGCTATGTTGAAGGCATTTATCACCTTCGTTAGTATATCTTCCATTTGTTTGGTTATAAATTAAATTAGTGCAGATGCTTTCTGGTTTATGGGGAATGGGATTGCAATATTTTTTCTGTTGATTAATGTCAGAATACTTAAAAATTCATTTTCAGTTTCACGTTCAGTGAGTGAAATGCCATTAATGTAGAATAGATTCAATGCACTCTCGCTATCACAACGAGCAATTAAATTTCTAGATGAGATTATAATAATAAAGATTAATACAATTTGCTTCATCGTTACCTCTTCTTTTATTTACGTCGAAAATAACATGCTATTTTAGCTGATTTTTCCGTTGTATAAATTTGACCTCCCAGGTTTTGGGAGATAGCGCCTTCAGCATTTTTTCTGGACCAAGAGTTATATATTTGCTCGTGGAGTTTTTTTCTTATTATTCTTCCTAGTTTAAATTGCTTCTTCATATGATTAACAAGCTTTTCCTTAGATGGGTTTGTTCCTTTGAAATTTTCTATTTTTTCATTGTAAAGAGCGTTTAAACAATCTAGTGCCAAGAATTTTTGCCTAGAATTTCTAATCGATTCATCTCTATTATGAATGTACCGAAATGACTCCCTAGCATAGAATGCATATTGTCTCATTGCATCCCTGTATTCTTCT
>CAJXPQ010000011.1 GCA_913058265.1 uncultured Oligoflexia bacterium
ACGAGATAGCGTAGCGTCTCGTGGGCTCGGAGATGTGTATAAGAGACAGTTCTGGCACTGTATACATACCCCATAGATGTGAGGCGAGGAGAATATCCTGTAAAGTCATCGTTTCTGATTTGTAGAAGGGCTCTAGATGGAGAAGAATCTCTTCATTCAAAATAGAGTTTAGATTCTTGATAAATAGGGCTTTGTTTTTAATAAGATCTTTAAACGAGCCTCTTTTTGCTTCTTTTTTCTGCTGAAAGTAGGCCCTAGACTCATCATTAAATTCAGGTGTCCACATCCAATAAGGCATCGCTAACGAATGTACTTCTATTCCAATTCTTGAAATTAGAAGGTCTAATGATGCTATGTTTGAAACAATATTTTTAGTTCTAAGTTGATTCTCCTTATCTAATCTAAGAATAATCTCTAAGCTTTCATTGCTCTTCTCACCATCAGGATACTCTACAATGGGCAACATCTTTACTCCCATAAGCTCTATAGGTGTATTTTCGTCATTATAGTCTAGAACAGTAGATTCGAAGGGAACCTCCAGAAAGCCAGCAACCATTCTGATTCGAACACAAAATGGGCAATGAACGTATTGATACAGTTTTATATAACTCATTGTATTTATTATATAATCAATTAAAGTTTAATAAAAGTTATTTACTAACCTGTTGAAATTAGGTTATCAAAAGAACAAAAGACGTCAAACTCTACGTACTTTTGCTATAATACAAAGATATATAACTCTTAAAAAGAAGAACAACTATGAAAGCTATTGTAAACGTAACAGAAAAAGCAATTGAACAAATCAAGACGATCTATGCAGCAGAAAATGCTAGACCAGATCAAGGTCTAAGGTTAGCTGTTGTTGGTGGCGGATGCTCTGGTCTTCAATATAAAATCGAGTTCTCAGATAGAAAAGATAAAGACAATGTCATCGACTTACGTGGTGTGAATGTCCTTGTTGATCCAAAGTCGTCAATATACTTGAAGGACGTTGTATTAGACTTTAAAGATGGTCTAAACGGAAAGGGTTTTGTTTTTGAAAATCCAAATGCAACAAACACTTGTGGTTGTGGCGAATCCTTTTCAGTTTAAATGAGTATTTTCTTAGAAAGCTTAAAGTTCGAATCAAACTGTTTTCATATTACAAGTAAGATTATTAAGCTAAACGGTCCAGATGCTGCTCAGTATTTAAACTCTCAAACCACAAATAATATAAGTAAAATTGAAATAGGTAAGTTTCAGATTAACTCTATTTTGGACCTGTCGGGTAAGCTGATTTCTTCTTTTATTGTCTGTAAGGAAAGCGAGAGTGATTTAATTCTTATCCTTGATGAATCAACTTTAGAGTCAACCATTGAAAGGCTTGAAAAGTTTCATATATCTGAAGACTTTGAAATAAGCACAGAAGATAAAAAATATTATATTGAAACAAATGCAAAGAGTACAAGTGGATATAGCGGAAGTTACTTCTTTGAGGGTGATAGAGTTTTTTGTGATGAATCGAATCAGAAAACAGTCTCAGCGGACCAGATAAATATCCTGCGAATTATGACAGGTGTTCCATCTTTTGGATCTGAAGCTAAGCCCGGTGAACTAATCAATAATACGCTTCTTGATAACCTGTCAGTGGATTATACAAAAGGTTGTTATCCCGGTCAGGAAACAGTGGCCAAGATAGATACACGCCGAGGAGCCGCTTACAAACCAGTTCTTTTTATTACAAATGCCACTTATAATATCTCTATTGGAGATACTTTGAAAGTTCGAGGTAAGAAGATTGGAACTATTTTAAATCTAGTAACTCTGAAGGATCAATCATATTTAATGGTAAGCATGGGAAGGGAGTATCGAATTGATAAAAGCCTTGTTGAAGACTGTGCGGTTAATGAAATCTTCCTTTCAGGAACAGTTCATTACTACCCATATATAGCGACAACAAAGAAAGATAAAGCGGTTGAACTTTACGATTACGCAGTCGAACTTTTTCACAATAGTCTTTATGATCAGGCGATATCCTACTTTGAAAAAGCCATGATCTGGAATCCTAATTTTGAAGATGCTTATGAGAGTCTTGGTGTTCTGTATGGGCGTTTAGAGAATTATGATAAAGCTATTGAGTTAATGGAGAAATTAAAAACTATAAATCCAAAGTGTATGATGGCCTTTACAAACCTTTCTCTTTATCACATGAAAATTGGTAATATTGATATTGCAGAAAAGTATAAGGCGGATGCGACTATTCTGAACTTTAATATTTTGGGTGATGAAGCAGAAAGAAAAAATAAAGAACGAGAGATTGAGCAAAGACGACTAGTTGAAAGAGATCGTAGGGAAGGAATGTTCCAACAGGTTCTAGAGATGGATGCCGACGATGCTATGGCAAACAATGGTATGGGTGAAATTATGAACGAAAAAGAACGTTATGATATTGCTGCAGAGTTTTTTAAGAAAGCCATTGAAACAGATAAGAAGTATTCTGTTGCATACCTGGGAGTTGCGAAATCACTTTATAATCAATCCAAGATAGAAGAGTGCAAAACTTTTTTAAAGCTAGGAATTGAAGTTGCTAGTAAGAACGGTGACCTAATGCCTGCCAATGAAATGCAGAGTCTACTTCAAAAGATATCTTAATATAAAAAATAACCTCAAAAAAAAAGCCTCGTGGGTTAGACGAGGCTTTTCAAAATACTAAGAAAAATGGCTGGAATGGAGGGATTCGAACCCACGACCAATAGATTAACAGTCTACTGCGCTACCACTGCGCCACATTCCAGAAATCTTAGTAAGGTAATTTATAAATCTTCATAAAGAATCTGTCTAGAATTTTTTTAAAAAATGGGTCTAAAAGCTTGAAATAAGGCTTTAACCCATAAAATATCTAAGTAAATCGCTCAAGTACCCGATAAGTTCTATGAAATCCAATAATTTATTGGAAATGAGGTAAAGATGCTGGGACCAATTGGTTCAGAAATCATGAGAATATTTAGGCTATTAAGCCCCGATGAGATTGACCGCTATATAGTAGATGATAAGGTTGGCAGGATTGAAGGCAATATGGCCGCAGGTGGAGAAAGTATTGCTTTTGACGATGGACACCCGCAATCAAATCAATATTCGAAAAATAAGGATAAGCTCTCTGAAGAGCATAAGGCAGAGATAATACCTTTTTCTGAGCATCAGGAGAAAAAGGCAGCTCAGCAATACCTGGATGAGAGTGAGAGGCTTTCTGAGGATACTGCTGGTGATAGCGATAGAGATCGTAGTCTGGCGGCCCAGGAAAAGGCTCAACGAGTAGTGGCCTCAGCAAACGACCTATCTTCTATTGGAGTCTTATCAGGCAGTTCTATACGGCAAATTGAGAAAGACCGTTTGGAAAAAGAAAATAAAAAGAAAGATTCAGCAACAGTTTTTCTCATAAAAGAACGACAAAAAATGAGAGAATCTAAGCAGAAGCTGTCTGAGCAAACAGCTTTAAAGTTATACCAGACAAACGCATCTCAAGAATTTCATGAACAGTCGGAAGATGATCTGTTGGACGAAGATAGTCCAAATGATTTAAGAGGAATTCTAATTAATAAGAAACAATATTAAAACGGAATTGCTACTACTTCTAAATTCTCTTTAAGATTCAGACTTGCAATGAGCTTTGTTGGTAAATAGACTTTGTCATTATCAAATTTAGCAATAGTTCGAACTGCTACAAATGGATACTTTTCAGATTTAAAACTAATTAGATACTCTTTTGGGCCAATGTCTTTTTCATCTAGCGAAAGCTTACCAGAGACTTGATTCTTAACCAGTTTAATATCTTTAAGATTTGCTCTGTAGTGTGGACCACCATCAAAAGGGTCGACTTCGTTCGTGTAGTTAAAGCCAATTTTTTCAAGCATATTCTTTACAGGCTCGGTATCTTTTCCAACTTTACCGACTGCATTTCGAGCTTGATAGGGTAGGAGAGTCATATAAATATTTTCTGAAGGGTAAAGGCTTAAAATAAACTCTTTATTATTTCTACTAAGTAAATCAGCCTCGTCATAGTTCATATTAAGGAACTGCCTGCCAATCGCTTCCCATAAAGGAGATTTTCCATCGTTATCAAATGGAGGCATTAATTCAGAATGAATCACGGGCTTAAATCTTTCAGGGTATTGGGCCATATAAAGAAAGCGCACAAAAGAGATTTGTTTACCAAGCTTATTGGGATTGCCTCTATAGTCTGGGTGAAGAACGAGCCCACCAATTTCAGTGGGTCCATTTGTCTCTAGACCTAGTTTAAGCGTTCCGTGAACAAAGCCTGTATTAATTGTTTGAGAATATTTGTGCTCGCTTCCTACAGATAAGTAAAAGTGAGGTTCCTTCTCAGTTCCATGTTGTGCATGAATCATGGACACACCAATTACTGTATTGGTACTAAGGTCTTCAAGTACAAAATAATAATAATTATCTTCAAGGTCCTGACTAGGGTGCTCAAAGCACTCAAGTGATCTTTTAACTTTACTGGTAATGATATCTAGGTTGTGAGGAAGGTTTAAAAAAAGAACTTTTCCACTTAGATCATACAGATCATTTATATCATTAATAGAAACACTTCTTAGAATAAACACTTACACCTCATCGTGAATTATAAAGACAGTTTAATTCTTTCTAAAATATCTAATAATTCGTCATTTGTACATGCCACTGGAATTGATAGCGCATTGGTCTCTTTAGAGGAAAGAATACCATTTTTTGCTAGATCGGCCTGTGAAAGGGTCTCTTTGAAAACTAAATAACGGTATATTCTCGTAATATGCTGTTTATTCTCTAGGAACTTATCAATGATTTTAAAATCAATACTATTCTTTCCTTCGTTTTGCTCACCATCTATAACATATTTTAAGTAATCAGCTAAGGCAGCATAGAAAGTAGTTTCAATGTTAGTTTTACTTTGTGGCGCTATTTCCTGAACCAGAATCAAATTCGAAAAAATATTTCGTGAAGCTAGTATAATATTTTTATGCTGACTTTGAAGGTGTTGAAAGTAGTAAAGGTTTTTTCCATCAACGCCAATAAGATAGTTTTCCTCGATCAGGTAGCTCATATGATCGTTAAGCTGAATATCGATGCTAGCACTTTTCATAATGTCAGTTTCAGAGAAGCTAATAAATTCGTGGGACTGTCTTAGTAGAGTGTATTCTTCCTCATTTAAAAGGTATGCATTTGGCAGTGATAAGTCGTAGCTCTTATTTTGATGCTGAATAGAAACGGGGTGATTGTGTCCAATAAATGGTCTTTCAGAATTTAATCGAAGGTCATAAAAAAAAGTGGACTCTTTAGTTTGGATAAATGGACCGTGTCCATAGGCCGAGGGAAGTAGCAACTTATTTGCTAAATTCACCTTGCTTGTATTTGACCATAGCTTGTCATTTAAACTCTGTGTCATGAATCTCTACCTACTTGCATTTATAAACCTAACAGTTGATAATTACTCTATGTCCGATAATATTAAAGATCAAGAAATGTCAGATTTTAAAGTAAAGATTGAAGCCAAAAATTTTGAGCAAGCCCAAAAATCATTGTCGGACTTAAACCTTTCTACCGAACTCGATCTATATTATCAAAGCTTTATTAAATATAATGAGGGTGATCTAGTTAAGTCTCGACAGCTTTTAGAGCAATCAATGGCTCAGGGGTATTATAATTTCGAATCGATTAAGGCTTTAAAGGTATTAAAGTATGATTTGAATATTAACAGCGTTGAAGCTGAGAATGATTGGACAGATCAATTACATCTAAGCCTTAAAACACTTCCGATAGATGTTATGTTATCTGTAATTTCGATTATGGCCTTGGCGATAGGTTTTTTATCTATCAAAAAGATGTTTAAATCGGTTCTGATCTCGGCTCTGATTTTAGCCGCCTTTAGTTGGTTTACATACGATCTATCTAAGAAGGATATTTATCTCTCGGGTGAAGAGGTGATTGTAAGAAACGGTCCTTCAAAGATTTTTGAGGAAGTTCAAGTACTCTATCCTGGTATGAAATTCATTGTGGAAAAAGAGTTTAAAAATTGGAAATATATTAGTTATCCTAAGTCTCATCGTGGCTGGATTGAAAGAGCAAAGGTTTTAACATTATGAACTCAGATGAAAAAAAAATAGCTGAAAACTATCTCAAAGAGAAAGAGAGTCTTGAACAAGACCGGTTAAATATACCAATGCTAAAGTATTTTTGGCAGGCAAGCCCGCTTGCGACAAATCGTAAAAAAAGTATTCCAAAGTTTTTGAGAAATATAGATGTTTTTAAGCACTTCTCAGATTACGAACTGAAAACATTTAGTAACTTTCTTCACAATAGAACATTCGCAAGTGAAGAGATCGTTATAGAGGAAGGTGATGCTGGCTTTGGTTTTTATTTGATTTTTGCGGGTAATATTGAGGTTTATTCGAAAAGACAAAAGGTCACAGAGGGTGTTACAGAGAACTATCATCAATTAATTACTCGCTTATCCAAATACGAGTATTTTGGTGAGTTAGCCTTGCTCGAAAACCAGAGTGCAAGAAATGCAACTGCTGTGTCAAAAGGCACATCTAGTGTTCTCGCAATATATAAGCCAGACTTAGAAGAATTAATCGATCGTTACCCAGTAGTTGGAGCAAAGCTGTTGCAGGCACTTTCATTAATTGTATCAAGAAGATTTAATCAGGTTACAGAAGAATTAAAAACGCTTAAAGATAAGTGTTCAAGCTTGGAGTCACAAATTGTCGATAAAAATGTTCAAAACTGACAAATATAAAATGGCATTCTTCGTTCTGATATGTTTATTTTTTAGCGTATCGTTTGTTATGTTACCAAGAATCGCGATTCCTTTTGGAGTCGCATATGTTTTGGCGCTTATGTTACGTCCTATTCAAAGGATGCTTTATTCTGTTGAAGTAAAAAAGAAGTTTCTAGCGATTATTATGGTTGTAGGTTCAACATTCTTATTTTCCTATCCCATTGTTCAAGGTGTAAAAACCATTACAGAAGAATCCTATAAAATGGAATATTATTTACCGAAGTTGGAAACTTATCTAAGACAGAAGTATGCTTTGTTAAAGTATGAAGTTAAAGAGCGATTTAACTATGAAATTGAAATGAACCCTGTAGATAAGATTGTTGAGTTTGGTCAGGAAAATACACGGTCAATCTTTGTGTTTCTTCCGAAGATTATTGGATCAATTTTGGAGTGGGGTTTGATAATTCCTCTGTTTTTATTTTTTATTTTAAGGGATGAGAGAAAGGTTCGCTTTCAGCTTATGAAAATCATACCCAATAATATTGTGGAGAGAATGTATTATCTCTATCATAGTTTCAATACGAAATTCGGGGACTATATTTTTGCAAAGTTTATAGAAGCCACTATTGTCGGGACTATTATAACGACCGGCTTATTACTGTTAGGTTACCCATTTGCTTTCTTGTTGGGCCTTCTCGCTGCTCTTACAAATATTTTGCCATATGTTGGACCAATTTTTGGGTTTATTCCGGCGCTTGTGATCGGGCTTGTTGATCAAAATCCAAATACAACTCTTGGTGCAATGACTTTATTGTATTTAATAGCAAATATCATAGACCTTGCCCTTGTTTTTCCATTGCTTGTATCTAAGATTGTTAACTTGCATCCCATTATTGTTGTGGTGAGCGTTATTCTGGGTTCCCAGTTTGGTGGTGTTGTTGGAATGATCGTTTCAATACCTTTGGCGGCATTTGTAAAATTATTAATTCAAGAAGCCTATATTGAGCTATATGGAAGGGCATAAGCTTTGACTGTAAGTTAAAAAATAGGTAAATTTTTAGTATGAAAACAATACTAATCACTCTCGTTTATATTTTAATTTTCTCGTGTGCTTCTGAGAAGCCTAAGGGGAAAACAGAAGCTGAAGTTCTGTTTAAAGAGGCCAAAGCCTTGATGAAGGATGAACGGTACCTACTAGCAACTGAAAAAATAAATAACCTTAAAAATCAATATCCATACAGCTATTACGCTACCCCCGCAGAACTAATGCAAGCAGATATCTTATTTCTACAAGAGAACTATGTAGACTCAGCTGCAGCATATCTGCTCTTTAGAGACCTACACCCTAAACATGAAAGAATAGGTTATGTTGTCTATAAAATTGCAGAGTCTTACTATAAACAGATACCTGAAACGAATGACAGGGACTTAGAGCCAGCTATTGAGGCAATTAAATACTATGATGAGCTAATAACTAAATACCCTAAATCAAAGCATGTTAAGTCGGGGACTAAGAAAATTAAAGAATGCCGATCCCGACTGCAAGAAAAAGAACGGTACGTTGCAGACTTCTACTTTAAAACTGAGGTTTATAGTGCTGCAAGATGGCGCTATTTGGACATGCTTAAGAACTTCACTGACATTAAGTTAAGATCACACTCTATGCAAAGGATCGTTCTATCTACTTATTATTTAAAAGAGTATGAAAAATGTATCAAATACGCAGATGTTTATTCCCAAAACCTTAGAAAGTCAGATAAGAAAGTAGTAACAGAGTATACAAAATATTGTAAAAATAAGATCTAAATATATATAATTTAGGAGTAAGCCTTGGATAATATGCGCGCACAAGAAATTTTACAGCAGGCGATAGCTTTATTTTCAAAAAATTCATTAAAAAAGTCATTTTCATTACTTGAAGAGGTGATAAGTATTGAGCCAAATCTAGCAGAAGCTCATTTTTATATTGGAAATATTTTTCACATACAAGGACAGCTTGGTAAGGCAGTAAAGGCCTTTAATAAGACCATTGAGCTGGACCCCACGCATACTGATGCATCAATAAGCCTATCTGTTATCTTGAACGATATTGGCCGATATGAAGAGGCTCAGAAGGTTTTTGAGAAGGCCAATGCGAAGGTTAAAGTTGAAGGCGTTCAAGACCCTCATATTAATCGTAAATTCTCTTTAAAGCACTTTGAAATAGCTGAGATGTACTTCTCATATAATCGCTATGACGAAGCTTTGTTTGACTATAATAAAGCTGCGGCCCTGGATAGTGAGAACCTAGAAATCAGAATTAAAATTGCAAAGGTTTACTCTAAAAAGGGATATATTTCTAAGTCATTTGATGAGCTAAGAAAGCTTAAAGCAGAGCACCCTGAATATATGCCAGCGCGTGTTGCCTTGGGACTCTTGCATTACGGAAAGGGAAACACTATTGAAGCTCAAGCGGAATGGCAAAATGCTTTAATGAAGGACTCTAGAAACGAAGAAGTTCTTATGTATTTAAACCTTTCTAGCTCGGCAACAGAAACAAATTTGCACGTATAATTTTTAGAAAATTAAGCATAAAAAAAGCCAACTTAATGTTGGCTTTTTTATTATAAAATGAAATTTTAATTAAGCTTCTTTCTGATTACCTTTATTCTCTGTAGTAGGAATAGACTTTACCGAAGTTTCAGTCGCTGTCTCAGTTGTTGGTGTTGCAACATTTGTTCTTTTGCTGTCGTCAGATGAGAAAGCTACAATATAACTCTTAAGTTCTTTGTACATTTCATATTTAACAGTAAGCTTATTGTCTTGTAGAACAATTTGTCTTGCTATTTTCTTCTCGTTATTAATAACAATTGGAGCTTTAAGATTTGCGCTCATTGTTGTTATGTCAGAAGGTATTGTTAAGATACTGTAAATTTTTGCTTCAGTAACAGATTCGATTTGAACACTGTTCATGTCAGCTGGTAATAATTTCGCCACATAATCTGGCTTGAATATTTTAGGTTCAATTATTGGGAATGCAATTGATTCATCCTCAATAGACTGTAACCAAAGAATAAGAGTGCTGTCACCTGGATCAACGACGAAAAACTTTGTTAGTTTTTCAAATCCCAGTAATCCTTCTGAGAAGGAAACAATATCCTCGTTGTTTACTTGTAGTTCTCCGAACCTTGTAGTGTTGACTTTCAAATCATCCTCCGAAAATAAAACCTGGTAGCCTAAATTTCTACCCCGTATGATGGTATCAGTCAATTACATAGATCTGCAAGCGGGAATTTATTTCTTATTAAGAGCTTCGTTTAAAGCTGCTAGATCGGCTGGAGAAGATTGGGACGCTGCAGTGTTTTGGTCCTGGATGGCCTGATAAACTTCTTCTCTGTGTATTTTGGTCTCTTTAGGTGCCTTGATACCCAAACGAACTTGTTTACCTTTAATCTGGACGACTACTATCTTTATATTGTCGTCAATGGCAATGCTTTCTCCAAGCTTCCTTGTTAGAACTAGCATGGGTATGTATCC
This sequence comes from uncultured Oligoflexia bacterium, assembly GCA_913058265.1. Lineage (GTDB taxonomy): Bacteria > Bdellovibrionota > Bacteriovoracia > Bacteriovoracales > Bacteriovoracaceae. The sequence continues at coordinate 10,274 of CAJXPQ010000011.1, forward strand.
TCGCGTAAAATCCGTCTTATAACATTGTTGAAAACTAGTCAGTTAACAACGAACAACTCATATATTATCGTGAGTGTGAAAATGCAAGGATAATCGTTAAATTTCCTTACATCTCTGTCATATATATACAATTTATATAAAAATTAACATTTTCTTAAGTAAATAGCTGCTTAGTTGATATATTTCATCAAATTGTTATTCATAAGCTGTGCACTAGATTTATATGTAGCGTTAAGTACATTTTGTTGTCTTGATAAATCAGTGAAAAGCTCAGCAACATCTGCATCTTCTATTTTACTTTTATATTCTTCATTAATGATATCATTCTTCTCAATAGCAGAGACTGAGTAGTCAATCTTGTTCATTGTAGAGCCGAGGCTTGTCCTAGCTTGAACAAGTCTGTCTATATTGTCATCAAGACCTGGAAGAAGGTCTTGGATAATTTCATGATTATCTGTAATCAGTGCATTTTCAAGAGTTTTTAAATTTGTGAAAATACTCGAGCGTGCTTCTTCTGCAAGAGGCTTGGGTGCAGCCGGATCATTTGCAGGAATTCTGTTTATATTAGGCTCGCTATTATTATCAGGAGTTATCTCTTCAAATTGAGGTGCTTCTCTTTTTGTTTTAAATTGTTTCTCTAAATTTTCAAAAGGTGAGTTTTTTAGGGGACTCTCTGACTTCATTGCCGTCCCATTTTTCTCAAAAAAGATACTGTTTCCGTCGAATGTAATGGGTACAAAAATATCCTTTCCAATTTCTACTTTAGTTTGCTTAGAGTCACCTAGATATTTCCCTTCATCACTAAAAGGTTTTGTAAGGGTTTTGTGACCACCAAAAATATATTTATTACCAAGTCTTCTGTTACCAATACTTATGGCCTGATTATGAAGTTGTGCCACTTCTTTTGCAACACTTTGCCTAATGGCTGGATCAAAGATATTTGAAGATTGTGAAATAGTAAGCTCTTTTGCCTTAACCATTATATCAGTAAGCTCTTCAATTGCATTCTCTGTGAAACTTAGTTGAGCCTTTGCAACCGATGCATTTCTTTTGTATTGATTACCATCTATCTTTCTGGATCGAATGGATAAAATCTCCATATTTCCGACGGGATCATCTGAAGGTTTTTGAACACGCTTAAGATTGGAACCTTGTAATTGTAGGTTCTCCAGCTTCTCTTTCGTTTTACCGATTGAGAAGTTAACAGCGTGAATAGTACTTCCTTCCGATACTCTGGACATTTTCTATTACCTTAACATCTGTAGTACTGAGTCAAACATTTCATCAGCAACTCTAATCATTTTAGCCGAAGCCTCATATGATTGTTGATATTTTATCATATTTGTAGCTTCCTCATCGAGTGAAACTCCAGAAATTCTTTCTTTAATACTTTTTGCTTGAGCAAGGATTCCCTTAGATTGCTCTTCATTAACTTTTGATTTACCAGTGGAGATACCAATACTACCAACAGATTGAAGGTAAGTTTCCTCAAATGTGTTACTACCATCACCCAAAATCTTTTCGTGCTGAACTTTTGATATAGCAATTGCAATTCTGTTATCACCAGGAGAGTTTGGACTTAAACCGGTAGCAATATTATTCAAATCACCAGAAATCTCATCACTGAGTTCAATTTTTTCGGCCGCTTGAGTTAAATCTATTGGCTCTTTAAAGAAATTGATACCTGTTATTTTCCCATTTCTAGGGTCATTAATGATATTGCCTTGGGCATCAACAGGAATTTCTTTATTTACATAACCACGTCTGTGAATGGCATTTGTTACATGAACAAGACCATGGGCCATTTCATCGAGCTGAAGTCTTAAGTCTTGAATTTCGTTATTTCGAGTTTGAGTCAAGGCGCCAATAATTCCACCTTTAATACTTTCGGATAACTTTGAACTTGCATTGGCTGCAAATCCAATTTCCACTCGAGCTTCACCTTTATAAGATCCAACTTCATCGGTCGCAGTTTCTCTGACTGCTAACTTATTTACAATACCACCTGCAACAAGAGATCCACCGCCAACAATGTTCACAACATATTGACTGTTACCATCTTCGTAGGCGGTAATGGGCATAAACTCTGCAATCGTTTTAATGGCAGAGTCTCGCTTATCTCTAAGGTCACCAGCTTCACCACCAATATTTTCTAATCTAATTATTTCTACATTCAGCTCTGCTATAGTTTGTGAAAGAGAGTTAATATCATCCACAGAGCCTTTGAGTTGAGAGTCGATTCTGTTTTTAGCTTGTACAATTTCATTACTAATTCTCTTAAAATCTTTTGTAACAATATGAGCATTGTCTCTTACAAGATTTCGAACAACTTCATTTTCAGGCTGATTGGAGAGTTCTCTAAATGAATTGAAGAATCTATTCATAATTTTATTCATACCGTCAGAATTGATTTCGTTAAATATTTGTTCAACATTTGAGAGTTGATCTGTTCTCTGCTCATGATAAGAATGATTTGAAGTCGAATGATTTAGTTTTTGTTCAATAAGCTTGTCATGAACTCGCTTAACACTTTTAACATTAACACCCGTTCCATAAACGTTATTTCCACTTTGAATAGGAGTACTTGTTTCAGCTGTTACAACTTGGCGAGAGAAACCCTCAGTATTGGCATTGGCGATATTGTGCGACGTCGTCGCAAGCGATTTCTTAGATGTTCTAAGGGACGAACGTCCTATACTAAATAAATCTGCTCCCACCTTTTAATCCTTTATGATTAAATTCTGGCCATACCTTTGGCCGAGTAAGTTTTATACTTCTTTTCACCAGAGAAACTTTCTCTTAACTCTTTAAGTGAATAAATGGCTTTGTTTAAGAAAAACTGATTCTTCTTATTTTGAGCTTGTATCTTTTCAATAATATCAAGTAAGACAAGGTTTCTCTTGCCCAGCTCAGTCGCTAGTTCTGTGTGGCCACCATCATTAAGTAGGGCTATTAAGCCACTTAGTTTTTCTGGCTTATCTTTACCCATTAATTGGGTGATTTCTTTTACAAGTTCACTTCTACTTTGATCGAGTGTATTGATCTCACTTAAAAGAGTTCTTTTATCTTGGATGGTTAGCTCTAATTGATCAGTATCACTTGCAAGTAAATGCATATATTCATCACAGGTAAGCTCATAAAGAAATGTATGTTGCTCACAAAAGTCATGCCATAGCTGTTGTAAGTAGCTAAGCTTAAGCTGTAATTTTAACTCAGTTTCTGAATTCATATTAATACTCGCTTGCTAGGAGCTTATCTGCAATTGCATCATAGTCTGGAGCGTAAGTTCCGGCCTGAATTCTTGCTTTAAGATCAGCGATTTTTGCAGAGTTATCCATTTCTGGAGCAGCATCTACTGCCTTCTTTATCCTTGAAAAATCTTTAACTGATTCAGGAATTGTTACCTTTGCATCTCGTTGAGCAATATCATTTAGTTCCTGTGCCCTCTGATAAGAATTTCTCTTCAGAGATTGGGCGCCTTGTGTACTAGAAATTTCTGGACGAGGGTTACCCTGCGTACTAGCAATTTCTGGCCTAGGCGGCTTTGCGTTTGGAAAGAATGGGGCTCTAGTGTCAATGGTACTCATTACTGCTCTCCTTTGTGAGAGTTAATCTGTTGGTAGTTTTGCACAACTTGTTTTGCGGGTGTGCGCTTGTATTGAGGGTAAATCTGATCCAAGACAAGATCCTTTACACCTAGACCTGAATTAGAATTGGCCATCAATTTAGCTCTTTCATCGTTTAACATAGATTTATAAATCTTCTCAGCCTGTGAGTCAGGGTTAGCAGGGTCGATACTTTTCTGCATCTGAGTAAGGAGGTGGTTTGTAAACTGTCGTTCCATACCTTCAGCAACACGCATATAATCTTTTGGCACATTTCTGTACTTATCTGCAGCATGCTGATTAGGGTTTACTTGGCGTGAATGAATGTTTACTTGGTTTTTTACTTGATCCAATTTACCATCCTAGTATTATATATCCCCCTTCCTAGAGGATATCTTCTTATAATATCATACCACTAAAACGCGTTGCGACACCATAAAAAAATTACATTTAGTCTGAAAAATGACATTAAATAAATTCCAGATCGGCAACCATTGCCCCATTTTGCTTCAGTGCCTGAAAAATACTGATTAAATCATCAGGACTGGTGCCTATTGCATTTAAGGCTTTAACTAAATCCTTAAGTGTCGTCTTCTTTTCAACCATAAACATTGATCCTGTTTTACCGGTCTCTCCACCAACTTCAAGGACAAGGTCACCATGACTTATGGCCACTTCACTGAGAGTAATTTCACCCCCCGCGACTATTGTGCCGGTTTTCTCATTAATCACAATCTTTGCTCGATTATCCTGATTAACTCGGTAGTTCTCAAGGATAGCAATAAGATTAACAACCTTACGTTGGTAATGAGGAGGTACAATGAGGTCGATCGTAGTGGAGTCAGAGGCATTAGCGTACTTTCCGCCTAAGTTCTCATTAATAGTTTTTACAATTCTAGCAGCAGTCGTAAAGTCTGGTGTTTTAAGAGACATACGAAGTGAGCTTTTTTCATTAAAAGCAAGTTTGATTTCTTTCTCTATAGTTGCACCGCCAAGTATCTTACCACTTGTTGCAAACTTCTTACCTTGAACGAGACCACCGATACTTAAAGCTCCAGAACCAACGGCATATACGTTACCATCACCACCTTTTAGAGGTGTTACTAAAAGAGTCCCCCCGGCCAGTGAAGAAGAGTCACCAATGGAAGAAATTGTTATATCCATCTTTTGACCAATCCTACCAAAGGGTGGCAATTTCGCTGTAACTATAACTGCTGCAACATTAGCAGAGCTGACTTCTTGAACAGGGTCAAGTCCTAGTGTTTGGAACATTTTTTTCAGTGAATTATTGGTGATCTCTCCACCACCGTCACCAGTACCGTTTAATCCAATAACGAGTCCGTATCCAACTAGGGGATTTTCACGAACTCCCTTTATATCGACTAGATCTTTTAAGCGATTACTCGCATAAGAGACACTTGCCGTTAAAAGTAGAATTAATAAAATAGCATTCTTCATTTAATACCTCAGTACCTTTATTTTCGGTTCTAAAACTTTCTTTGATGGAACCGTATCGTTAGAGCCAATATCTTTTTGTGAAACAAGCGCTTGTATTTCAAAAAAACGCTTGAACTTTTTATACATAATTTCTTTACGTCCACGTATGAGTAAGTAGTCTTGATTGACTTGCTCTACAACACTTGTAGAGATCTTATCATAAACTTTATCTGGATTATCTGATGCAGATTCTGCAGGCTTTTCTGCTTCAGGAGTGGCTTCTTCACCTTCTTTTGCTTTCTTTTTCTTTTTTGGCTTGTCAGGAAAGTTCCGTGCAAGTTCATCTTGAATCTGATTTTTTAATTGAGAATAAACATCAAGGATGACGATATCACCTTTCTTTCTCATATTATTTTTAACAAAAAGAAAGCTTTCACTATTGTCACCTGACCATAGACTGCCATCATCATCATTATCCTTAAGATCATTCGCATTATAGCGTCTAGAACCTTGTGATTGATATTGTCTTTGAGTCGTTGGTGGAAGATTCGCCCTCGTATTAGCAGATGCGGCACCTAAGGTGCGTGGATTTTGAATCGGTCTTCTATCATTTCCATTATATCTCATTCCTTTATTCTGCTTACCACGCTTCTCACTATCTATTTTTTTATGAATAGATTTTACGTAAGAAGAGCAAGAGCTGAAAAATAAGCAAGTAAGTAGTAGTAGTTTCATATATCAACTACCACTGTATTAAAATCCATAACCTTCCCTAGAATTTTCTTCTTAGACTTAGGATTCTCAACTTCTATAAAATCTCCAAAGCGTCCATTCTTTTTAGCTATAGAAATTGTTTTTAAGTTGATGCCTGTGCCTTTATAGAAAACATTAACCTTTTGGCCAATATTGATAAGTTTTTTAGGAGTGAGATCACTATATTTTAAAACATCACCACTATGTAAATTACGATTTAAATTATAAAACTGTATTTGATCAAGGTCCGTGAACACGTTTGAGCGCCCATAATCGGCCACAACCTTTTGATGAAAGTCAGACTTTTGCATGATAGAGGCGCGAACATTGATCATATTCTTAGCTGTGTAAGCAAATCTCTCTCTAAGAATCTTGGCAGATATCCAAAAACTTTTATTGTTAATTTTAATTTTTAAATTGCGCTCACCTGTTTTTGTACAGTTGTTGCAATCAATGGAGAAACTATCTGTACTACTTAAGTTAATACTACTTTTACTGTATAGACTGGATATTTTTTTTATAATAATTTTCTCTCTAGAAAATTTATTTTCGATCACTTCCTTCAGGTCTTTAATGTCTATACTTGTTGGGGAGATCGAAACTTGAAATTTAAATTCATTTTGAAAGTAAGAGCTCAAATACCCAGAGTTAAGCTTTCCTTGAGCATTACTAATTAGCTGAACAAAAGCAGAGTTTATGTTAGATGAACAACTTGATTCCTTAATGATAGTATCGTCTAGGACTTTATTTATTTTTAGGACCTTAGAAAAAGATGTAATTGAGCAAGTACTCTCATTTGCAAGAGCACTAAAAGATATAAAAAATAGAGTTATAGCTAGTTTAATCATCGAATTGAATTTACCGTTTGAAGCATTTGATCTGCTATCCCCATAACTTTTGAGTTCATCTCATAAGCTCTTTGCGCTTTTATTAAATTTGTCATTTCATTCATGACACTAACATTTGAAGATTCTAATGTTCCTTGTGCAATCGCTCCTGCATTCTCTTCACCAGCAACTCTTTGAATTGCTTGACCTGAGGCCGTTGTAACTGCAGCTAAGTTTCCACCTTTATCTGTTAACCCGGCTGGGTTTACAAAAGTGAATATTGGAATTTGACCAAGCTCAACAGGTTCTGTTTGATCAGTTAAGTAAGCCTGTACGTCACCATTGGCTGAAACGTTTAATGACTTAGTGTTAGGCGGAACAGTTATATTGGGTAAAAGAGGAAAACCTGCTCGATTTTTTAAGCTACCTTGAGCATCAACTGTGAAAGATCCATCTCTAGTATAGTTAATACCTTTATCTGTTTGAACTCCAAAGAACCCGTCACCCATTATCATTAAATCATAAGGTCTGTTGGTGATTTGTGGACTACCCATTGTATGCATTCTTCTTGTCGCAGATACTTTCGCTCCTGAGCCGACTTGATGTCCAACCGTATATTCAGTATCTCCAGCAGATCTTCCACCTGCTTCTTCAACTGTTTCATATAAAAGATCTTCGAACTCTGTGCGCTGAGTTTTGTAACCAGTGGTATTGGCATTGGCAATATTGTTAGAAATAGAGTTTACCTGTTGCTCTTGGGCCGCCATGCCCGTTGCAGCTGTATTTAAAGCTCTAATCATTTTGCCCTCCTAGGCTACTAAAAATCTGCGATATCATTTACAATTCTTCCAGCAAGAGTGTCATAGTTATTAATTGCTTTTTGAATGTTTTCGAAATGACGATGGGCCGTAATCAGCTCTGACATTTCTTGTATAGCGTTTACATTAGAACCCTCAATGAATCCCTGATTAACGCGTGTCTTTAAATTTAATCGTGAAATATTATCTGTGGCATTATTGATATATAAAGAGTGCCCTTGTTTTCTAAGGGCCTGGGGATCTTTAAATTCCACAACTGAAAGCCTGCCTATAAGGCCTTCTTTAGAGAAAAGACTTCCATCTTTTGAGATTGAAATCTTAGAACCTGGGGGTAATTTAACAACTCTCTCATTAATAGCATTCTCATCTGCTAGGTTGTCAGTGGCCTGAGCCTTATCTTTTTGCTCAAGTAAAAGCTTAAATCCTTGCGCCGTTACAAGTTCCCCATCTTTAGATAGGTTGAAATTTCCTTTTCTCGTGTACCTTACCCCTGTTGGTGTGCTTACCTCGAAAAACCCTTTCCCAAATAAAGCTAGGTCAAAAGGGTTATTGGTAGGAGTCATGGAGCCCTGCTCAAAGTTAATATAGCTTCCATCAACTTTAACGAAGGCATTTTCCGCACCCTGAGAACGGTAGAAATCATCTGGCTTCCATTCCTTACGAGGAAGGTCAATTACTTCGCCACCTTTATCACTTAGTGCTGTAAGGTGCTCCTTAAAAACAAGTTGGTCTTTTTTAAAGCCAGCGGTATTTGCATTTGCGATATTATTGGCAATCGTTTCAACTTTTCTCTGTTGAGCAATTTGACCGGATAATGGAACCCAAATATTTTTCAAACACTCCTCCTGAGCATGAAAAAGGTAAAATCTTCCTGATTCACCTGTACACTTTTATATTTTAGCAATCTAACCGCCAAAATTACATCACGGGGAAAATTTAGCCGACTAGTTAAGTAGCTAAAATGATTAGATCTAATCTTATGGCCATGATAGAATGTTCACGAATGTATGAAATAATTTAGGCAAAAAGGAAAATTGATCCAATCGTAGCGTAAAAAGTTAGGAGAAAGGTCAATGAATTGACATGGAGATAGTCAGATGGCCAAGGTAAATTTTGAAACATCATTAGAAAAGCTAGAGGGATTAGTATCTGATTTAGAGTCAGGACAATTATCTCTTGATGATAGTATTAAAAAGTTTGAAGAGGGAATTAGCCTTTATAAAGTTTGTAGAAAAAAACTGACTGAGGCGGAAAAGAAAATTACCATCTTGACCGATTCACTTCAGGAAGAAGAATACGAAGAATAATGCGATTTCTTATATTAGCTCTTTTTCTAATTTCTTGTACTAATGCGCGAAATAATACAGACCTAGAAACTATCGTTTTTGATAGTGACTCTGGTAGTGTGAAAATTAAGAAGAATACTACTTCAAGCTTTGGCCCTTCTATAAAGAGTGATCAAGAAACAATTGATAGTGGTGCTGAGCAATCAAAAGTCGTGGCGCTAAACTTTTATCCTTCTTTGTATGAGTCGCTTGCAATCATTCCATACCTTAAAGAGTTGGAAAAACAAAAAACTAAAATATCTGTAATATCATCTTTTGGATTTGGAGCAGTACTTAGTGCTCTCTATGCGAAAGAAAAAAGTGTAAGTTATCTTGAATGGAAAATATTTGATCTCATGAAAAGATTAGATGGAGTAAAAATATACTCTAAGGATTGGCAGAGTAAAATAAATGAGTTTATGGGAAAAGAATTTGGTAAAACTAAGCTTCATCAAATGAAAGTCTTAATGGTCATTCCCGAGATAAAGAACAATAAGGTCTACTTAAATCAAACAGGAAGTATTGTTGAAGCGATTAGACACTCAATTGATTTAAACAGTAATAGTAACTACCTTAGGAATATTAAAAAGTTTGATACTAACCTTACACATAAATCAGTAGATATAGTTGTTAATGCGGTTTTTATAAGTTCAGATTCAAAAATAAAAAATGTTGATAACTACCGTTTCGGTATTCTTACATCGTACCTTGGAACAGTTCTCAAAGAGCTTGATAAAACAAGTATCTTAAAATTATCCTCGGCCGTCATACTAGATGAAGCGAGACCACTGTCTCAGATTAGTGAGCAATATTCAGAACTAATCTCAGAGAATGTTGGAGCGGTTAAGTTAAAGATTGAAAGTTTAAAGGAAGAAAATACTCAGATTTTAAATAATTAGCAGTTAGAGTTATAATTAAGCGACAAGTTACAAAGAGGTATCGTTGAAATTACTGTTTAAAGCAATGTTAGCAGGTCTTGCCATGTCGGCAATCGGAGGGGTTTTCCTCTTGGGTATAGTTATTTATATTTCATATGACCTACCACAGTTGAATTCTTTGAGTGATTATAGTCCACCTATTCCAAGTAAAATATATTCAAAGGATGGATTTCTTCTAATGGAGTTATCGAGGGAAAAGCGTGAGCTGGCGACAATTGAAGAGATACCCCAGAAAGTTATTGATACATTCTTAGCGGCTGAAGATGACAACTTTTATAATCATACGGGAATTGATTATAAAGGAATCATGAGGGCGATGCTAATAAATATTAAGGCCGGACGTATTGTTCAGGGAGCCTCTACAATTACTCAGCAAGTAGCAAAGTCTTTGTTGCTTTCAAATGAACGAACTTTTACACGTAAAATTAAAGATTTAATATTGGCAAAAAAAATAGAGGAGAAATTATCAAAAGAAGAAATTCTGTTTCTCTATTTAAACCAGGTATATCTTGGTGGTGGATATTATGGAGTTAAGTCTGCTTTTCATGGTTATTTCGATAAAGAGCTTTCTGAGGCTACAACTGCAGAGATGGCCCTCGTAGCCGGCTTGCTCGTTGCTCCTGGAAAATACTCGCCGTATGTTAACCCTGATATGGCAAAGAAAAGACAGCGTTATGTCTTAGGAAGATTATATAAGACAGAGAAAATTTCAAAAGAAGAATATGATGCGGCCATTGCTGAACCAATAAAAATCCAAATTAGAAAAGGGACTCCCTTTAAGGCTGGATACTTTACTGACTGGATAAGGCAAAGACTTATTAAGCACTTTGGTAAAGAAGACTTTTTAACTAATGGTTATGAGGTTGTGACAACCCTTGACTGGTCTTTACAAGAAAAGGCTGAGGTCGAAGTTTTAAATGGTGTAAAAGAAATGGATAAGCGCCAAGGTTATAAAGGTGTATTAGGACATTTAGACTCAAAAGAAGAAATTAACGAATACATTTCAAAACAAAGAGATGAAGTCTATATGAAGGCATCTAATTATCTAATATTTAGAGCAGACGGAACAACCGAGAAAGAGTTTCAACCATTAGATGATGAGTACTTACAGCTGGTTGAGCGCGAGACTGAAATTTTCAGTGAAACGAAAGTTCGTGGAAAAGTATTTTTAGAACTTGGAAATGCAGTCGAGTTGAATAAAAAATTCTTAGAATTTGTTGATTTTAGTACCTCTGTTAAAGCCGTTGTGACAAAGGTAAGTAATCTGCAAAGAGCTATTTATGCAAACTATGCAGGCATGAAAATACTTATTCCTTATGAGAACTTTAAGTGGGCACACGAAAGAAAAATCCAAGAGGAAAGACATTATTGGGGTTATTTAACGCGTCCAGAAACAGTATTTAAGCCAGGTGATATTATTTTAGTTAAAATAGATAATAAATCTGTAAGTCCAATGAACTATATATGGAGTGACTTTAAAAAAGCATACGGATCGAATAAAGATCTTATGGCCGAAATAAAGAAACAAAAGTTTCACTTAGGTCACTTGGAGCAAGAACCTGATGCACAAGGGGCATTACTATCCATTTCACCACAAACAGGAGAAATAATTTCAATGGTTGGTGGAAGTGATTTTTCTAAATCACAATTCAATCGAGTCGTTCAATCTAATAGACAGCCAGGCTCTGCATTTAAGCCTTTAATCTTTGCGGCCGGATTGGAGAGTAACTATACGCCGTCTTCCATATTACTTGATTCTCCTGCCGCGCTTGGTGGTGTTGATAGTTCTCTTAGTTGGAAACCTAGGAACTATGATGGAAAATTTAAAGGAACAATGACTTTTAGACGGGCACTTGAAACAAGCCGAAATATTCCAACAATAAAATTGACCCAAGATATTGGTGTTGAAAAAATAGTGAATTTTGTCGATCGGTTGGGTGTGAAAGCAAGCTTACCTCCTGATCTAAGTGTATCGCTAGGTTCTTTTGGTTTAAATCTTCTTGATATTGTTGGAATGTACAGCATATTTCCAAACGGTGGACGTAAAACAAAATTGAAGTCAATTCTTTCAATAAAGGATAGGTACGGACGAGTTCATCATATAACGTCTGATGATGAGGCAACGGAAGAAGATAAAGATAAGTCCACTGATGGTGATAAAGCTCTCGTTCCTTCTGAGGAGCTAGCTACGGCTAAGGCTAAGGTTGAAGAACCTAAGCTTGATGAAACATTGGATGAAGAGGATGAAGTCGTTAATGAGAATCCATACTTAGCTACTTTAGACGAAAATCAAGTTTACGACGCTCGTTTGGCTTATATTATGAGTAACTTACTTAAGGGTGTAATAAAGAGAGGAACAGGTAGAGGTACAAGTGATATATCTTCATATATTGGAGGTAAAACTGGAACGACAAATAACTATGTTGATTCATGGTTTATTGGCTTTTCTCCAAAGGTTGTAACAGGAGTTTGGACTGGTTTTGATAATAATCAAACTCTAGGCTTTGGTGAGACTGGAGCAAAGTCTGCTTTGCCTATTTGGAGATCATATATGAAGCTTGCAATTCGAAAGTTTGGAGATACAGACTTTCCAATTCCTAGCGGGATAGTCAACATTGCAGTTAATCCAGATACCGGAATGCTTTATCAGGATGGGCCAAAAAGGCTTGTGGAGGCTTTTGTTGATGGGACTGGTCCTGGATCAGAAAACTCGGTTACTGGTGATGATTCTGAAGATGCGGCAAGTTCTATCCTTGATGGGGAAGATTATTACAATGCTCAATAAAATCTAAGGCACTGACACTAACTACCGATAGGTAGGTATTGGTGGTGTTCATGGAAGTTACATTAACAAATTCGAATAACAAAAAATTTATCACTAGATTTCTATTGGTGTCTTTTGCATTACATTTGGGGTTTATGTTTACTCAGGTTACAGGTAAGCATGACTTTCTTTTGTCTGATACTGAGCCTGAGACCAAAATTAGGATCAAGTTGCAAAACTTCAATAAAGATATTCAGCAAATCGCGACGACAGAACAAAGTAAGAATAATAAATTGAAAAATCCAAAGTTTCTATCCAATAAAAATAATACATTTGATCGTGAAACTAAAAGTGCTAATAATGGAAGTTTTCAGGCTGCAAGTAAGGGTATTAGAACTGCAAAAAATAATAAAAACTCTGAGATGATTAAGAAGTCATTAGCTAAAAAGTTTGAAAAAATTAAATTTTCAGATCTTGCGATGAAGTCTGAAAAAGTTTCTATTAGAAAAAAAGTTAAGAAGGTTGCCAAGATATCTCAAACTAAACGTGGCTTAAAAAATGGTTATAAGAAAGGTGTCGGCCTTGGAAAAACTAATGATCACTTAGAAGATATTCCGTTGGGTGACTTTACAAGACTGAATACGCAAGAGTATGAGTACTATGGTTTTTATCACCGTATCCGTCAGAAATTAGAGCAGTTTTGGGGTTCAAATATACAAGATCAAGCAGATAAAATTTTTAAAGCTGGTAGAAGCATTGCTTCAGAAGCAAACCTTGTAACCGGACTAACAATTAAAATTAATTCTCAAGGTGAGATTGTAGATATTGCACTAAAATCCACTAGCGGAATTCGAGAGCTTGATGATGCGGCAGTTAAATCTTTTAATCAAGCAGGTCCATTTCCCAATCCACCTACTGGAATGATTAAGGGTGACGGTAAAGCAGTTATTGAGTGGGGATTTGTTGTTAATACTTAGTGTTTCTGAGTACCTTGAAGCATGGCCTTGAGTCTATCTATTCCTTCCATTGTTACATAGTCAGACCAGACAGCATCCAGTTCTCTGATTGCTTCAATAACTTGTAATGCAGCTTGATCTTTTGAGACTTTTTGTGAGTCTGCAAGAAGAGATATACTTTTATTTATTGCTTCAATAGCAGGTGAATTGTTTATTTTATTAAGTCTTTCTTCGTAAGAGCTATTAATCTTTTTCTCTTTACTCTTAATGATGGCAGTATTCAGTAATTGAATAGATTCCATAAAACAGGTATCCCTTGTCTAGCTAATTTAAAAATAAATTATCGTAAATCTTGTGTTCGAAGTTTTGGCAGTATGATGTAGAGACGTTGATTAGTAAAGGGTTTTTTTAGGGTCTAACAAAATTTTCACATGAAAAAAAATTCAAAAAAAAATATTTGGCCACTCTGTGGCCAAATAAAAATTATGAATTTGCTTCGCAATATTCGCTATATGCTTTTGAATCGAGTAATGAGTCTACTTGAGAGGTATCAGTCATTTCAATCTTAACTAGCCAAGCTCCATATGCATCTTCATTTAAGCTTTCTGGTCCGTCTTCAACAGTTGAATTTTTTTCAATGATCTTGCCAGATAGTGGTGTATATAAATCACTAACAGATTTTATTGACTCAACTACGCCAAAACTATTAGTTGCTTCAAGTTCTTCACCGGCATCAGGTAGTTCAACAAAAACAATATCTCCAAGTGATGATTGAGCAAAGTCAGTTATGCCTATAGTCGCAATATTCCCTTCAATTGAAATCCATTCATGATCTTCCGTGTACTTAAGTCCTTCTACTATTTTAGCCATTATTTATGCCCTCCAGCGACAAAAGGTTTTTTATTTAATTCTGCTTTATATTTCTTACCTCTAATATCAATAAAAAATTGATTTTCAGCATCATATAGATCTTTTTTGATCCTCGCAATTGCTATACCTTTTTTAAGTACGACGCTCATGCTGCCAGAAGTAACTTGTCCAAGGATTGTGCCCGCTTCGTTTTCTACTTGGTAACCCTCTCTTGGAATTCCTTTATCTAAGCTAAGTTTAACAAGGCGAAAGTTAGGCTTGTAATCCATTAACGCTTTTTTACCTATGAAGTCAGTCTTGCTCATTTTTACTGTCCATTTAAGTCCAGAGTCTAGAGGGGTTACTTCATCATTTAATTCATTCCCATAAAGTGGATACCCAACTTCAAGTCTTAAAACGTCTCTTGAGCCCAACCCACATGGCTCAGCGCCAATAGACACAAGTTGAGACCATAGATTTTGTATGTACTTGTGAGGGCCAAAGATTTCAAAGCCGTCTTCACCTGTGTAGCCAGTTCTGGCAAAAATGATTTCTTGCATATCAAGCTTTTCAACTTGAAGAGAGTAGTAGTCAATATCCTTAAGTTCACAACCTAGATCGATACTCTTTAAGGCTTTTACAGTGTTTGGACCTTGCACAGCAAGAAGTGAGAATTCGTGTGATCTATTTTTTAAAGTACAGTCAAAGCCTTCGATCTGACTTTCTATCCAATCGAAATCTTTGTCAATATTGGAAGCATTTACACAAATCATAATATAGTTTTCTGAAATTTTATAAACGATAAGGTCATCAATAATTGTTCCGTCTTCGCGGCATAGAGGTGAGTATATTGCTTTGCCTAGCTCTGCGTTGGCGATATCATTTGTAACGAGAAAATCCGTGAATTTTAAAGCTTCATTACCTTCAATAAAAAATTCACCCATATGACTGACGTCAAATACGCCAACATTACTTCTAACTGCTTCAACTTCAGCTTTAAGATTTTTGTATTGGATTGGCATCTCCCAACCTGCAAAATCTACAATCTTTGCACTAAGCTTTACATGTTCATCATATAAAGATGTTCTTTGAGCGCTCATTATACTTTCCTTTGCTTAATTATATTCTTTGTTGTTGTTAAAAGGTTTTGCATGAGTGAGTAGACAGTCATGGGTCCAACGCCACCTGGAACAGGTGTAATTGCTTTAACATGATCATGAACATCCTCAAAACTTATGTCACCAACTAGTTTTCCATTCACTTTGTTCATGCCTACATCTATGAGTACTTGGTCGGGCTGACTTCTCAAGTGTTGCTTAGTTATAAGATTTGGCATTCCGGCAGCAGAAATAATGATATCAGCATTCTTTGTATGTTTAGCGAGATCTTTTGTTTTAGAATGACAAATCGTTACTGTGCCGTTCATCGCCTCTAAAATTAAAGCGAGTGGCTTACCTACGATATAGCTACGACCAATAATGACAATATCTTTGCCTGCTGGATTTATACTATTCTCTCTAAGAAGAGTTATAATTCCTTTTGGGGTACAGGGAAGGATACCAGTAAGATTTCCTT
The DNA here is from genome assembly GCA_913058265.1 of uncultured Oligoflexia bacterium. Classification (GTDB taxonomy): domain Bacteria; phylum Bdellovibrionota; class Bacteriovoracia; order Bacteriovoracales; family Bacteriovoracaceae. The sequence continues at coordinate 26,121 of CAJXPQ010000011.1, forward strand.
GGTATATATCTGTTACCGTCTTGAGATGAAATCCATCAACGTCCTTTGTCGGATTAATTAACTGAGTAATATTAAGATGTCTCAACTGATTAGGGACGGGAAGTTGAACGAAACAACCAGTTACTTCCGGATTTTCATTCATGCCTTTGATACAGTCTATGAATTCTTTTTCCCCTACATCTTCTTTAAGGCGGGTAAGTTTAAACTTTGCACCAATTTTATGACAAAATTTCTCTTTATGCGCCACATAGGACTCACTTGCAGGGTTATTTCCTACCAAAACGACTTCTAAGTAAGGCGTTAGCCCATCGGAAGCAAGGAAGTTTGACTCCTTGATTAATTCAGGGGAGTATTTTGCTATAATATCGGCAGCTTTTAGTAATATAGGCATGTCCAAAAATTATCTTAAAATAAACCCTTTTCATAGTAAATTATCTGTAGATTCGGACGATAAGCATATATGGCTAAAGTAGAATGTACGATATGTAAGCACTATGGCGATGAGTCGGAAGACCTTCAGCTAGAACGCGCCACGATTTTTGATAATGCTGGAACTCCAGTACCTCTCTTATTGTGTCGACAACATTCGGTAGAGCTATTTAAAATGGGCCAGAAAAAATTTCTTGTTAACCACTACAAAATCTTAGTTGAAATCATTTCGTCTGATGAGACGAAGTTCCTGGATCTCCTTGAGAGGACCGTTCGAGAAAACCTAGACGAAATCTACTAAATTCCCTAGCCTTTGCTAGACCTTATCTACATAAAATTATACTATCTATTTATCAACACGCACTGGAGATAATTTTGATAGTTCTTGGTATCGATCCTGGCTCAATTACAACTGGCTGGGCACTTTTGAAGTCTGAGGGAAACAAAGTTCATTACGTCGCGTCAGGAGTACTTCAGTTTAGTGCAAAGACACCTTTTTTAGATCGCTTAAAAGAAATTAAACAAAAATCAGAGGATTTAATCCTTGAGACAAACCCTGATGAAATATCTTTAGAATCACTTATATATGTTAAGAGTCCAACCGCCCTGATAAAGTTGGCACAGGCACGTGGAGTCATTATCTCAGCGATGGTGGATAGATTCACTGGGAAACTTTTTGAGTATTCCCCTAACCTGATAAAGTCTACAGCTGTTGGGCACGGACATGCTGACAAGGAGAGTGTGCGTAAATTCATTGATATGATGCTCGGAAAAAGAGAGTATGCCACACACGATGAAAGCGATGCTATTGCGATTGCTTTATGTCATATTATGAATAGAGGGAATGTAAAACTTAAGAAAACAAAATCAGCTAAAAAAACGAAGTCATCATCCAATAGTCTGGCTGCAGCTTTGGAGCATAGGGTAGGAAAGTCATGATTGGTTATATTCAAGGAAAAGTTCTAGATACAGATGGTAAAAAAGCAATTGTGTTAACTGAAGGTGGAGTTGGGCATGAGATTAATTATGGTTATTTTCTTGAGACTAATACGACAGTAGGACTTTTTATTCATCATCACATTTCTGAGAATGACCAAAGTCTTTGGGGTTTTAATTCTTTAGAAGATAAAAAAATGTTCGAATTTTTAAAAACCGTAAATAAAGTAGGCTCGTCAAAGGCTTACCCGCTAATAACTATGGTGGGAACTGAGGGTGTGATTCAAGCAATTATGTTTGATCAGCCAAATGTATTAAGTCAGGCTCAAGGTATTGGAAAGAAAATGGCGGAACAAATAATACTATCTCTAAAGGATAAGATTGATAAGTTTCAAGCAAGTAATATGGCGACGGAGACGGATAATTCAAAGTTAAATATTGATACTGTTGAAACACCTCAGATGGGGGCGAAGTCAGTTGATAAGAATATTATGAATGATGTCCTAATGGCACTAGACTCTCTTGGCTACAATGATAAAGAAATAACTCATTTAGTTCGAAAGCAAATGCAGCAAGGGCTAGTATCTAGCGAAGAGATAATTAAAGGTGTACTGAGAGAATTATAAAATGACAGACGAAAGAATGGTATCAGGTGATACAAACAACCGAGATGTTGAGCATGAATCACGTCTTAGACCAAAAGATTTTTCAGAGTATGTTGGTCAAAAAAGAGTTGTTGAGAATATTGACCTCATGGTTAAATCTGCGAATAAGAGAAATGCGGCCATGGACCATGTCTTACTATCTGGGCCCCCGGGTCTTGGTAAAACATCTCTGGCGATGATCGTGGCAAAGTCTCTTGGAAGTGAACTGCATGTTATATCTGGCCCTGCAATTGAGAAAAAGGGTGACCTCGCGGCAGTCCTAACGAATATTCAACCAAAAGATGTTCTTTTTATTGATGAAATTCACCGGATGCATGTCTCAATTGAAGAAATACTCTATTCAGCAATGGAAGATTTTAGATTGGATATTTTAATTGGTCAGGGTGCCAGTGCGAGAACAATGCAGATTGACCTTGTACCATTTACACTTATTGGTGCAACAACAAGGGCGGGACTTCTATCAAACCCTCTTCGTGATAGATTTATGGCGCATCTACACTTTGACTTCTATTCTCCTGAAGAACTGTCTCAGATCCTGGAAAATAACGCAAAAAAAATGAACCTAAAGCTAAACAAAGAGTCTAACTTAGAAATTGCCCGTAGAAGCAGGGGAACACCTCGAATTGCGAATAGAATTCTAAGAAGAGTTAGAGATTTTGCGCTTGTAAAAGACCATAAAGAAGTTCAATTATCAGATGTTCATAGTGCTCTAGATTTACTTGATATTGATTCACTAGGTTTAGATACTATGGATCGAAAAATTCTTAAAGTTATCAGCGAATACTACTCTAATGGACCAGTAGGAATCGACGCCTTATCTGCTACCCTAGGTGAAGATAAGCAGACCATTGAGGAAGTATACGAGCCATTTTTACTTAAAGAAGGCTTACTTCTAAGAACTCCCAGAGGCAGGGTGCTTTCTGAGAAGGCAATTTCACACATGGTTTAGCTTGAAATCTTTACTCAGGCGCTATTTAAAATTATTAAGTTCTGTTAATCTCCATTATTGACAATTTATTGAAGTAAATTAATTTTATTTGGTAATATTTTGCCTTTATTAAAGATCTAAGTTACTGTAAGTACAATAGATAAATAATAAATATGTATTAATTTGATTTTCCATTATACTTATTTATACGTAGTGCAATATAAGCTAAATAGAATAAGTTTATTATTTGAGATGAAAATATGATTTATCAAAGAACCATTGCTAAAGAAGTATCCGTAACCGGAATAGGTATTCACTCTGGTAAAAAAGTTACTTTAAAGATGTATCCCGCTGAAGCAGATACAGGTATTTTATTTCGCAGATCAGATATACCAAGCTCCAAAACAGTTAAAGCCTGTGCACGTGGTGTAGGTCCGACTCAAAACAATACGACTTTAGGTGATGGACCGGATGCTATACATACAGTTGAGCACCTTCTTTCTGCGCTATATGGTCTTGGTATTGATAATGTTTACTGTGAAATGGATGGCCCAGAAGTTCCAATTATGGACGGATCAAGCGGATCGTTTATCTTTGTCCTTAAAGAAACTGGCATTGAGAATCTAAGCAAATCAAAAAAATTCATGGTCATTTTAGAGCCCGTAAGAGTTGAAAATAAAGGAACTTGGGCCATGATTGAGCCCGCTAAAAACCTTATTATTGATTCGACAATAGTCTTTGCTCACCCAACTATAAACACACAAAAAGAAGTGTTTGAATTTAGTTGTGAGAATTATGTAAACACTATTTCTCGCGCGCGAACATTCGGAATGTTGAGAGATGTAGATATGCTTAAGCGCATGGGCCTTGCTAAGGGAGGATCTCTTGATAACGCTATCGTACTCGATGATTACAAAGTTATTAACCCTGAAGGACTTAGATTTCATGAAGAATTCGTGAAGCATAAAATCTTAGATACAATAGGTGATATCAGCCTATTAGGTTACCAACTTGCTGGAAAAATAACTACTTATAAGTCTGGCCATTACTTACACAATATTTTGTGCCGTAAAATCCTAGATACACCAAGTGCATATGAGATTGTATCGGCAAGCTCACTTAACGCTGAGGTTAGGGAAGCTCATAAACTTCCGCAATTTATATCTGTTACGAATTAAGCCCCTTTTCATTTCATTTTAAACGCGGTACATAACCTTTAATTTATAAGGGGTTATAGTTAATGAAATCAATTTTATTCATATTGATACTATCGGTATCAACGATATCTTTTGCTAATACAATTACATGGAAAAAAATTGAGATTGAGCAAACGTATATTTTAAATCAAACAATTGTTGTAAACACAGAGGCAGCACAATCTAAGATTGCTGAAGGTACTAAGATAAGTTTGATTGAAGTAAAAACTCTTCCGATGTTAAAAGTAAAATCTCACAAGTATCAACTGGGACAATGTACAAATTCAAACCTCAGTACAGACTTAGAACTGGTCAGTATTATACAACCAAATGGTAATTCACACTCCGTTGGAATTAACTTTGCTAAAGGTTGTGTTTTAGATGTCTATATTGATTTAGATGAACTCGAAGCAATAAGTTTTTTAAAATAAAGGAAAGTTAATGAAACTCTCAAAGTCATTTTGGCAAACTTACAAAGAAGTTCCGAGTGATGCAGAAGTACCTTCTCATCAATTATTACTCCGCGCCGGCTTTATAAATAAAACAACTGGAGGTATTTATACCTACCTACCTATGGCAGTAAGAGTCTTAGAAAAAATCAAAAATATTATAAGAGAAGAGCATGAAAAAATTGGTGCTCAAGAAGTGTTAATGAGCTTCGTTACACCAGGTGACCTTTGGAAAAAATCAGGACGTTGGGAAACAATGGGCCCTGAAATGGTTAGAATTAACGATAGAAAAAACAATGACTTCTGTCTTAGTGCCACAAATGAAGAGACAATTACAGACGTTATTGGATCGGCCATAACATCTTATAAGCAACTCCCAGCAAACCTCTTTCAGATTAATACAAAATTTAGAGATGAAATAAGACCACGTTTTGGGCTACTTCGTTGTCGTGAATTCATTATGAAAGACGCCTACACTTTTCATTTAGATAAGAAGTGTATGGACGATATGTATCAAAACTACTTTAAGACATATTCAAATATCTTTAAGCGTATGGGACTTGAGTTTATAAGTGTTGAAGCTGACGGCGGTGCCATGGCAGATGCCGGCTCTCAAACACACGAATTTCAAGTTATTGCAGATAACGGTGAAGATGATATTGCGGAAGTAAAATCCCTTGATTATGCAGCTAATATTGAGACAGCTGAAACCTATAGAGGGGATTTAGAATTTTCAGTAAGCACCGAGCTTAAAGAAATCGAGACAACTAATCTCGCAACATGTGAAGACGTGGCAAATTTTTTAAACATTCCAGTTTACCAAACGTTGAAAACTCTCGTTTATACAGCAACTTATGCCAAAAAAGACGGTTCAACTAAAGAAGCAAATTATATCCTCATGATTTTAGGGGATGATCAACTTAACGAAGTTAAGCTTAATAATTATTTCAGCGGGGCAGTAGATATACAACCAACTATCGAAGAGGTTTTAAAAGAGCTTAGCCTTCCAAAAGGTTATATGAGCCCTATCGACAGAGAAATCTCAGTTATAGTTGATAGTGCTATCGATCTTGATGCTGGTTATGTCGTTGGAGCAAATAAAGAACACTTTCACATTAGTGGATTTACAATTTCTCGCGATGTAAAAAACTTCAAACAAGTAAACCTACGCTTAACACAAGCAAGTGACTTTGGACCAGATAAGAAAACACCAATTGTCATTCGTAGAGGTATCGAAGTTGGGCATATTTTTCAACTTGGAAGTAAATATACGAAATCAATGGATGCTTCAGTATTAGATCAGAATGGTAAAAAAGTTAATCCATTAATGGGCTGTTATGGAATTGGTGTTTCGAGAACGATGGCGGCAGCGATTGAGCAGTTTCATGATGAAGATGGAATGGTTTGGCCTCCACAGCTTGCACCGTTTGAAGTATATTTTGCAGTTCTTGGCAAAAAAGATGAAACAAAAAAACTAGCTAACGATATATATGCTGACTTAAAAGAGGCAGGCATAGATATATTATTAGACGACAGGGGAGCATCTGCAGGAGCAATGTTTAAGGATTCAGACCTTTTAGGGTTACCTTTAAGAGTTCTTTTAGGTGAACGGGATTACGATCAAACTGAAGAATTGGAGATCAAAGAGAGAAAGTCTGGTTCTATTCATAAAGTAAAGCGTGACGAATTACCCTTAAAAATTCATGAGCTTCTGTTGCAACTTGGGAGCGATATTTAATGGAAGAATTTGATTTAGTAATAGGAATTCACAGTATTATTGCCGCTTTAAAGAATCAGGACAGGACAATATATAAATTAGTTGCCACAGAAGATGCCATCTCAGAACTAAAGAAGCAGATTAAGTTAGATGGAATAAAAATAGAACTTTGCGCTACTCATAAAGTTCAAGAAGAGGCAAAAAGATACTTTCGGGAACTCGATTTAGATTATCATAGAGTTCCTTCAGGGGTTTTCTTGCTCGCTTCTAAGATGGCCATTCACGATATTACTTATCTATATAAAATGATTGATAGTAAGGATAACCTTAAAATATTATGCTTAGACCAAGTCTCAGACGTCCATAATGCTGGGGCAATTATCCGAACGGCATCATTTTATGGGGTAGACGCTGTGGTTGTACCAGATAGAAAGTCTTTTGGACTCACTCCATCATTTTTTAGAATAGCCTCGGGATCTGCTGAATCAGTTCCAATGATCGGGGTAAATAAACTCACTAAAACAGTGACTCGGATGAAGGAGATGGGTGTTCTTTGCCTCGGCCTTAGCGAGCATGCTACGGGAGAGTTAGAAGATTCATTGAAGCAGGTATCAGATAAGGGCATGGCGATTATCCTTGGGCGTGAAGACGTCGGTATCAGCAACGCAGTCCTTAGATTAATAGATCATCGTATCTCACTTAAAAGTTCAGGGGATATCAAATCTCTAAATGTTTCCATTGCTGCGGCGGTTTGCATGGAGAAATGTTTTACATAATCTTCAAAAAGCTTAAAAAATACTTGCATTTATAATTGATCAGGTTTATAAAATTAGACCTTATCATTATGATAAATTATTAGTTTTGGGCAGCTCTAGCTCAGTTGGTAGAGCATCGGTTTTGTAAACCGACGGTCGCAGGTTCAAATCCTGTGAGCTGCTCCATAAATTTTAAAGATTCGGCAAGGTATGCAAGTGGTTAAAGCAATCGGATTGTAAATCCGCCGTCGTATGACTTCGAAGGTTCAAATCCTTCCCGTGCCACCATCTTTAAAATATATGAAGCCAAGTAGTTTTATTGGTGATAGGATACAAAAAATGTTATGCGGGTGTAGCTCAGTTGGTAGAGCACAAGCCTTCCAAGCTTGGGGTCGAGAGTTCGAGTCTCTTCGCCCGCTCCATTTTTCTCAATAAATCCTGGAATATTTAGTTAATAGCGACAGACTTTGAGAAAAAGTTGGTTTTTATATTGCTAACCTGAGAGCAATAATATAAATAGTATTGATTAAATGGAAAGATTGGCTCTGGCTCGCGTGGCTCAGGGGTAGAGCGCGTCCTTGGTAAGGACGAGGTCATGGGTTCAAATCCCATCGTGAGCTCCATTTTTTTTGAAAAATTTGTTTTAAAAATATTGTCAGTGGGTATTCTATAAAGCATACTCGGATGACAAAAATTGATAATTAATAAATATAAACGCCTCGTTTTTGAAATTTTGTAAGGAGAAACATTATGGCTAAGGAAAAATTTGACCGTTCAAAACCACATGTAAATATTGGTACAATTGGTCACGTAGATCACGGTAAAACAACATTAACAGCTGCAATATCTAAAACTCTTGCACTAGCTTCAGGAATGGACGTAAGAGCATTTGATGAAATAGATTCAGCTCCAGAAGAAAAAGCGAGAGGGATTACAATTAATACTTCTCACATTGAGTATGAAACAGCGACTAGACATTACGCACACGTTGATTGTCCGGGCCATGCCGATTATGTAAAGAACATGATTACGGGTGCAGCTCAGATGGATGGTGCAATTCTTGTTTGTTCTGCAGCAGATGGTCCAATGCCTCAAACTAGAGAGCATATCCTTCTTGCTAGACAAGTTGGTGTTCCAGCAATCGTTGTATTTTTAAATAAAGTAGACCAAGTAGATGATGAAGAGCTTCTTGAGCTAGTTGAAATGGAAGTAAGAGAATTATTATCTTCTTATGACTTTCCTGGTGATGATATTCCTATTGTAGCTGGTTCAGCACTTGCTGTAATGGAAGATAAGAACCCTGAGATTGGTACTGAAAAAGTTCTTGAGCTTATGGCCAAAGTAGATGAGTATATTCCAACTCCTAAGAGAGATGTTGAGAAAGATTTCTTGATGCCAGTTGAGGATGTTTTCTCAATTTCTGGACGTGGAACTGTTGTTACAGGAAGAATCGAAAGAGGTGTAATTAACGTTAACGAAGAAATCGAAATTATTGGTATCAAAGAAGCATCAAAAACAATTGTTACTGGTGTTGAGATGTTCAGAAAACTTTTAGATAGAGGTGAAGCTGGAGATAACGTTGGTCTTCTTTTAAGAGGGATCAAAAGAGAAGAGATCGAAAGAGGTCAATGTTTAATTAAGCCAGGAACTGTTAAGCCACATCAGAAATTTAAGTGTGAAGTTTATATCCTAACTAAAGACGAAGGTGGAAGACATACTCCAATCTTTAAAGGTTATAGACCACAGTTTTACTTCAGAACTACAGACGTTACTGGTTCAATCACTTTAGGTGAAGGAACAGAAATGATCATGCCTGGAGATAATACTTCATTCGCTGTTGAGTTAATTACTCCAATCGCAATGGAAAAAGGTCTTCGTTTTGCAATCCGTGAGGGTGGTAGAACAATCGGTGCTGGAACAGTTGCTGATATTTTAGAGTAAATAATTTGCTTAAGTAAATATGAGGACCGGTTTACGCCGGTCCTTTTTTTTGTAAAATCATTAAATGGGTGTATAGCTCCAACGGTAGAGCGGCTGATTCCAAATCAGTAGGTTGGGGGTTCGAATCCCTCTGCACCCGCCACTTAAGACAATTATTCTGCGATTCATGCGACGCGTTAAAAATTATTCTCAAATTAAGAAAGAAAACACTATTCAAAAAGCGGTAAATTCCGTATAACTACTCTTTTTTGTAGACATTAGATGTTTATTTTCGCATATATGTTGGACTCTTATTTAAAAGGTGGATTTTTATATGTCTGTTACGACAAAAGATAGTGGTAAAAAGTGGATTCAAACGAGTGTCGCAGTAGCTAGTGGACTTGTTGTTTATGTTTTAATTAGCTTTTTCATGCAAATGGGAGAGTGGTTTGAATTAGAATCAAAAATTTCATCGTATGTGGCAATAAGCCAAGTATTAGCAGTACTTTTGGGTGCGGGATTTTTTACATATTTAATGAAGAACAATATTACGAGAAGTTTTTTGGAAGAAGTATACCAAGAAGGCTCTAAGGTTATTTGGCCTGATAAAAATGAAACTGTAAAACACACTATCGGAATAATGATTGGTGTAACCATCGTCGGTATTTTGTTATCGGTTTTTGATATCACAGCAACTTGGTTATTAAGTCTTGTAAATTAAGGATGAATAATGTCTGAAGAAGTAAAAAATGAAGAAGTAGTGGAAGCAGTATCTGATGAAACAGCAGAAGTTGTTGAAGAAGGTAATGGTCTTGCAAAAGGTGATACTCCAGATTTTAAATGGTTTGTTACTCATGTTTTAAGTGGCTATGAAGGACGAGTTCAAAAGACTTTAAAGCAAAATATTTTAAACCATGATTTAGTAGATTATTTCTCTGAGATTCTTGTTCCACAGGAAGACGTTACGGTATCAGTTAACGGTAAAAAGAGAAATATTAAGAAGAAATTTTTTCCAGGTTATATGCTTGTAAAAATGATCATGAATGATAAGACATGGCACCTTGTAAAGAACACAGATAAAATCACAGGTTTTGTTGGTGGTACCACAGATAAGCCACAGCCAATTACAGATGAAGAGGCTGCCTATATGTTAGGTCAGGCTCTAGGTGGAGTTAAGAAAACTAGATCAGCTAACTCTTTTTCTGAGGGTGATTCAGTTAAGGTTATTGAGGGTCCATTCGCATCATTCGTTGGAACTGTTGAAGCAGTAAATGCTAATGGTAAATTAAAAGTTAATGTTTCAATATTTGGTCGTCCTACTCCAGTAGAGTTGGAAGATTCACAGGTTGAAAAAGCATAATAAATAAAGATTAAAGCTAACGGGAGACGAAAGTCGCTTGAACCGAGGAGTTAGAAATGGCAAAAAAAATTACAGGTTTTATTAAACTACAAATTGAAGCTGGAAAAGCAAACCCAGCTCCACCAATTGGACCAGCACTAGGTCAAAAAGGTGTAAACATCATGGAGTTCTGTAAAGCATTCAATGCAAGAACTCAAAAAGAAGCGGGAACAATCTTCCCAACTATTATCACTGTTTATTCTGATAGGTCTTTTTCGTTTATTACGAAAACACCTCCAGCAACTTACCTTCTTAAAAAAGACCTTAAGATGAAGAGTTTTGCTAATAAGCCAGGTCATGAAGTGGCAGGTGTTGTCTCTGAGAAGATCGTTGAAGCAGTTGCGACTGTTAAGATGCCAGATCTTACAGCAGCAGATATGGATGCAGCTAAGAAGACAATCGAAGGTTCTGTTAGATCTGCTGGTTTAAAATTGGATTATAAATAATTAACGGGAGACGAAAGTCGCTTGAACCGTAAGGGTAAGAAATGAAAACACAAAATACAAAAAGAAAAGAGGCTTGGGCCAAAATAGATTCAAATAAGTCATACACAATTGCTGAAGGTATTTCTCTTACGAAAGAAGTAGCTTTTGCAAAATTTGATGAAACTGTAGATGTAGCTTTTAGACTTGGTGTAGACCCAAGACATGCTGATCAGATGATTAGAGGCGCTATTGTTATGCCGGCCGGTACAGGTAAAAAAGTAAATGTAGTAGTAATTACTTCAGGTGAAAACATCGCAAAAGCTGAAGCAGCTGGGGCTGACTTAGTTGGTGGTGATGACATTATTCAAAAAATCCAGGGTGGTTGGATGGAGTTCGACAGAGTTATCGCTACGCCAGACATGATGGGTAAGATTGGTAGAGTTGCAAGGATCTTAGGACCTCGTGGACTTATGCCTAACCCAAAGCTAGGAACAGTTACAACTGACGTTGACAAAGCTGTTAAAGAGCAAAAAGCAGGTAAAGTTGAATATAGAACAGACAAGACTGGTATTATTCACGTTCCTGTTGGAAAGAAGTCATTTGAAGACTCAGCATTAACTGAAAACTTTACAGCTATTGCTATGGCAATCGTTAGAGCGAAACCAGCAAGTGCTAAAGGTAACTTCATTAAGTCAGTAACAGTTAGTACTTCAATGGGTCCCGGGATCAAGATTGATGTAAGTGATGTTGCAGGATTAGTATAATATAAAATAGTTAGGGGTTGATGAAAGCCGGTTCACTTGGATGTGTGTAATTCCTGCCCAAATTCCCCTCCATATAAACAATTAGGAGGACTTATGATTACAAGAGCACAAAAAGACGCTGTAATCGCTGACCTGAGAGACAAAATTGAAAACTCACAAGCCCTTTTCTTAACGAATGTTATTGGTATCGAAGCTAATCAAGCTGTAGAACTAAGAAAGACGATAAGAGAAGCTAAAGGCGGACTGATAGTTACAAGAAACTCTCTATTCGGCAAAGCAGCTGAAGGTACGTATGCAGAGGAACTGCTTACAGGCCTTAAGGGTACAAATGCAGTAGCATTTGCATTCGAAGATGCTCCAGGTGTTGCGAAAGCAATTTATGAATCAAGTAAAGCACTTGAGGCAATTACACTTGGAAAAGGATTTTTAAACCAAGAATTACTTGATGAAGGAAGAGTTTCAGCTTTAGCGCAACTTCCATCTAGAGATGAAATGCTTGGAACATTACTTGCGACTTTCCAGGCGCCAGTTTCTTCACTTGCTAGATTAGTTAACGCTATCAAAGATGAGTGTGAGACACAGGGTGTTGATAAAGCAGCAGATTTAAAAGTAGAAGCTAAAGTTGAAGCTGAAGCTTAACTAAACAAATTAATTAAATTTAAGGAGAATATTATGTCATTAACAAAAGAACAAATAATTGAAGCAATCGGTAATATGTCAGTTCTAGACTGTGCAGAACTAGTAAAAGAAATGGAAGACAAGTTTGGTGTATCAGCTGCTCCTGTCGCTGTTGCTGGTGCTGCTGGTGGTGGAGCTGCCGCTGAAGAGAAAACTGAATTTGACGTAGTTCTAGCTGAATGTGGAGCTAAGAAAATCAACGTAATTAAAGAAGTTAGAGCAATTACTGGTCTAGGTCTTAAAGAAGCAAAAGAAATCGTAGAAAGTGCTCCTAAGACAATCAAAGAAGCAGCTACTAAAGACGAAGCAGAAGAAATCAAGAAAAAACTTGAAGCTGCTGGAGCAAAAGTAGAGCTTAAGTAATTTTGCAGTGCTTAAAATAAGTAATTAAATAATCATGGAAGTACACCAATGTGTACTTCCATTTTTGTGTATGTAGTTGTACAAGAGCAGATAAAAAAATTTAAAGAAATATAATTTCTCAGGAGTCAGTGAAATGACAAAAGTTTTTAGCCCAAATGAGTGGTACCGTTGTAGCTTTGGCAGGAGTGAGAATATAATCGAGCCGCCTTCACTAATGAGGTTGCAGATTAAGTCTTACGAGGATTTTCTTCAAAGAGATATCCCGCCAGCACGTAGAGAAGAAATGGGTCTTCAATCAGTTTTTAAATCTGTTTTCCCTATCTACGATTTTAATAAAACAGTTTCTTTAGAATTCGTAAGCTATTCTTTAGAGCAACCAAAATACTCAGTTCAAGAGTGTAAGGCCCGTGGTTTATCTTACGAGTCTCCGCTTAAGGTTACTGTTAGATTAGTATTTTATGACATTGATGAAGAAAATGAAGAGAACAGAACAATTTCATCCATTAAAGAGCAAGAAGTATACTTAGGGAATATTCCTTTGATGACTGCTACTGGTTCATTTGTTTATAATGGAACGGAAAGAGTTATTGTTTCCCAGTTACATAGATCACCAGGGATTATCTTTGAACACGATAGTGGTAAGAAGCATTCATCTGGTAAACTATTATATTCTGCAAGAATTATCCCTCATAGAGGATCTTGGTTAGACTTTGAATTTGATCACAAAAATGTTCTTTATGCTAGAATTGATAGAAAACGTAAAATTCACGCAACAGTTGTTTTAAAGGCACTTGGATACTCAGTATCTGAACTATTGGCTTTATTCTACGAAAAAGAAACAATTCATTTAAACGAAAAAAAATATGAAAGAGAATTAGACTTAAGCTTACTTGAAGGCTCTAGAGCAGACGAGGATGTATTAGATCCAAAGTCTGGTAAAGCCCTTGTTAAAAAAGGTAAGAAAATAACGAAGGTCTCTATTAAAAAGATGAAAGAGGCTGGAATTCAGAAGCTACCTCTAAATCTAGAGCAAGTTGTTGGAAAAGTTTTATTTGAAGATATCTATGATGAAGAGACTGGTGAAGTAATTGCTTCTGCAAACGAAGCTTTATCTGAAGACAAGATCTTTGACCTCATAAAAATTGGATATAAGTCAGTAGATGTTCTTTATATTGACGGAGTAAACTTCTCTGATCAAATGAGAAATACTTTATTGCTAGATAAGACTAATTCATCTGATGATGCTCTTATTAAGATATTTGAAAGACTAAGACCTGGTGAGCCACCAACAGTAGAAGCTTCTCAAACACTATTTGATTCATTGTTTTTCAACGACATTAGATATGACCTATCTAAAGTTGGTAGAATGAAAATCAACTATAAGTTTGGTTTAGATATCCCTGTTGAAAACACAACATTAACTAAAGACGATATCATTAGAACTGTTAGGTACCTAGTAGATCTAAATAATGGTAAAGGTCAGGTTGATGATATTGACCATCTAGGTAACAGAAGAGTAAGAGCCGTTGGTGAATTACTTGAAAATCAATTTAGAGTTGGTTTAGTTAGAATGGAAAGAGCAATCAAAGAAAGAATGATTGCTATTGAACTTGATACAATGATGCCACACGATCTTGTAAACCAAAAACCAGTTGCAGCAGCAGTTAAGGAATTTTTTGGTTCTTCACAACTTTCACAGTTTATGGATCAAACAAACCCACTTTCAGAAGTTACTCATAAAAGAAGACTATCTGCTCTTGGGCCAGGTGGTTTAACAAGAGAAAGAGCTGGATTCGAGGTTCGAGATGTTCACCCTACTCACTATGGTAGAATGTGTCCGGTTGAGACTCCAGAGGGACCAAATATTGGTCTAATTACTTCACTCGCGACTTATGCAAAAGTTTCTGAATATGGATTTATTGAAACTCCATATAGAGAAGTGTCAGAAGACGGTAAGGTTGCTGATAAAGTAAGATATTTCTCTTCATTTGAAGAAGAGGGAAAAATTATTGCACAAGCAAATGATGAAGTTATAAATAAAGAAGGGAAGCTTGAAGGTAACCTGATTGCAGCACGTAGAAAAGGTGAACTTGCAAGACTTGAAGCCGCAGAAATAGAGCTAATGGATGTTGCTCCTTCGCAAATGATCTCGATAGCGACATCATTAATTCCATTCCTTGAGCATGATGATGCCAACAGGGCCTTAATGGGATCGAACATGATGAGACAGGCAGTGCCTGTTGTTAAAACTGATGCTCCGATCGTAGGTACAGGAATTGAAGGTATTGTTGCTAGAGATTCAGGTGCAATTTTATTTGCTAAGAACGCTGGTAAAGTTATTTTTGTTGATTCAAATAGAATTGTTATTCAAAGAGATCAAGCAAAAGAAACAGAATCTGCAGTTGATGTTTATAAACTTGTTAAATACCAAAGAACAAACCAAAACACATGTAATAACCAAAAAGCACTCGTTACTGAAGGTGACATCGTTAAAAACGGAGACGTTATAGCAGATGGTCCAGGTACGCAGTATGGAGATTTAGCTCTTGGTCAAAACGTTCTTGTAGCGTTCATGCCTTGGGGTGGTTATAACTACGAGGATTCAATCCTTATTTCTGAAGACTTATTAGCTCAGGATGTATTTACATCAGTTCATATTGAATCTTTTGAAGTTGAATCTCGTGATACTAAACTTGGTAAAGAAGAGATTACTAGAGATATTCCAAACGTAAGTGAAGAAGCTCTTAAAGATCTTGATGAGGCCGGTATCATTAGAGTTGGTGCAGTAATTAAGCCAGGCGATATTCTTGTCGGAAAAATTACTCCAAAAGGTGAAACACAATTATCTCCAGAGGAAAAGCTTCTTAAAGCAATCTTTGGTGATAAAGCTGGAGATGTAAAAGATACTTCTCTTAGAGTTTCTTCTCATGTTTACGGGACGGTAATTAACGCCCATGTATTTACAAGAGAAGGTGTTGAACTTGATTCAAGATCAAAGTCAATAATTGAGAAAGAAACAGAGCTAATTAGAAGAGACGAAGCAATTGAAATTAAAGCAATTCAAAGATCTTCTCTTAAGTCTATTTCTACAATGCTTAAAGGTGCCAAAACTATTGATACATTAGTATCAGAAGATGGTTCAACTGAACTACTTGCTAAGGGATCAGAAATAACAGTTGATGCTCTTACAAATGTTCCTTTTGAACTAATTGGTTACCTACCACTAGAAGCTGACCTTGAAGATAAACTTACTGAATATTTTGCAGACGTAAGAAATAAGATCAACCTAGTTAGACAACGTGCAAACGATGAAATTGCTAAACTACATAAAGGTGATGAACTTCTTCCTGGTGTTATTAAGAAAGTAATTGTTTACGTAGCTATTAAGAGAAAACTTCAAGCTGGTGATAAAATGGCCGGTCGTCACGGAAACAAAGGGGTTATCTCTAGAGTTCTTCCGAAAGAAGACATGCCTTATCTTGCCGATGGTACTCCAGTTGAAATCGTACTTAACCCACTAGGGGTTCCGTCACGTATGAACGTTGGGCAACTACTTGAGCTACATCTTGGTTGGGCCGGGCGTGGTCTTGGTGACAAGATAAACACGATGCTTGAAGAAAGATATGAGGCAGATAAACTAAGAGATCTTATATCTAAAATTTACAAGAAAGAAGGCGTTGATAAGTGGCTTAAAAAAGCATCTGACAAGCAAGTCAGAGAGCTATGTGAGCAACTTAAGACTGGTATTAGATTCTCAACTCCAGCATTTGATGGAGCGACAGAGTTAGACATTGAATCAATGTTAGAATTAGCTGACTTTGATAAGTCAGGTAAGACAACTCTATTTAATGGTATCAGTGGTGAAGCTTTCGCAGAGGAAGTAACAGTAGGTGCAATGTATATGCTTAAATTACATCACCTTGTTGATGAAAAAATTCATGCAAGATCGACAGGTCCTTATTCACTTGTAACTCAGCAACCACTAGGTGGTAAGGCTCAGTTTGGTGGACAGAGACTTGGAGAGATGGAAGTTTGGGCACTTGAGGCATATGGAGCCGCTTATACACTTCAAGAATTCTTAACAGTAAAATCAGATGATGTTGTTGGTAGAACAAGAATGTATGAATCGATTGTTAAGGGTGAAAAAGTTTTAGAGCCAGGGTTACCAGAATCTTTTAACGTATTAGTTAAAGAGCTTCAGGCACTTGCTTTAGACATGAAGTTGGAAGAACCAACTCCAGACACTTTATAGATTTTAAAATAATTAATTTGAGAGGCAATACTCCATGAAAGATTTATTAAATTTTTTCGATAAACCAAAAGATCCTGTAAGTATTCAAGCAGTTTCTATTAGAATGGCATCACCAGACACGATCAGAGAGTGGTCGTTTGGTGAGGTTAAGAAACCAGAAACTATAAACTACAGAACTTTTAAGCCAGAAAGAGATGGTCTTTTCTGTGCCAAAATTTTTGGACCAGTAAAAGACTACGAATGTATTTGTGGTAAATATAAGAGAATGAAACACAGAGGTGTTGTATGTGAAAAGTGTGGTGTTGAAGTTACACTTTCGAAAGTAAGACGAGAGAGATGTGGTCATATTGAGCTAGCTTCTCCTGTTGCACATATCTGGTTTTTAAGATCTCTTCCTTCAAGAATCGGAGCACTTCTTGATCTTTCTTTAAAAGATCTTGAGCGAGTTCTTTATAATGAAGCCTACATTGTTCTTGAGTCATCAACAGATGGACAAGACGGTGGGATTCAAATTGGATCAATCCTGTCTGAAGGTAAGGCACATGAACTTAAAGCTGCTGGTGTCGACTTCAAAGTCGGTATGGGTGGTGAAGTTGTTAAAGATTTATTATCAAAAGTTGATCTTGATACTTTAAATAAAGAATTAAGAAGAGCACTGTCAGAAGTAAAAACTGAACTTGCTAAAGCAAAACTAATCAAAAGATTAAAAGTTGTAGAGTCTGTTCTTAAGTCACCTAATAAGCCTGAATGGTTTATGATGGATGTTATTCCAGTTCTTCCACCTGATTTAAGACCATTAGTCCCTCTTGAAGCTGGCCGTTTTGCCACTTCAGATTTAAATGATCTTTACAGAAGAGTCATAAACAGAAACAACCGTCTTCGACGATTAAAGGAACTTAATGCTCCCGAAATCATCATAAGAAATGAGAAAAGAATGCTTCAAGAAGCAGTCGACGCTCTTATGGATAATGGTAGACGTGGTAAAGTATTTACAGGGGCTAACAAGCGTCCACTAAGATCTTTATCTGATATGCTTAAAGGTAAACAAGGACGTTTCCGTCAAAACCTTCTTGGTAAACGTGTAGATTACTCTGGACGTTCGGTTATCGTTGTTGGACCTAACTTAAGACTTCACCAATGTGGACTTCCAAAAGTTATGGGCCTTGAACTATTTAAGCCATTTATCTACAACAAATTAATTGAAAAAGGTCACTGTACGACTATAAAAGTTGCAAAACGCATGGTTGAGCAACAAAAACAAGAAGTTTGGGATATTTTAGATGAAGTTGTTCAAGAGCATCCAGTTCTTTTAAACAGAGCACCAACTCTTCACCGTCTTGGTATACAAGCATTTGAACCAGTATTAATCGAAGGTAAAGCAATTAGACTTCACCCTCTTGTTTGTACTGCATTCAATGCCGATTTTGATGGTGACCAGATGGCGGTTCATGTACCTCTATCTTTAGAAGCACAAATAGAATGTAGAATTCTAGCAATGTCTACAAACAATATACTATCTCCAAAAGATGGAACGCCAATTATTGTTCCTTCTCAGGATATCGTTCTTGGTATGTATTATATGTCTAGAGTTAGACCATTTGCTCGTGGATACGGACAAGTTTTCTCTTCAAAAGAAGAAGCACAATTTGCTTATCATACAGGAAAGCTTCACCTTCAATCACCTGTTAAGGTTAGAATTGATGGTGTAATGATTGAAACGACTGTTGGTAGAACATTTGTTCACGATATTATTCCAGCTTGTCTTAACTATGAAGATATTAACAAGGTTCTTAATAAAAAAGAGCTTGGTAAACTTCTAGATCTTGCTTACAGAAGAGGTACTGAAAAAGATACTGTTCTTCTAGCAGATGCAATTATGCAAACAGGTTATGAGTACGCAACAAAAGCCGGTATCTCTATTAATGTTAAAGATATGGTAATTCCAAAAGAGAAAAAAGGTATTATTGAAGCTTCACAAGGTGAAGTCGATAATATTACTGAAGAGTATAATGAAGGTTCGATCACTAACGGTGAGAGATATAATAAGATTGTAGATGTTTGGGCACAAACAAATGAAACACTTTCAAAAGTTATGATTGATGGTCTTTCGTTAGCAACTTTTAAATCTGAAGATAAATCTGAAGAGGATAAAGTAGCTCCTTCATTTAACTCGATCTATATGATGGCCGACTCTGGTGCAAGAGGTTCAGCTACTCAAATGAGACAGTTAGCAGGAATGAGGGGTCTAATGGCCAAACCATCTGGTGAGATCATTGAAACTCCGATTACATCGAACTTCCGTGAAGGTCTTTCTGTTCTTGAGTACTTCTCATCTTCTCATGGTGCACGTAAAGGTCTTGCCGATACAGCACTAAAGACAGCAAACTCTGGTTACTTAACAAGAAGACTTGTTGATGTTGCTCAGGATGCAATTATTAGAAATCACGACTGTGGTGCTGATGACGGAATCGTTTTAACTTCAAGAGTTGAAAACGGTGAAATTAGTCAACATGTTGGAAAAAGAGCTCTTGGACGTATTGCTTTAACACCAATTATGGCAAAAGACGGTTCTGAGTTATTCCCAAGAAACCATATGTTCGGAGAAGCAGATATTGCTACTATTGAAGCTGAAGATATCGATCAAATTTCAGTTAGATCAGTTCTAACTTGTAAGGAAAGGTACGGATTCTGTGCTCTTTGTTTTGGACGAGATCTAGCAAGAGGAACTTTAGTTTCTGTTGGTGAGGCCGTAGGTGTTATTGGTGCACAATCAATTGGTGAGCCAGGAACACAGCTTACAATGCGTACGTTCCATGTCGGTGGTACTGCAACTGGTGGTGCTCAAGTTAATAAACTAGAGTCTAAAACTGCCGGTGACGTGTCATATGATAATGTTAAAACTGTTACAAGAGATGATGGATCATGCATCATTATGAATAAAATTGGTGAGATTGTTATTAAGACTGATCAGGGTGTTGAAAAAGAGAGATACCCAGCTCAGTACGGTGCAACTATCTTCTTTAAGAATGGGGATCAAATAAACGTAGGGGATAAAATCCTTGAGTGGGATCCGTTCACAATGCCAGTAATGTCAGAAGTTAAAGGTACAGTTAAATTTGAAGATATGGTTCTTGGATCTACAATTAGTGAAGAGACAGATGCTGTTACCGGACTTTCACATAAAGTTGTTACAGAATCAAAAACAAAAGAGGATGCGTCAAAACAACCTCAAATTATACTCCTTGATGAAGCAGGAAACCCAATTGCTGTTGATGGGACGAAGAGACAAGCAATATACCGTTTACCAGTTGGATCTCACATTACTGTTAATGAGGGTGATATAATCGACGCTGGTACTGTAGTGGCCAAAGTTCAACGTGAAACAACGAAGACTAAGGATATTACAGGGGGTCTTCCAAGGGTTGCAGAATTGTTTGAAGCTCGTAAGCCAGCTAACTCAGCATTAATTGCTGACACAACTGGTACAATCGAGTTTGGACCGGAAGTGCGTGGTTCAAGAAGAGTACACATTAAGCCTGCTGAAGGTGGAGAGCCATCTATAGTTGCGATTCCTAAGGGACGTTATGTAATCGTAAGTGAAGGTGACTACGTGAGAGTTGGAGATCCTATTATGGATGGACCTACTAACCCCCACGAAATCCTTAGAGTCTTAGGTATTAAAGCGGTTGCAGCTTATATCGTAGACGAAATTCAAGAGGTGTATAGACTTCAAGGTGTTGATATCGATGATAAGCATATTGAGGTAATTGTAAGTCAAATGCTTAAGAAGGTTGAAGTTACAAATCCTGGAGACTCTTTATTAGTTGAAGGTGATTCAGTGATGAAAACAGCATTTTTAGCAGAAAACGATAGGTTACTTGAGGAAGGCCTTGAAGCAGCGACAGCGAGACCAATACTTCTTGGGATCACCAAAGCATCTTTAAGTACTGAATCTTTCCTATCAGCAGCCTCTTTCCAGGAAACAACGAAAGTATTAACTCAGGCGACTTTAGAAGGTAAGAAAGACCATTTAAGGGGACTTAAGGAAAATATTCTTATGGGAAGATTAATTCCAGCTGGTACTGGGGTTCCACGTTATGATGAGTACAAAGCTGAGGCTAAGTCAGACGAGGACCAAGTAAGTTTAACTTTTTAGAAATAAAATACTTGTCATTGGATGAGCTGGTTGATACAAGCTCATCCAATAGATATGATTTAAGGAGCAATTTAAAATGCCTACTATTAACCAATTAGTGAGAAAGGGACGATCAGCGAAATATACGAAAACGAAGTCGCCTGCCCTTGTAGCGTGTCCACAGAGACGTGGAGTATGTACACGTGTTTACACAACAACACCAAAGAAACCAAACTCAGCAATGAGAAAAGTTTGTAAAGTTAAGCTTACATCTGGATTTGAAGTAATTTCATATATCGGTGGTGAGGGTCATAACCTTCAAGAACATTCTATTGTATTGATTAGAGGTGGTAGAGTTAAAGATTTGCCAGGGGTTCGTTACCACACTGTAAGAGGTGCCTTAGATACATCTGGTGTTGATAAAAGAAGACAGCGTCGTTCTAAATACGGTGCTAAAAGACCTAAAGCGTAGGAGCAGAGAATGAGTAGAAAACATAGAGCACAACCAAGAGAAGTTCTACCTGATCCAAGGTTTAACGATATTGTAGTAACTAAATTCATTAATGCATTAATGTATGGTGGAAGAAAAGCAGCTTCAGAAAAAATCGTTTATGGAGCTTTCGAGCTTGCTGAGCAAAAATCTGGAGAAGAAGGATATAAAGTTTTTAAGAAGGCGATGTCTAACATTAAGCCTGCATTAGAAGTTAAATCGAGAAGAATTGGTGGGGCAACTTATCAAGTACCTGTTGAAGTAAGACAATCAAGAAGACAGTCTTTAGCAATTAGATGGTTGAGAGACTTTTCAAGAGCTAGAAACGGTAAAACAATGGTTGAAAGACTTGCTGATGAATTAGTAGATGCTGCTAATAACAGAGGCGGAGCTATTAAGAAAAGAGAAGATGTTTACAAGATGGCAGAAGCCAACAAAGCATTTGCTCACTTAAAGTGGTAGTAATTTTTTAAATAAATTTTACGATATAAAAAGGAGTTCTTAGGAGCTCCTTTTTTTATCTTATAAAGCATTTACGTCTTGGTGATTACCTGGCCAATATTCACACTAAAAAGTACTTTTTCTCTCTTGGCCAATCAGCACATTTTCTTTTTCTTTAGTAGTTATAGTGTTAAATTATGCAAGAATAATATTGAAATAGAGCGAGAAAGCAGTATGTTTTTTAATGAAAATTTAGAAACATGGAATGATCTAACTAAGATCATCCAAAACTATGTAAATGGTAACTATGATAAGCTAACTCCCGTTGTAAACTATGAGCCAGCCACTAAACTGAAAGAAATATTAGACCTTAAGTTGTCTGATGATGGTGTCGGTCATAAAAAAATTCTACAAGAAATAGAAAAATATCTTAAATATAGTGTGAGGACTTCGCACCCACAATTTAATAATCAGCTTCATGCAGGGGCCAGTTTTGAATCATTAATGGGAGAACTCATCTCATTTGTAACTAATGCAACGATGGCAACATTTGAAGTTGCACCTGCAGCTACGCTTATCGAGGCAAAGCTAATTGAGGAATTAAACGAAAAAATTGGATATCATGATGGTGGCGGTATAATGCTCACTGGCGGAAGTAACGCAAATATGCTTGCTCTTCATTGTGCTAGAAATACCCACGCTTCAGACATAAAGTATAAGGGGAATAGAGGCCTAGACTTATGTGTCTTTGTGTCAGAAGAGGCACATTATTCTTTTAAGAAGGCAGTTATTCTTATGGGGATTGGACTTGATAACCTCATTTTAGTTAAAGCTGAAAAAAATGGAAGGATGGTATCTGCAGACTTAGAGCATAAAATAATTGAATCTGGAGATGCAGGTAAAACTCCTATCATGATTGCATCAACTTGTGGAACAACGGTCAAGGGGGCTTTTGATCCTATCGAAGAAAACCAGGCCATAGCTGATAAGTATAACCTTTGGCACCATGTAGACGGTGCATGGGGGGGAGCAGCACTTTTTTCTAAAAAGCTAGGCCATAAGCTGGCCGCTGCTTATAGAGCTGATTCATTCACTTTTGATGCTCATAAAGTCCTTGGAACAGGTATCATAACTTCCTTCTTGCTAACAAAGCGAGAGGGGATGATTGCAGCTGCAAATAGTGGCGGAGGAAGTGAGTACCTTTTTCATCAATATGAAAATGCCGATTATGATACCGGAAAAGCCTCACTTCAATGTGGCAGAAAAGTTGATGCTTTAAAGCTTTGGCTTTCTTGGAAGGCTTTGGGACATAGAGGAATGACGGAATATGTTGATAAGCAGGTGGAGAAAACTGAGTACTTAACAGCAAAAGTAGTTGAGAACCCTAGGCTTAGGCTTGTTAGTGAACCTGAGTATTTAAATGTATGCTTTCAGGTTATTCCAAATAATAAATCTCTTGAAATTAACCAATACAATATAGATCTAAGGTTTAAACTTGTTAAAGCAGGTCGATTCTTAGTTAATTACTCATCGGATCCTGATGGAGAAATCTATTTCAGGTTTGTTTTTGTGAACTCAGCGACATCTAGAGAGCATATAGACTACTTTTTAGAGGAGCTTTTGAAGATTGCTGAATAAGAAATGACAAAAGTGGCAATCTTCGCTATCAATATTTAATTAAATTATATTAAAAAGAAAGAGCAACTATGAAAGACTTAAATCAACTAAGAAATATTGGAATTATGGCGCATATTGATGCGGGTAAAACGACAACAACCGAAAGAATCTTGTACTATACAGGAGTAAATTACAAAATTGGTGAAGTCCATGATGGTACGGCCACAATGGACTGGATGGTCCAAGAGCAAGAGCGCGGAATAACAATTACTTCTGCTGCGACTGCATGTAAATGGAATAAGCATGACATTAATATTATCGATACACCCGGGCATGTTGACTTCACAATAGAGGTTGAGAGATCACTAAGAGTCCTTGATGGGGCCGTGGGTGTTTTTTGTGCTGTTGGCGGGGTTGAACCACAATCAGAAACCGTTTGGGGACAAGCTGATAAATATGATGTTCCAAGAATTGCATTTGTGAACAAGATGGACCGTGTAGGAGCAGACTTTCACAATGTTGTTTCTGAGATTAAAGAGAAATTAGGTAAGAATGCAACAGCAGCTCAACTACCAATTGGTGCTGAGGACGAGTTTCTTGGGTGCATTGACCTTGTTGAAATGAAAAAAATTATTTGGGAAGACGAAGATCTTGGCGCAAAGTTTGAAGTATTGGACCTAACGGACTCTGAGACTGAAGAGGCCCAGATGTATCGAGAAGAGTTAATTGAAAGCATTGCAGACTTTGATGAAGAATTAGCTGAGTTATACCTTGGTGGCGAAGAAATCAATGCAGAGTCATTGAAAAAAGCCATTAGATCTGCAGTCATAAAAGAAGGATTTATCCCTGTTTTTTGTGGAACAGCTTTTAAGAATAAGGGAGTTCAACCACTTTTAGATGCTGTTGTAGATTACTTGCCGTCTCCCCTTGATATTGGCGCAGTCGCAGGATTTGAAGTTAAAAATAGGGATAAGAAAACATCAAGAGAACCTTCAAGTAGTGAAGCTTTTTCAGGTTTAGCGTTTAAGATTTCTACAGATCCATTTGTTGGGCAACTAACATTTTTTAGAGTCTATTCTGGCGAGATTACTGCAGGATCTCAAATTTACAATCCATTAGAGGATAAAAAAGAGCGTTTGGGTAAGATTTTAAAGATGCATGCAAATAAAAGAGAAGAGCTGCAGTCAGCACAAGCTGGTGACATAGTTGCTGTGACAGGCTTGAAATACACAACGACGGGGCAAACATTATGTGCCACCAATAAACCAATTATCTATGATTTAATGGAGTTTCCTGAGACAGTAATATCAATTGCAATTGAAGCAAAAACTACAGCTGATGAAGACAAGCTTGCTAAAACTCTAGAGCAATTAAAAATTGAAGATCCATCATTTAAATATATGAATAATAAAGAGACTGGGCAGCTTCTCATCTATGGAATGGGTGAATTACACCTTGAAATCATTGTAGATAGACTCCTTAGAGAATTTAAAGTTGGAGTTAATGTTGGTTCTCCTCAGGTGGCTT
This sequence comes from uncultured Oligoflexia bacterium, assembly GCA_913058265.1. Lineage (GTDB taxonomy): Bacteria > Bdellovibrionota > Bacteriovoracia > Bacteriovoracales > Bacteriovoracaceae. Next base: position 51,207 of record CAJXPQ010000011.1, read on the forward strand.
ACAGAGAAAGCATTAGTGCATTAGCAAGCGCCTCAAAAGAGTATAAAAATGAAGTTAGCGGAAAAGCGCAATATGGTTATGTCGAATTGACAGTAGAACCAATTGAAGAGCAAGTTGTACTATTCGAAACAGACTTCCAAAGCCGCGAGATACCTAAGGAATACTTTACTGCAGTTGAACAGGGCGTTCTCGATTCTGCACCAGGTGGTGCATTAGCAGGATACCCATTTATAGGTATTAAAGTGACTCTTAAAGAAATGAAATATAATGATGTTGAATCAAACGAGGTTGCTTATACAATTGCAGCCTCTATGGCCTTCAGAGAAGCCTGCATTAAGGCCGGGCTTACTTTAATGGAACCAGTGATGGATCTAGAGATAATAACGCCCCAGGAGAGTGCGGGTGATGTAATATCAGATCTAAATACAAGACGAGGAAAGATTTCATCGATGAACCCAAAAGCCGACAAGGAGCTCATAAAAGCTGAAGCCCCCTTGGCAGGCATGTTTGGCTATAGCACTGATTTAAGATCAAAAACACAAGGTCGAGCTAGTTTTAGCATGACCTTTAAAAACTACGAGAAAATGGATAACCGACTCGCAAAGCAAGTACTAGAAAAAAGAGGAATATTTATATAAACAATAAATATCTCTGAAATACCTTGACACTTCTTGCTCATTAAATTATTCAATACATCATTTTTAAAATGTGGAGATAAAATGGAAGCTAATAAACTAAGAATTAAGCTTAGAGCTTATGACTTTAATGTACTTGATGCATCAGTTCAGGAAATAGTTCAGACTGCAAAAAATACAGGTGCAAGAGTAGCAGGGCCGATCCCTCTACCAACTGAAATAAACAAATATACAGTTTTGAGATCACCCCATGTAAACAAGAAATCACGTGAGCAGTTCGAAATGAGAACTCACAAAAGACTTGTTGATATAATTGATCCGACAAAACAAACTGTTGATAGCCTAATGAAACTTGATCTTTCAGCTGGTGTTGACGTAGAGATTAAATACTAGTATAAGTAGCGAACCAAAATTTGTTATAAAAATATAATTATTCATGAACGCATCCCCTTGTGGGGTGATGCTGTGGAGGAAAAATGTCAGAAGAAAATAAGGTACGTCTACCTGCGATCTATGGTCAGAAAGCTGGTATGACAAGAATCTTTGATGAAGCAGGAAATCATGTTCCTGTTACTGTCGTAAAGTTAATCCCAAATGTAATTTCACAAGTAAAAACAAAAGACACTGATGGCTATGAGGCCTACCAAGTTGCTTTTGGTGAAAAAAGAGAAAAGTTAGTTACTAAGGCTGTTAAAGGCCACTTAACTAAAGCGGGAACGGACAAGACGTTATCAAAGTTTCAAGAGATTAAATCAGGTGAAGTAAATCCAGAAAATTTAGGAAAAGAAGTATCATTAGAGAACTTTGCAGCTAAAGCAATGATCGATGTTACAGGGACTTCTAAAGGTAAGGGTTTTGCCGGTGTAATGAAAAGGTATAACTTTAAAGGTGGTCCAGGAGCTCATGGTTCAAAATTCCATAGAACAACTGGTTCAATTGGTAACCGAGCTACTCCAGGTAGAGTATTTGCACAGAAAAAAATGCCAGGGCATATGGGAGTTGATACTAAGACAGTTCAAAACCTACAGGTTGTGGAATTAAATGAAGAGCAAGGTTATATGTTAATTAAGGGCTCTGTCCCAGGCGCTAAGAATGGTTTTATTAGAATCACGACAGCGTTAAAGAAGTAGAGGTACAAAATGACTGATATAACAGTTTTAAATTCAAAATTTGAAAAAGCTGGAAGTTTAAGTACTGAGATTTCTCTTAGTGCTGATACAGTAAGTGTTCCTGCCGTACATCAAATCGTTAAGGCGTTATTAGCTAGCAGAAGACAAGGTAATGCTTGTACGAAAACTAGAGGAAACGTTCGCGGTGGTGGTGCAAAACCTTTTAAGCAAAAAGGTACTGGTAGAGCAAGACAAGGTTCAACAAGATCTCCTCTAATGGTTGGTGGTGGTACTGCTTTTGGACCACAGACTAGAGATTTTACTCAGAAAGTTAACAAGAAGATGATGCTTAAGGCACTTCAATCTGTTCTTGCTGACAAGCTTCAGTCTGGTAAGTTAACTGTTGTTGAGTCTTTAGAGTCAGACGGTAAAACAAAAAATATGTTTAAAACATTGAATGAAAGAAACTTACTTCCAGGGCTTGTAGTTACTGAGAGTAAAGATTCTAAAGCGGTTCTTGCTGCTAAAAATATTAAGACTGCCAAGGCCATGGGTGTTGAAGGTTTTAGTGTTTACGAAGCTGTTAAGTTTGAAAACTTAGTAATTGAGAAAGCTGCTTTAGAGCAACTACTGAATAGGTTGGTGTAACATGCATTTAGAACAAGTATTAATCAAACCATTGTTAACTGAAAAGTCTTCAATTGAAACTGAGAAAACAAACAGATATGTTTTCACTGTTTTGTTAAAGGCTAATAAGTATCAAATTAAGCAAGCTGTTGAGAGTTTATTTGATGTTAAAGTTGTAAACGTAAGAACTGCAATTTTACCAGGTAAAGTTAAAAGAGCTGGTAAAACAACTAAAAAGTCGTCTTCTTGGAAAAAAGCATATGTAAAAATCCAAGATGGACAGAAAATAGAACTTTTTAAAGGAATATAAGAGGCGATTATGGGTATTAAAAAATTTAAACCAACATCACCTTCGTTAAGAGAAATGCGCGTAATGAACAGCGACGCTCTTACTAAAGGCGCTACACCAGAAAAGTCATTGCTTGCAAGTAAGAGCAAAACTGCTGGTAGAAATGCACACGGGCGAATCACTTCGCGTAGACGTGGTGGCGGTACAAAACAAAAGTACAGAATTATTGATTTTAAAAGACAAAAAGCAGATATTCCTGCAACAGTTAAGTCGATTGAATATGATCCAAACAGAACATGTAATATTGCTTTAATTTGTTATGCTGATGGACTTAAGACATATATCTTAGCTCCAAACGGATTAAATGTTGGTGACACAATTATTTCATCTGACACTGCAGATATTAAAGTTGGTAACTCAAAACTATTAAAAGACATTCCTGTTGGGACATTAGTCCACAATGTTGAGCTTCACCCAAGAAGTGGTGGTCAACTAGCTAGGTCTGCTGGTTCTTATGCTCAGTTAATGGCAAAGGAATCTAGCGAAGCTTTATTAAGACTTCCTTCTGGGGAACTTAGAAAAGTTAAGATCAACTGCCGTGCAACAATCGGTCAAGTTGGTAACTTAGAGCATGAACAAATTAATATCGGTAAAGCTGGTAAAAATAGACTTAGAGGCCGTAGACCTAAGGTTAGAGGGGTTGTAATGAACCCAGTTGATCATCCACATGGTGGTGGTGAAGGTAGAACTTCAGGTGGTAGACATCCGGTTACTCCTTGGGGGAAACCAACTAAAGGTGCTAAGACTAGAAAGAACAAGAGAACTAATCAGTTCATTGTTAAGCGTAGAAAATAATTTAGGAGAATATAAATGGCTCGTTCAATAAAAAAAGGACCTTATATTGATTTCTCTCTTCTTAAAAAAGTTGAGGCTGCGCAGGCAGATGGGAAAGCAAATAAGGTAATTAAAACTTGGTCTAGAAGATCAACAATTATACCAGAGTTCATAGGACTTACATTTGCAGTACATAATGGAAAGAAATTCATTCCAGTATTTGTAACTGACAATATGGTAGGACATAAACTTGGTGAATTTTCACTAACGAGAACTTTTTATGGCCATGGCGCTGATAAAAAGTCTAAGAGATAGGTAGGACACTATGATCGTTGTTAAAAATAATAATGTAGGAAAGTCTGCAAGAAAAGTAAGGCAAGTTTGTGATCTTATTAGAAACAGAAAAGTAGAGGATGCTATTAAGATTCTACGTTTCAGTGACAAAAAAGAAATTGCAATCTTATTGACGAAGCTTGTGAACAGTGGACTTCAAATCGCTAGTGATAGTGAAAAGTATGATCTTGATAATTTAATTATTGGAGAGATTAAAGTTGATGAAGGCCCGACACTAAAAAGAATTCAGCCTAGAGCACAAGGTAGAGCTTTTAAGATTAGAAAGAGAAGTAGTTACGTAACAGTTGCTTTAAAAGAAGCATAAGGAAGATAAGATGGGACAAAAAGTACATCCATATGGGTTTAGATTAGGTTATATCAAGGGTTGGCACTCAAATTGGTATTCGAAAGATAACTTTGGAGAGACATTACAAGAAGATTTAAAAATCAGAAAGTATGTTGAAAAGAATCTTTCTAATGCCTCTATTGCAAAAACTGAGATCACTAGAACTTCTGATCAAGTTAAAGTTACTGTTTATTCAGCTAAACCTGGTGTAGCAATTGGTAAAAAAGGTGCTGGGATTGATAAGATCAGAGTTGATTTAAAGAAGATCACTAAAGGTGCTGTATTCTTTAATATTGCAGAAGTTAAGAGACCAGATGCTGAAGCGAAACTTATTGCAGAAAACATTGCTGCTCAACTTGAAAAAAGAGTTGCATTTAGAAGAGCAATGAAGAAAGTGATGACATCAGCTTTTAGATCAGGTGTTAAAGGTATTAAGGTTAAGTGTTCAGGTAGACTAGGTGGAGCTGAAATGGCTAGAACTGAAGGATACTCTGAGAAGAAAGTACCTCTTCATACTTTAAGAGCAGATATAGATTATGAAATGGCTCAGGCTAAGACACAATATGGAATTATTGGTGTTAAGGTTTGGGTATATAAAGGTGAAATTTACAAGTAAGACCATTAGGCAAGGTTTTACAGTTACCTCAAAATAGCCATTACTTATTTTGAGGAAGATACCGGTGAAGGCCATTACTAAGTAACCGGAATTATATAGATTTAATACATTGAGGTAAAAAATGTTAAGTCCAAAAAAAGTAAAGTGGAGAAAGCAGCAGAAAGGAAGAATGAAAGGTGTTGCACACAGAGGTAATAAAATTGCTTATGGTGATATCGCTATTCAGACTCTTGAATGTGGATACCTTACTGCAAGACAAATTGAAGCTGCCAGAATTGCTATGACTCGTAAGACGAAAAGGCAAGGTAAAGTATGGATCAAGGTATTCCCTGATAAGTCACTTACTAAGAAGCCAGCTGAAGTTAGAATGGGTAAGGGTAAGGGATCTCCTGATAAGTGGGTAGCAGTAGTTAAGCCAGGAAGAATTTTATTTGAAATTGGTGGTGTAGATCACGAAATTGCAAAAGAAGCTCTTAGATTGGCACAACATAAGCTTCCTTTGAAGTGTAAAATAATTACAAAAGAGTAGTGGAATTGTTGGGCCGAGTGTTATATAAGCGCCTAATAAAAATTCATTGAGGTAAAAGATGTTAAAAATAAGTGAAATAAGCAAGCTAGATAGCAACGCTATTAACCAAAAAGTTGGGGAATTAAGACGAGAGTTATTTGAAGTTAGACTTCAAAAGAACACAACGAACGTTGAAAAGCCACACTTACTAACAGAACTAAAAAGAGATATCGCTAGGTTACTAACGGTTCTTAATAGTAAAGAGAGTAAATAGTTATGAGTACAAAAGCAGGTTTTAAAAGAACTTTAAAAGGTATAGTTGTAAGCGACGCTGCAGAGAAGTCAATTGTTGTAAAAGTTGAAAGACGTTACAAGCATCCGATCTACAGTAAATTTGTTACTACAAGTAAGAAATACCATGCTCACGATGAGAATAATACGGCTACGAAAGGTGATACAGTAACTATTATTGAATCAAGACCTTATTCAAAGCTTAAAAAATGGGAGCTGACTCCTACTACTAAGTAGAGGACAGAGATTTAATTATGATACAAATGCAATCAAAAATGGAAGTCGCAGATAACTCAGGAGCTAAGATAGTTAAGTGTATCAAAGTTCTTGGTGGATCTAGAAGAATGTCTGCTGGTTTAGGAGACATTGTAGTTGTTGCAGTTCAACAAGCATTACCAGGTGGAAAAATTAAGAAAGGTGATGTTAAGAAGGCTGTAATTGTTAGAACGAAATACCCTGTTAGAAGAGAAGATGGATCATATATTCAATTTGATAAAAACAGTGTTGTAATATTAGGAACTGCAGGTCAAGATCCTGTTGGGACACGTATTTTTGGCCCAGTGGCAAGAGAATTAAGAGGCAAAAGCTTCACAAAAATTTGTTCTTTAGCTCCAGAAGTTCTTTAAGGTATAGGAAATTTTATGCAAAAACTTAAAATAAATGACGATGTAGTAATTCTAGCCGGAAAAGAAAACGGTAAGACAGGTAAAGTTAAGTCAATTAACTTTAAGCAGAAAAGAGTAATTGTTGGTGGAGTTAACTTAATTAAAAAAGCAGTTAAGCCAACTCAAGAAAATCCAAATGGTGGGTTTTCTGAAATAGAAAAGGGTCTTCATATTAGTAACGTTGCAGTTGTTTCTCCTAAAACAGGTAAAGCGACAAGAGTTAGAATTGAAGAGAAAGATGGTAAAAAAGCCAGAGTCGCAGTTTCTTGCGGATCTGTACTAGCATAGTTGGAGATATTCCATGAGTAGAATGAAAGCTCTGTATCAATCAGAGGTAAAAGCACAAATGATGGAGAAATTTGGATACAAAAATGTAAACCAGATTCCTAAATTAGAGAAAATCGTAATTAACTGTGTAACAAAAGATGCAGTTACTAATGGTAAAGTTGTTGAAAGTATAGCTGCGGATTTAGCAACAATTTCAGGTCAAAAGCCTGTTATTGCAAGAGCAAAAAATTCAATTGCATCTTTCAAACTTAGAGAAGGTCAGGCACTTGGAGCTTCAGTTACTTTAAGAGGTAGCAGAATGTATGAATTCCTTGATAGACTAATCAGCTTTTCTCTTCCAAGAGTAAAAGATTTCAGAGGCTTAAATCCAAAGGCTTTTGATGGAAGAGGTAATTATTCTTTAGGTATTAAAGAGCAAATTATGTTCCCAGAAATTGACTACGATAGAATCGATAAAATTCGTGGAATGGGAATCTCTTTTGTAACGACTGCAAATACAAATGAAGAGGGGCGCGATCTTTTAAAAATGTTCGGTATGCCTTTCAAGGATAAATAGGGAATAGTTATGGCAAAGAATAGTTCAATAGCAAAAAATAATAGAAGAAAGAAAATGGCAGCTAAGGGTGAAGCTAAGAGAGCTGAGCTAAGAGCAAAGATTTCTGATGAAACACTTTCTGGTGAAGAAAGAGATACGGCAATGATGAAGCTTCAAAAAATGCCAAGAGATACAAGTAGAATTAGAATTAGAAATAGATGTGAAGTTACAGGAAGACCAAGAGGTGTTTACCGTGACTTCAGACTAAGTAGAATCACGTTTAGAGAATTGGCTCATCAAGGTATGATACCTGGTGTGACTAAAGCAAGCTGGTAGGAGAAAAAGATTATGATGACAGATCCTGTTGCAGATATGCTAACAAGAATAAGAAATGGAGCTAGAGCTGGACTTACAAAAGTTGATATGCCTGCTAGTAAAATTAAAGCTAATATCTGTAAAGTATTAAAAGAAGAAGGTTTTATTAAGAACTTTAAGTTAATTGCTAAAGATGATTTTTTAGTATTAAGAATAGGTCTAAAAGAAGAAGCTATTGTTGGTATAAAAAGAGTATCTATGCCAGGGCTAAGAGTTTATAAGAGCTATAGAGATATGCCTCGTGTCCTAAGTGGACTTGGAGTATCTGTAGTTTCAACATCATCAGGAATTATATCATCTAGAAAAGCGAAAGCTATGAAGTTAGGTGGTGAAGTTCTTTGTAACGTTTGGTAGGAGTAGGCCATGTCAAGAATTGGTAAAAGACCTGTAGTTGTTCCTGAAAAAGTTTCGGTGACAATTGCGGATAGAAAAATAGAAGTAAAAGGACCTAATGGTCAGCTTGATTTTACACACCATCAGGGAGTGAATGTAGAGCAGAAAGATAAGGTTGTTCTTGTAACTCCTGTGGATAGTTCTAGTAAGAACAATGCACTGTGGGGATTAACTAGAACACTAGTTGATAACATGGTTATTGGTGTGACAACTGGTTTTACAAAAACATTACTTTTCACTGGTGTCGGTTACAAAGCCGCTGCAAGTGGAGATAAGCTAACATTAAATTTAGGATTCTCTCATCCAATTGATTATCAACTGCCTGAAGGAATTTCAGCGAAAGTTGGTAAGAATGAGATCGTTTTATCTGGGGCCAATAAAGAACTTGTAGGTTTTGCAGCGGCAAAGATTAGATCATTCAGACCACCTGAACCGTACAAAGGTAAAGGTGTTAGATACTCTGACGAAGTTATTATCAGGAAAGCTGGTAAGACTGGTGGAAAAAAATAATTAGGTGATATTATGAGAAAAACGTTAAAGACAATAAAAAATGCATCAAAAGCAAAAGAAGCAAGAAGAAAACTTTCTATAAGAAAGAAGATCATTGGTTCTGGTGATAGACCAAGAATTTGTGCTACGAAAACTAACACAAATTTATTTGTTCAAGTAATTGATGATGCTGACAACAAGACACTTTTTTCTGTTCAAACTTTTGGGAAAAATGCTGTTGGATCTACTGCAAATGCTGAAAGTGCAAAAGCTGTAGGTGTTGAAGTTGCTAAGAAGCTTCAAGCAAATAATATTAAACAAGCTGTCTTTGATAGAAACGGTAAGGTGTATACAGGTGTTATAGCATCTCTAGCTGATTCTATTAGAGAAGGTGGAATTAAAATTTAATAAGGGAACTTGATAATGACAACTGAAAATACAGCAGAAAAAAAATCAGAAGAAGCAAAAGAAAAGAAAGCTCCAAGAGGACCAAGACCTCCTCGTGGTAAGAAAGAATCTACAACAGCGCCAGACTTTGAAGAAAGAGTAGTTGCTGTAAATAGAGTAGCTAAAGTTGTTAAGGGTGGTAGAAGGTTTTCTTTTTCTGCTCTTGTAATTGTTGGTGATCAAAAAGGTAAAGTTGGGTACGGATTAGGTAAAGCTAAAGAGGTTCCTGATGCTATAAGAAAAGCAAGTCAAGAAGCTGCTAAAACGATGATTCATGTTCCTATAGAGAAGGGTACAATACCTCACGAGGTACTTGGAGAGTTCGACGCTGGAAAGATCCTTTTTAAGCCAGCTTCAGAAGGTACAGGGGTAAAGGCTGCAGGTGCATGTCGTACAATCCTTGAGCTTGCTGGTATAAAAAATGTTTTAACTAAGTCGTTAAGAGGTTCAAATCCACATAATGTTGTAAAAGCAACATTTGAAGCATTTAAGCAAATGAGATCAGTTGATCAAGTTGCTAAAGTTCGTGGCGTTGATGCTAAATCTTTAAGAGTTAGTAAAGCAAGATAATTTTGGAGAATTAAAATGAGTACAATTACTGTAAGACTTAAGAAAAGTACTGTGGGAACATCAGAGAAAATGAAAGCAAACGTAAAAGGTTTAGGTTTGAGAAAAATGGGATCTGTTAGAACACTTGAGAACACACCTTGTGTTAGAGGAATGATTAAAAAAGTTATTCATTTAGTTGAGGTTGTTGAAGAAAAATAATCTTTAATATTTTATAGAGGTAAATATGCTTACGTTAAATAATTTAAAAAGCCCAGGATCTACAAGAAACACAAAAAGAATTGGTAGAGGGCAAGGATCTGGTTGGGGTACTCAAGCAGGGAAAGGTCACAAAGGGCAAAAAGCACGTGCTGGTGGTGGTGTTATGTTAGGTTTCGAAGGTGGGCAGATGCCTATTTATAGAAGACTACCAAAGAGAGGATTCTCAAATGCACCATTTAAGACGGAATATGCAATCGTTACACTTAATCAGTTAGCTGCTAAGTTTTCTGGAGAAGAAGTTACGAGAGAAGCTCTTGTTGCTAAAGGTTTATTGGCCGGTAGAAACAAATCACTTCCAATTAAAATCCTAAGTAAGGGCGATTATAACGTTGCACTTACATTTGTTAACATTGCTAAATTTTCTAAGTCAGCTCAAGAAGCTATCGAGAAAGCTGGTGGGAAAATAGAAAAAAGAGAAGTTAAGTAATGTCTGGCGCTCAGGGAAAATTAGAAGAGCTGCAAAAGCGGATGTTATTTACACTCCTAGTTTTAGGAGTTTTTAGAATTGCAACACAGGTTCCAACTCCTGGGATCGACGGTGCAGCACTATCATCTTTCTTTTCAAACATGCAAGGTTCAATGTTTGGTATCTTTAATAATTTTACCGGTGGAGCATTAGAGAGATTTTCTGTTCTGGCACTTGGAATTATGCCTTACATTACATCTTCAATTATATTTAGTCTTCTTTCTGTTTCTTTTCCAGTTTTGGAAGAAATAAGAAAAGAGCAAGATGGTCAAAAGAAAATTCAACAATGGACAAGATATGCAACAGTTATATTGTGTGCTGTTCAGGGATTTGGTTTAGCTGTCGGGTTAGAAAGTATCAAGAGTCCAAGTGGCCTTCCAATCGTTTTGGAGCCGGGGCTTAGTTTTAGAGCTTTAACAGTTATTACTCTAACAGCAGGAACAATGTTTGTTATGTGGTTGGGTGAGCAAATTACGGAGAGAGGTATTGGTAACGGTATCTCACTTATTATATTTGCAGGTATCGCTGCTGGAATACCTGGTGGAATTAAAGACACAATTAACCTTTTTAATAATGGTGAATTGTCAGGCCTTAAGCTGCTACTTGTTGGAGTGGTTATGGTTGCTGCATTTTGGATCATTATATATACAGAAAAAGCATTTAGAAAAGTACCAGTTCAATACGCAAAAAGAGTTGTTAATAATCAAGTATATGGTGGTCAAGCATCACACTTGCCGATCAAGGTTAATATAGCGGGTGTTATGCCTCCTATCTTTGCATCAGCATTACTTGGATTTCCTACTACGATTTCAAGTTTCGTACCAGAGGGAAGCCCATTAAAGATTTACGTTGATACAATTCAGAATTCATTGTACCCAGGAAAAATGCTTTATAACGTAGTTTTCATAGGGTTTATTGTATTCTTTTGTTACTTTTACGCACAAATACAATTTAAGACTGGAGATATCTCAGAGTCTTTAAAGAAGAATGGTGGGTTTATACCTGGAATTAGACCAGGCGAGAGAACAGCTGAATTTTTGGATATGATAGTGTCGCGTTTGACTCTTGTTGGTAGTGTTTATATGTCGATAATTTGTATCATGCCAGCGATTCTATTTGATGTTGCAAAGGTGCCTTTTTACTTTGGTGGTACATCCCTCCTAATTTTAGTGGGTGTTGCAATTGATACAATGGCTCAAGCTGAGAGTTTTATGATTTCACAGAAATATGATACTCAATACAAATCTCGCGGTAAGTATAATGGTTCTGGGAAGCGCTTCTAATGAAGAACGTAATCCTTTTGGGAGCTCCTGGGTCTGGAAAGGGTACTCAATCAGCAAAGCTAGTTGGGTCAAAGTCGCTTAATCATGTTTCGACGGGCAATTTATTGCGTGACGAAATTGCAAAAGAGTCAGTGCTTGGTTTGAAGGTTAAGCAAGTTATGGAGTCAGGACAACTTGTTTCAGATGAACTTGTTGCTGAACTACTTAAGGCAAATTTAAAGTTAGATAGTGAAGCATACATATTTGATGGTTACCCAAGAAACCTGGAACAGGCTAAAACCCTTAGTACTATCCTTGGTAATCATAGCTGTGTAGCAGTTTACTTCAAACTTGATACAGAAAAATTGGTAGAGCGTTTAGCTAATAGGCGAGTTACCAAGGATGGAAAAAATATTTACAACTTAATCACAAATCCACCAAAGAACAGTGGTGTATGCGATATAAGTGGTGAACCTCTTCTTCAGAGAGATGACGATAAAGAGGAAGTTGTAAGAAAGCGAATGGAAGTGTTTGAAAGTACAATCAATCCAGTCTTAAGTTATTATAAAGACAGTGGAAAGCTTGTTGAGGTTAATGCAAATCAATCCTTAGACGGTGTATTTGGTGAATTAATTTCAAAAATCGAGTAGATTTTATTTTTAAAAATTGCCATAGCGTTACTATTTTTATATACAAACTTGTTCATGATAGGTGAATTTTAATGGCAGATGCGAGTGCAGACATTCTAGAGGTTGAGGGCGAAGTATTAGAATTACTTCCTAACACAAAATTTAGGGTGAAGTTGCCAAATGACCATGTGGTCTTGGCTCATATTAGTGGAAAAATGAGGATGAACTTTATTAAAATTCTTCCTGGAGACAAAGTCTTAATAGAGATAAGTAAATATGATCTCTCTAAGGGACGGATTATTTATAGAAGTAAGGGGTAAATATGAAGGTTAGATCAAGTGTAAAGCAGATCTGTAAGGACTGCCGAGTTATAAAAAGAAAAGGTGTTTTGAGAGTTATTTGTAAGAAGAATCCAAGACATAAGCAGAGACAGGGTTAGTAGGAGTCATAGATGGCAAGAATATTAGGTGTAGATTTACCAAGAAATAAGGCAATGAGAATTGCAATGAGATCTTTGTACGGTGTAGGTCCGAAGATAGCAATTGATGTTTTAAATAAAGCAGGTATCGATTTAAATAAAAACTCAACAGATGTTACTGAGGAAGAGTCGAATACGATTAGAGCTTGTTTAGATGAGTATAATGTAGAAGGTGATCTTCGAAGAGAAGTTGGTCTAAATATTAAAAGACTAAAAGATCTTGGTTGTTACCGTGGAATAAGACATAGAAGAAGCTTACCGTGTAGAGGACAGAGAACTCATACAAATGCACGTACTAGAAAAGGTAAAGCAGTTGCTATTGCTGGTAAGAAATCTATTAAATCAATGAAATAAATAATAAGACGAGAAAAATTATGGCTAAACAAACAACAAAGAAAAAAGTTAAAAAGAATATTACACATGCCGTATGTCACATTCAGGCATCGTTTAATAATACGATTGTTACCTTTGCAGACCCTCAAGGGAACGCTATCTCATGGGCATCTGCTGGTGGTTTAGGTTTTAGAGGATCAAAGAAATCAACTCCTTTTGCTGCTCAAGTTGCTTCTGTAGAAGCTGCTAAAAAAGCACAAGAGCACGGAGTTTCTTCTGTAGACGTAAAAGTTAAGGGACCTGGCGCTGGTAGAGAGAATGCAATTAGAGCATTACTTTCTGTTGGTATTAAGATCACGTCTGTTGCTGATAAGTCTCCTATGCCACATAATGGATGTAGAGCACCTAAGAGAAGAAGAGTATAATTTAAATTTAAGGAGATATAAGATATGTCTGTAAACAATACATTCGCTGCTAAAAACTGGATTGATATGATCCGCCCTAACGCTTTAGAGGTGGATAAAGATGCCTTAAAAGCAAACTACGGTAAATTTGTAGCAAAACCTTTGGAAAGAGGTTATGGGTTAACTTTAGGAAACTCATTAAGAAGAGTTCTTTTGTCTTCGCTTCAAGGGGCAGGGATTGTTGCTGTTAAGATTGATGGTGTAGATCATGAGTTTGGAACACTAAACAATGTAAAAGAAGAAGTTTCTGAGATTATCCTTAACCTTAAAGAGGTTAGGTTTAAAATTTTAGATAAAGAAGATGTAAATCTTGTTTTAGAAAAAAATAGTGAAGGTGTCGTTATGGCTTCAGATATTGCAGAAAATGCAAATGTTGAAGTTTTAAACCCTGAGCATACTATTTGTAATATTTCTTCTGGTGGATCAATTCGAATGGAATTGAAGATTGGAAGAGGTAAAGGTTATGTTTCAGCTTTAGATAATAAAGAGAAGTTTGATCTACCTATTGGTTGGGTTTATATCGATACTCTTTTTTCTCCTGTTTACAGAGTTAACTATACTGTAACTAACGCAAGAGTTGGTAAGCGTACAGATTATGACAAGCTAACTTTAGAAGTATGGACTAACGCAGGTATTGATCCTGTTGAAGCTGTTGCTTTTTCAGCAAAAATCTTAAGAGATCAATTAGTTGTTTTCTTAAACTTTGAAGATGAAGATGCTCCAGTAGAAGTTGTTACGACAACTGCAGCTGCTCCAAAATCTAGCTCACCAGCTAATGATGCTTTATTAAAGCCAGTATCTGAGCTTGAGCTATCTGTAAGATCAGCAAACTGTTTACAAAATGCTAACATTAAATATATTTACGAATTAGTTTCTAAGACTGAGGGTGAAATGCTAAGAACTAAGAACTTTGGTAGAAAATCTTTAAATGAAATTAAAGAAATTCTTTCTCAAATGGGATTAGGCCTTGGTATGAAAGTTGACAGTATTATGAAACAAGTTAACGAAAACGAATAATAAGTAGGAGATAGCGATGAGACACGCTAAACATAAGTACAAATTAGGGGTAGACCCATCTCACAGAAAATCAATGATTAGAAATCTAGCAATAGAAGTCATTGACCATGGTAAGATTAAGACAACTCAAACTAGAGCTAAGGCTATTAGGGGTGTTGTTGAGAAGCTAGTAACTCTTGCAAAAATAGATACTGTAGCAAATAGAAGGTTGGCTTATAAAAAGCTAAACAATAAAGATGCTGTATCTAAGCTATTTGCTGAAATTGGACCAAAGTTCAAAGAAAGAAATGGTGGATATACTAGAATCGTTAAGCTTGCTGATAGACGCTTAGGTGATTCAAGTAGAATGGGTTACATTTCATTTGTTGAGTAGAAAATAATTTAATATATCATTGGAAGCCTTCTATTAACTAGAAGGCTTTTTTATTATGGGCAATAGGCTAATACTTTTACTATTAATCATTACAGGGGCTCTCGCCTATGCTGTTTTTGAGGCTTCTAGACTCGATAAGAAGCTTTCACAGGCTTCTAACTCCGCAAACACTGTAACTATACGAAAAATTCCTGAAAGCCTTGTACTGGCTGATTATAAGTCCGGTGAGGCTTTTGACTTTAACGACTATCTTAACAAGGACTCGAAGATTTTTGTGCACTTCTGGGCAACTTGGTGTGGACCATGTGAAGTTGAGTTCCCTGAGTTGGCGGAGATGATTAATCACTTTTCTGGCAGTGACAGCACCTTATTTTTTCTTATTGCGGTTAATGATGATAAGAAGAAAATTGCAAAATTTTTAAACAAATTCTCACTAAAAAATAAAAATGTCTTTTTATTGGTCGACGACGACGATCAATATCAGCGATTTGGGACATACAAAATGCCTGAGTCGTATCTATTCGCACCTAGCGGTGACTTAATCAAGCGATACGAGGGTCAGCGGCCATGGACTCAAGAGTATCTTATTAACGATCTTAAGTAGCTGTAAACACTTAAGTTTTTACTTCGAGTGTAAAAAAAATCATCAAATTGATGCCTAACTGTCAAGATTCTGAGCATTCTTCCGATAATTATTGAGTAATTTGAAACTTAGGAGTATCAAATGATTGATTGGAAAACTATTAAAGACCTTCATGCGAACAAAAGGTTAGAAGAGATTATTGGAAAGTGGTTTGGTGTAGATATTTTTTACACAGACAAACACGGTAATATTCACTCAAATATTTTTGATAAAGACTATCAGTTTGTTAATCACTTTTTCAAAGTGCAGTCGCATCTTAAGCATGGACAAGAGTTTTTAAATCAAGATATTGAGAAGGGACTTGAACAGTTAAGCGCTTCTGAAGACCAATCATTTTATTTTGAATCATTTTTTCCGCATGTAAGAATGATTTCAGCAAAAATTGAAGCTGAAGGCGAGTTTCTCGGGGCAGTATTTGCTTATGCTTATGTTACGGATCAAGTTACAACTGCAGAAGTTGGTGAGATAAAAAATAAGCTTGTTGAATGTGGATCTTCTGAGGATGATGCAAGCTCAGCATGTGATAATCTTAAAAAATTACAACAACACGAATATGACTATTTGAAGGAGCTTATTGGGCTTGTGGCACAAGAGGTTTCTACAGTTTATGAAGAAGTAAATAAGAGAGAAGCAAGAATCTTGGATTTAAATGCCGAGCTTGGTAATAAATATCGTTACCACAATATAATTGGTAAATCGAAGAAGATGCAAGAGATCTATCATCTACTAACAAAAGTATCTAACTCTGAAGCGACAATAATGATTCAAGGTGAAAACGGTACTGGTAAGGAGATGGTTGCGAAAGCAATACACTTTAATTCATCCAGAAAAGATGCCGTTTTTATGGCAGTAAACTGTTCTGCATTCAATGATAATCTCCTCGATTCAGAGCTATTTGGACACGTTAAAGGAGCCTTTACAGGTGCCATTAAAGATAAGAAAGGTGTATTTGAGGTCGCAAACGGTGGGACACTATTTCTAGATGAAATAGGTGATATGACATTAAGTATGCAAGTAAAACTACTGAGAGTATTACAAGAAAGTACATTTTTACCAGTCGGAGCGACAAGCCCGAGAAAGGTAAATGTAAGAGTTCTGGCAGCGACTAATAAGCCACTGAAAGAGATGATCGCTAAGGGTGAGTTTAGAGAAGATCTTTATTATAGAGTAAACGTCATCAATGTAACAATTCCACCATTACGCGAAAGAAGGGAAGATATTCCTCTGCTTATGGATACATTCTTAGAGAAGAAATGTGCTGAAATGGGTTACCCATTAAAGCAGTGGGGAAAGAAAACTCTTGAAAAATTAATTGATCATACTTGGCCAGGTAATGTTAGAGAGCTACAGAATGAGGTTGAAAGACTTGTTGTACTTTCTGGAGATGATAAAATGATCTCTGTTGATTCTTTAAGCTCAAATGTAACAGATACCACAGATAGTCCAGCACCAACTGGTAACCTGAAAGGGATTAATACCAGAGGAACTCTAAGGGCCGCATTAGAAGAATTAGAGGCTTTTATGATTAAAGAAGGACTGAAGAGATGTAATTATAATAAGTCTAGACTTTCAAAAGAACTCGGAGTGAGTCGTGCGAGTTTAATCATGAAAGTAGAAAAGTACGGACTAGATAAAAGAAAGAAAGCTGCTGGTGAGTAAAATGAAACTAATCATATTTGTAATGATATCACTGTTAATGTCAAGTGCAGTAATTGCAAAGTCGAAGAAGCTAACAAGACTAGATGCTTTGGAAGCTAAAGTTGCTGCATTGGAAGCTAAGATAGAGTCTCTTTCGAGATCAATGAAAAATTCACAAACGAGTGATACATCTGGAGCTTTAAAGGTTCAAGATATGAATGATCAAACAATGGATTCTCAGGCTAGAGCTGTTTCAGGTGATGTTTCACAACCAACCTTAACTGAAGAGCAGAGAAAAGAAATTGAAAAAACTCTTGAAGGCTATAAGCAGTCACAGAAAGAACAGCAAAAAATCCTCGATGAAATTATGAATGAAGATACTTAGTACTCTTCTCTTACTTTTTTTCACAACATCAACATTTGGTTTTGTTTTTAAGAAGGGTGATGGCTCATCTTTCAAAATGAACACTAATGGCCAATCAGTTGAGTTAAATATCTATGTCTCAAGTGTAGCAACACATAATATGAATATTGAATTTCATTTCGGAAGTGGTGGCCTTTTAGCGAGCAATATGTGGCAACAATTTGAATTCGAGCTTAAAGATAGGAATCCAATTTCTATAAAAGCAGGATATATTAAATTAGCACCTAATCGAGATACAGAAATCATGACAGAAGAAATGTTTAAGTTGAATAAAGGGGTTCAGGTAGAAAATTTCTTATTCAATTCTGAGGCCCAAATAAGTCAGGACTATGTAGGTGATGAAAAAGTTGAGACACCTGCAGGTACAATAGTTGCTAAGCATTACAAGAAAACAGTTAAGGACCAAACTGTACACTACTGGATTGCAGATAGAGTTAAGCCTATTGGATTAGTGAAGCTAGTATCCAAGAGCGAGAAGATTAAAAGTAATAACTACACTATTGAGTTAAAGAACTTACTTACAAGTGTTAAGTCGAAAATAGATCCAAGTAAGGCCAAAGCAATCAGTAAAGAGACTCGAGAAACATTTCTTAAAAAGTAGTCTCGCGCGCCTCGTCATTCATCTTCAATACATTGATAAGTTACTCCACTAGTTGTATAAGATTAGAATAAATTTTATGGAGGCAGCAATGGCATTTTCCAATGAGGAAAAGAGAAATTACTTAGCAGAATTGAACAAGCAATCTGAGCTCGGTGGTGGTGAGGCAAGAGTTAAGCGTCAGCATGACCAAGGTAAGTATACAGCGAGAGAGAGAATATCTCGTTTAGTCGATGCAGATTCCTTTCTTGAATTTGATAAATTTGTAAAACATAACTGTTCTTCATTTGGAATGGAGAAAACAAAATACCTTGGTGATGGAGTTGTTACAGGCGTAGCAAAAATAAATGGCCAAAAGGTAGCACTATTCTCACAAGACTTTACATGTTGGGGGGGAGCATTAGGAAAAGCCTATGCTCAAAAGATTTGTAAAATTATGGACTTTGCTATTGAGAATAAGATTCCGGTTATTGGTATTAATGACTCTGGTGGAGCAAGGATTCAAGAAGGTGTAGAATCATTAGCGGGTTATGCTGATATTTTTCATCGAAATGTTCAGGCATCAGGAGTCATTCCACAAATTTCACTTGTAATGGGTCCTTGTGCTGGTGGAGCAGTTTATTCTCCGGCAATGACGGACTTTATTTTTATGGTTGATCAGTCATCGTATATGTTTGTAACTGGCCCTGAAGTTGTGAAGACAGTAACTCATGAAGAAGTAACGAAGGATGAGCTAGGTGGAGCGCACACACATAATGAAAAATCGGGTGTTGCACACTTCTTGTGTGAAGATGAGGATGATTGTCTTGAAAGAGTAAGAGAGTTGTTGAGTTTTCTTCCAAGTGCTAATTTCCAAAAACATAGTAAAACACCAACGAATGATTCAACAAAAAGGATAAATACATCACTAAAAGACTTCATTCCTACCAACTCTAAGAAACCATATGATATGAAAGAAGTCATAATGGAGATTGTAGATGACCAACACTTCTTAGAAGTTCAACAAGGCTTTGCTAAGAATATTCTGGTAGGTTTTTCTCAGGTCGGTGGACATAAGATTGGTATTATTGCTAATCAGCCTCAGATCTTGGCCGGCTGTTTAGATATTGATGCTTCGTCAAAAGCTGCACGATTTATTCGCTTTTGTGATGCCTTTGATATTCCTTTGTTAACTCTCGTTGATGTTCCGGGGTTCTTGCCGGGGACAACTCAGGAGTATGGCGGAATAATTCGTCATGGAGCAAAACTCTTATATGCATACTCTGAAGCTACGGTTCCAATGATCACTTTGATTACTAGAAAAGCATATGGTGGAGCTTATGATGTTATGGCATCTAAGCATATTGGAGCAGACATTAATCTTGCCTATCCGACAGGAGAGATTGCTGTTATGGGAGCTGAAGGTGCTGTTAATATTATTTTTAGAAATGAGCTGAAAGGACTTGATGGTTCGGAATATGATAAGAAAAAAGCTGAGCTTGTAGCAAACTATGAAACAGAGTTTGCTAATCCATATAAAGCTGCAGGTATGGGTTATATTGATGAAGTCATTAATCCAGAAGATACAAGAAGTAGGGTATATAATTATCTTGAATTTTTACAAAATAAATCGGTTCTAAGACCTAATAGAAAACATGGAAATATTCCGCTTTAGAATATATTGAAGGTTATAATGAGTAAGAGAATACTAATATGTAATAGAGGTGAAATTGCTATCAGAATTGCTAAGGCGGTTAGGGAGCTTGGACACACTGCTGTTGGTTTTTGGACTGACAATGAGCTTGAGCCACCTCATTTAGAGTACTGTGATATTTGGCTACACCTTAAAGGAAACAATAATACCGAAACATATTTAAATATGGACCAAATACTTAAACTGGTTAGTGAGCATAAGATTGAAGCTGTTCACCCAGGCTATGGATTTCTATCGGAAAATACTATCTTTGCTAAAAAGCTCGAAGAAATGGCTGTTATCTTTATTGGACCTCACTCTTTTGCTATAGAAAAAATGGGAGATAAGGCGATCTCTAAGCAGATGGCCAAAGATTCCGGAGTTCCTGTAATTCCAGGCTCAACTGGTGAGATTGAAAGTGCTAAAGAAGCTGCAGAAATCTCTAAGGAAATCGGATACCCAGTTTTACTGAAAGCAGTTGCCGGTGGTGGTGGTAAAGGGATGAGGGTTTGTCTTTCAGAGGATGAGCTTGAAAAGAACTTTGCAGCGGTTAGACGTGAAGCTGAGTCAAGCTTTGGAAACCCTGGTGTGCTCGTCGAGAAGTATATTTTAAATCCACATCATATTGAAGTGCAAATTTTAGCAGATAAGAAAGGGAATATTTTTCATTGCTTTGAAAGAGAGTGTTCTGTTCAAAGAAGACATCAAAAAATTATCGAGGAAGCACCTTCCCCATTTATTGGAGATGATGAAAGCCTTCGTTTAAAAATTTCAGAAACAGCAGTTTTACTAGCAAAGGCCGTTAACTATGATTCAGCTGGAACAGTTGAGTTTATAATGGCGGAAGATAAGTCATTCTACTTTTTGGAAATGAACACAAGAATTCAGGTTGAGCATCCTATAACAGAAGAAATTACAGGCGTAGATCTAGTTGCGAATATGATTAAGTCGGCGCTTGGAGAGGAACTAGATATAAAGTCTCAGGCAGAAATTAAAATCTTAGGCCATGCCATTGAGTGCCGAATTTGTGCTGAGGACCCTGTCACGATGTTGCCAGCTCCTGGTAAGGTCGTTGCATTTGATTATAGTTTTCCTCAGGGTGTGCGCTTTGATCACTGTATTTACAAAGGCTTTGAAGTAAAACCAGACTTTGACCCGATGATTGGGAAGCTAATTGTTAGGGGTTTAAATAGAAAAGTGGCCATAAGAAAAACTAAGGATGCATTGAGTCGGATGCATATTGATGGGGTTAAAACTAACCTTAAACTCCATGAAATTATTATAGACCAAGAGAATTTTGTGGCCGGAGACTACACAACGAACTATATATCAGAAGTTAAACCACAAGATCAGGTTGAAGCACTAGTTTCAGATGTCGCACTTTTTAAGAAGGCTCTGGCGATTGAGATAGAGAGTATGAGACAATAGTATGAAATATTATATTATAAATTCCGATGGCCGAGAGGTCTCATTTGATCTTTCATTTATCCAGAAAGAAATGTCAGGCTTAAAAATGTTTAAAGTTTCTTCAAAGGAACATGCTGTTGATAAAACCTACTATGTGAGGTCATTAGCTGAAAAAACATATATTTCTGAAGATGAAGTGTCCTGGTCTAAGCTACCACGGCTGAAGTCTAAGAACGGTCTGGTAAATGTTAATGAAAGCGTTAATATCTATAAGGGCTTTAAACCCTCTGGACTTGGTAGCGCAAAAGCAGGAAACCTAGTTACTGAAATGCCAGGAAAGATTGTAAAAGTAATGACTACTGAAGGTGCCATGGTTAACGAAGGTAGTACTCTTCTGATTTTAGAGGCCATGAAGATGGAAAATGAAATCAAGGCAGGTATAAGTGGTATTGTTAAAGCGGTACACGTTATTGAGGGGCAAGTTGTCGATTCTGGCCATTTAATGATTGAAATTGAAGAGTAAACATAATTCTAGATAGTTATAGAATATATAATATTTTTCCGACTATAATCAACGACTAAATTCATGATAAAATATATGAGATGAAAGAGAATAAACAAATTATTCAATCAGCATCCCTAACTCAGTTTTTCTTTAAGACATTGACTGAAGTTAACCACCGTTCAGTTTGTCCTGTGCCAGAGGAATTAATTCTATATTCAAGTCAAGTGCTTGACCAATATGCACTGTCTGAAAATTTTTATCAAATCAATGAAGGTAAAGTAAATGAGAAGGTTTTAGGTATATCTTACCTGGAGGCTCACACGATGTCCCCAATTGATAGAAAAAGAACTTACAAAGATATTGGTGATAGCGTTTTGGTACAACTTGGACTCTTTTCCGATAGGGTTAAGAGTAAAGCTGTAAACGAAAGCTACTATATAGATTTGGGGAGATCATCATACGAAAAAATGGGGCGCTTAAATTGTTCGTTTTATGATATTCCAAATTTTTATTTACAGTTATCGACTTCATTTGAATATTTGATTAAGCTTTTAATGATAATGAATGAAAAAAATAAATTTAATTCTTTCGAAGATTACTTAATCGAGCAAAATGAATGTTCACCTATAATCTCACCATCGAAATTTAAAGCGAGCTAATTAGCTCGCCCTACATCAATTGTAATCCAGTCATCTTTTAAGAATTTACTCAAAAAATTATTTACATCATCTCTTTTGAATTTATCAATATCTTCCATCGAGGAGTGTTGATAATCTACGCCCAAACTGTGTAGAACTGGTACAGAGTAAAAATGAGCATAGTCGTCATTTGTTTGTAAGCTTAATTGATTCTGACCTTTAATCATTTTCTTGATTGTCATAAATTCTTTTTGAGAGAATCCTCTTTTTTGATACTTTTGAATGATATCCTTTATCGACTTTAAAGCGGCGTCCTTCTTATCATGTCCGGTTCCAATATAGATTCCCCAGTATCCACCCTCAAGAGAAGTATTTTGTATTGGCTGAACAGAATAACAAAGCCCTTTACGATCTCTTACTTCCACGAACAATTCTGATGATTGACCGGAGAGATATGTTGTTAACATTTTTAAGTAGAAGTCCTCTTTAGATCCCGCCTTGTATGACGGTTTACCTATCATGATATGAGTCTGCTCTCTATCAAACTCAAAGGATTCGTGACAGTTTGTTATCGCTTTTATTTTTTTTACTTTTAATTTTTTTACACTACGAGGCTTTAAGTCTTTAACAATATTTTTGTAAATATCCAGAATATAATGCTCATCACCGTCACCACAGTAAGTGAGAACAATTTCATTTGAACTAAGATATTTTTGGTGCATATCAAGGACTAGTTTTCGGTTCAATTTTTTTATACTTGATTCAGAACCAACGATGTCCATATGGTAAGGGTGTTGATTAAAAACTCTATTACTAAACTCTCTGAAACATTTTTTAACAGGCTCTTCTTTTTGGATGTGAAGAGTTCTTTTAATGAGTTCTTTTTCTAGCTTAAAGTATGTACTTGGCATTGTGGGCTCAGTAAGTATTTTTCCAAAGTGATTTAATAGGGAATCTGTAAACTCAGACAGACCTTGAAAGGTGAGGCCATAAGCATTCCTTCCAGAGAAACCGCTGAGATAAGATGACTTTAAATCGAGCTCATTTTTAAGATCTTCGTATTTACAGCCTTTATGTCCGTAAGTTAAATTTTTTCCAATAAGGTTAAAAACACCATTGTTTTCAGCAGTCTCATCTGTAAGTCCACCTTTAATATAAGCGTGAGAGACAAACGTTGGTGCTAAAGGATTATGTCTATAAATTAGTTTAATTCCTTTCTTTAATTCAAATACTTTTACTTCGGGATCAAAAGTGGAAGAGATATATTTAAGCTGAGAGCTCGCTTTGGTACTACTTTTAGTAGCATTTTTAATATCAGCGATAAATGAGTCGAGAATGGTATTATCAACTTTTACATCTTTAGGCGTTTGCACTGAAATGTGCAAATTCCTGTTAAGAATTTTTGACAGTGAGTGTAGAATTTGTTCTTTTTTAACTTTTTTCATCTTGGCAATAAATTCATTCTCACAGTGAATATCTCCTGTTTGTGCAAAGCCGTGCCCTAAGGAGAATGCATATGATTCAATTGATTCTTTTTCGTAAATTTTAGAAGCCACATACTGATTTCTAATACGATCAATATCATTTTGAGTGAAGGATTCTATAAATACTTTCTGAAGAGTTTTGGTGAATTCCTTTAATACCAATTCTAGGTTTTCAGCTGGAGCAGACATTCTTATAAAGTGACAGCCCCCATTATTAAAAAACATTGAGGAGCAGCCTATGGCACTTGCTAGAGATGTATCATGAACAAGTCCTTTGTGAAGGGGAGAGTTATCTCCAAAGCCAAGGCAGTTTAGTGCTAGGTCTTCAATTGCTCCTTCTTCAGATGAATAATTAGGTGCTTCAATAGTAATTGATATAGTTGTTTGGTTAACTTCTTTACTGTGAACTTGATGAGAGTCTTTGTTTTTTAGCTTAAAGGTAGGGAACTTGGCCCTGTCACCACTTGGAAGGTCAAAACTCTCGATTTGCTTAATGAGTTTATCTCGATCTTTAATCCCGCCAGCAACAACTAGCATGGCATTTTCTTGATTATAGTATTTGTTACGAAACTCATGGAGTTGTTTTACAGTGAAATTCTTAATATTTTTTTCTGTTCCTAGAATTGGATGTTTGTATCCACTCGTAAAGGAATTATTTTGAATTTTAAAGAAGTTATATTGAGAAGAGTTATCAATTGATCTGCGGTATTCCTCAAAAACAACTTCCCTTTCTGGTATTAAATCTTTTTCAAGGAACAGGGGATTCGAGACCATATCCATTAATACATCAACTGTTGTTTTAGTATTTTCAGCAGGACCATTAATGTAGTAGCATGTGTAGTCAAAAGAGGTGAATGCATTTATCTCACCACCGTAAGACTCAACCGTCTTAGCTATTTTGGCTCCAGGATATTTTTTACTTCCTTTAAAGAACATATGCTCAAGAAAATGGGCAATACCTTGATTTTCTTTTTTCTCTAGCGAACTTCCGGCTTTAAACCAAATTTGTGCAGTTGTTACTGTAGAGAAAGGTGATGTAATCAAGAGCGTATTAAGGCCATTTGATAATGTTAATTGCTCAGTTTTCATTAATATCCTGTTGTTTTTAGATTGATAGATAGATAGAATACTAGAACATTAGAATCTTATCAATTTATAGAAGTGATTTATGAAAGTAGCATTAGTTTATTCATTTGAGGAGTCATCTTGGTTTAGCTGTACCATAATAGTCAAGAACCTATTAGCTTCCTATGAGAGAGTTTTTGGTAAAGAGAATATAACTCATATCAACTATTCTCATAATCGACATGTGGCATCTTCAGATATTGAGGTGCTTGCAAAGTCAGATATTTCTAAGGTCATATTTATAGACCATAAGCCTACACCGGTTAATTTCTTAATTAAGTTGGCTGCGGCCGAAAAAAATATCTCAACAGAACGAGAGTTTATCATTCATGTATTTGGGGACTTTCCATTATATCTGGTGGAGTGGAGAACTGTATTTGAGAAGTTGAAGGGTAGATCAGCTAAATTTATATGTGCGTCACAGAAGCAACGAAACTTTATTAGAAAATTTTTTAAGCAAGACGAGATTCAATTTGTTTCTCCTTTTCCTGTTCAATTAGATAGTTTTTATCATTCTGATAAGGCAAGGAAAAGTAAGAGAGAAGAGTTGGGTCTTAGCAAAGAAAAAGTATTTATCTATACGGGAAGACTATCCCTTCAAAAAAGAATTACTGAACTTATCGAACTCTTTGGTGAAGCTCTAAGGACGAAGAGAATTGAGAGTAATTCAAAGCTTCTGATAGTTGGAAAGACGGATGAATTAGGTGTTCCTTACCTAGACCATAACTTAATCTGTGGAGAGTATTTTCGATCCATCGATAAGGCGATTATTGAGTTAGGTGAATTTGCTGATAATATAATTTGTACTGGAGTTATAAATAATAAGGAACTCGTAAACTATTACAATGCTGCTGATCATTATTTAAGCTTGAGCACATATCATGATGAAGATTATGGTATGTCAGTTGCGGAAGCACTATGCTGTGGATTACCAGCAACCATTACCAATTGGGCAGGCTATAGATCATTCCAATTAGAGGGCCATGAACAGTTCTGTCAGCTCGTTCCCGTAGAGCTTTCAGAATATTTGCCAAAAATTGATAGTGATTGCTTTTTGAATCTTTTGAGTAAAACAAAAGATTTAAATATAGATCGTAGTGAAATGTCCAAGGTGTATACAGAACATTTCTCTGTAGCATCTTGTGCGGATAACTTAAGAAGCATCTCTGAAGCCAAGGTTGAATTCTTCTCTGAATCGAGCGAGGCAATGGTTTCATTAACAAATGAGCAATTTCTTAGAGGTAATTTAATATTTAAACAGCAAGACTCTAAAAAATACAATAAACGATATTTTGAGGTATACGATGTCTACTCTGAATAAGATAAAGAATATTATTGATACCAATACAAATGAAGAAATTCTCTACAAGAAGTGGAATACTAATAACCGCGATGAACTCTTTACTCAAATATATTGGAACTATTCCCCAATAACATCAAAGTATTTTTTTGAAGGAAATCCAGCATTTTTTTATGAATATAAAGATTTGTTTGATATGGGACGCTATCCAATTACTATGATTCGGGATGGATTTCTTGGAATATTAGACTTCTTTCTTGTTCATCCAAAGCCAATTAAAGATTATCAATCAATACTGTTATTACCACAAAAGTATGAAGCGCTAATACCTACTAGCTGGAAAGACCAGGTGGCCCTATATACATTAGAGCTTAATGAAAAATTTGTGGAAAAAAATAAAGATCACTTAGTTATTTATGGATACTCTACAGAAGAAATGTACTTAAAGAGTGACATCGAAGAGAGAGTTAAAGAGCTAAAGGTGGATGCAGAAAAATATAAAAAAATAGACTTTATATTTCCGCAAAGAGATTCATTGTTATCTTCTGAGAAAGTAAGGTCCACATCAAAATTTTCCCTGGATTTATACAAAAACATTTATAAATATTTTGGTTTTGAGACCGAAATTCACCATGACGTTGATAAGTTTTTTGTGAAGAATAAGTTGGAGAACTTTACATATATTAACTTTAATAAAGATAAGGTTCTTATTAATGATGATTTTATGGATTACTACCTTATAAGTGCCAATGCTTATCCGCTTAATATGAATCATTATAGCGACAATGAAAAAGCTCTCAGTTATAATTTATCATTAAATCACAAAGTGATAATAAGAGAATTTGATTCATCTAAGTCTAAGTTTAATGAATTATATGTAAATCATAGAATGAAAAGAAAGACTTCGAGTATTTATGAGCTATTTAATTATTCTGAAGTCAGAGAGAGTTTTCAAAAACTATACTAAGTTAGAAATCTAAGCATAACTTTTTGCCACCAACTAAATTTTGGAGAAATCACCTTGCCAAGAAGATATTTATTATCAATGGGATCATCAAACTTGTTGGTTGCTAAGGCTTTAGTTTGAAAGGAATTTTCCTTCTTTGAGACTAGGATATGACAGACAAAGATATCATTTTCCCAGAATACAACAATATCATAGGGTGAAACTTCGTCAATACTTGCAATTTGAACAGTTATAACCTCATTTGTACCGATCCAGGGCTCCATTGATCCGCTAACGATATGTACCTTATGAGTTCCACGATTAATTTTAAATTTTTTAAATTGAAGGAGACTATATTCCATTACTCAGAAAACTTATCAACATAGAAGTCAATACCTTCATTAACATCACCATCAAATAGAATTCGATGTTCACCTAATACAATAACTCTATTACATATACTTCTTACAGTTTCTTTGTCGTGACTAATGAAGAGTACTGCGCCAGAACCCTCAATAACTTTCTTGATTCTTGAGGATACTTTCTCATTAAAGAATTCGTCGCCGCCGTTAAAGACTTCGTCGAGTATAAGTAGGTCACAGGGTTTGGCCGAAACGATACTTAAGAATAGCCGTACCTTCATACCTTTACTGTAAATCTTGAAAGGAGAGTTGATGTATTGGTGGAGTTCAGAAAACTCTAATGACTCTTCAACAATTTCAGCTCTTTCAACTTTACTGAGGTGAGAATAGATAATATTGGTTATAATCCATGCATTTTCTTTACCAGAAAGCTCTGGCTGTATCACACTCTCTGTATCAAAAATTGCTCTAGTCGTGCCATTAACAATGATGCCATCCTTATCTCCGTACATCCCTGAAATTGTGCGACAGAGAGTCGTCTTACCAACTCCATTTATACCGAGAAAACCAAGTCGCTCACCATTTCTGAGATCAAAGCTTATCTTCTTCAGTATTTCAACTTTTTTTGGTCTATTGAAAAAGAAGCGAACAGGAGACTTTATGAAGTCGAGAGACAAGTCCTTAAGGCTTTTACTTTGATAGCGAGAAAAGTTAAAACTAATCGTAAGATCTTTAACTTCTAAAATTTTTTTAGATATTGATGTAGAGTTCATTTCTCGTCTTTTTCCAAATGATAGTTGATAGAATTATAAATATAACACAGGCTATAAGTCCGTGTATCAATGCCTGATACAAATCATAATAGGTAAATTGCCAGAGTGTAACTTTGAACATTCTAATCAGCGCAAAGAACGGATTAAAGTCAACCATGACCTGGTATTCACTTGGAATCATATGACGAGGATAGAATATGGGTGTTAAGAAAAGCATAACACTGATTATAAAGTTTGAAATATATTGAGTGTCTCTAAAAAAAACCTGCAAGGTTGCTAGTCCAATGCAGATTGCCGTTGTTCCTAAAATTAAGATGAAAAAGGCTATTGGTATCATTGCCAAACCTATAGGATGTATTTGAACGTCTTCCCATAACAGAACAAGTAAGAATAAAAACGGAAGAAAGAAGTTTATAAAGCTATCTATGGTTTTAGATATAATGATAGATATGGGATGTATCTGAAAAGAAAGAAGTGAGTCTCTCATTGTAATGAAGCTGCTAACAGTTGTTGTAATTGTAGAGCTTATAAAAATCCAAGGAAGCAACCCACTTAAAAGAAAAATATAGTAACTGGTCACATTAATCTTTAGAACATGCTTGAATATTAAGCCGTGAACAGCAAAGACAGAAAGGGGACTAATCATAACCCAAAAAATACCAGCGATTGTATTCCTGTAACGTGCTTTCATTTCAGCGATGGTTAATGTACTAATGATAAGTAATTGATTTTTATAATGCATAGGTAATTTTAAATGACTCTTAGAATAATGCAAACGATTTAATGAATAATATCCACTCTTTATACTTTCACTTTCCTTTTTGCAGACACCTTTGCAATTATTGCGACTTCTATAAGCACAAGCTTGAGACTTACTCTCAAGTAAGAGAATTTGAGACCTTACTTCTAGAGCAGTGGGAGCAACATAAAATTTTTCTTGAAGATCATAAGTTTAAACTTGGAAAAATTGATACTATCTATATTGGTGGAGGAACGCCTTCTCTTTGGGGAAAGGATGGGGCTGATTTTTTTAGCTCCTTTTTAAAGTCTGAGGGGATCGAGCTCTCTAAGAGTTGTGAATTTACAATTGAGGTTGATCCAGATGTTTTTTCTGAAGAGACGGTAAAGAGCTGGATAAAGATAGGAGCAAATCGTTTTTCAATAGGTGTTCAGTCTTATAGCAATAAATTACTTGAAATTATGGATCGTCAGCACTGTTTAAAAGACGTTGATAAGTGCTTAAAATATTTTGATGAAAATAATATTAACTACTCTGTTGATCTAATGCTTGGCCTGCCTAACTCCTCTGATAGAGTGATCCAAGAAGAGTTGGAAGCGCTATTGGCTTATTCTCCAAGTCACTTCAGCGTTTATATTCTCAAAACAAGAAAGAATTATCCTCATAGAGAAAAACTTCCATTAGATGATCAAATTCGTGATGAATATCTGTTTGTATCAAAATATCTTAGATCGAAAGGCTATGACCATTATGAAATTTCAAACTTCGCTAAGGAGGGAAAATTCTCAAAGCACAATATTAAGTATTGGGATTACACGAGTGTTGGCGCTGTTGGTCCAAACGCTACAGGTCTTTTAGTGGAGACTAACCACGCTTTAAGGTATCAATGGAAAAGTATATCTGCAGGGTTTCAAGTTGAAAAAATAGAGGGAGAGTCGCTTACAATAGAAAAGCTTTTTTTGGGCTTAAGGCATAGATTTGGCTTTGATATAAATAAGTTATTTCTAATAAAAGATCACCAAGCCTTGGATAAGATCTATGATAATTGGGATAAAATGGACTATTTGGACGTTAACTCTTCCAGGGAAAGTATTGTCTTAAGTAGCCTGGGATTTCTTATGTGCGATAGTTTGATCGATGATATATTTAAAAAAATTGATTTCTAGCCGAAAACAGTTATGCGCGCTGCACTGTTAACTGTAACTACTTGTAATTTTATTTAATCCTATCGAAGATAAAAAACTTTTTTTTACGTCAGAACATTGACATGAATGGGATCGATACCATTTTATAAACAGAGTTAAATTATTGGAGATCTGATAAATGGAAAATACAGAACAAGAAGAAATCAATGTTAAAGGTGAGTCTGAGGCAAGCACAGAAGCAGAGGCTGAAGTAAAAGCAACTGAGCAAGAAGAAGCCGTAACTGAAAAAAAAGAAGAAGACTTTAAAGAGAAGTACTTTTACCTGGCAGCTCAAATGCAAAATATGGAAAAGCGTTTCGAAAGAGAAAAAGACAACTTATATAAATTCGGAAACGAAAAAGTTATGAAAGACTTAATTGATGTTTTAGATAACTTTGAGAGAACACTTGGATTTATTGAAAAAGACGAAGATGAGAAAGTTAAAAACATTGTTGTCGGAATTGAAATGATTACAAAAATGTTTTTGGACTCATTAAGCAAGCACGGGCTCAAAAAGATTGAAGCGCTTGACCAAGAATTTGATCCAAATTTCCATGAAGCTCTATCGCAGAGAGCGGAAGAGGGAAAAGAGAATAATACAATTGTAGAAGTTTTTCAAAACGGATACACGTTAAACGATAGAGTGCTGAGAGCAGCGAAAGTAATAATAGTAAAAAACGATTAATATATTTAAGGAGTAAGTAATGGGAAGAATTATTGGAATTGACTTAGGAACAACAAATTCATGTGTTGCAGTTTTTGAAAATGGAAAATATAAAATTATTCCAAATGCAGAAGGGCAAAACACAACACCTTCAGTTGTGGCATATAGCGATAAGGGGGAGGTATTAGTAGGTAAGGTTGCAAAAAACCAAGCTGTTACAAACCCAGGTAAAACATTATATGGAATTAAAAGACTAATTGGTCGTAAGGCTAACGCTGACGAGGCAAAAGCATTTGCTAAAGTAGCTCCATTTGAAATTTTTGCAAATAAAAATGGTGATGCTTGGGTTAAAACTGATGGTAAAGAAATGTCTCCACAGGAAATATCTGCAAGAATTTTAGAAAAAATGAAAAAATCAGCTGAAGATTATTTAGGTGAAACAGTAACAGAAGCAGTTATTACTGTTCCAGCATACTTTAACGATGCTCAAAGACAAGCAACGAAAGATGCGGGAAGAATTGCTGGATTAGAAGTTAAAAGAATTGTAAATGAGCCTACAGCAGCAGCACTTGCTTATGGTATGGATCAGAAAAAAGATATGAATATTGCAGTGTTTGACCTTGGTGGTGGAACATTTGATATCTCGATCTTAGAAATTACTGAAGATGGTGTTTTTGATGTAAAGGCTACAAACGGAGATACCTTTTTAGGTGGTGAAAACTTTGATGAAGAAATCATCAGTTGGATGGCAGATGAGTTCCTAAAAACAAATTCTGTTAATCTAAGAACAGACCCAATGGCACTTCAAAGGCTTAAGGAAGCATCAGAGAAAGCAAAGCATGAATTATCATCTGCGACGCAATCTGAAATTAATCTTCCATTTATTACGGCAGATGCTTCAGGTCCAAAACATTTAATCCTAACTCTCACAAGAGCAAAATTTGAAGAATTAATTGCTAAGTATATCGATGGATTAACTGCACCATGTACAACTTGTTTAAAGGATTCTGGTCTGGACAGCAACGAAATTCATGAAGTGATTTTAGTTGGTGGTTCAACAAGAATTCCAGCGATTCAAGAAAAAGTTAAACAAATTTTTGGTAAAGAGCCTTCAAAAGGCGTTAACCCCGATGAGGTTGTTGCAGCTGGAGCCGCGGTTCAGGGTGGAGTACTTCAAGGTGACGTTAAAGATGTTCTTTTATTAGACGTAACACCTCTATCTCTTGGAATTGAAACGATGGGTGGAGTTATGACTAAAATCATTGAGAAAAACACAACGATTCCAACAAAGGGATCACAAGTATTCTCAACAGCACAGGATAATCAGCCTGCAGTTTCAATTCACGTACTTCAAGGTGAAAGAGAATTTGCGAATGACAATAAGACTCTAGGGAAGTTTGACCTTACAGGTATTGCTCCAGCTCCAAGAGGAGTTCCTCAAATTGAAGTTGAATTTAATATTGATGCCAATGGTATTATAAATGTTTCTTCAACTGATAAAGCGACTGGAAAGAAACAAGATATTGTCATTACATCTGGTTCAGGTTTATCTGAAGAAGAAATTGATAAGATGGTAAAAGATGCTGAAGAAAACAGAGAGAGTGACTCTAAAAGAAGAGAACTTGTGGATGCTAGAAATAATTTAGATTCATTAGTTTTCTCTACAGAAAAAGCTATCACAGACGCTGGTGACAAAATAGCAGCAGAAAAGAAAACAGATGTTGACGCTGCTTTAACAGAAGCTAAAACAAAGCTGACTTCAGAGAATCTAGATGAAATTAAAGCAGCAACAGAAAGACTGCAAAATGCTGCTCATGCTATTGCTGGAGACCTCTACGGTCAGCCAGGTGCTGAGCAACCGGGTGCTGAAGCTGGAGAGGGACCAGGTCCTGAAGCTGCAGCTGCTGGAGCAGAAGCAAAAAAAGAAGATGACGATGTAGTAGACGCTGACTTCAAAGAAGTTTAGAATAAACCTCCCACAACAGGCTCCATTTATATGGAGCCTTTTTTATAATTAAAAAGAGTTGAGATGAGTACTAAAAGAGATTATTACGAAGTATTAGGTGTCCAAAAATCTGCAACGAAAGATGAAGTGAAAAAAGCTTATCGAAAAATTGCAATGAAATTTCATCCCGATCGAAATCCAGATAACCCAGAGGCAGAAGCAAAGTTCAAGGAAGCATCAGAAGCAGCTGATTGCTTAATGAATGATGAAAAAAGGCAGAAGTATGACCAGTTTGGACATGCTGCTTTTAATGGTGCTGGTGGCATGGGAGGAGGATTCCAAGGTGGAGGTGATTTTGGAGATCTAGGAGATATTTTCGGAGATCTTTTTGGTGATGTTTTTGGTGGAGGAAGTCGACGTAGAGGTGGCGGCGGTGGAAGAAGCCGGGCCAGAAGAGGTGAAGATCTACAGATGGGGGTTGAAGTTTCTTTTGAGGAAGCAGCTTTTGGTGTCGAGAAAGAAATATCTCTTGTTAGAAATATTGTTAAAGAAGGAACAACACCACAAACCTGTACGACTTGTAATGGTCACGGAGAAATAAGGCGACAGCAAGGATTTTTTACTATTGCTCAACCATGTCCGTATTGTCAGGGAACTGGAGAAATAGCTGAAAGAATTAAAAAGAAAGTAAATCTTTCTGTTACAATTCCTGGCGGTATTGATCACGGGCAAAGATTAAAACTATCTCAAGAAGGTGATATTGGAGCACATGGTGGTCCGAATGGTGACCTTTATGTACAGGTCGTAATCTCTGATCATGAATTTTTCGAAAGAGATGCTTTTGATGTTCATTGTGATGTGCCTATAACATTTTCTCAGGCAGCACTAGGGGCAGATGTAGAGGTTCCAACTTTGTCAGGAAAAGTTTCTATGAATATTCCCCAAGGAGTTCAGTCGGGTAAGAAAATGCGACTAAAAGGTAAGGGAATTCAAAGACTTGGTGGCTATGGTTCAGGAGATCAAATCATTAGAGTTGTGGTAGAGACTCCAACTAAGCTTTCTGAGCAAGAAAAAGAAATCTTTAAGCAACTAGCTGACTTTGAACAAACAAATACAAATCCTATGTCTCAAGGTTTTTTCGAGAAAGTTCGCGAATTTTTTCAATAAAATCATGACAGCAGTCCTATAGACCGCTAATATTATCATAAGAAGGAATTTATGAAGCGTGTTGTTATATATTCAGTATCTCTCATTCTATTTTTTATATCGTGTTCAGGAATTACACCTATAAATGATGCCGATTTTTACTCAGAGGATTTTTTAAAGCAACTTGAAAGTATTCAAGTTATTTACAAGGATGGCGATAAAAAACGAGCTTTGCAGAAACTTACTGCAATTCAGGATAATAAATTATCAAGGGCAGAGGTTGCTAAAAAGTATAACCTTGTTGGAGTTATCTATTATACCTCCCAGAGTTTGACTCAAGCTATTGAAAGTTTCCAGGTGGCAAGGCAAAATGTAGATAAGGACTATGGTCTTGCTAATCGAATTCGCTTAAATCTTGCAAGCTCATACTTTAAAAGTGATCAAGTAAACTCCACAGCAAACATATTAAAGCTGATAGATACAAACTACCTAAATAAAGCAGAGAAAGTAAACTTCCATAAACTTAACTTTACAGTAGCAAATCAACTAAATGATTTTAAGAAGGTCATAAAATCGGTTTTATTTTTAAGCAAAGATACTAATTCATTTAGTGAGTTTGAGGACTTTAAATATAAAGAAGTCATTATGGATAACTTTAAAAAACTATCTGCAAGTGAACGTGTTTACCTTCTAGAAAGACATATGAAAGAGAATCCTATTGTTATAGCGTACCTCGGAAGAGCAGAAGCTATGAATAGGTTTTATATTGGTGATAGAGAAGGATCAAAAGATGTTGTTGATTGGCTTCGTAAAAGATTTGATTATTTAGAGGAGATTAAAATATTTGTTGATGATTATCAGTTTAGAGTTGATAATTACTCAAAAATTAATTCAGGAGCAATTGGTGTTCTTGTTCCTCTCAGTGGAAAAGTAGCGAAGTATGGTGAGAAAGTTATAAGTGGTGTGAATACGGCCCTTATCAAACAAAAGAACACAGAGACATTCTTAAATATTCATATAAAAGATAACCAAAATAATACTTATTTAGCGAAAAAAATGGTTCAGGAGCTGGTAATAAAGCATCATGTTTCAGTTATTATTGGTGGGTTATTTCCTGCTCTAGCTAAGGAAGAGTATCTAGAAGCAAGAAAATATGGAGTTATGTATGTCTCGCTTTCTCCTGTGTATTTACCACGATCTGAAAAGAATCACCTACTTCTAGAGTTACCAGGCTCAATCGAATCACAATTAAACTCTCTCACAAAGCCGGAAGTACTAGAAAAATTAGGTCGAAGAGTTGGAGTTTTATATCCTTGGTCTATAGACGGTAAAAGTTATGTTAATGAGCTTTGGAATTTAAATAATCTGAATAAGCTTGAACTAAAAAATGTCTATCATTATCAGAGAGGGATTAAAGATTACAGAAAACCAGTTGAAGAAATCTTAGGTCTTAAGTATCCAAGAGAAAGAGAGGAAGAACTCCAGGTTTGGAAAGAAATTAAAAATATTGATAAAAGAAATATGAGAATTATTAATACACTTCCTCCTGTGACTGACTTCGACTGGATGTTTATACCTTCACTTCCAAGTGAAGCATTACAAATATTACCGACCTTTAGTTATTATGATGCAAAAAATGTGAAATTTGTTGGTGGACCTTCTTGGATAAATAATAAGCTGAAGGCCAACAGGAGAGATCTCGGGCAGATGTATGTTATAGGCACAGATCTGAGTAATATTAGTAAGGATTTTATCAAAATGTATCGAACACTCAATGGTAGAGCTCCACATCTACTTGATACATTGTCTTATGAGGGAATGGAGATTGTTTTAGATATTGTAAAAGAGCAGAAATTTAGTGCGCGAGAAGATCTAGAGAAAAGAGTTAGAGATTTAAAAAAACTTGAAGCCTTAACATCAAGCTGGACACTTGATGAAGGACTTTGGGTTAAAAATATGGATATATTGTCAATCAAGTCTAGCGGCTTTGAAAAAGTGAGTTTTGAATAATTATGGTAAGAGCACTACTTTTACTATTTCTACTTTCAAGCTGTGGCTTAAAAGTTACAAATGAAATTGATGAAAATGTCCTTATCGGTACATGGGAGTTAGAAGGCCTTACCTGTTTTGACTCTGAAGATAAGAATGTTGAATTAGAGAGTTATGATGTCGATGCAGTCGCAGATGTCTCAATAATATTTGCGGGTAATAAAATAACGTATGAGGTTGTATCAACTTGTACCACAAGTGCTGTGGGTCAATACAGAACAGACTTCAACGGCGATAGCTTAGGTGAAGTGGACTTTTTTGATTTGATTACTGGAAGTACCTGTGACGTAGATATAGCTGATATTGGTCCTAACACTGTCGGTACAATTTCTGTGAATTTAGCACTTTTACAATCTAGATCAAACGATCTTGACTGGATAGTAGATGGAGACTCATTGGAGTTAGAGTTAGGAACTCTTTTCGTAGGGTCAACGGCCGTTACTGGATGTTTGAGTAATTGCTATTGTGTGGGCTCATATAGTAAGCCTAATTAGGGTATTTTAAATAGTAAAGGTCACTAATATTTCGACCATAAGAATCAAGGTCAAGCCCATAACCAACAACAAATTGATCTTCAATTTTCTTGCCAATATACTCAGCTTTTACGGGTACGACTCTCTGATAAGGCTTATCAAAGAGTGTGATAACTTCCAGAGATCGCGGATTTGAAAGAAGAAGACGCTCTTTTAAGAAGTGAAGAGCTCGTCCAGTATCAATGATTTCTTCTACAATAAGAACGTTCTTACCTGAAATATTAGACTTTATATCTTTCTTAATGAGAATTGTTCCAGCATTTTCCTTATCGCGTCCAATAGAGTTCAGCTGAACAAAGTCGATATAAACATTTATATTTCGAAGGTTCTTAGCTAAGTCTGAAAGAAAAAGCATGCTACCTTTAAGGACGCCAACAAGTATTAGGTCTTCACCTTGATATCTTTTGTTAATGGCTTCGGCAAGATTCTTAGTTATCTCGACAATTTCTTCTCTATCAATATATTTAACAAACTGTTCAGATGCAAAACCTGAGGGAAACTTATAAAGCTCATTCATATTAAATCCTTTGGAATTTATACTAACGGCCAAAAGAGAAAAGTAAAAAAAAATATTCTCCGATTGAAATAGTCGGAGAATGTGAGCCACTACTTCCTACTTGTCCTATACATAGCTAAATGGTAAATTTTATTACAGAATAAAAATATTTTTCAAGGAAATAGAAATGTTTAAAAGAGTCTTAGATTGGTTTTCTAATGATCTAGCAATTGATCTTGGTACAGCGAATACATTAGTTTATGCTCGAGATGGTGGAATTATTGTAAATGAGCCCTCAGTTGTTGCAGTACATGTGGGTTATAGAGGTGAACAAAAAATATTAGCTGTTGGTGATAAAGCCAAAGAAATGCTCGGAAGAACACCTGGATCTATTAAAGCAATAAGACCAATGAAAGACGGTGTTATCGCTGATTTTGAAATCACTCAAGCTATGCTTAAGCATTTTATTCAAAAATCTATGAATGGTTCTAAGTTGGTTAAGCCTCGAATTATTATCTGTATTCCTTTTGGTATTACACAGGTTGAGAAAAGAGCTGTTAAGGAATCTGCTGAGCAGGCAGGTGCGAGAGAAGTCTATTTGATCGAAGAACCTATGGCCGCTGCTATTGGTGCGGGTTTACCAATTACAAACCCTTCTGGAAATATGATCGTAGACATTGGTGGCGGGACAACAGAGGTTGCCGTTATCTCTCTAGGTGGAATTGTTTATTCTAAGTCTGTCCGAGTTGCAGGCGATAAATTTGATGAAGCAATTATAAACTATATTAAGAAAAAATATTCATTACTCATTGGTGAGAGAACTGCTGAGATGATTAAAATCTCAATTGGAAACGCATATCCGTTTGATGAAGAAGTGAAAACATATGAAGTGAAGGGTAGAGATCTTATTGCTGGAGCACCGAAAACAATAGAGGTGACTAGTGATGAAATAAGAGAAGCACTATCTGATCCTATCGCGGAAGTAATTGAAGCGATTAAAACTTCATTAGAAAAAACACCTCCAGAGCTAGCTGCTGATATAGTCGATAATGGCATAATATTGGCCGGTGGTGGGTCACTTTTAGCAAACCTTGATATTCTTATTAAAGAAAAAACAGGATTACCTGTCTCTCTTGCTGAAGACCCGTTAACCTGTGTTGTTAGGGGCTGTGGAACGGCATTAGAAAATATTACATTGTTACGTCAGGTAACAACATTGTCATAGGGGCCTATGAGTCAAGAGCAAAATGTTCACTTTAAAGAGTTAAATCTCAAAGAAGTAAAGAGCAAGCTTGCTTTGCTGGCAAAGCCTAAGAAAAATAAGATTATTATATGGAAGAAAGGTGGCGGGAATAAAGTTGAACTTCTTGCCATTGACTATGTGCGCTCAAAAAATGAGCTGCAAGTGAAAGAAGAAGTTGCAGATGAGCTTATAGGAGAGGAAGTATTATTTTCTTTTGAACTCAATGGACTGCATTTCTTTGGGAAATGTAAACCTGTCTCATTCGGAAAGACTAGGTTTTATCTGGATTGTAATTACCAAGTTTTCAAAAGCGAAAGAAGATTAAACTTTCGTTTACTGACATATCCTCATCAAAAGGTTTATGCGAGCGTATATGTTGGTGATGATAAAATAAAAGCATCAAACTTATTCAGCTTGAAAACAGGTGTGAATGAAACCGGATTATTTACTAGTTTCCTAGATATTGTCAATGATGAAGCCTCTGAAGAGAAATTGAAAATGGTCGAAGGACATTTACAGTTTAGGGTCATAGATATTTCAGTAACAGGAATGGCAATACTTTTAGGTGAAATCGAAAGTAAATTATTTCTTGAGAATAATATAAATTTAGGAAAGGTCATAATTGATTTTAATGGAGATCATCTAGAAATAGAGGATGTGAAATTATTATATAAGATGGATTTCTTAGCATCGAGGAAGGCTACAAAAATGTATAAAGCCGGACTACAGTTCCTAAATATCGATACCAATTTAGATGAAAAACTTCAAAGTATTATTAATTCAACGCTAAGAGATCTTGAGTCAGAATTTGAGGACTTCATTAGGTGAAGTTTTTATTCCTCATCTTTCTTATCTATTCCTGTGCCACAAGCCCATTGGGAAATGTGGAGTCAGACCAACAATATAATGGATCTAGATATTATGAACTATCTGATAAGACAGGTAACTTTTTAGTCAAGAGAGAAGTTAAGCTAGGTTCTAAAAAACTCCTAACTCGAACGACTGTTTTAACTCGAGATGGTATGCAAGAACTCGAAAAACAAGTTTCTGTTTCTAAAATTGGAAATGTGAAGGGAAGGCGAGGAGCCGTTAAAGCACTCTTGCCAGAAGCTGCTCAATTTGTCGTTTGGTATAATAAAAAGGCATATTCAGCACAACAAAAAGTAAATACAAAACAAAAGACTATAAAGATAAAAGTTAAGGACCCTGATGGTGAAAAAAAAGCATATCAAGAATTTAAAGTTCCAAAAGGAAGTTATTTTTGTTATTTTTCACAAATCCCAGAGTGCTTGAAAATTCAAAACTTACTATTAAAAGCAGCTAATAAAAGTATACAAATTTTTGTACTATGGGATAACTTTCCATTTCATACAGAACAGTACGAAGGTGTCATTAATAGCCCAATGATCCTTGCAACATTGAAGTTAAATGACCATAGTAAAGATGAATTGAAATATGCTTTAGATATCGGGAATCAAATGATTTTTTACCATTTTGATAAAAAGCTAAACTTTGATAAAATGTTTTGGATTTCCCAAGGTATAAGTATGCTAGGAATCACTAAGGAGTAAGAGTGAACTTAAATGATGTTGGACAAATGTTTATGACAGGAATTTCTGGATTAAGCCTAACTGATGAAGAGAAGAAGTTTATTCAAGAGAGTAATATTGGCGGAATAATATTATTTAAACATAACTATGAAGCTCCTGGTCAGTTGGCAGAGTTAGTAAACGAGATACAAACTTTAAGAGATGAATATCCCCTGTATATATCAGTAGATCAAGAAGGTGGAAGAGTTCGAAGATTTCAAACTCACTTTAGTCAATTGCCATCTATGTTTAAAGTCGGTGAGTTGAATTCTCCAAAGACAACGTTTGAACTCCACAAACTAATGGGTGAAGAATTAAGTGCATGTGGAGTCAACTTAGACTACTCACCTTGCTGTGATATATGGTCTAACCCAAATAATAAAGTGATCGGAGACAGATCATTTGGAAAGAACTTAGAAGATGTAGATAAGCATGTTAGTGCAGCTATTCGAGGTCTTCATACGGCAAATGTATTGGCCTGTGCTAAACATTTTCCGGGGCATGGAGATACCACAAAGGATTCTCACTATGATCTTCCTTTTGTGAAAAAATCTATGAAGCAACTTAAGGAGAACGAATTAGTTCCTTTTCAGAAAGCGGCAAAATCCAGAATTGAATTCGTTATGATGGCCCACCTTGTGGTTGATGCAATTGATAAAGAGCTTCCATGTACACTAAGTAAAAAAGCCTATACTTTTCTTAGGTCAGAACTTAAATATAAAAGGATTATTATAACTGACGACATGGAAATGAAAGCAATTACAGATCATTATAGCTACGGAGATGCTGCTATCATGGCAATTGAAGCGGGTGCAGATATTCTTATATATCGTAGCCTAGAGAAGGCAAAAGAAGCTTACGATGGACTAATGTTAGGTATAAAAGAGAAGAAAGTGAATAAGTCTAATATAGAAGATAAGGTCAAAAGAATCTACGACTGCAAGAAAAGATTTTTATCCGAATATAATCCTATATACATTCCAAGTTTATCAAAAGTCTTTAAGGAAAGCCGAAACACTGACTTACTTGACCAATTTAGTGAGTAGGAGTGTGATCAATTTTTCCGCATTTCAGCACATCTGAAGATCATCCAAATGTTTGATATTATATAGATAGTAACGAAAAAAATGTTTCGGAGCTGTATGCTATATAAAATATGTACAGTAGTGCTATTGGCGCTATTGATGTCATTCCAAACTTATGCTCAACGCAATAGTAATTGTGGGGATACATTTGAGTCAATAACTCTTGGCTGTATTAAAAGTCAGCAAAAGAAGCTAGATGCATACGAGGCTAGTCAGAAGAAAAAACAGGTATATTACGAAAAAGCAGTGAAAGGTCTAAAGGGCTTTGAAATAAAGAAAGCTGAGTTACAAAAAGATCTTGTTTTAATATTAAAAAATCTAGAAGAAG
The DNA here is from genome assembly GCA_913058265.1 of uncultured Oligoflexia bacterium. Classification (GTDB taxonomy): domain Bacteria; phylum Bdellovibrionota; class Bacteriovoracia; order Bacteriovoracales; family Bacteriovoracaceae. The sequence goes on from CAJXPQ010000011.1 coordinate 92,353, forward strand.
CAAGAAAAATAAAAAACAATATATATGTTTATCAATCGTCAGCAAACATATATGGAAAATTTCTTATAAAAGATGTTTTTCTTACAAATAACAGTTGTTCTCTGTTGGTAGAGTCACTCGCCTATAGATCAAAAGAAGTCATAAATAAAACCATGACGATCGCTATTGAGAATACAACCAGCTCGTGGAATACAGATAGAGTTTCATTTGATAATAATGGAACGAGTAACTTCATGCTAAAAAGAGAGCATGGTATATGTGTCTTAAAAAGAGTTACAGGTAAGGTGGCCTTACTCAAGAAGATGCCATTACCACCAGAGAATGAAGGGAATTTAATTATTCTCTATGCTGGTTATTTTGCAATTGGACTATCTGCCTTCTTAATTGCAAGAACAGTATTTCAAGATGAAGATAAGTATAAGGCTCAAGAAAAATTAGAAATTGCAGATGACTCTTCAGATGATAAGAAAAATACCCCAAATGACATAGTCCTGAAGTATTCAAGACCCTTCTTTAAGAGATATATCTCACCTGTCGTTCAAGGAATGAAGAAAAAGCGTATTATTCGTGAGAAATATAAGCGTCCATTAGCATCCTCTGGCATGAATAAGTTTTTAACTCCAGAAGACTTCTATGCATTTAAATTATTTCTAATTCTAGGTTTTCCACTTGTATTTCTTGGTTTAAGAGTCTTTTTAGAAGAGGATTGGCCACTAATTTATCTTCCTATCATTTCGATTGGAGGCTTTCTCTATCCAGACTTTTGGATCAAGGGAAAAACAGAACAGAGAAGGCAAGAAGTTCTTGAGAATATGCCATTCGTGGTTGATATGTTAGCCCTTTCTGTTGAGGCAGGTCTCGACTTTGTAGCAGCGATGCAGAAAGTTATTGAAAAGGCTCCTGATTCAGCTTTGGTTGAAGAGTTTGAAACAATGATTAAAGAGACGAAGATCGGAGCAAGTAGAGCGGAAGGTCTGAGACAAATGTCTTGGCGAATAGATGCTCTACCTATGTCCTCCTTTTGTGCCACATTGATTGCTGCTGATTCTGTGGGTGCCAATATTAGTCCAATATTAAAAACCTTAGCACAAGAATTGAGACAGAAAAGATCCTCTGTCATAGAGCAAAAAGGTGCACAAGCTGCTACAAAAATATTAATTCCAATGATCTTCTTTGTACTACCTGCAACTCTCATTGTAATTATGGCCCCAATAGTCTTACAGCTGATGGGGGTGTCATGAAAATTATCCATAAGAGAACAGGCAAAATTATTGCGCACGATGCACGTATAGCAAATACAACTTTAAGTAGAATGAAAGGGCTAATGTTTATTGATAAGATGGACGGGTTTGATGCTCTTATACTTGACCCTGGAAATTCGATTCATAATTGCTTTGTGAGATTCTCTTTAGATGTAATCTTTGTAAATAACAAATATGAAGTAGTCAAAATTATTAGAGATTTCAAACCATGGAGATTTTCCTGGATATATTTTAGGGCAACAAAGGTAATTGAACTTCAAGCCGGAAGCTTAATAAAAGAAATCAAAGAGTCTGATGTTGTGGAGGTTCAAGGTGTTTAAGTTAGTCGCTGTTGGTGGAAAGATCAGAGGTTTAGAAATTGAACTACATGATGGATCAAACGTTTTAGGAAGGTCTCATGACTGTGAACATGTTTTAGCTGTAGACGGAATATCAAAGAAGCATGTTGAAATCACTATTAATAATGAATCGTGCTTTTTACAAGATTTAGGCTCTTCGAATGGAACTTTTGTAAACGGTAAATTAGTGAAGAAAAAGACAGTTGTCGATAAAGATAAGATCGCACTACCAAATGTCATATTTCAACTAGTTCACGTTAAAGAAAAGAAAATTGTTGTAACAAAAAAAGTATTAAAAGGTAATGCAGAGGGGACAGATTTAGATTTTGGTGATGCTAAACCAAATGATCTTCCAGGCAAAATAAAATATTGGTTTAAGAATACAGCGATGAAAGTTGTTTATAGTTTTAATGAGCAATATGAGTGGAATGTCATGTTGGCGATCTTCTTGTTTATGATGACATGTGGAAATATTTATCTAACAATCGGCCCTGTACTTACTAAAACCCAAATCTTAATTGAAACAGAAATTAATGAAAGAGGGAAGCATATTGCCGAAGAGATTGTCCGAACGAACTCTAGGTATTTAAATGAAGGAAATATGCAACGAATTAACACTAGCTTCTTGGAGAGATTAGTGGATTCCGGTGATGTTGTTTCTTATGAATTAACAGATATTCAAGGAAGAATAGTTAGGCCTGTTAGTAAAATCGATACACTTGATACAGATGTATTTACTGCAAAAGCAATGTCGAAATTCAAATCAATGGGGCAGAAAAGCTATTTCCAAACATTTTTTGATTCATCCATTTTTGATGGAGAAGTTGGAGTTGCAAAACTATTGGTTGTTAACGACCCTGAAAGTGGCCAAGACAAAGCAGTTGGTTTAATAGCTATTAGGTTTAAGCCAGACTCCCTAAGACAGTTTAGCTCAATGAGTGCTGAGGCTTATCTAACAGCATTGGTTATGACTACAATCCTTGGCAGTTTATTCTTTGCAATTATCTATTATCTTACAATTCGTCCCTTACTCGATATGCGAAGACAGACGGAAGATGTTTTGAGAGGTAAGAAAAAAGATGTCGATTTTAAATACTTGTTTGAAGAGTTAAATCCATTCAAAAATACAATAAATAGTATTCTCCAAAAAAATCGGGAACTTATGAACGATGATTCACAGGATTTTGCTGAAATTGAAGAAGAAGGACCCTATATCTCTATTATGTATGAAGTTATGAAGGGATCTCCTGGAGCCGCGATTGTTTTAAGCGCAGAAAAAAATGTCGAATATGTTAATGAGATGGCCGGTGACTTAACTGGAATGAGAGAAAATCTCGTGCAAGGTAGTAATATATTAGATGCAGCATCTAATGAAGGCTTTGCTGGGACACTTATTAAGTTATGTGATGATACTGCAAATAATGGTGGGGTAAATCAAAGTGACTTTTACGAGTTAGATGGTGATCCCTATATAATTAATGTTATGGCCTTAATGGGGAAAGATAGCTTCGCAAAAGCTTACCTCATATCTTTTGCTAGGGAAAAATAATGTCAAATGCTGTTAAAATTTTTAATCATTTTGATACACCTAAGAAGGAAGGTGTTTATCATCGATTAATATGCTTAACAGGAGAAAATAAGGGAAAGGCTTATTTTATTGTTGGTAAAAGAATTGTTATCGGTAGATCTGAAACAGCAGATGTTACGATTCTTGACCTTAAGTCTTCAAGAGAACATGCTGAAATTATACTTGTAGGTGACACATATATAATTACAGATCTTGGTTCACAAAATGGAATCATTGTTAATGATTTAAAAATTAAACAACATAGTCTCGGAAACGGAGATAAAATTATTATAGGTAAGACTGTTTATAAGTTCTCTAAGGTAGTCGTTAAAAACCAATTAAAAAAAGTTAAAGAGAATTCTTCTATTGATTCGGACTCTGAAAGTTTAAGTGAAGAGAAGGAACCTGAAAGTAAACGACTTATGCTTATGCTTGTGGGGGTTTCAATAATCCTCGTACTCATTTTAGCTATTGATGATGAAGAACCAATAAATAAAAAATCTCTCGTGAAAACAAATATTTCTACAATTGTGCGTGATGAAAAATTTAAAAATGCCCTAACAACCAAAAGTATATTGTCAGAAAAAAGTAAAGAAAAGGTTGCACTATATATTCAGAGAGGTCTTCGAGAGCTTCGTGAAGATAATTACTTTCGTGCAATTGCTGAGCTTGAAAGTGCTAGGCAGTGGAGCCCAAATAATTCAAGAGTAAATGCTTATTTAAGAATTGCTAGAGAAAGACTAGATGAAAAAATTGAAGGATTTTTTAATAAGGCCCTTAGAGACAAAGAAGCCATAAATTATCAGAATTCTATTACTTCCTACTGTGCTGTTGTCAGGTTACTTGCTAATTTTCCTGATGACTCCAGATATCTTACGGCCATAGAGGGTGTTAAGGATCTTGAAGTAAGAATGGGACTAGCTGAAGGAACTACTAAATGTATTGATTTGAGGGGGCCAAATGTTAATTAAGGCTTTTAACGGATCAATACAATTTGAAGAAATAAATATTTTGGAGGAAGATCTTCTCGGTGGAGGTGAGATATTTATTGGGAGAGAGGAGGATTGTCATATCATACTAGATTCTCATCAAGTTTCTCGTTATCATGCATCAATAACACTTGAAGAAAACGTGCTTCTATTTAAAGTCTTATCAGACTATGGAGGCGTAAGCTTTAACGGAACGAGTATAGAGAAAAAACAGATTAATAATCAAGATACCTTTAAGATCTTTGATTTTGAAATTAATATTTCTGACATCCACTCTAGCTATTCAACACCTGTGGATACTAGTACAAATAGTGTTAATGAAGAAAATGAAAATAGTGAAGATGACTTGCTTGAAGGTGTTAAAGGAGCAGAAGGTCTAGACGACTATCTTGAGGATGCCCCTGTTATGACAGATACTGACTCGTCGTCTAATGTCGAGTCGACCGATATCCTTACTCGTGTCACGAATGAATCGGATGATAATCCGGGAATAACTGGGTCTGAAGTTACAGATGAAGAAAAAAATGAATTCAATGAATTTCGAAGTGAAAATTATGATGATGACTATCTTGAAGATAATTACTCCGAGACGACTGATGATGAAGTCGAAAATGAACTCGAGGCAATAAATGATCAAGAAAATAGTGAACCAATTGTAAATGATGATTTTAATTTTGGTGATAACGATGAAGTTCAGGAATTTTCATCTGATGACGAAGGGTTTGACTCTGGATTTGGTGACGATGGCGGTGAGATGTCTGATGATGATGGAAGCGCGACTCAAGTCCTAAGTTCCTTTGCAAACTATTATTTAGAACTTGTTGGTGAGTACGCTCCATTTGATAAATATCAAATAACGGACTTAGAGACATTTATTGGTCGAGACTCTGAGAAATGTCAGATCGTTCTAGATGACCCTGAAGTTTCGAAGACACATGCAATGATAAGAAAGAGTCTAATTGGATGTGTCGTGGAAGATTTGAATTCATCAAATGGAATCCTTTTCAATGGTGAAAGAGTTAATAAAGCAGAGTTAACAAATGAGGACGAATTTCTTATCGGTGATACTGCCTTTATGGTGCGTATAACATCGGATATAATTGAAGTTGAAAAAGGCCGTTTGATGCCTGTTGAGGAAAATCAAGAAGTCGAAATTGAAGAAATTATTGAAGAAGAAGTCGATTACGATCAATTTGGTGCAGAAGAAGGTGAGTTTGGTGTAGAGGAAGAAAAAAGCTTTATAAAGCGAATCTGGAAAGATAAGAGAAAACGATTGTACTTGATCGTTGGTATTGTTGTCTCACTAGTTTTTTTACTCGGAGATGAAGACACTAGTGAAGTTAAACCGGATGTGACAACTGAGCAGAAAGAAAAAGTTGAAGAAAAAGAAACGTCAGAATTTAGCCCAGAGATTCTAGAGAAACTAGAACAAAACTATACTCTTGCATTGGCGAAAAGTGAAGCCGGTGAATATTATGAAGCCAAAGAGTATATTGATATAGTTATGCAGATTGACCCGGAATATCGTGATGGAAACGCAAAGATTCTAGAAAAATTAATTCAAGAGGGCTACGATAAATTAATCAAAATGAAGGAAGAAGAGCAAGCTCGTAAAGAGAAGCTTGAGCGTCAGGCCAAAGTTAGAGAGCTTCTAAAAAAAGCAACTAAAGCTGTTGATGATCGAAACGCAGCAGCGGCGAGAAAGTTTTTCGGGATGATATTTGAGCTTGATCCGGAAAATCCAGACGTTACACCACTTAAGATTGATATTGATGCTTGGGAAGCCGAAGTTAAAAGAAAAGCTCAGGAAGAACAATTAGCAAAAGCAAGAAGAACAGCAATGGTAGGTAAGCTATCACCTGGTAAAACATTATACCTAAAGCAAGATTGGTATAAAGCAATTGATAAACTTGAAAAGTTTTTACAAGAAGAGGGCATGGACGAGGACCTGATTAAAGAGGCTACGGATATGTTAAAAGATTCTAAGCGTAAGCTTCTTCAACAAGTTAATCCTTTACTGAGTAAAGCAAGGTCATACCGAGACGGGCAAGACTTAAAGCAAGCTTATGAAACATATGATGAAGTTTTAAACTTTGAGCCAAGTAATGAAGAGGCGCTAAATGAGAAAGGGGATATTTTTGATTTATTAATTAATAGATCAAAGAAAGTTTACCGTGAAGCTTTAGTCGCTGAATCCTTGAGCCTTTATCCTAAAGCCAAAGAGAAGTTTCAAGAAGTTCAGCAAATCTCCCCTATTAATAGTAAGTACTATATTAAGGCGACAAATAAACTTAAAAACTATTTGGAGTAATTATAATGGAATTAAAAAAATTCTCAGTTGAATCACATCAAGGGCCATTTCTTAATATTAATGAAGATGGCTACGACTTCAATCTAAGTGATGAGTTGTTTATGATTTTTGATGGCTTCGGAGGAAGTGGTATTGGTGATAAAAACCTAGTCACTCTAAAAGAAAATCTCAAAAAGTTTTTTCATAATTTTATCTCTGATCGTAATTCAACGATGCCTTTTTATTATAGTCCTAAATATTTACTCGAAGGTAATGCACTCATTAATTCAGCTCTGTTTTCACATTTTGAGCTGTATAAAGAGAATTTGAAGAAGCCGTTCGGTGAACGTGCTGGAGCAAGTGGTATACTAGCTTTGAAGTTTGAATCTATTGTTTCTTTATTGTCCGTTGGAAATTGTCGGGCATATATTCTTAGAAAAGGTAAAATAAAATCCGTATTTAGTGAGGATAGCTTTCAATTACTTTCTCATGATAAGTTCGATGGGCCACACAAGAATATTCCTTTGTCAGGCTTTGGACTCTTTCCTGACCTGCACTATCAACTAAAAGAAATTCGTGTAACATCCGGGGATAAGTTACTTTTAATTACAGATGGCGTCTATGGAAGACTGGATGAGGACGAACTCCAATCAGGAATGAGTAAAGACACTATTAACATTAAGAATAAAATCCTTGAGCTATTTGAACTTGCAAACTCTCGTGGAAATTTGGATAACCAAACTTGCATGATTCTTGAATTCTAGGCTAAACACTTAAAATTAGACTTTTTACGCTTTGTTCTCTAACATATTAGGTACTAGAGTTTTATAGACAAGGAAGTTTTAATGAAACCTAAAATTGTCATTGCTGACGATGGACCTACAATTCAAAAAGTTATTAAAATAACTTTGGCCAATGAAGATTTTGACCTTGTGGAATGTTTATCTGCAGATAATTTAATGGATATAGTAGAAAGTGAAAAACCAAGTTTAGTATTATTAGATTTTAATTTATCTGATAGTAAAACTGGTTATGATCTATCAAAAGAAATTAAATCAATATGTCATTCAAAAATCATGATGCTATATGGTACTTACGACACTATCAATGAGTCTCTCTTTGATGAGGCAGGTGTTAATGGTCATATCGTAAAGCCGTTTGATGGATCTAAATTTATAAATCTTTGTAAACAACTTATTAATGATAGTTCACTTGAAAGTGCCGATGATGTATCTAATTCTGTAGATATGACTACTGATGAACCAGATATAGACTCTGATGATGAATGGGTTGTTAATCAGCCAGAAGTTATCGACTTCTCTGACGAGTCTGAAATTTCATCTGCTGATATTGTAACAACAGAAGAAATGAGTCAACTCGCCCAGGGAATGGAAGAGTGGGGAATGGATGTCCCAGGTGTTATTGGAAGTACTTCTAGCGAAGTAGAGTTACCTCCTGTCATTATGGCAGCATCACCAGCAGATAAAGATAGTAATAGTATTGTCGTTGAAGAGACGCTTCTCCCAGCTAATGATGAACTTGAATATCCAGATATGAGTTCTCATAATCCATCTACGTCACTTATTTCAATTGAAGAGCTTGATGTGGATGAGTCCGAATTAGACATTGAAGAACTCGATGTAGCTGCTGATATGCCGTCTGAGGGAATTGGCTTAGATGATACTATTGGCACTGTATCTGATGTAGAAATAGCAAACCTTGAAGCAGAGATTGCAGATGAAGTAGAAACAGAGGACTTCTCTGTTGATGCGTCTGCTATCGAAGACTCTTTTAATGATATTGAAAGCGATGATGAAGACCTTTGGGCAGCTGATGAAGTCATTGAAGACTCTAGTTCAAGTGAATCAATTATTGGTTTAACAGAAGAGATTGAATCAGAACAACAGATTGATCAGCAATTTACTGCAGATAAAAATATTGAAGATAAAATTGAAAGCTTACTCGGCCCTATGATTGAAAAAATTGTTCAAGAAAAAGTTGATCGTGCAATTGAAAAAATTGCATGGGAAGTCATTCCTGATCTTGCCGAAAACCTTATCAAGAAAGAATTAAAATCAATATCTGACGAAGTTATGAATTCTCTTTAAGAGTTAAGCTGCCTGTATAAAAACTTTCAACACTATTATTGATTAAAATCTGAGCTTCACCGACCTTTCCTACACCTTTAAATATTCCGCTATGTGAATCTTCATCCTTTATTGTGAGAGGTTGGTTCATATGAACACAGAGCTTAGTCCAAATATGAGTTATCTGGTTTGATAATATTCTATTGTTTAAAATATAGTTATAAATATCAAGGGACAAGGTTTGGTTATTTAAGTTGGTAGAAGAACTTAATATATGACCTGCTGTCGTTTTATAGCTTTGATCAAAGTTCGATGGAAGCAAGTTTAGACCAACTCCAACTATTATATTTTTTGAATTTATCGCATTATTAATAATAATGCCTCCGCACTTCTTGCCAGTCTCGGTCATAATATCATTCGGCCATTTTAGTTTTAATTCTGTGTCGTATTTCGATTGAAAGTAGTGACAAATCAAAATACCTATCTCTAAAGAGCTTAAGGTTAAGATCTCACAAGGCATGAGAGTAAAAGAGAAGCACAGGCCTCCTTCATATTGATCCCAAGTTCTACTATACTGTCCGTGACCAGAGTTTTGTTTATCACAGCTGACTAATAGGTCTTTATCGTCTAAGTCTTTGTATTCTCTGATAAAGCTTTGAGTTGAGCTAATTTCTTTAAAGTGTTTATGATTCAATGCCTCTACCTATTTATCTGGAGTTGTTATATTCTTATCCAAAATATATTAAAAGGTGTCAATTATGAGTCTAATTAAAAGAAGTGTTCCTAGAGAAATTAAATTTGAAATCTCTCCTAATCCTTATGCTGAGGGTTCAGTTATAGCAAGCTTTGGAAATACTAAGCTGCATATTACTGCAACTATTGAGGAAAATGTTCCAGGTTGGATGAGAGGAACTAATAAGGGCTGGGTAACAGCTGAGTACAGCATGCTGCCAAGGTCTACCCATAGTAGAGTGAGACGTGAAAGAAAAGGTGCTAGTGGTAGAACACAAGAGATCCAGAGGCTTATCGGTCGTTCACTTCGCGCTGTTGTAGATATGGAGAAGCTTGGTGAGAGACAGATAGTTCTAGACTGTGACGTTCTAGTTGCAGACGGTGGAACTAGAACGACGGCCATCTCAGGTGCTTATGTGGCACTGGAACTTGCAGTTAAGGGATTACTCGCTAAAGGTTTAATTACTGAAACTCCTATTAAAGAACAATTGGGAGCTTTAAGTGTGGGGATTGATACAGAAGGATCGATCATCGCAGATTTAAACTATGAGGAAGATTCAAGCTGTGAAGCTGATGTAAATATTGTCATGACTCAATCTGGTAAATTTGTTGAAGTTCAGGGTACAGCAGAAGGTGATCCATTTTCTCGCGAGCAACTTGATGCGCTCTTAGAATGTTCTGCAAAGGCACTAACAAGTGTTTTTGAGGCACAAACTTTAGCGTTGAGCTAATTATGGAATTTATTCTTGCGTCATCAAATGAGCACAAGGCGGAGGAGCTAAACGAGCTCCTTAATATTTCAGGTACGACGATCCAACCCTCTAAGAGAAAGATTGATGTTGTAGAGGATGGAAGTACATTTCAAGAAAATGCCTTAAAGAAAGCTCAGGCCTATTATAATGAATTTAAAAATCCTACAGTAGCGGATGACTCGGGTTTAGTTATTCCTGCCAGAACGGATATTTTAGGTATCTATTCTGCTCGTTATGCTCCAGAGCATGAGTCCTATACTGATAAAAACCAAGCACTCATTAAAGATATTTCAGAGCTTTCTGGTGAAGAGCGAAATGCTTATTTCGCCTGTTATCTATGCTTTTACATATCTCCAGAGGAAATCTATTTCTTTGAAGGCCGTGTGCATGGCGTAATCGCAAGTGAACTGAAAGGGGATGGTGGCTTTGGTTATGATCCTATCTTCCTTCCTGAAGGGCAGAGCGGTAAGTCTCTTGCAGAACTTAGTGAGTGGAAAATGACTAACTCTCACCGTGCTAAGGCCTGTAAGGCAGCGGTAAAGTTTTTTCAGGGACAGAATTAGGCTAGACAAAAGCCCTAAAATCACTTAAAAAAGTAGAACACAAATTTCGGGGTGTAGCGCAGCCTGGTAGCGTAACTCGTTTGGGACGAGGAGGTCGGAGGTTCGAATCCTCTCACCCCGACCACTTTTGTGTAACAAGCTGATGCAACCCAATAGGATCAGCAACTTATAAAAGCCCTTTCGCAAGTTAGGGCTTTTTTATCTTAACAGAGCTGGCGTCAGTTTCAGCAAAATCGAATGGTAACAGTTTCTCAATTAGGGACTTAAGACCCTCAAGATACACCATAAAATTCTGTCAATTTTTTATAAATTGAATTCTTACTGAGAGCTAAGTTGTTGATTTTGCATCGGGCGGGAGACGGCATTAATATATATATACATGAAAATTATTAAGAAAAATCTAATATCACACCGAAAAGTAAGTATGAGCAAAACCTTATTTGGCTTATTAATATTTATGCTTTTTATCTCTTGTGGAGATGAGAATGGAGAGTTTAAACCTAATAATTTAATTAGTATCCCTCAGGATGATACTGCAAATGCAATAGTAAATGGTGATGCCAAAGTCATCAGTGTAAATATACCGGATGGATTCTATAGTTATCAAGAAGCAATGTTTATCACACTAACATTTAGTCAGCATATATTTATTCGCTCAGGAGCTCCTCAAGTAAAAGTTGATATCGGCGGAGTTATTGCAACTGCAAATTATGTAAGTGGATCTGGTACTGAAAATATAGTTTTTACTTACCTTCCAAATTTTGGTGAAAATGATTTAAGTGGGGTTGAGGTTATCTCTCCATGGATATTAAACGGTGCAGATGTTGAAGATAGAATTGGACAAGACCCTATTTTGACATTTACTCCCCAACAATTTCCAAACGCTCCAGTAGATACTCTTTTACCATCAGTAGCTTTAAATGCTCATACAAGTATAAATTTTCTAAATAATACTTCGTATACAGTTTCTGGAACATGTACTGAAAATGGATACAATGTCATTCCAAATGTTGGAGGAATAGCTAAGGTAACAACTTGTTCTAGTGGAACTTTTAGTACGAATATGGACCTTAGTTCCCTTACAGATTCTAGCAACCATATGGTTGCAGATATTGCAATGTATGCAGATCATTATGATGCTGCTGGGAATGTTATAACTTCTGCATCAATTTTTGTGATTAAAGATGTCATTAGACCTTCAATTCAAACTAATACAATCGTTAGCAATGGAATGAAAATTGTTGGCGATAATTTAAACTTTAATGTTAATTTTAACGAAGAAGTTTATGGTTTAGGTTCAAGGCTCCAACTAAATTTTAGTGATTCAGAAAAAACGCCTGGAGCAACTTATGCCAACTATCAAGCTGGTGTTGGAACAACTACATTTAGCTTTCAGTATACTGTACCTGATGGATTTATTGGAAGCGGAGATGAAGATACAGATGGTATTGTATTAAGTCCGAACTTTGATACTAATGGGTCTAACATCATTGACTTTAATGGAAATTTTTTAATAACTCCTTTAGTCACTACTTCATTCCCATCAACATTTATTGATGGAATTAGGCCATTAATTACAAATGTAACAACTCCAGTTCCTAGTCTTAATACATATTATATCGGACAAACTATGGCCGTGACCGTTAACTACGATGATAATGTAACTGTAACAGGAGCTAATCCATATATTACATTTGATGTTTTCAATGTTAACTGGAACCCAACTCCACAACTAGACCTTGGCAGTGGTGATGGAACTTCAACTTTAATTTTTAATCATACTTTTAATAATGGTAACCAAGATAATAATGGCTTGACTGTTGGAGCAAATATTCAAAATAACTCACTTCAAGATGTGAATGGGAACTCTGCATTTGGAGTTTTAAGCACGACAAGCTTCCCAACAATCATTGTTGATGCGTTAACACCAACCATTACCAATAGCGCATTACCAAGCATTGTTATTTCAAATGATAGTACATATACCATTTCAGGAACATGTTCTGAATTTTTGCATGGTGAAACTGTAGATGTTGTTGTTACAGATAGGAGTGCGGGAACAGAGACATTTAATATTCCATGTCTTGCAGGAACCTTTAGCTCAACAGAAGATCTTTCAACACGAGTTGATTCAGTAACACCAACAACTTCAGATTTTAATTTCACATTTGATCATACTGATAGAGGTGGGAATTCTGCTTCTCAGATTAGTGTGAATATTAGGAAGGACACTGTTGCTCCAACGATCTCAAGTAATAATACGAGTAATAATACAACTTTGATCTGTGGTGATACAGTTCAATACAATGTTAATTTTAGTGAAGTTGTTACAGGAGCAAATACATCAAGATTTCTATTAACATTTAGTGATTCAGAGCAAAACCCAGGTGCAACGTTTGCAAATTATAATGCTGGAGATAGTTCAACACAATATAATTACACTTATTTAATCCCAGATGGTGAAATAGGAAGTGGTGATGAAGACACTGATGGTGTCGATCATGCTGCAAGTATAGATCTACAAGGTGGAATAATTACTGATGTTAACGGTAATGTCTTAGTTAGTACTGCACTTGCTACAACTAATTATCCTGCACAATTCATTGATGGGTTAAAACCTAGAATTCTAAGTGTTACAACACCTGCTCCTGCATTTAATACGTACTATATAGGTCAAGAGATGGAAGTGACTGTTAATTTTGATGATAATGTTGTCATTAATGGAGCAAGTCCTTTCTTAGCATTTAATACTTTTAATATAATGAATACAGGGCCTCAGCTTGATTATAAATCTGGTGCCACTACAGCAACGATGATTTTTGCCCATACATTTGTTGATGGAAATCAAGACAATGATGGACTGGGATTAGGTGCTAATACATTACCTAATACAATCGAAGATATAAATGGAAATACAATTTATAGAGGATTAACAACAACAAATTTTCCTGCTATTGAAGTTGATGCTCTCGTTCCAGTTGTAACTCCGAATGTAATGGCCGATGTTGTTATTTCTAATGTTGCAACATATACAATCTCTGGTGCATGTACAGAAGATGCAAATGGAGAAACAGTTGATGTTGTTGTTGAAGATAAAGATTCTAATCAATTACTATTTAATATCCCATGTACTACTGGAACATTTAGCCAGGTTGTAAACCTTTCAACGCTCAATGACTCATTGACGACTACAACAAGTGATTTTTCTTTTACATTTGACCATGATGATATGGGAGGAAATGGTGCAATTACTCAAAGTCAAACTGTTCGTAAGGATACAGTTGCACCAAGCTTAGTTAGTAATACAATTCAGACTCTGGCAGATACATATATAATTGGTGAAACAATTACTGTAGTTGTGAATTATAGTGAAATTGTTGATAGTACTAATGGTAATGTTGAACTTCAATTTGAGACTGAAACTGGTGCCACACCTATAGCAAATTTTGACATAGGAACTGATAATACTGCTCAGCATACTTTTAGCTATACTGTTATTCAAAATGAAGAGGATACTAATGGAATTGATTTAGTCGCAACGATGAACTCAGTTACATTGACAGATGTTAATGGAAATACAAGTACAGGAATAAACTTAACAACAACAAACTTTCCAACGGTAAAAGTTGATGGAATCATCCCCGTTGTAGCAGTTGATCCAGTATCTATTGTAAATAATGCAAATAAAAATACTTATACAGTTACTGGTACATGTACGATTGGTGATCTAAACGTAGATTATACAATTTCAAGTCCAAGCGGTGGCACAGATGCTACAGGGTCTGTTGCGTGTTCAGGTGGAGGGACATGGACTACTGGAAGTATTAGTATTACGAGTGTAAATGATAATGCAGCAATTACTTTCGATGCGCAGCAAGCTGATACTGCTGGAAATATAGGATTCGCAACACAATTAAATATATTAAAAGATACCGCAGATCCAGTCGTTGTTATAAATGCATTATCGCCTGTTAATAATGCAAATGAATCATCATATGCAGTATCTGGTACATGTACTAATGGGGATGGAGCTGTAAGTTATACAGTTTCAAGTCCTAGTGGTGGGACTGATGTGACAGGAACTACTGCCTGTGGAGGTGGAACATTCAATACTGGTGGCCTTAATCTATCAGGGTTAAATGATGATGCGGCAGTTGAATTTGATGCTGAACAAACAGATGGTGGAGCCAATACTGGCAATGCTGCTCAACTAACAGCACTTAAAGATGTTGTTATACCTATTGTTGGTATTAATGCAATTGCTACTATCAACAATGCAAATAGTACCTCATATACAGGTACTGGTACCTGTACCATAGCAGATGGCAACGTAAGTTATACAATTTCAAGCCCTAGTGGTGGAACTGACGTAACAGGAAGTGTTTCTTGTTCTGGTGGTGGTACTTGGACTACAGGAAGTATAAATGTTACGAGCGCAAACGATGATAGCGCAGTTGAGTTTGATGCTGAACAAACAGATATGGCCGGAAATACTGGTGATGCGGCTCAGTTAACAGCTGTAAAAGATACTCAAGATCCTATTGTCGTTATTACTGCACCAGCAATTATAAATAATGCAAATCAAGCAGCTTATACTTTAACAGGAACGTGTTCAAATGGAGACGGAAACGTAAGTTATACAATCTCAAGTCCAAGTGGCGGAACAGATGCAACAGGTTCAGTTTCTTGTACGGGAACAACTTGGACCACAGGAGCAATTAATTTATCAGCAGTAAATGATAACGCAGCTGTTGAATTTGATGCAAGTCAGACCGATTCAAATTCAAATACAGGTGATGCAACTCAATTAACAATTCTTAAAGATGTCGTTCTACCAGTTGTAACTATCAATGCTGTTTCTACAATAAATACAGCTAATGTAGCTTCATATACCGTGACAGGAACTTGTTCAAATGGAGATGGAAACGTAAGTTATACCATCTCAAGTCCAAGTGGCGGAACAGATG
>CAJXPQ010000012.1 GCA_913058265.1 uncultured Oligoflexia bacterium
ATATCGAACTTTTTTCCTCACGATTCAGCGCGCACACCATCAAATTTGGAGACCCCTAATAAGATAGGTAATCTTGTGCTCATAAGTCGTATAAAGAACTCATCTCAAGGTAATCTCGACTACGAAAAAAAGAAAGATAAGTACTTCACTGGAAACATTGAGCTGTTTAGTAATTCTATTAGAATATATAAAGAGTTTAATAAATGGTCTTTAAACGAACTTTCAGTGAATCATGAAGTTGTTGTTAACAAATTGCTTGAGCACTATAAACAGTAGTTTCACTAACAGCTTATAACAACTGTAATTCCGCAACCTTCTGTACTAAGTTCCTCTAAATCGTTGATGAGACCTTTTTGATTTTTAACAAATTTGTCTGGGTCATATATAAAACAGTATAGATATTTACAATCGGCATGTTTTTTATAATTTGCAATATCAATGATTAGTTCATCCCCAAGCTTCTTGTCTGCAAGGCCAACCCTTGTCTTCTTCACTTCAATGACACATTTCTCTTTCTTAAGAAGAAAATCCATTCTTTTACTTCCACCAGCATAGCTTGGTGTCCACTCCTCCTCTCTCACATCATCAAAAGAAATACACAGCAGTCCACGCAGTAAGTCTTGAACATCATATTCATCTGATATTTCTAGAGTTGGCCTAGGCGTTCCTCCATCCATTCGTCTTTTCTTTATTTGCTGAACAACCTTATCAAAGCGTGTAAGTATTTTTTTAAGAGAATAATGTGTGTCATCTTTTATCTCAGTAGATGTCTTAAGCTCCATCAATTCATATGCGTATTCAAAAGCACTTAATGTTTTACGACTCATAGACCAAAGTGCTGTTACTGGAGCAGGTGAAGAAAGCTCTTTCTTTCCATAATATTCTATAACTCTCTCTGCCAGTAATTTCTCTTTATTAAGCAAGATTTTAAAGAGTTCAACTTGTTGACTGTAATCGTTGGGTGAAGCGAAATTCTCTGGAATTGATGCCCCAGCAAAAACATCAGATAAACCATGAACTATATTTCTCATACCCTGCACAACCTCAGCTGATTGCTCAAAGTTACCGTAACCTTTATGAGGTTGTAGCTCTGTCATCTCTTCAAGAAACTCGGGGTAGTTCGTATTAATAAAAGTCTTTATGTACTTCAGTGAATTTTCAACTTTAGGATCTATCAAGCTCATCTCCAGTATATACATGATAAATATGTATTTTTACTATTCAACTATGCCCCAACTATGAAGTTTCTTCCAGTAACTAGGCCTTAGATATGGAATTAATATGAAAAATATAGTAAAAACTATGAAGCAACTATGAAAATTAGATGCCTAACTATACTATACAAGAACTATAAACTACTGGAATCACATGGCGAAGTACAATCCTTTTAATCCTAACTCTGTTGTTGCACCAAACCTATTTGCTGGAAGAACGAAACAAGTTCTTAAGCTTCTTGAGAAATTAGAGCATGTAAAAAGAGGCATGTCCTCCAGTTTTGTATTGCATGGTGATAGAGGGATCGGAAAAACAGCACTGGCCAAACTTATTAAGTATGCAGCAAGTAGCAAAGACCCGGCTCTTCATGACTTGTCATTTATAACTTCATACTATTCTGTTGAAAAAGGACAAGATCTCCAATCTGTCTTACAAGCTTCATTAAATTCTCTAACTGATCAATTAGAAACAAGCGTAATAGAGCGATTAAGTGAAAGAGTCGGCGGAATATTTAAGGGTGGAAAATTTGCATTTGGAGCTTTCTCTGTCGAGCTTGACAGTAAAGATACACAAGTAAAACAACAGCAAATATTAAAAGACCAGATTGTCTCTGCCCTTACCAATATAATAAAGGGTAGTGATGAGGCTGCAACAGGTGAGAATAGTAAAGGCAACGATGGTGTACTCATTATTATTGATGAAATTCATAATTTATCAGACCTTAAGGGTGCAGCTCAAGTTCTTAGATCAATCGCAACAACACTAGACGTAAATGGATTTGGTAAAATTTCATTTATGGTGATTGGTTATACTGAATCAATTCAGGACTTTTTTGCAGGCGACCCTTCTGCTAAAAGACATTTTGACCCAATAGAATTAACAATTATGCCAATTGATGAGGCTGCTCTGATCCTTACAAAAGGTCTTGATGAAGCTGAAGTTAAATATGATGCCAAAGAAATAGTTAATTATGTTGCACAAACAGGAGGGTATCCTCATTCAATACAGTTACTGGGCCACAATGTACTTTCTGTTGACCCATCAAGTGACAACATAACAACTTCTCAGTGGGATTCAGCAATACTAAAAACAGCATTCGACCTTCAGCAGAAAGATTTTTCAAGTTTATATGACTTTACTGGAAAACAAACTTTAAGAGAAAACCTAATGGATGTACTAGCAATAGCATCACGCCCCCTAACTAAACAAGAAGCCAAAGAGATGTGTTCAGGCAGGAATATCTATCAAGGAACTGTACTCGGAGAACTGAAGAAAATTGGTGCCGTTAAAGAAAATAAAGATACTGGAGAACTAACCCTACAGTCTTTACTGTTCAGAAGTGCTATAATGATGAAAATCTTTAGCCAAAAAAGCAAAGATGAACACATTCTTAAAACAATAGATTTCAACACAACATTAGAGGCTAAAAAGACGTCACTCCTGGGTAGCTAATCTAAAATACCTAAGCGGTTCAGAATTTGGTGTATTGACTTAGCATGCCACTTTCCGTTCCGACTTTTAGTTGGAATACTCATTGAGTTAAAAATATCGGCTATCTTCCAATAGGAAAACCCCTTGTCCCTCAGTTCTCTCATTTTAGTTATATTTTCTAACTCTCTCTTATGCTCGACCTCTTGCTTATGAATATATTTAGCACCATAAGCCACTCCTCTTTTCCTGATGCGATTAGAGCCAACTTCCCTTACTGAAATATCAAAAAACTTTAAATACTTCAGAATAGTTGTCCTGGCGGTCACAAACTCTTTAGCTATCTCTTCACAGGTTAATACCTCGACAATGTATTTCTGGTGTAAAAGTTCCCTGTTTTGATATAAAGGAACTACTGGATACTCAATAATATTGACAAGTTCGAGCTGGCGGTCTACTTTACTCGCAGATGGTGGGAGACCACCCCATTTTTACATTAAGCTTCTTCGGAAGATTAAGATAGAAGAAGCCCTCGTTTAACCCACTTGGGCTTTTTTGTTTTAGGAGTTCAAAAACAGGAATTATCTGACTACCAAAGAAGAGTATTACTACGTAATCCCAAACTTTAAAAAAAATTATTTCTTTTTATCCTCGGCCCAAGCACTACTAACTTTAAGTTCTTGCTTAATAAAGTTGTTAAATTCATCAATTTTATTTTCTACAGATGCACATTCCAAAGCTTTGAAATAGTTTTTCTTTTCACTCTGTCTGATAACTGTCCAGTTGTAACCTGACAACACTAGAATTGAATTCATTAAAAATCTTGAGGTTCGGCCGTTACCATCTGGGAAAGGATGAATATACACTAAGATGAAATGACCTAGCACTGCTTTGATCCAAGGATTGTCCTCTTCGCTTAAGATTTGTTCATATTTTTCCATCATATCTGCAACAAATGAATGGTTCACAGGTGTATGACGCGAGCCTCGAATGAATACAGATTTATTTCGATAACCTGTCAGTAGTGACGCTTTAGCGAGACCAGATTGAACTTTTGGTGTGAACAATTGTCTATACCAATTTTGAATTTCATTTCCAAGATTGATGTCTTCTACTTTCTTACCGTAATTACTTTTTATAAACTTTTTCACTTCTTGGAAGGATAAATAGTAACCTTTAGCGGCCAGAGCTGCTTCTTGTTTTTTATCTTCGTCGCTTACCTCTGAATCAAAAGTACCATCTGCTATTTTTTTAATTAGCTCTTCTGTGACTGCATATCCTTCAATTGATAAGGAGTTATAAGCATCATGAAGGTAAATACTATCGACACGCTCTAGCATGTCTTCAAGCTTAACACCAGCGAGATTTGGTGAAACTTCAATTCCCTTTAAGTCACCTTTTAACTTCTTCCAAAGTAACTCCACTCTCGCAATAACTGGTGACTCAATCCTAGAGTTTGTTAACATTGGAGCTGGTCTATTGAACGGATTTTTAGGCTTAACTGTATACGCTATAAGATCCATATCTTTCTTTATTTGCTCTACAAAATCGTCTTTTCCTAAGAACTCATATGCACCAGCAATGATATCAGCTTTTACAGGCTGACTATTATCAACGAGATGACTTGTGATCTCTCCCGCATTTTTTATCATACGAAGAGATAGCTCTGCTTCATTTAGATAATTAACATAAAAATTTTCAGGTACTAACGTTATGGCCCTAGCGAGGCTTATAATATTAAGACCTTTATGTTCTTCTACCGCTTCAGGAAAGTTCTTTTTATCTTGATAAAACAGAACAGATGTACCAAATGGAAGTTCCATTGTTCGATTTCCACCGCTTCTTAAAATAACAATTACTTGCTCAGGGATGCTTGTTGATTCTGTCTTTAAATAGATTGAAGACATTGCACTTAAGCAGTAATCATTATTATACTTTTCACTTAGGTAATAATTTATAAACGACCAAAAATTTCCATACCAAAGAGTGCTTTCACCATCATCAGCATCAGGCGTTTTAAGTATGTACCAGCCTTTAATTATCTCACTTAGCCAGTTCAGCTTTCTTAACCGTCTAAATAGCGTATCAGGCAAGTCAGAGCTTTTAATGATGTTATCTCTCGACTTCTCCTTAGCTAGTTTTAAATCTTCAGCTAATTTCTTGTTCACTTTATTCCCTTTAGATATTTACCCTGATTTGACGTAAATGATTACTCTACTTATCGGTAAATATTTACTCTACTTTAGCGTAAATTTTTACTCTATTTAAGAGTAAAAAAAGACAACAACATCAATAAATTCAAACACTTATTGACGGCGCAAAGCGTAGTACAAGTACTTAGTTTCAGGTAAAAAGGGGATATTTTTTGATGTTCAAACATGTGTTAGCTAACTTTATGGATGTTTATGACTGTTTTAAGGAATTAACTACATAAAAGAATGCTCTCGGCATATGTGGAGTCTTTCGACGGACTCATCAAATCAGGCCTAGGACTTGGGATTAATGTGGGAGTTCTCTTTTAGCTGATCAGTAATTAATGTTCTTTAAAGTTTTGTCATACTAGAATTTATAGCCGAGATCAATGGAACCTGAAAGTGACTAGTGGTGAGGAAGGTTTAAAGCTGTTTCATCCCCTTCTTGATTTGTATACTCTGGTGATGTTCCAAAATTATAAGTAATACCTTTAAGACTAGCACCAAGAGTAAAGTTTTTTACTTTTGCCAGATATCCCACCTGAACTCCAAGTCCAGCGCCCGAAGCTTTTAAATCTAGCTCCTCAATCTCTTCAGAACTAAATGTCGTTTCTGAATAAGTGAGTATAACACCATTATAGAAGCCTTGTTCATAGTTATTTCATCTTCAAAGTCAGACTTGGAATCACTTGGTAACAAGGCACCAAAGTAGAGCGCCGACTGTGATGATATGACTTCACCAATTTCAAGTAAGGTGCCTGGTTTTTGATCCAGTTCGACTCTACTGTTAATGTGATACCTGTTATCGATAGCAAAGGAAGATGCTGATACAAATAGTACTATAAAGAATGCGATTATATTTTTCATGCTAGGTCTCCAATGCTCTAATTTGTATAGTTACATTTTCTCAGACTTTGCTTTTTTCTCCAGTGCAAATGAAGGTTTTACAGTGATTGTATGATAAGTAGCCAATAAGAAGTAGTGATTATGACTTAGATCTCATAATCACCGGTAAAAATATCAATGGAATACTAGTAAATACGACAACAAGAATTGCGCCGGCCGGTAGATCTAGTTTATAACTTAGTACCATTCCTACTAGAGACAAAATAATACCTATTCCCCATCCCAAAAAGAGTTGAGTACTTAACTTATTTGAAAATTGCATACTAATTAGGGCAGGAACTACAAGAAATGAAAATACAAGTAAGATTCCGGCCATGCCAACAGAGGATGTGATCACGACACCAAAGAGAGCATAAAATACAAAGTCCCACCATACATTGTTTTCATTAGATTTATTATGAGTTGCCTTCATAATCTGTTTTCGAAATACATAATGAATCAAAGCAACCAGAGAATAAATAATTGCTGTCATAGTAACATCTGCCCAGCTAACCCAGAGAATTTTACCGATTAATATTTCTTTTATATGCTCTGATCCATGTGCCATCATATTAACAACAAGTATGACTAATGAAGAAGAGAAGGCATAAACAAGCGCAATTAAAACTTCTTGCGAAATTCTTTTTTCGAATTTTTTTGCCCATGCAAAGTACAGTGCCGCCAAAAGAGTGAAGGCAAGAGACATAAAGTACGAGCCTGCTGTATGATGTTCCAAGTGAAATAAAATTGCAACAGAGCTACCAAGGCTTGCCACCTGAGCAAGGGAGAGATCTACAAAGATAACTCCCCTCCTTAGAACGTGTAAACCTAAGTAGCAATGAATTCCAACTAATATTAAGCACATCACAAACGGTGCTAGTAAAAAACTAATTACTTCCAAATCATGCCCCAATCTTTTTTATTAAGTAGTTATACAGATCAAACAAGTCGTCGACACTCTTACTTCCCTCAACCGCCACAGGAACTATTTCAATAATGATTCCAGGGATTTCTCTTTGTATACGTTTTGCAACAGTTTCATCAAAGTAGTTTTCAACTATAATTTTTTTTACATTTTCTTTTTTCATTCTATGAATTAAACCAATAATATGTGAAGCACTCGGAGGTATCCCTGGCTTAGGCTCCAACACATCAACATTTTGGATACCAAACTCCTCATAAAAATAGCTCAATGTCTTGTGGTAAGAGACAACCTTAATTTTTTTATCTTTGATGTGCTTCCACAGCTTTGCTTTCTCAAGAATTTGATTTTTAAATGTTAAAAAATTATTTTCATAAGTACTTTGGTTTTTTACATCAATCAATACAAGTCTATCCATTATCGCTTTCCCAACCTTGATGGACTGGCTTGGAGCAAGCATAAAGTGGGGATTTCCCTCTGGGTGAACATCACCTTGAGAGCGTGAGATATCTACAGGCCTTGCCTCTAACAGTTCTACAAAATCAGAGGCAACTAAGTGCCTCATTTGTCCTTCTCTTATTTTAGGATTGCGACTTCCCTGAATAATCAGCGGAAGCCAACCCACTTCAAGCCCGGCACCAACACTAATAAGTAAATCGGCCTTTGAAAGTTTAAAAATATAGCTTGGCTTAGCCTCCAAGAAATGTGGATCTTGAACTCCTAAGCAAAGGCTTTTTACTTCTACATGGTCACCAGCAATGTACTTAGCAAGACTTGCAAGATTAGTAGTCGTAGTTATAACCTGAAGCTTGGCGTGGGCCTTAAAACTTATAAGAGATACAAGTATTAATAGCTTTATCATATCTTCACCTCAACCTAATAAGTATGAGCAGGGTGGGCGCCAATACTTACATTAAACTGAAGAGAAACTCTCTTTTCATCTTCATCTTCATTTGATTTAACAATATCGTATTGTAAGCGAATTGCTGAGAATTCACTGGGAACAAATCCCATTAATACTGTACTAGCATGAGAGGACTCTTCATCTTTAGATTTATTAATTCCAAGATATTCATGCTGAATTTGACCAAACCATCTAGGCTTGAATTGATATCTTATGAAAGATGTAATACCACCGTTATCACTCTCAACAGTTCCATCTCTCTTCTTTTTGATATACTCTGTTGACCAAATCGCAGAACTACTTTTCCCATCTTTTGTTGGTCTCCATTTGAATGTCAAATCACTTCCAACAAGAGAAGTACTCTCTTCCTTGTTATCATTATAGGCTTTTCTCTTATAGTCTAAGCCTGATATTCCCCACTCAAGTGTTAGTGAATGACTTAAGTCCCAAAGATTTTTAAGTTTTGCAACATAAGCTGTTGCATGATGAGACTCCTCAAAGAGTTCTTCGTTTTGAGGCTGAAGAGCTTCAATTGTAATCTCACTAAACCAATTGGACGGAATAAAAAAAGATGCACTGACTCCAACAGAACCAAACCCTTCATGTCCAAACATATATTCTTGAACAACACCTTTATATATAAAGGGCTGAGCGTGTAAGTGGACTGCATTATACTTTCCAAACTGAGATAAAAACTTCCCTGCTTTAAACGTGACACCATCTATTGATGTGGTTTCGACATAAGCTTCTTCTGGATGAACCTCGTATCCAGGTCCGTGTTCCTCTTCTCCTTCTTCTTCATGCTCATCTTCGTGTTCTTCTGGGTGAATGCCGACAACGATCTGAGCACGAAAATAGGCGTCTACATCTGAGTTAAACTGAAGTTCAACTCCCTGTAGTGAAAAGCCATCTCCCTCTGAGTCGACCTGAGAATCCTGCATAAGCATCATAGCATTAAGCCCTATGGCCGGATTGAACTGATTCCCTTTATTTTTAAACATTGATGTTTGAGCTTGAACTGAAAAATGACTAAGTAATAAAATTACAAATATAATTGGTTTCATATATACCTCTGAAATAAATTTTTAATTAAGTTAATGACTATAGTGATTAAACTAAGGTAGGTGGTCCGCGAATGTTGATGGTTTCTAGCAAAAGAAAGTTATAATGACTTTCGATTTCTTCGAGTTTTATAAAGGATAAGATTATAATTTCATTTGGGTCAAAATTTTGTTCACAAGCTGACGGTACGATTTCTTTACTTTGTGAGGATGAAAGACAAAAAGAACAATAATTCCCTTCAACTCCCTCACTTTCATCTTCATGAAAATGCCATGCTGATGTTACAACTGTAACAAATAAGACTATGGATAGAAATGGAGCCCATTTTAGGTTCATGCCAGATAGCCTAACAATTAAAGTGACAATGTACAAGCTAGCTATTTGATTAGTAAAACTGTTAAAAATTATAACAATCTTCAATCAAATATTAAATCAATGCCTCTAAGAGTTTTAAATTACAGACTTATAGTGGCATAGAGCTTGCTTCTATATGGCCAAAAGAGAGATTATGCTAAACAAAATTATATTGGTTTTTCTATGTTTTACTTCAACTCAAGTCTTTACAGACATTTTTAATTTCAACGCCAAAGATATTCATATAGTTAATCCTGGCTATGAAAGTAATGATATGCCAGGTATCTATGCCTCTGACTTTCTCCCTAAAAATGGATCTTATCACACTGTCATTACAGATGGTGCCCAGACAACTCAAGTGCTAAATATATCTGATAGCTTTTCAGACTTTGAAGAAGTGTTCAATAGCGCGCGCCAGAGAGTCAGGTAAAAACACTGTAATCACTGTTGAGAATCAAACAATTATTCGCTCGTCAGTTACATCTGAGTAAAATGATCATTTTTCAGATTCATAGTCCTCTTCAATCAGCACAAGGTCATGAAGCATACAGTCCTCAGAACCTATACCTGCAAAGCCGGCCATGACATGTACTGGAATACTTACAGCTTCCTCTTCTCCGCCATAAGACAAGACCATAGGGACACTAAAGCTATATACATCCATAGAAGGGTAACTCTGAAGTTCAGTGAATTCATCTGTTATTATTTCGTCCATTTTGACTGTACAACTTTCTAAGTAAGAGTCACAAAAATAAAGTTTTACTAATCTTATGGCCTTGTCTTTGGCGTATTCTCTACACTCATGTGAAGCCTTAGCATTTGCTGTAAGTAATAGTGTTAGTAAAAGTCATTTCATAATATTTCTCCTATTTTTTTTATTTCGTTTATGAAATGAATATATATGTTCATCAAATTTACGACAATCAAAATGAGTACAAAGCGGTTTCGATTTGAGACCAACACACTATTAGTAATCACTTTTTGGTGCCCACTTTTAAAGCTATATAAATCTAACCGTAACTACCAAGTAGCTAATAACACATGAAATTTTAAATATGAAGTGATCTCGCTTTATCTTGATCTATAATTAGTTATGAAAGAAATAATTCTCACAAACATCCTGACAGCACTCATAATTACTGGGTACTTTCTATACTCAGCACCAAACAATGAGCCAATTAATAAACAAAAACAGGGAATAAGAAATATGGCCAGTATTCCACTGAAAGTAAGTAAGCCTGTAGCTATTTTCAAGAAAGAAGAAACTATAATAAAAGATGAATTCTTAAACCGAGAACTCAGTTGGACAGAGCACCTAGACATTGTGGCGATTGGAAAAAGTGAGGTTGAGAGAACTATCTACAAGAATTTTACTCTCGGACTTCACAAGATTCTAAAGAAAAACACACCGAATACTGCAGCGAAGCGACTTCTGAGGTACCATGAAATAAAAAGAGATTATGAAAATTTGAATCAAAAAACAGGACACCTTCATTCTGATAAATTACAAATTCGTGCCCAGGAGATAAACTTACAACTTGAAATTCTAGATACTAAATACTCAGATGAAATGATAAGTGAACTTGAGTACGAAGCTCTTAGAGAAACTATTGACATGCGACGAGATCTTGAACCTGAATTTAGCATTGAATACTACCAAAAACGAGAGAAAAGAAAAGAGCGCTATCACATTCAAGTCATGAAAGTTTTGGGACATAAATCGTTTATAGAACTAAATTCATTCCTTAAAGAATTCAATCAAGATCTAAAAATCACATATGGAAATTCAACTTTCACAACAAGATGGGATAAAAAAACGCGTACTATGCTAGACTATGATATCGAACAAGAAACTAATACAGCTAAGCATAAATTCTCACTTTAAGTATTCAAATAAGATTACATTACCGCCGAAGTAACAAATTCTTGGATGCTCAAGAAGGAAGGTTCTTTACAATTAAATATCAAAATGTTGCTCAAAAGTGGAGAAACAATTGAGCAACATTCAGATTCTCATCACTTCAATTATAAATAGGAGAACTTATAATTGAACTATATATTTCTATGTAATTATTCATAAATTCTTTCACCCTCAATTTCACAAACTAATCGATATGTCTTCTTTCGCTTAAACCATCCCATGTTTGGGATCGTACCGTGACCTTCAACAAGATCACTTCTATGTTTATTATAGTCAAGAGATACACTTACAAAGAATTTTTGACTCTCAGTAACAGCTTCTATTCCTTCACAAATACTTGTATTATCATTTTCATTCTCTACACATTGGTCCTCATCTTCCTGATAAGCATATCCAGAACAGATAAGCTCATCTTCAGTACTAATACACGGATAATCTTGTTTAGAATTTCCGAAACGAATAAATCTTTCATCAAACCCCTCACCGACAGAAGAAATGGTGAACTTCTCAATTGCTTCTCCTGTTGATTCACTATCAAAAACCTCATAAGTTCCACATTCTAAAGATAGATCTTCAAAGTTCGTTGGTAATTCTTTATAGGTTACAGCATTTGCGCTCAGGCTTACTAAAGTAAATATCATCAAAATAGTACTTCTCATTTGATTCTCCTTATAAGTTTTATTGATAGGTAACTTTAGAACCAAATTATTACCTGATACATATCAAACTCCTGACATTTAACTTCACGCTCTATGCAAATTCAATCGTCCAAACTTTAGACAGTGTGTAAAAACCCACACATCACGAACCATAAATACCTGATTTCACGAGACTTGATTGGCATAAGAACTGCAAATACATAGGTAGGAGATTATATATGAAATTTGCTATATTTTTATTACTCAGTTTAAACATTATTTTTTCATTAGGTGCATCCGCTGATACGAAAGTATTTAAACTAATAAATAATGAAGGGAAAAATTGTACAGCAACATTCTTTAAAAAACAGCAAGAATGTCACTTGATAACAAATGCTCATTGTATTGCGAACCCTGAGTCTAAGGTTATTGTCAGTGGTGAGTCATTAACTTCTATTAATAGAAAGTCACATTCATTAAACTTTATAACTAGAAGTACTAAGCAAGAAAGAGAAGCTCGAATAAATTTTGAGAGTTCATTTTTTCAATCTCTCTCGGAACAAAACCTTCAAGTTAAAAAAATTGATCGTTCTAAGGATTTAGCTGAAATTCAGTTACCCACTGAACTAGTTCAATTATGTCAGACAATGGAAGAGACTAAAATCAAGGAAAGAGTAAGTAAGCGGATCGAAATTGCTCTTGTTGGATATACAAATCTTAAGAATGAAAATGATCCAACGCCAAGACTTTGGTATACGGATGACACAGTAATCAATGAATCAAATCAAATTGAAGTTTATAAAACAGAATACAAAATCATTCCCGCGACCTTAAGTAATCTCGACAGTTTTATTGAAATTCCTAAATTGCCTATGACCTGGGGACAAAGTGGTGGTGCTGGGGTTAATTCGAATGGAGAATTAGAATGCATGACAACGAGATTACTGATCTCGCAAGACTATAGCTACTGTATTGATATAAAAGATATTGCCAATTTTATCGATAGCGACATAAACGACTCTGAAAGCACAGATAAAGATAATAGTACACAACCAGTAGGTGGCAACGGGCCTACAAACACTGGTGGAAACGGACCAACAAATACTGGTGGGAACGGACCAACAAACACTGGTGGGAACGGGCCTACAAATACAGAAGGAAATTGTGGAAAAGGACAAATATTTGATTTCTTCCTTGAGCCTAGTGAAGGTATCCCTGTCCTCATTGATGATGCAGAAGTAATTGTACTCGCTATTGGTGGCAACCAAATTGACGGCGATGATGACTATAAAACCTTTATAAATACCGGAGAGGTAATTAAAAGAGATGTAGACGGGTATCCAGAAAAGGATATCAGAGACCAGACAATTAAGAATTTATCAGGAGTACATATATTTAATAATTCTAGTAAAAGTACGAGCCTTCTGGACCAGAACTTTACCTCGGGTTGGAACAAAGTGGCTAAAAGTGATGTGGGAACGACGATAATAACGTTAACCGAAACAGAGTTACAGATTGATATACCTCTGCATGTAAACATGGATATAACAGAGCTTTTACCACCCAGGGTTTCTCCAGAACATTCAAAAGAAAGACAGCTTAAATTTGCAATTGAAACAAGCAGTGACAGTAAAACAATTACTCTAAAAACAAGAAACTACTCAATGACTTGTGAAAACAAAAACTACTTAAAATTAATCTGTGATGGCGAAAGATATAGCTTCTCACTATCACTAGATAACATAAAAAAAGAAGGTGCTCATTTTAGATTTTTAGAAAAAAAGAATCATGAAGCCTCATATTTCTACGGAGTTCAATAATGAATAAATACTCATGCGAAATATATGAAAAATATAAAAGCCTCTACTTCAAGAATGATAAAAGCTTTCTTAGTTTTTCAAAAGATTTAAAGCTCGATACAAAATACAAAAGATTATTTCAATCAAGAGTTCTTATGAGGAATAAAAATTGGCAGCAGGCCATTGAATTGCTTTCAAAATTAAACGAAACTGATTTGTTTACGATGGGAGAGAAGTTTATATTATTAGGAACAGCTTATATATATACTTCTGAGTATAGACTAGCAACACAAGCTTGCTCGCAAGCTGCTATTTATTTTAAAGAAGTTGGCTATAATGAAGGAATCTTTAACAGTTATTATAATAACTCTGTTGCATATAATCGCTTAGGTCTTGATGAGGAATCTCTACTTCAACTTAAAAAATGTCAAGAGTATACAAACGATCAAGGGCAAAACTTTGCTATTCTAAGAGCTTTGGCATGTTACCATAGTCGTAAGTGTGAATTTGATTTAGCACTTACCTATTTAGACCGTGCAAATAAAATTGGAAAGATTGAATTAGATGAGATTGATCAACTAGTATTTCAAACAGTATATATTGATATTTTAATCCGGGCTAAAAAATACGAAGATGCACTTATTTTGGTAAACAAATTGTACTCAAGAAAAATAAATAGAGAACGTTATCGTGTACTTTACTACAAGAGTCTGCTTAATTCGTTAATCAAAGGCACTTCGATTAAAGTAAATTCCAACTTAAGTGGCGAAGTAACTGAATACTCACTGAAGTGGACTATCCTAGAATGCCTACAGAATGGAGATTTTCAAAAAGCAACAGATGACTGGAATCAATTAAGAAGACAATCTCCAGAATTATATGATGAAAACTTTCAATTCAAAGATGAATCTGAATCCTTAACAATTTTTGCGATACTACTAAAGCGATACATCTTTGCAGAGGAAATCCACGATATATGTATTAATGAGTTAGGTATTCGTAGTAAAAATGGAAAAAAACTTGTGGAAACATTAATTGAAATCGGAGCTCCGACACGCAAAGAAGATTTAATTGAAAGTATCTGGAATATAGAATATGATCCAAAATATGACAGTCGTTTCTATAAACTTATAGAACGTATGAGAAATAATTCCTTATTCACAATAGCTAGTAAAAACTATACTTATTCTTTTGAATTGAATCAGCAGACTGCAGCATAACATTAAGGTTTTTCAATAGTGTGGTGGTCGCTCATTACTACTGTTAGACTCACCTGTAGCATTCATATTAGCTGAGGCCGTAAGTAACTTTACTTGTCTTTGCAGGCCATCAATCGCCATCTGTTGTTTCGTTACAAGATCATTAAGCTCAGCCAGTAGCTCATCTTGAAAAGTAAATTTGCTTTCTAAATCATTTAATCTGTTTTCTAACATAAATACCAACCTTCTATATTATGATAATAATTTTATAAGTGCCTCAATCATTTTGCCCTGTTTTATGTTCTCAATTAGAATATTCACGACCGTTTCTCCATGATCAACTCCCTCAATAATATAAGGAGTGCTTGAAATCGTTGTACTTTCCACTAGAACCATTCCGTTACTATCGTCTCAGTTGCCATCATGTAGGTTTCTTGTGATGCATTTCTCAAATACATTTTGAAAACATCAATACTTAATAAGTTAGACTGTTGGTTTTAATAAAGAATAACTATTATTAACCTTCGTAGCAAATGTCAATGTTGGAATTAAAGATCTCATTTGTTGAATTTGACCTTGATTTCTACTCATAAAATCAGCTCTATATTCTTCCTCCAGTTCTTAGATAGTTGCATTTGAAGTATTTAAGAAGGGTGTAACACTAGACAGATTTTTTTTGATATTATAATGATTATTTCGATAAATATGGGCAATAGGAGTGCCGAGCAAAGGGGATTGCAAAAAAACATTTCCTTTCATTCTAGAGAAGTACTTTTGATTTTCAATGAGAAATTCCATAAGAGCAATACCACTTAAGCTATGGGCCACAAACAAGACTCTTTCGTCAGCCAGAATAGCTTTATCTAGACTTGATCTAATATAATCTTTAGTATCTGACATATATCTGGAGCTCACAAGAATTCGTTCTGTCTTGATATTATACTTAGTTGGAAAATAAGTTAAAGGTGTTGCGAAGTAGTCATCAGTGATAAAAGAAAAATCGGCTGAGCTACGATTGTCATTTTTCAAAAATGTTTCAGATGAAACTTCGGGTATAAAAATCATTCTGGTCTTTGATAGCACATTAACATCGTCCACAGAGAAAACATTCATTTTGGAGGTTTGTGTTTTGTAGAGAGCTGTTATATCTGCTGATGAAAAAGCGTACATAGAAGTCATAAATATCATTAATACAAAATAAAGCTTCATTTAAAATCTCCAAGTAACTACTTGTTGACTTTAAACTACAAAGAAGAAAATAGGGGAAACCGTGAATTTAATAAAAACAGTGTAAAAGAAATAGACAGTTTTATATAACTTTTTCAACTGCTAGAAATGAGATATTAAACCGATAATTCTTAACCCATTTCTCACTGATGCATGCATGTCCACCCTTTCCCCAGCCCTCGCCCCAGCTGTTAGCTGTAATAAAGCATACCTTCCCCTCATTAAGGCTTGGTGGGATCTTCATATATCCTACAAGGAGAATGGCATGTCCTGCAGAGTGTGAGTTCATTGAACCAGATTTAGCTGCATCCTTGTGAAGGATAACTCCCTTATTTCGATAGAAATTTGGAGATAACTTGAAGCCAGAAACAACGGGTTGCCCCTTATCAAGAGCTCGAATTATCTGAGTCAAACTCTTTACTTGGTTGAATTTCTTAAGCTGATGCTCCCCCTTGAAACAACCACGTGTTAGTGGGATTTGTGTCTCATTACCTGATTTAGGTGATTTTGAGTAAGGGCATAGCTTTTCACTTGGAATATCAGGAAAAGAAGAGTTCTGAGATCTCTTAAAGGCTGTTAGTGCCCAAGATCCTCTTTTGGAACAAGGACTTTTTTGGCAATACGGCTTACTTGCATAATATATAAATTGATCGGAAAGTCTTTTCTTTGTTCCTCCCTGGGCAAGAGATATTTCTAATGCCCGAGTAGAAGCAAATGCAGAACATGTCGGCCTTTTTCCTTGATCCTTAATTTTTAAATCAAAGGCATTTGGAATAATAACAACTCCACTTCCTTTAAACTTTGTCTTAAGTTTCTCATTGTTTGCTTCAAAGTTTCCAGAACTAGAGAAAACATCTGTAGAAACAAGATTCCTCTTATATGTTGGCAACCTTTTAAAATATTTCTTTCTATCAACTTGCCATCTATTTAGCATATCTTTTTTGGCCTTATCCCATTTATTTAAATCAGCTTTTTTAGAATTATCCCAAATAGACTGTTGATTCATTTTTTTAGACATCCAGTCGTTTTTAGAGACTTTCGCTTTTGTCTTTTTCGCAATCGTTTTCTTTACATACTTATTTCTTTTACGTGTCTTATTTGGATCCACGTAAGGAACATACTCACCATCGTCAATAAGTCCTCGTTTCTCGCGTTTTTTGTATTTCGCATAGCCATCGCCTTCTTCATCAATGACATCATCATCAATAAGAGGCTTTGAAACTTTCCTTTTAGCGATCGGTTCCTTCTTTTCTACTTGCACTGGTTTTTTCTTAGAAACAACTTTCTTCGGTTTAATAATCTTGACTGGCTTTTTCACTTGCGCATTAGTACCACCAGTCCAAAATTCGTCAGATGTACCATAGTCATTAATAAGGGTCTTTTGAATTTCTCCCAACACAACGTCTTGATAAACATTTTCTGCATTTGAGATTACGGGTAAAAAGAAAAGAGAAAAAATGACTAGTAACTTCATAGGTACCACTTTTATTGCATATGCTTACTTATTTATTTATTTTTAAAGGTCCTGAGCCTGATCGGCCTTAATTGAAATCTCACTTGAGACACTAC
This sequence comes from uncultured Oligoflexia bacterium, assembly GCA_913058265.1. Classification (GTDB taxonomy): domain Bacteria; phylum Bdellovibrionota; class Bacteriovoracia; order Bacteriovoracales; family Bacteriovoracaceae. The sequence goes on from CAJXPQ010000012.1 coordinate 17,316, forward strand.
TAATTGCATCTTTTGCAAATGGCGTGTATTCAACAACAAACTCTCTACCAGAATCCCAAAAAGATGCTAAAAAAAACCCAGCAAGAAAAGAAATTAATATAAGTAGTTTTTTCATTATGAACCTTATTGTTTAAATAAGTGAGGGTGTATGACACCCCCACAATTAAAATTTTTCTATAGAACGTTTAAGTTCAAAAGCTTACTTTCTTTAGCTTTTACGTCAAAAACACCCCAATTATATTCAGAGGTCTTCTTTCCACTCGTAGTCTTAATAGCTAGTGTATATTTACCAGGCTTAAGATTAAAACTACCAATTCTTAAAGTATGAGGAAGTGTTGACCAAAACCTTAAGTCAGCTTGCTCACTTGCCGCGATGGCTTTATTTGAGGCCGCATAAATCATTGATGCTGCGAATTCACCAGTCTCCTTAGAGGCTTCATACGCTGCTAAAATCGCTGCTGCATGCTTAACGGCTACTCTAGCACCAATCTTTGCATAGGTACTACCAATCTTATTATCAAGGGACTGATAAGCAATATCTGAAATTGGATTCATAACGACTGCATCAGAAGTCTCAACAATATTTCCAGCAGCATCTTTTACAACTAAAACCATATCCGTCTTAACTTTCTTTTGCGCCACTTCTGGTAACTCAAATGTGATAGTAGGAACTGTTCCCTGAGCACTTGCAACCATTCTACCTGCGAAGTTGAAAATTCCACTTCCCTTAGGCATAGAAGTTATTGGAAGTGGGAAATTAATCATTCTAGCTGTTTTTTCTGCAACATAACCTTGCTGAAGAACAATTGTAACATTTTTCCTCTTTCTAGATTTCAGTTCTTTAATACGAGCATTAAGGTAGCTAACTAACTTTTTTGCATTTTTTGTAGGACTTACAAATTTCTTTCTTACATTTTTCTGTGACATTTTATGTAATTTAGAAAAGTGTTTAGCAAACTCTTTGTGCTTCTTATTGAAAGAAGGATAGAGATTGTAATATCTAAACAAAACTTTCTTTGCATCTTTATAAAGTCCTACAGCGATATTTCTATCAGTTGTTGTTCCCATTTGCTCATGAATAAATGCACCAAATAAACGAGAAGATAAATCAAACTTATATGTTGAGTCACCTTTCATAGTCTTTGTGTAATTATCTAATAATGAATCCCACTCTAACAGAGAAGCTCTTGCTCCTGCCAAATGTGTTCTTTTTTGATTCTTATTAAGTTTTTTCAAAGGAATGTTCTTCGTTTTTACAACAGTTTTTTTATTTCCCTTCACTTTCTTAGTTAATGTATGAGCTTCATACACTCCACTTTGATAAATCATATAGTGATTTAAAGCTTGGTAGAAACGGATAACGGATCTTTCATAGATTTCTCCATAATAGTTATCCATATTGTTATTTGAAACTGCAGAAAGAGCTTTTTTACTGATACTTACTGTAAAAAGCTTATCAGATAATTCCTGTGCTTTATTAAAAGATTTAAGAGATTGATAATAATCACCCTTTATGTGTTGAAGATTTGCTAGCTCTAATAACTTTACAAGCCTACTTCTTTCTTCAGGATAAAATTTATCACTCTCAACAAGTTTAATTGCAGAATCAATCTTCTTATTATCAATATCAGCTCTTAATTTTCTGTAAGCATTACGGTTTCCTGTGGCACAACTTACGAGAGTAAGTGCCAAGGCCATACATACTAATCTCGATATATTTATACCTTTCATTCTTACCATCCTGATGACGCTTGGTCAGAAAACTTGTTAACCTTAGCTCTTGTTCTTAAAACTTCAACACCTTCTTCCAAGTTAGTCATTCGAATGTTTACAGAGTATTCTTTGATAGTTTTACCACCACGAGACTTTGGCTTCATTCTAATTGCTCCAAAGATTAATAAATCTGCACCAGCAGCTTTACCAATAGACTTAACTTCTGAAGGTTTTACCATTCCATCATTTTGATACTGGATTTCACTTAGAATTTTTGAACGAGCTGCTTCATCTATTAAGACAAAATCACCAGCTTGTGAGAATTCATTCAACAATTCATCGTTAAAGTCTGCGATTGGGAAATACGCATTAGATGTTGCATTTTGAACTTCACTGATAAAGATTTTAGGTTGCCCATTAAATCTTGCAAGATATCTTTGAAAACCTTTGTGCTTTTGAATCTGTTTCAAGATTTTCTTTACCGTAATCTCTGTGTCTCTCATGACCCATTTATCAGTAATTTCCATTGCTGCTTCATCTGACTCATCAGCTGAAACTCTTTTTGCTTTAAAACTACCACAACTCGTCGCAAGGAGTGATAATAGAGTTAAAATACATAACGTTCTTAATTGTAATTTCATTGCTTCTCCTATTCTATATTAAGCATTGTTAAATTTTCTTTTAAATATTCTTTAATGTTTACTAAGGCTTTATTGTAAGCTTGACTATAATTCCTACCGGTTTCTGTTGTCGTAAAAGTGAGATGACCCGTTTCAATTTTGCCTCTATTCTTTGCAGCAATCTTCACGGTGATGGCGTATTTTTCAAAACCATCAATCTTCATATACTGCTTATCTGAGGTCACTTCTCCGGTAACAATATGAGTTGAGTGCTTATTTCGAACTCTGCCTGATGTGGTCTTATAACCTGCCTCACTTAAAAGCTTAGCAGTCAGGGCCTCAATTGACTTAGGCTCATCCTCGTCAAGATAGACGTGCACGACAGTACTGCCAACAATTTCTTTTTTTGTATTAAAGACCTGATCAAATGTAATCTTTGATGGCAGTGCTCTTCCAGTCAAGAATTCATAGCTTTTAGCTAGGCTTTCACGCTTGATAAACTCTTTTTCAAGTTTTACAGCAGAAGAGGCGCTACTATCTTCGATATAAACTTGCATTTTATCATCAATCTTTTCAATTTCTCTTTTGAATCCATTTGATGTTTTTCTTTTATTCACAACCGCAAGTGCATAAAAATTTAATTTGTCCTCATATGTCTTTTTGATCTCAAGACCCTCAAGTGCCATCTGAGTTGTCTCCATGATTTCCTCTGACATATCTTCATAAGTTGAAGATCCAGAAGAAGATAACTTAGACTTAAATGATGAAGAGACTTTGTTTTGAAATATTTTGGCCAGTGCAACTCTAGAGTTTTGCTCCGCTTTATTTCTTGAAACTCCAGTACCAACTGCACAGTGTTCCGATTTACTCTTACAGCCTTTTGATATATCAGAAACCCATTTCGGCTCTTTTGCATAGCTCGAAATTGAAAATGATAATAACAGAAAACTTATTAATAGCTTATTCATTTTTACTCCACAATAATATCAATATCACATGTCTCTACAAGAAATGCGATAGCTGTTTTGTATTGGCCTAACTTTTTAAATGTCAAATCACTATGGTTGCAATCAAACTCTTCATCGATTTCATATTTCGTTCTAATTCTTTTCATTGCTATGCCAGACTTATGTTTATGATTAGAATATGTATTCGACTTCACATAATCATTATCGACAACGCCCTCACCAGCTAGTCTGTTATATAGTTTTTTTCTTTTCATACTTAAAAAATAGTTTCTCTCACAAGCACAAAACTGAGTCTCTCCCTTTGACATCTTTTGAGTATTATCAAATGGACTCGTATCCGTTTTCTCTTCAACCAATTCTTTCTTAGCTTGTTTCTCTGCTTCTTCAAGTAAGCCTCTTTTGACTTTTGTTCTTGGATTTTCATAGTTATGCTGTGCTATCGCAACAGAATTGTAACTAAATGCGAAAAATAGAAATAATATGCTCAATTTCATATTGATATTCCTTTAAACATAGAAATAGCTAGGCGCGAACCTAGCTATTTCTTTATATTTAGTATGTATATTACTCTTCTGAACTTACGACTTTAACTTTTTTCATCTAAGTCACTGAATTTTTTTGCTACATCAACAAGAGCTGCTCCAGTTTTCTTCTTAACTTCTGGATCTTCGATTTCTCCAAGAAGCTTTGCTCTTGAGGCTTTAACTGCTTTTTCAAGACTTTTCTTACTCATTTTAACGAGTGCGAAACAGTGAAATTTCTTCATATCTTCTTCTGCACCTAGAGCTTCTTTATAACCTCTTTTTTCAGAATATGTTTTCAAGATCGAAGAACCTACAATGAATGCTTGTGATTCTGTTGCTAGTTGCTCTTCCATGAATTCTGTTACATCCTCATCAGCTCCACCTTGAGTAGCTTCACCATAAGAATTTTTCATAAACTGAGCAATTTCTTGAGCAATTCTTGCAGTTGCTCTTGCTTCCGCTGATTTCATACATAATCTTTTATTAACGTGTGCAGATTCATTAACAAAGTATCTATTTTTCTTTCTTTCTTTTGATTTATCACCTTTAGATGGCTTATCAACCCAGCTTGGAAAGCTTTTCGCCGATGCATCCATTAGCACGTAATCTTTTTTAAATGTTCTTTCTTCTTTTTTCTCTTCTGTTGTTTTACTTGCACAACCCACTAGGCCTAACATTGTAACTAAACTTAATACTGTAAAAAATTTCATCTAATCTCCTTTAAAGATCATTTTTAATGATACTGTTTTATATATCTAATTATTATTCCAAAGATTCTTCATCTCATCGGCTCGTTTGCCCCATTTCTTAGCATTTTCATCTTTATATTTATTCCATGTTTTTGATAGTGCCAGGTATAAACCTTTTTTATGGTTTAATGTTCCTTTTGACTCTGAAACATTCCAATTTATTTTACTTTCAAATCCAAATTTTCTTTGTCGTAAAGAAGTACTATTTTTATTTGTCATTGAACTAGATTTTCTTTTCACTAGTCTTTCTTTTTTTGAATTTCTCCCTCTAAATGCTACACTACCGTGATCGACTGAAAGTATAGAGTTCTCATTTTGTGGGTCAACGTGGGCGAAGAATTTTGTTCCCCTCACACCAAGAATCGCAGTCTTTGATTTAATTTGTAATGTTTTTCCTTTGGAATCATTTAGCTTCTCTTTTAAGAATTCCACAACAACAGATCCATAGTTTATATCGGAATTTATTATTTCTTTTGTACTTAGGTCTAGTTCTAGTCTTGAGTTTTTTGAGACTTTATATGTTGATGCTTTTGACTTTACTATAACAAGACCCTTTGGACCCGTAACAATAATATCATTATCTATTACTAGCATTCCTCTTCTCACATTAAGAATATTATCCGCTCTTAAGAGTTTTGATTTTCCCTTACTAAATATTATTTTAGGATGACAAAAAGCATTTAAAGTGAATACTGAGAAAATGAATAGTACTATGATCTTACTCAATGAAATACATCCTTCTATTCATTTAATTTAAATTAAATTAAATTAAATTAAATTAAATTAAATTCTAATTGGATTTTATTTTATTTTATTACAATTAATATTTGTCTAGCATACAAGTTATTTTTGATATTAAAACATAGGAATATATTTCATTTTAGTTACTGAGTTTGATGATCAACTTAAGAGCTCTTTTAAGTTAAGAATAACTTAATATTGCTCCTATAAAGACAGCGCTATACTTCTCACACTTACTAGCACCCACTCCATTTACCATTAGAAACTCATCTCGATTACGAGGTAAAAGTAGACACATATCATGTAAAGATTTATCGCTAAATATGAGATATGGTGGAACGTTATTTTCAGAGGCTAGTTTAGTTCTAATAATACGTAGTTCCTCAAACAACTCCATGCGCCCATGTGTTGCATTAATCTGAGATACTGCTCTTTTATTGGCAGATGGTATCTTTTCTACATTTGACGGTTTACGCATCTCGAAATTCTCCTGTCCTTTAAGTATCGGACCGGCCTTGTCAGTTAGTGCAAGATTTCTGTACTCCCAATTTTTCACTCGTATATATTTTGAATTTAAAAGCTGACGTATAATAATATTCCAATGATTTTTACTTTGCTCTTTACCTACACCGTAGCACGATAGTTTATCATGACCTCGTTCAATGACTTTAGTATTCTTACTCTCCCGTAATACATCGATTAAGTAGCCTGCTCCATACATTTGTCCTGTTCTGTAAATTGTAGAAAGTAATTTTTGAGCATCAATCGTAGCATCAATTGTTTCTGCTGGATCAAGACACGCATCACAGTTGCCACATTTATCAGAGCTCTCCTCACCAAAATAACTTAATAAGTATTGTCTGCGACATTGAACTGTTTCACATAGTGATAGCATGGCATCTAATTTAAACCTTGCTTGTTTTTTATAAAGCTCATTCGCCTCAGTTGTTTCAAGCATCTGAGAAAGTTTAATTACGTCTTGCAGCCCAAAGACCATCCAAGCATTAGATTCCTTCCCGTCTCGTCCGGCACGTCCCGTTTCCTGATAATAGGACTCAATACTTTTAGGTAAGTCTAGATGAGAAACAAAGCGAACATCTGGCCTATCTATTCCCATTCCAAAGGCAATTGTTGCAACAATAATAATATGCTCATCACGATTAAATCTCTCTTGTCCTGACAGTCGCTTTTCAGCTGTAAGACCTGCATGATAAGGAATAGCAGGAAAACCTCTTTGCTTAAGATCACTTGCAACTTTTTCAACCTTCTTTCTCGATAGGCAATAAATAATTCCAGTATCGTTAGGATGATATTGCTTAATGAATTCCTCAAGCTGGTCAATTTCGTTTGTTCTCTCAGTAATTTTATAATTTATATTGGGTCTATCGAACGATGAGACAAATGTTTTTTGATTAGTCATTCTTAATTGAAGAGCTATATCTTCACGAGTCTTCTCATCTGCAGTAGCAGTAAGCGCCAACATAGGAACACCTGGAAACATTTCTTTCAATTCTCCAAGTCGCATATAATCAGACCTAAACTCATGTCCCCATTGTGATACACAATGGGCTTCATCGATAGCAATAAGAGAAATATCTAACTGTCTAAAAAATAATGACAGGTTGCTTGAAAGAAGTCCCTCTGGTGAAACATACACAAGCTTAGCTTGACCGCTTAAAATTTGATCCTCTGCCGCTCTCCTCTCATCCTGATCTTGAGCAGAGTTCAGGTAGCATGCATCAATTCCATTCAGTCTAAGATTCATGACCTGATCATGCATTAAAGATATTAGCGGAGACACCACAAGAGTTATACCATTGCAATACAGTGCCGGTATTTGAAAACAAATAGACTTTCCGCCTCCTGTTGGCATAATCGCAAGTGTATCTTTTCTGTCTAAAATCGTTTGGATAATTTCTAATTGATCGAATCGGAATTCACTGTGACCAAATTTATCTTTCAGTATATTTTTTAAATCTGTTTCACGCATTTATAACTCCATTAGAACTCTGGAGCAGTATATTCTTTTTTTAGATTATCGACTATTAATAATCCACTTTTTTACGATTCTTCTTTATATCGCCTTTGTTTTTCTTTGTTGTGATTCTTTTTCTTATAGAACTCTTGGTAGGCTTTGTATTTATTCGCTTTTTTGGTGGCTTGGCCACCTGCTCAAGCATGGCATGAAGCTTCTCAATGCAATCCGAGATATTTCGTGGCTGGCTTCTATGCTTTTGACTTATAATTTGGACAATTCCCTCTGTATTTACTGCGGTAGAATATTTAGCAATGAATCTTTCTTTTACAAAGGAAGATATGGATTTGGTTGAAGAAATATCCCAAGTCATAGTAACTTTCGTATTAACCTTATTAATATTCTGTCCACCTGCACCTGATGATCTTGCAAAGGTAAAATTGAACTCTTTATCTGGAATTTCCATAGCTTCATTCTAGCATAACTGGACAATCAGTACTATAATCAACCTACTAACAAAGGAAATATCATGTCTATATACGATTATAGTTTTAAGAATGCCAAAAATGAAGATGTCCCAATGAGTGATTATAAAGACAAGGTTCTACTCATAGTGAACACTGCTTCCGAGTGTGGATTTACAAAACAATATGATGGACTGGAAAAGATGTACGATGAGTATAAAGAGAAAGGGCTTGAAGTACTGGGCTTTCCTTGTAATCAGTTTGGAGGACAAGAGCCCGGATCAAACGATGAAATACAAGAGTTTTGCCAGCTAAAATTTGGCATTAAGTTTCCTGTTTTTGATAAAGTAGAAGTTAATGGAGATTCCGCCCACCCATTATTCGAATATCTTAAAACTGAAGCCCCCGGCCTACTTGGATCGAAGGCAATCAAGTGGAACTTCACCAAGTTTCTTGTAGATAGAGATGGAAAGGTTTTAAAAAGATTTGCTCCAAAAGATACCCCTGAGAAAATAAAAGCTGAGATATCTATTATGTTTGAATCCTGACTTAAGTAATCGTATTTTAAAGCCGATTATACACTCATGAAGCTCACTCTTTTTCTATTTCTCATACTCTTTGTCTTTTCGAGTTTTGCTCGCTGTGACCTTAGCTATAGTGCATTTCGTACCCTTGATGGTACCCAAAGCCTAAAAGAGCTTAAAAAAGTTAAAATGGGGAGCTATAATGTTCTCAATCTTGAATATTCCCCAGGAAAGTATGTAAAAAACTCTAAGACAGGTGAAAAAGAATTTATCCCTAAAGGAATTACCAAAGACCCTAAGGCCACCCAAGAAATTGCAGATATTATGCTAAGTGAAAATCTGGATATAATTGTGCTACAGGAAGTTGAAGGGAAACAAGCAATTGATCTTTTCAATAAAAATTTTCTAGCTGACCAATATGAAGTTTTTATAATGCCAGGTAATGATACCAGAGGAATCGATATTGCTTTCCTGGTTAAAAAAGACCTACCTTTCAAAATAAAAATGACTTCCAATAGAGAAGCAACTTGGATTTCTCATCACTCGAAAAAAGTGGAAAAGATATTTTCAAGAGACTTACCAACACTACACTTCTGGAGAAAAAGTGCTTCTGGTTCTGACCCACCAGATTTTGCCGTAATGGGAAACCACTTAAAATCCCAAAGAGATAGAGCAAGTGATCCAAAGTCAGTTATCATGAGAACGGCACAAGTTGATGAGATCGTACAAAATATTAAAAATTATGATGAGACCTTCCCAGATATGCCTGTATTTCTAGCAGGTGATTTTAATGCAAACATTCACGAAGGCGTTGAATTTAAATCTTTATTTAAAGATGGATTAATGAAAGATAGTTTCGATCTATCTACGACTAAATTAACTGCAGAGGAACGAATCACACATACCTTCCACCCACGTGGTGCGGAAACAAAAAATTCTCAATTGGACGCTGTTCTTGCGAATAAGTCCGGGTCGTCACTTATTAGTAAGGCCGAGGTTTATAGATACAAGAACACTGATGGCTCGATTAAATCTCTACCTAAAACTTATGATGAGAGAGAGCTGAATCCTTCCGACCACTTCCCAGTTATCGTTGAAATTGATTTAAGTAAGCTTGGCGCAATATGAAACAGGTCATCTAGTGAAGACATCTTATAAGTTAATACTCGCCTACAAAGGAACGAACTATTCTGGATGGCAATTTCAAACCACAAACTCAGAGACTGTTCAAAACTATGTAGAAAAAGTTCTAGCTTCAATTACAAGTTATCAAAAGTTTCAAGTTATTGGAGCGAGTCGAACAGATACTGGTGTTCACGCCAGCGGCCAGGTTCTCAAGGTTGTCCTTCCCAGAGATATAGCCCCACATAAGTTATTACTTGGCATGAACTCAAAACTTCCCTCAGATATTCGAGTTCTAAGTGCTAGCTATATTGATGAGAAATTTAATGTCAATCTTCATACAGAGTCGAAAGAGTACCACTACTATTTCTCATCAAAACAAGTTTCCCACTCAAATTTAAATGAAATCATTTATTATCATCCTGAATCTCTTAATATAGATAAAATGAAACACGCCTGTGAGGTCTTAAATGGATCACATAATTTCTCTGGTTTTTCTGTTGAATCAAGTACCGATGGAAATCCCTTTAGAGAAATATTTACTGCTACAATTGAACAAACTTCATTTCCTCCCTTTAATAATGAAATCTATTATCTGAAGATAGTTGGGAGTGGTTTTTTAAAGTATATGGTACGTTATTTAATGTTTGCATTGTTTGAAATTGGCAAAGGATCATTAGAGATATCTGACTTTAAAAAAATTTTAACCGATGGGAGAGAAGATTATAAACTAAAAAAAGCCCCTCCCCATGGACTACACCTTATGCATATTTCCTACTAAGTTATTTCAAAAAATACATCCAACTATAGTCGATTAAATCTGTAAACATATGGAATAGAAGTCCAATTGAAATAACCCTCACTTTATTAAAATAAAGAAATATGATGTAAATTCCAATCGCTGGGTAAGAATGGAGAAGATGATGCCCAATGCTTAACCTATCAGGGTCAAATATAGGAGTTGATAATAAATGATCTAAATCTACTAACATCGTGCATATAAAAATTAACCATACTTTTCGCCACTTAGGTTTGTAGAAAAAATAAGCAATAATTCCAGGTACTAAGAAGTGCATACTATAGTGGATACTATTTCTTATTAAACTGACACCAAAATCGTCCACAAATACTTCCTCATTTAAGTCTCTATGAATAATAAAAAACTTTTCTTTTAATGACAAAAATACCTCCTAATTATAGTATTTAGTCATGTATAAGCTTAGACCCTACCAACAGGAAGCCGTTGATAACACATTGGCTTACTTTAGAAAGAAGCGCCAGCCAGCTGTGATCGTTCTACCTACTGGTGCGGGGAAAAGTCTTGTGATTGCTGAGCTGGCAAAAGTCGCAAAAGGCCGTGTACTTGTTCTTGCTCATGTAAAAGAATTAGTAGAGCAAAATCATGCTAAGTACGAAAGCTACGAGTTAAAAGCTGGAATTTTCTCTGCAGGGCTGAACCGTAAAGATAACACTAATAAAGTTATATTTGGAAGTATTCAATCAGTTGCACGAGCTGAAGATAGTTTCTTCGAAGACTTTAGTCTTCTCATTATTGATGAGTGTCACAGAGTTAACTCAGAAAATGATACTCAATACTCAGATGTTATTAAAAAGCTCAAAAGAGGTAACGAGCAGTTATGCACTCTTGGGCTAACAGCAACACCTTACCGCTTAGGTGTTGGGTGGATTTATGAATTTAACCATAAAGGAATCATACAAACGACAGAGAAGAGGTTTTTCAAACAATGCGTATATGAACTGCCATTAGAGTATATGATTCGAAATCATTATCTAACTCCACCTGTAAAAGTAGATATTCCAGTAACATCTTACGATTTTTCAGAGCTTACAGACACAGGACGGATGTACTCAACAACGCAAGTTGAAGAATTAGTAAAAAAGCAAAAAAGATTAACTCCGCTTATCATTAAAAATATTATCGATATAACTGAAAGCTATCATCGTAAAGGTGTCATGATTTTTAGTAGCACAGTTAGACATGCTGAAGAAATACTAAGTTATTTACCAAAAGAAGATTCTCGAATTATTCTCGGCGATACAGAAAATGCTGAAAGAGATATTATTATTAAAGATTTTAAAAATAAAAGGTTCAAGTATCTCGTTAATGTCTCAGTACTCACAACAGGTTTTGATGCTCCACATGTTGATGTGATTGCGATCTTAAGGCCAACAGAGTCAGTTAGTCTCTATCAGCAAATTATTGGACGTGGATTAAGACTTGATACTGATAAGAAAGATTGTTTTGTGTTGGACTATACTGGCATGGGCCATAATATCTATAGCCCTGAAATAAGTGATAAGAAGCCTATAAAAGAGTCTGTTCCCGTTAAAATTGAATGCCCAAAGTGCAATCATATGAACGATTTTTGGGGAAAACGTGACTTAGATGGAGAGGTTTCTGAACACTATGGACAAAAATGTAAAGGTGCCATTCAAGACCCTCAAACATATGAGTACGAAGCTTGTGGACACAGATTCAGATACAAGATTTGTAATAAATGTCAGGCAGAAAATGATATTTCGGCGAGAAGCTGTAGAAAGTGTACTGAAATTCTTGTGGATGCAGATTCAAAACTGAAACAAGCAAGGTTGTCTAAGGATACTCATATATTAAAACCCGACACCGTAGAGTTCGAAGAACAACTAGATAACAAGGGACAGGCCTTTTTAGAAATTAAATACTATGACTATGACTCCGATTATCTATCTGAACATCATTATTTAAATAGTGAAACAAGTATTAAAAGATTTAATATAAATTTCCTACGCTCTCATATGAAACTACCCGAACTGAGACTTAATATTGAACATCCGCAACAGGTCATTAATATTAGAAATCATCTTAGAATGCCCTCATATGTCATCGCAAGAAAGCAGGGTAAATTTTGGAAAATAACTGAGAAAATTTTTGCAGACGAGATATAAGGAATTTATGAATCAACAATGGAAGACTATCACTATTATCACAAGCCTCTTTATAATTTTTATAATTGGAGTTGTTGGATTAGGAGGAGCACTAACTCCATTAATTATCGCCTCTGCACTTTCATATCTTCTCTTCCCTTTAATCAAAAAAATTGAAGGAAAAGGATTGAAGCGCGTCTACTCTGTTAGTATTATCTTTGTCTTTCTCACTTTAATTCTTGTCACTATTACCGCTTCCGTTATCCCAGGACTGGTTAGTGATGGACACAAGTTCTTAACAGACCTTCCTCAGAATACAGCAAAGGCAATTAATAGGGCCGAAGACATTGCCAGTAACTTTGGCCATGAAATTGAAATAAATAAAGAATCAATCATTTTATTTATAAAGGATCATATCTCTAGCTTATCTACGGGCATAATTAAAAGTGTTTCGACGGGTATAAAGACATCCTTTGGAGGAATTTCAAGTTGGCTCGTAGCGATACTAAATCTCTTTTTGATCCCATTATTTTTCTTTTATGTTATTACTGATTATGAGAAACATATAAGCTCAATCAAGTCTTTAATACCAAAGTCCTTTATCCCAAAACTATCTCACTACAGTCAATTAACAAATACTGTTTTAAGTGGGTATATAAGAGGACAATTATTAGTCGCATTATGTCTGGCCATACTTTACGCCATTGGTCTTTCAATAGTAGGGCTTAAATTTGGTATCCTTATAGGTATTGTATCCGGATTAATTAGTATTATTCCATACGCTGGCTTTACTCTTGGCTTTCTGGCAGCACTCGTAGTGGGACTTGCTCACTACTCTGGAATAGGTCAAATTACTGGAATTATTATTGTTTTTGTCATTGTTCAAACTTTGGAAGGTTTACTCATAACACCAAAGCTTGTGGGTGATAAGGTAGGCCTCAGTGCTTTCACTACCATGCTCGTACTTATAGTAGGTGGAAATCTATTTGGGCTAATAGGTATGCTCATCGCGATACCTATCGCGGCCATTTTAAAGTCCGTCTTATCTGAATTAAAGTCTGAGTATCAGCAGCTAGATTTTTATAAGGATTAAGGTACTTAATTGTGGTCATTTAGCTCGATATACCTTCAAAAAAGATTTAAATGTAAGGTTTTTGCGATAGCTCTTTTCTTTCCGAAAAAGTAAGATTAATGACTGGAGAATACTATTATGAATAGAACTTTTTTTATCTTTTTACTGCTTTCGCAATCTGTTATGGCAAACACTGACTTTTTAAAAGATGCACCATTGGAATGGTTAATCGCAGATACACTCCAGCATAAGATCTATGAACATGGACATCTTGATAAAGATGATCAATTAATAGAAGAAATATTTAGCTCGATTCAATATGATAAGATAAATGATGAAATCATACTCACTTCAAATAAGAAAACTTATGCTCTTCAGAAAAACCTTATCCAGCATTTAGAAAAGAAATACTCCGAAAATAATAAAACTTCTAAAAATCAAAAGACATTTCTGGATCAAACACCGATCGCAGAAGTAACGCTTTATAAAACAAATGTGAAACCAAAAGGTCACTACTACTTTAACCATATTCATACTGATATTAGCCAAGATAATAGCTCCCTTAAGTGGCTGAAGCTAACGCCAAAAGAAACTTACAGTCGTTTAGATAACTTCTTAAAACGAAGAAAAATGCAAGGGACAGTGGCATTTACCGATCATGATACCGACATCGCATTTGATAGAGTTGCTCCTATAAAAAATGATAGACTCAATATTTTAAGAGGTGTTGAGTGGGGTGGTAAGACACATATGTGTTTAATAGGAATAAAAGAAAATTGGGATAATCTCCCTAATGGAAGAGAGTACACAGGTGAAGAGTCTGTAAGACAAAGTAGATCAAGTGATGGTTTTAGGATTATCAATCACCCAAATAGAAAAACACCTTTCCCTTATACCTCATGGTTAGGTGTAGACGGAGTAGAAGTATGGAATACTGCTCTTGAAAACTCTCCGTTTCTTAGATTAGATCTCAAGAGATCAGATAATCGTAATGCCTTTAAGCAGTGGCATAACTCCATTAAGGACAATAAGAATTACACTGCAGTGGCAGGCTCTGACTTTCATTTTATGATTCCTTGTTTCTCTGAAAGAACACTTACCTACCCTTTAAACTTTATTCCGACTGCTGATACATCTCAAACAAAGGCCTACTTAAAAGAAGGACGAAGCTCATTTTTAACTAGACCTGATGCGCCCAAGTTAACTTTACAGGCGAAGTTCGAAGGTGAGGAAAGCTGGACAGACATGGGTGGAAAAATCTCTGGTCAAGGAAACTTAGAAGTTCAACTTTACGGTGATTTTTCAGACTCTAGAAAGAAAATCGGTGGTGTTTGTTATAATATTGTAAATAGTTTCTACAGAACACTCACTTTTTGGAAGAAGCGCTTTTGGGAGATAAGATTTTTCAACCAAAATGGTGATTTGGTTGGAAAAAGAAAAATCAATCCAAAGTGGTATAACTATAAGAAACACTTTAAGGCGACTCTTAGTATGCCGATTGATAGTCAAAATACAATTAGAGCGGAACTATGGTCTGTAAATAATAAGACTGACTTTCTTGACTTACTGGGTGCAACAAACCCTATTTACATTAATTGGAAGAAATAACGGTGAGTAACTTTTTAGATTTATCAAGATTCAAGGTAAGCTCAATAAACACCAATATTGAATCGGCCGACGAGAAATTGAAAATTGATTATGTATACTCGGCAATCGGTTGGTTCTTTATATCATTTTTTGGGACAACTTGGATCCCAAAATCTATAAGTTTTACTTGTATAGAGACTAATGAAGTATTTGAACATCTTACAGATAAAGAATTAATTAAATATTATATGCTCTATAGCAAGAAGTAAGGGGTTTTAGTTACCCCCTTACCTTTCCAGTAAAATCTCTTAATTTGAAAATTTTATAACCTCTAAACAGCGCTTATTTTCTTGGTGAGAAACCAACATTTCCTTCAATACTCCAGCTTGAAGGTCAGGGTTCCTCTTAATAAACTTGTCCTGTGCATTTATTGTTTCCTGCAAACAGTTCTGTGTACTCAAAACAGTGAACTTTTCCGCAACGTCTAAGCTTTTATTATTATTAACCCAGTTCATATCTTTAAAAAAGTCTACATAGTTTGATCTCAGTTTACTTTGATGTCTTGGAAATAAATTTCTAAGAACCGTTTTTAAATCTGAAAAAGAGTATTTAGACTTATTTTTTAAGTATTCAGCTATCCATTTCTGCTTAGTTGGCCAGTCAGGTCTAATTGCTTCAGATGCAATCTTCATTTTTTTTCCACGGCTCGTACCGTCTTTCAGTGATTCTTTTCTTGCGAGCTCTAAACCATACTTATGATTAAAAGCATTTAGTTTTAATATTAAGCTCCAGCGTTTATCTTGATCAATAGCAAGCCCTTTGAATTTTAAACTGCCATCAAGGATTTGCATTATATTGAAGATTCCACGGTCGCTCTTTGCGATCCGAACATAACTCCTATAAAGAATTTTCTGTATTTCAGATTTAGGTTTTGATTGTTTTAAACGCTTTAATATTTTGTCTTCAAAGCTACTAACCATCTCATTACTTGCTTTTTTAGTTAATGAATAATCATGTGTTCCATAGAACATTACACTTGGAGCATTCGATCTTCTTCCGTAAATTGTCCCTAGAACTTTGGATAGAATCTTATCATCTTGCTCACTACTTATAGCTTTTGTTTCAACAAGCTTTGCATAGTCTTTGTAGCTATATTGGCCGTAATAAACCATTTGCCAAAGTGTTGACCACAAGAGCTGTCTTAAAAACGAGTCTGAGACTTTATTAATATTTTTTTGCATTTCGACTAAAGTTTTACTATCTAATTGAACCATAATATAGTCGTGATCATTATAATTTGGAAATACCATTTTTGGACAATTCATACCAATTGCTTCTGGTATCATCTTAGATCTTTCAGAAATATTTACTTTTATGACATTTTCTACATTATAAAGCTCATTAACAAAAGCGATTTCAAATGCATGAGGTCTTATATGATCATTTTTTGATAAGTCCTTTTGAACAACATTAAAGCTATCAACTTTATTGTCCTTACATGAATATGCTGTGGCAATTGTATTTACCCCAGTTGTTTGTAGCCACTTCTTTTGCCACACCTCTAAGTCTTTACTAGACCCATCACTAAGGGCATTCATAAAGTCTTTCAACTTTGTATTGGAGTTTGCATGTCGTTTAAAATATGTCTGTAATCCTTTTTTAAAGCTCATCTCTCCAAGATAGTAGTGAATTTGCTTTAAAGATGATGCTCCTTTTCCATATGTAATTCCATCAAAGTTAGCAAAAGCTTGGGTAGTATCTGGAACATCAGCCTCTATAGGATGAGTCGTTACAAGTTGATCCTCCCATAGCGCCCATTCCTTAGTACCTCTAAAGTCTTTAAACGCTTTCTTTTTAAAAACTGTAATACGACTAACTCCAAGGTTTGCCATATATGTAGCAAAACTCTCATTTAACCATAGATCATTCCACCAATCCATCGTGACAAGGTTTCCAAACCACATATGTGCCATCTCATGAAATATGACATTAGCATGTCTCCTTCTAAGAGACTCAGGCTTAATACCACGGCTTACATACCCTTCACTAAAGGTCACAGCAGCAACATTTTCCATTGCACCAGCATTAAAGTCAGGGACAATGAGTTGATCATACTTTTTATATGGATATGGATAGCCGAAGTATTCATCTAAAAACTCGAAACTCTGTCTTGTAAAAGTAAACCAATCCTCTGTGTTTACATATTTTTTTAAACTTTGCCTTACAAAAACGCGGCTTGGATACTTTGCCTTCTTATCAGTGAATACATGGTAAGGCCCTGCATGTAAGGACCAGATGTACGTACTAAAAACAGTACTTACAGGAAAATTCCAAGTCTTGAATTCTTTATTATTATCGATTGAGTTTGGTAAAGTTGAAGTTACGACTTGCCAGTTCTTTGGCGCATGCACAGTCATTTTATAGCTTGCTTTTAAATTTGGCTGATCAAAACATGGAAAGACTTGATTTGCATCAAATGGTTCTAGATCTGTATATGTATAAATCTTTTTATCTTTAGGATCCACAAATCGATAGAAGCCACTACCGTTTCGACTATAATCCTTTGTATAACTCACTTCAATACTATTAAGTCCTTCAACCAAGTCTTCACTTTTTATTAAAATATAATGTTGATTATAATCTGCAGTAAGAATTCTCTTATTCACGAGTAATTGACTTATTTTTCCTCGGTAGAAATCTAGTCTTAAGTCTGTTGAACTATCTGAGAGATTAAATTTTATTAAGCTTACTCCTTCATAGCTTTCTTTTTTTTCCGATAAATCAAAAATTAATTCATATTTAACATCACTAACCTTATTAGATCGAAACTTAGCTTCTTCTTCAGTAAGCTTAGGAGCGTCAGTTGCTTTAAGCTCAGTTCTTGTGGGGGCCATAGAACAGGAGTATCCAACGAATAAACTGAATAGTAAGATTGAATTTAAATTGAATTTTGATAATTTCATGGTGAGGCCTTAGAGCTATGAACTTGTTATTGTCATAGAATACTAGAAACCATCAGCATAAATGTAAATTAATATATATTAACTCGGCACAGTGTGTCGGCTATTATTTAGACAAAATTAGAGATTAAGTCTTTAAGTTGCTTATCGAGATCGTTATCAAGAATCTTTCCATCTTTAAAGTTATCAAAGAAGCTTGGCAAGCTGAAGCTAGCAATTGATTTCGCTCCTCTGTAGGGAAGAACCCTTTTTAGGTTTTCAAGGTTTGATTTCCCCCCTCTTGCTCCTGGAGATGTTGCCATTAAAAAAACGGGCCTATCATTGAATATTGATCCCTCATCAACTCTAGAAATCCAATCTAGATAATTTTTTAAAAATGCTGGAACCATTCCGTTATGCTCAGGAGTTCCCATGATAAAAGCATCTACTTCAAGAAATTTTTCACGTAGCTCCTTTATATCAGCCGGTATCCCCATACTCTCTTCTAGATCTGCTCCATATATAGGTGCATGATAGTGCTCAAGTAAAACAACTTCGACTTCCACCTCTGCCTTGGTCCCACCTGAGTTTATAAGTTCACAGGCATAGTTCACGAGTTGCTTATTAATTGACTTAGAACTATTGCTACCAGTAAATGCGAGAATTTTTTTCATTATTTGTTCCTTACCCTTATAGAGATCTTTACTCTTTTATTGTATTATAAGTTCATGGATAAAAATATATTTTTTATATTACTGTGTTTTACACTTTCAATAAGTACATTTGCACAAGAAACACCCGTTTACGCTGAAGGCACGATTACTATAGAGGCAAGTCCTGAAGAGGTTTGGGCTTATCTTGCTGATGACAATAATGCACGAAATTGGTCGATCTTCTTCTCGTCCATTACGCCATGTCCAGAAGAAGCTTGTCCGACAAATAAAGTTAAAAAAGCTGGCGAGATTGGACATATAAGAAGAAGTCATAGAAATTCGGATAAAAGTGGTCTTCGATGGGATGAAGAAACAATAAAAATAATCAAAGAGAAGTTAAGCTTGTATAAGGCGATAAGAGCTCACGATTTTGTTGGGTACGGGGAGCTTGGCCAGAGATCTGAGCATCTAGTAGAACAAATCTTTAATCGTACTGAAAACAATGAAACAGAGTTAACCTTTAGGTCATCACTATACCCACACAAGGACTTAACCGCCGAGGTAACAGAGTTTGAATATTCGATGATGAACTTTTTCTTTAAATATGTTTCAAAAGATAGAGCAAGCGAGATGTTTCAGAAAAATCTAGAAAATATTAAAGCTGCTGTTGAGAAGGGTGACAACTATCAAAGAGTTCACCCCTACAAAAAATACTGTGAACCTGACGAATGGCTTTGTTTTAAATTTTTACAAGATTATTAGACTATCTCATTAGAATATATATTTTTGTAATTCCACTATCACTTTCAACTAATATCTTGTGATCAAAAAACATTTCTTTTAAAGCTGGTAAGTACTGATCAGCATAATCACTTGGATGAGATAAATGAATCTGCCCCCTAGGACTAATAATCCTTAGAACCTCTTCCATCGTTTTGAGTTGAATCGGAGCATTTTCAAGATAAACAATATCTACGACTCGTGATTCAATAGGTATATTACCACCACTACCAGGCAGCCAATTTGGAATAAAGCGTCCGGACTCTCCAGTTGTAGTCGTGAGTGGATTGGGATTTAGATTTATAGCTCCCTGATACCTTCCCTCACCGCCTATATCTAGAATCACATCTTGTTCAGATAAAAGTCGCTTATCAACCATTTTCCCGGCAATAATTGATGGATCTGTCTGATTTTTAAGGATTAATCCATAAGCATCTTCACACCCATTAGCATAAAGCAATGAGCTATAAATTGTTAGAATGAATAGTATTAGTCTTATCACAATAGATTTATCGGTTATTTCCTTCATTTCTCTTAAAAAACTATAAAAACCACAAATAATTTTATATATATAAGTATCCAATTTTATTGATACCTAATGGGGAAAAGACATATGAGAACTAGCGAAATACGAGATAAATTTGTAAACTACTTTGTTTCTAAAGGTCACAAGCACCTTCCTTCAGCCTCTATCATCCCACATAATGATAAAACTCTCCTCTTTACCAATGCCGGAATGGTACAGTTCAAAGATATGTTTACAGGAAAAGCTAACCCTGAAAGTAAAAGAGCAGTCACCATTCAAAAATGTGTTCGTGCAGGTGGTAAGCATAATGATCTTGAGAATGTAGGTTTCACTTCACGTCACCATACTTTTTTTGAAATGATTGGTAACTTTTCTTTTGGAGATTATTTTAAAAAAGAAGCTATTGCTTATGCTTGGGAATTCCTAACCGTTGAATTAAAAATACCAAAAGAAAAACTCTATGTAACTTGCCATACAACTGATCAAGAAGCAGCTGAAATATGGCATACGCAAGAAGGTGTTCCTAAAGACAGGATTTTCTTTCTCGGTGATAAAGATAATTTTTGGGAAATGGGAGAAGTAGGTCCCTGTGGACCATGCTCTGAAATATTCTATGACCATGGACCAGAACATTCAGACCCTAAAGCGAATACAGGTGAGTGTATTCTCAACGATGAAGACCGCTATGTAGAAATTTGGAATTTAGTTTTCATGCAATATGAAAAATACAAAGAAGATGGTGAGGTTAAAAGACGAAATCTTCCTAAGCCTTCTGTGGATACTGGTGCAGGTGTTGAAAGAATCGCAGCAGCAATGCAGGGAACATATAATAATTTTGATAGTGATGCTTTTACTATCATCATGAAAGAGATAGAGAGTATTTCTCAAAAAAAATATACCGAGAACCCTTTATGGATGAGAGTTATCGCTGACCATGCTAGATCATGTACTATGATGTTAGCTGATGGTGTTGTTCCTTCAAACGAAGGGAGAGGTTATGTTTTAAGACGTATTATCAGACGCGCCGTTCGCCACCTTGATTTATTAGAAGTTACAGATATCTCTTTTTATAAATTAGTTCAGCCTGTCTTTGATAGTCTTGGAAATCAATACGCTGAAAATAAAAAGAATAAAGACTTTGTTATTAAATACCTAAGACTTGAAGAAGAAGGCTTTAGAAAAACTCTTGCATCTGGACTTAAACTATTAGAAAAAAATATTAAAATGCTTAAGAAGAGCAATCTAAAAGTTCTAAGTGGGAAGGAAGCATTCTTACTCTATGATACACATGGCTTCCCCATTGACCTCACTGAAATGATTCTAAAAGAGCAGGGCTTTGAAATTGATTTAACCGGCTTTACAACTGAGATGAAATCACAAAAGGAAAGGTCTAAAAAGGCAGGAGACTTTTCTGCTGACGTAGATAATTCAAAAGAATTCTATCAAATCAAAGAAACAAAGGGTGACTCGAAGTTTGATGGATATAATAAAACTCAGTTGAAGGCGACTCTTCAAGGCAGTGTAAAAATTGGAGATCGCTATGCTTTAGTTTTTGATCAAACACCGTTTTATGCTGAAGGTGGGGGACAAGAAGGGGACGCTGGTGAGATCTTTGATGGAGAAAAGTTGGTAGCAACTATTTCAGATACCAAATCTCCGGTGGAAGGTATTAATGCTCATATCTCTGACAACAATCTAGAGATTGGTAAATCATATGACCTCAAGGTTAATGAACAAAAAAGAAAATATACAACTTACAACCATACAGCAACTCACTTACTTCAAGCAGCGCTCATAGAAGTTCTTGGAACTCATATTAAACAGTCCGGATCTAGTGTAGGACCGTCAAGACTCCGTTTTGACTTCACACATCCAGAGTCTGTAACCAAAGATCAAATAGTAAAAATCGAAAGAATTGTTAATCAACAGATTAAAAGGTCTACTCCTGTTGAGCCTGAAGTCATGAGTAAGGATAAGGCAGTTGCTAAAGGGGCCACAGCTCTTTTCGGTGAAAAATACGGAAATGAAGTTCGCGTGATTGATATCCCAGGTTTTTCAATTGAACTATGTGGTGGAACTCATGTCTCGAATACTTCTGAGATAGGATATTTTAAAATACTTACGGAAGGATCTCTCGCCTCAGGAATTAGAAGAATAGAAGCCTGCACTAATATAGGGGCTTTTGACTATATTGATTCAAAGCTAGAAGTACTTTCTCAAGTTGAGCAATCTATGAATGCTAAAGACCAACTACTACTGACAAAGCTTGATCAACTTCAAAAAAGTTTAACTGATGCTAATAAGGCGAATCAAGCTTTGAAGGATCAACTACAAACTGTTAATGCTCAAGGTATGTTTGATGGTGTTAGCGAAGTCAAAGGCAGCCAAGTTTTTAAATATATTGAAGCGAGCAAAGAGGATGATATTAGAAAAGTTGGTGATCTTTTTATTGATAAATATCCAAACGGAATTGTTCTTATCTCCTCAAACAAAGGCGCTAAAGTTTCTGTTCTGTTAAAGACTTTTAGAAATAATTCTGAGTACAAGTGCTCTGATATTTTACGAGAATCAATGGCAGTATTCGGAGGTAAAGGCGGAGGTAAGCCAGATATGGCCCAAGGCTCAGTTGAAGAATCTAACCTTGAGCAATTTGTTAAGGAAGTAACTTCTCGCATCATTTAGTTAACCTAAAATTGACATAAACCTGATTCAACTGACAAGTAGATTTAATAAGCTGATTACAGAAACAAAATAACTTTGTTTCTAATCAGTCTTGTTAGCTGCTCTTTGATTACATCCTAATTTTTCATTGTCCTTCCTAATTAACTCTTAAATTCCAGCAGCTAACAAGACAACTATTTTTTCTCAAAAAAAGGAATGACTTCGGGGATAGGTTTATCTTCAAAGATTGCAAATATAATTTCTTTAAAACTATCTTCTCTAAAGGGTTTGGTAAAATAGGCAAGAACACCTAGAGACTTACAAATACTAATGATTGATTTATCTGCATCTGCAGAAATAACAATAATTTTCAAGCTCTCGCTCATAGGGTCTTCTTTAATTCTAGAGATTAAATCAATTCCATCCATATCAGGCATATTAAGATCTGTTATTAATAGATCGTAAGGGGTGTCGTTTAGTGTTGAGTTCGCTATCTCTTCCCATACTTCAGCGCTCGACTCTGGAGCAGTAACATCTGTGAAACCCATTTTTTTAAGTCTCGATGATACGACAGCACGTGAGAAGTCAGAGTCCTCAGCGATTAAAATTCTTTTTTCTAATATTATATTATTCATATTTTCTCTTTGAGTTATTCTGACTTAAAGTCTCATCAAGATCAATACTCGGTATGTAATAAAAAAAAGGCCGTCTGTATTAGACGGCCTATAAACAAATTATATGAAATTACTTCTAGTTTCTTCTTCTTGGTCTTACAACATCTCTTCCTGTTCTTCCGTGTCCTCGACCACCGATTACAACATCTCTTCCTGCTCTACCGTGGTCTCTACCGTAATCTCTACCGTAGTCTCTACCCATAGTGCTATCAACTACACATTGACCTCGGCTTCCACGTCCACCGTAGTTACCAGCTCTTGATCTAGCATTTTGACATTGTCTTCTCGCCTGCATACATGCTTGCTCTTTTGCTTGGTATCTATCTCTTGCTACAGCTGATGCGTAGAATGTTTGAAATGTTCTATGGCCTCTAGGTCCTGTAAGTCTTGCCGTACATGACATACTTACGTTATTACGATGTCCGTTACCTCTACGTACCTTTTCACATGTTTGGATTGGTGCTCTGTAGTAACCACCTCTTTTAACCCGCCTACATTGTTGTTTAGCTTCCTGACAAGCATCCTGTCTATCGTATCCATGTCCTCTGAAAACTTCTAAAAGTTTACCGCGTCCATTTTTAAGTTCTACTTTACACTGTGCAGCTTCAGCTTCTGAGGCTCCTACAGTTATCATTAATGTTAGTGTTAATACTGTTAATAAAGTTTTCATAAATAAACCCTCCAAAGATTTCCCCATGTGCTTTTTTTTCCTAAAAAAGTACGATTAAACTTATATAAGCAATAGCTGTGCCAAAAAACATGGGAGTAAAATCAGGCACTAGACGCAGCGCAAGGTGCATTATTCCGAGTCATTTTGTCACCATAAAAGAGTTTCAGCTGCATTTTGCCAAAAAAGTACCAACCAAAAGTAGTTTAAATAACCCTCTAAAACTCCGATAAGCTTTAAAAGGATAATTTATGAAAAAGCTTACAAACAATCTTACTTTTTGGGTCTTTATTTCGGCCATACTCGGCTACTTCTTATCTGCTCAATTTGGCAATAAGGAGTGGTTAACTCAATCGGAGCTTCCTCTTTTTTATGAGTTGCTTCTTCTTGTTAAGTCTGTTTTTCTAAGCTCACTCACAATGATGGTTGCACCAATTATCTTCTTTTCTCTTTTAGGTGGAATCTTAAATATTGGTGAGTTAGCAAAGCTCAAAACAATGGGCTCCGTCACCATTACCTATTACTTATCCACGACTATCATTGCCATTATCATCGGGCTGACTGCGGTTTTCTTTGTTCATCCTTGGAAGAATTCTGATGTGACATTGCAAAGCTTTGTGCCTGAAGCTAATACCGTACAAGATAGAGTCACATATAAAAAGCCCAAGTCATTAATCAAAAGTAATGATGATTCAGTTATCATGATTATCAAAGGTGTTTTTGATAAGGCACTCGTAAACCCGTTTAAGGCCCTCAGTGAAAACAATATTTTAGGTATTGTAACCAGTGCCTTGCTATTGGGACTTGCCCTTATTTTTGTCCATGCTGGGGATAGCCCTTTATTTAAAATTACAGAGGATATTAACTCCGTCATAAATAAGATTCTTCACTGGATAATTAAAACAACCCCTTATGGTATATTTGCCATTGCTTTTGAGTTTCAGCTCAAAACAAGTGGAGCGATTATTTCAGAACTAGTTAGTTTTTGTGTACTCGTATTCTGTGCAACTATGATTCACGGAGCGATAGTTCTCCCCTCAATTGCATGGGTTTTTGGTGGAGTTAAGCCACTTGATTTCTTCAAGAAAGCTGCCAGACCGATGATGATTGCATTTTCTACTTCTTCTAGTGTTGCTGCTCTACCTGTTTCAATGCAAACGACAGAAGAAGAATTTGGTGTTTCTGAAGGAGTAAGTGGGTTTGTCTTCCCGCTTGGGGCGACAATGAATATGGATGGGACCGCCCTTTTTGAGGGAATAGCTGCTGTTTTCTTAGCTCACCTTTATGGTATTGATCTTAGTCCCGTCGCTACATTTTCTATCTTTTTCATGTCTATGGTTTCATCAATTGGAGCTCCTGGTATGCCATCTGCTAGTATGAGTGGTATGCAAATCGTACTACTTGCTGCTGGAATTCCCCTAGAGGCCATCGGTATACTAATTGTCATAGATAAGCCCCTTGACACTTTTCGTACAGCAGTTAATGTTGAAGGTGACATTATTGGAGCAATAGTTACTCAAAACTATTTAAACAAGAAGCTGAAAAAAGTTTAAGAATTATGATTAAAAAGAAAGAGCCTAAAGAAATTAACGTCGATGAAATAGATATGGATCTTATGAAAGAGAGAACCACTGATATTCCATCCATTTTACGATATGCCCATACTGTAGGGGGATTCAGTGTTGTACCTACTGAAGAAGGTCATATTAAATCCAATGCCGTTGCAGCCATGGAAGATCAAACTCAAATGCAACTTGATCAAATTTTCACACAAATGCAACTTCTCGCAGAACAAGCTAATACTATAAAAGAACGTGCTGATATTTCATATCAAATCTATAATGCCAAAATGAATTTCAAACCTCTGATAGGTAAAACTTATTTCTTATATGCCAAGAAAGCGGAACGAGTATTATCAATTGTCTCTCCAGAAGAATGGGGAAAGAAAATTCCCTTTGATGAATTTGTCGCGAAAGTCACTCTTTTATCTGATCATACTTGGAAAGTTGAAAAGTAAATTATCGGACTTGTCTAATACCACAGGTTGAAGCAATAACTAATTCATCCATATCTTTTGCTCGTGAAAGTCCCTGCCTCGAATGCCAGCGTCCATCAAAACATACTGAAGATTCTCCCTCACATTGACCGTACTCTTTTTTGGTAGAGCTACTATAACAAGTCCGACTCTGTTTAAAGCCACACGCACTTGCAACTCTCACATCATCAATTTTCATTGGATTTTCTAATGCTGATTTTGCATACCACTTACCTTGATAACAAATAGATGTACTCCCCTTGCAGTTTTCATAATATGCGCCATTATAATCACTAATACATCCGCCAGACTGAGATGATATCTCGACTTCACAAGGACAAACTTTAACCGGTGCTTCACCGGAGTTAGGAAGAGTATCTATAAGTGCTGTAAGTGCATCTTGAGTTTCATCTGCCACAACTTTTTCTATATCAGTATAAACATTCAGTGGAAGATCTTTATTTAAAATCTCTCTGATACCTACAAATTCAACGCCAAGGCACTTTGCCTTCATAATCACTTCATCTAATACAGTCTTGCGACTATTTTCTTTAGAAGGGAGAACATTCACTCTCTGTATATCATGTAACAAGCTTATAATATGCCTATGACTACTATTACATAGAT
Source organism: uncultured Oligoflexia bacterium (assembly GCA_913058265.1). Classification (GTDB taxonomy): domain Bacteria; phylum Bdellovibrionota; class Bacteriovoracia; order Bacteriovoracales; family Bacteriovoracaceae. Next base: position 43,862 of record CAJXPQ010000012.1, read on the forward strand.
TTTTTAAAAAATTATCTACATAGATATCTTGATTACTTTCGTTATACCTTCCTGTTGAATCTTCTGAATCATGATTCCACCCCACATGTGAATACCCTTCACTGGCAGCATTTCTCATCGCAGCTGAGTGGTGAAGAATATAGTCGTCCCTTCCAGCTTGCCTACTCATTCCCTCTCGCCTTTTAATTTCATTTAACTCTATGGGACTAGGGGTAATACCGCGAGCGTAGGGAAATCTAATAAGTCGATTATCCTTTTTTGAAAATGCACCACCTGTTGCCCTATCAAGCCATGCTGTTGACGCTTGAATATCAGCAAGGCTTTCTGAAGCGTCGAAACTCTCCCTATGCTCTCCACCAATTATTCGCGTATCATGGGCGATATGCTCGTGCCCGTGAGTCGCCAAAACATGCTCTCGGCTTTCTTGAATTTTTCTAACAAGTTCCATTCTTTTTTGATTATTAGACTTGTCTAAATTTGCAGTTGTGACAAAGAATGTTGCAGGTACTTTATGTGGATTTTTTAATGACTCTAATATCTTTGGGGTATAGGTAGGATGTGGTCCATCATCAAAAGTTAAATGAACTTTTTTTCCAATACATTTGCTCGTATTAATATCTTTCTTTGGAAATGAACAATCCCACCTTGCATGAACTACGCTAGGCCCCAGCAGGGATAAAAAGAAAGTACATAATATTAGAGATTTAGCCACATAAACCTATCGGCAGACTCAAGTATTTTCTAAAGTCATAGAGGTTTTTGCTTACTATCTTCAAGTGCTTGAAATATCTATAATATAGAAATGAAAATACTAACTATATTTATGACATTCTTTATTACTCAAGCCTTTGGAGCGGAACTAAAAATAGAACCCGTTTACGGAGTTGAACGAACCCAAAAAGAATTTCCAAAACCTGCAAGATATAAAACTGAAACCTTCGCAGGGATTAGAGCTCTTTACGGAGTTCCGGTTTTCTCTTTTGAGGTTGAAGTTAATCAATCTATAAGTAAAGAAGATTTTCCAGAAGACGATCTAGAAGTAACCTATAATAGTCAAAAAGCCTTAATCGGTTTTAGATCATATCCAATAAAATCTAAAGTGGTTGGAATCTACCTAAGATTTGGCGCACGTGGATCTCAAAACAAAAGAGACATTACTGAAGCAGGAGAAAGCAGAACTGAAACAGACCCTATAAGTTTTGATCCATATGCTGGAACAGGCCTTACCCTTGCTGCTGGGAAAAACTTTGCTCTAAATGCTGGAGCCACTCTTGTATACAATAAAAATGCAGACTCATCTGAGCAGTATGATACAAGGTACACCTTTAGCTTTACTATAAAGGCTGGCTCTAAGTAATATCAAAATCTAGACACTAAAAATTTTAAGGAGTATATATGAAAAAGGTCTGTATTATTGCAGGTAAGAGAATTCCGTTTATGAGATCCAGTACAAACTATATGGGGCTGACTCTGAGAGATCTAATGAAGCCAGCGATGGAAGAACTAGTATCAGAGCTCAAATTAGAAGGAAAGCAATTAGGTGAAGTTGCCATGGGAGCAGTCAATAAACATGCTTATGACTTTGCCCTAGCGAGAGAGATGGTTCTTGATTCAAAGCTCTCTCCTAATACTCCTGCAACTGACTTACAAAAAGCCTGTGGGACATCTCTCGAAACTGCGATACTTGTTGCCAATAAAATAGCTCTTGGACAAATAGATTGTGGTATTGCTGGCGGTGCAGACACAAACTCAGATGTTCCCATTGAATTTAAAAAAAGTTTTTCAGACAGATTACTCAAACTTGCAGCTGCAAGGACTATGGGTCAAAAGCTTAAAGCACTTGCCGGTTTCTCTCCAAGTGAACTTATGCCAAAGCTACCAGCGATTAAAGAAGGTCGTACTGGAAAAAGTATGGGTGAATCGTGCGAGGACATGGCCAAGACATGGAATATATCTAGAGAAGCTCAAGATCAATTAGCTTTTGACTCACAAAATAAGGCTGCTGCTGCTTATGACGAAGGTTGGTATGATGACATGGTTGTTAGCTTTAACGGAAAAAAGAAAGACGGTATTTTAAGACAAGCTCCTCTTGAAAAATTAGCAAAGCTTGGACCTGCCTTTGATAAAAAATCAGGAAAAGGAACTTTAACTGCTGCCAACTCCACCGCTTTAACAGATGGAGCAAGTTGTGTTTTTCTATGTTCAGAAGAATACGCAAAAGAAAATAGCTTAGAAGTGATGGCGTATTTATCATTTGCACAGTCTGCTGCTGTAGATTTTGTAAATGATGAAGGTTTATTAATGGCACCCGCTTATGCTGTACCGAAACTATTAAAGCAAGCAGGAATAACACTTCAAGATTTTGATTTTTATGAAATACACGAAGCCTTTGCGGCCCAAGTTCTATGTACCCTAGAGGCCTGGAAGTCTGAAGCATTTTGCAAAGATAAATTAGGACTTGAATCAGCACTCGGAGAGATCGACATGAGTAAGCTTAATGTTAAAGGTGGATCTCTAGCATTAGGGCATCCCTTTGCTGCAACCGGTGGACGTATCATTACAGGTTTAGCAAAACTTCTTAATGAAAAAGGAAGTGGAAGAGGACTTATCTCGATTTGTACTGCCGGCGGTATGGGCGTGACAGCGATTATAGAGAAGTAATAAAAACCTTATGAGTCTTAAGATATTAACATTTAACATTCATAAGGGCTTCAATTGGAATAATACCCAGCTCACTCTTCATCGACTTAAAGAGAACCTCTCTCAAATAAATCCTGACATCGTCTTTTTGCAAGAAGTTGTTGGTGAGAATACAAAACATGCTACAAAATTTGAAGATTGGATTGATGATCAATTTCAATTTTTAGCACAAGATCTATGGAAGGATTTTGTCTATTCCAAGCATGCCATTTATGATCATCGTCACCATGGAAATGCTATTCTTTCAAAATATGCCATTACACAGTCAAAGGTTATTGATATCTCTCAGAACCGTTTTGAGCAACGAAGTATTTTATTTTGTGAAGTAGACCTTGGACATAAAAAAATTCACACATACTGTGTACACTTAAACCTATTACATAAAGATAGAGTAGAACAATACCAAAAAATTAATGCAGTCATTGGAAAGATATCACCGAATCAAGAACATATTATTCTTGCTGGGGATTTTAATGATTGGAACTTAAAAGCATCGCCTCACCTATTTGCTAAAAATGAGCTACATGATGCCTATAAGAGTCTTCATAAAGACTACCCTAAAACATTTCCCTCTTTCTTCCCTTTTATAAAACTAGATCGAATTTATACACATCGCCTTAAGATTGAAAAAGCTGAGGTTCTAAAAAAGGACTGGGTAAATATCTCAGATCATCTCCCATTGTATATTGAAGTAGATTTGCTATGAAAACAAGAGCAACTCAAAAAAATAGAATAATACTTATTAGAAATGGACATCAATTTATTCATACCAATATCAAACTCATTCAAGCTGCAAAAAAGTTTATTCTTCTCCATACATATATTTTTACTGAAGATGAAGTTACTACTCCTATAATCAATGCCTTATCCGAAGCTGCTGATAGAGGCGTTCAAGTATATATTTTGCTTGATGCTTTCGGCTCCAGTGATTTTCCAGCTCAAACGGTAGAAAAACTAAAAGCTCATGGTGTAAAATTTAGTTTTTTCACTCCCCTTATAAATTTGAAAAAAATTGGGCGTAGACTTCACCAAAAAATGCTTATCATAGATAATAAGATCGCTCTCACAGGTGGGATTAATCTTTCTCAAGAATTTAATAATAAGTATAAACCTTGGCTCGACTTCTCTTGCTGTATTGAAGGTGAAGAGGTCCACCACCTTTATCAACAATCACTACAATTATATCTCAGTCACTTTCCATTATCTAAAACAGAACTGCTAGGCTTTAATGAACTAAAACATTTAGCCAATGACAATGTCCTCGTTAAAACAAATGTGAATGACTTTTTCAAAAATAACCAAGATATTTTCACAAGTTATATAAAAGCGATTTCAACTGCTCGCGATGAGATAATCATTCTTGCAACTTACTTTATTCCAGGAAAGCTAATGTTAAATGAGCTCAAGAAGGCGGCAAACCGTGGTGTCGAGATAAAGCTTATCTTTGGGAAAGTCTCAGATCAACCTCTCGCTAGTATTGCTGAAAAATATCTTTACGAGTGGTATATTAAAAACAATATACAGATTTATGAATGGGGAGACAGTATCATCCATGGTAAGCTAGCCCTTATCGATAGCAAGTGGGTCACCATTGGCTCATACAATCACAACTATATTAGTCGTTACGGAAATTTAGAATTAAACCTAGAGGTTTTCAACAAAAGCTTTGCAAAAATTGTGAAGAACGAATTCAATATGATTTTATCTAGATCAAAAAAAATTCAACTCGATGATTTTGAATTTAGCACAAAGAGTCGATTGCTTTCATTTTTAGTTTATAAACTAACAAATCTTATTACATTTTTATCAATTATTCTTTTATTTAGAAAAAGTTCAGAAAGTACGGATAAGCTTTTGAAATAGTTATTCCATATAAACTTCATCATCGATAATGACTCTTGCAAAAAGAGCGGTATAGATCCCAAAGATCGCCACTCCAATAAGCATTAATAAAATACCCATAATCTTTCCCCAAAATGTGATCGGCACAACATCGCCATAGCCGACAGTAGAGGTCGTAGAAAAGCTCCACCAAAGGGCATCGATATAATTACTCATTCCTGGGTTTACATCTTTCTCTAAAGAATAGATTACTGCTGCAAAACTAAAAACGATTGTATTTCCAAACAGGGATAAGGTTACAAATGGAACACTAAAGACTAGTTTCCAGATTAATTTAGAAAAATGAAGCATTTTAAAAATTATCTTTGGCATGAGATAACTCTAACTTAGTTAATTTAATTCGAATAGCAGAAATTCTAACCCGTTGGCATTCTTAATAGTTAGGGTATCCTCCAACTCAATACCAAGACTGTCCCCGGCCAAAGCATTGATATCATTAATAGCTGCAGAGCCCTTCACCGTATGAATCCAATAGGCTTTATTCTTATCTAGCTCTCTTGAAAACGACTCTCCAGTAAAGTGTCCTAAGTATAAATTCATATCTTGATGAATTTTAACAAGTCCCTCTCCATCAAACGATGAAAGAAGATGACTGTAGCCGTTTGTTGGATTTTCAAATTTGGCTTGATCATACCTTGGCTTCACATCTAATACGTTAGGCTTTACCCAAATTTGTAGTGAATGAGTCTTTTGATCACTATTTGGATTGAATTCCGAATGCATGATTCCAGTTCCAGCACTCATAACTTGGATCTCACCAGGCTTTATGACCGTTTCACTTCCAAGTGTATCCTTATGTGCCATCGCGCCATCAATGATAAATGAGATGATTTCCATATTTTTATGAGGATGAGTTTCAAATCCCATCCCCTCATCAATATAGTCTTCATTTATCACTCGTAATGCTTTAAAGCCCATCCACTTAGGGTCGAAATACGAAGCAAATGAAAAACTAAAGTTTGCTTTAAGCCAACCATAGTCAGATTTTCCGCGCTCCTCACTTTTTCGAATTGTAATCATACTTCCCCCCAGGGTCATCTATTTACTTAATTCTATTTAACAACAAATTTGAAATCTACATTAACCTTGTTATTAATCATCTTATCTCCAAGACCTTTAAAAAAGTCTCCTGAACCGTAGATCATTCCAAACTTTGTTCTATCAAAGCTTAAAACACCGCTATAAGATTTTCCTGATTTTTTAACATCAAATTTTACTTCATTTGTCTTATCTTTAACTGTTAGATCTGCTGTCACTTTATTTCCTTTTACAGACTTGATCACTAGTTTTGAAGTTGGGTATTTATCAACAGTAAAAAAGTCCTTACTCTTCATATGGCCAATAAACTTTGTCGCCCACTCACCTTCAAGATCATCAACAGTAAATGTTTTCATATCAACAACAAAAGTTCCTCCTGAAAGACTCCCCTCTTTCATTTCGACTGTACCGCTTTTAAAATAAATTTTTCCATAATGCTTTCCAGTAACCTTGCTACCTTTCCACGTTAAAGAGCTTGCCTTAGTATCAATATCAGCTGCAAATGATGATGAGACCAAGAAAAAAGTAAGTGTTAGTAGTTGAATAAGTTTAAGTTTCATAATTCCTCCATATAGTTTTTTGAAACGATTTATCTATTTGTTAGCTAGAGTATCGACCAATTAATCATAAAAATAAATTATTAAATTACTATGAACTATATAAATTAATGTTATATTGTTTCGTATAATGACGTATGATCAGATACTTACACTCGATTACATAGTGAAATATGGAAGCTTTAAAGCTGCCGCAGAAGTGATGCATAAGTCCCAACCTTCATTAAGTATGGCGATTAAAAAGTTAGAGGAAGAATACCAAATCACACTTTTTAATCGTGATGGCTACAGGCCTGTTCTCACAGAGGAAGGTAAGAAGTTTTACAAAAAAGCTGAGTTTGTCATCTCTGAGTTCAAGTCGCTAGATATTCTCGCCCATGAGTTAGGAGCAGGTTACGAAACAGAGATTAATATTTGTGCCGATGCCATTTTTCCTATTTGTCATATTAGTGATGTCTTACAAAGTTTCTTTGAGCCTCATATTACGACAACGCTAAATTTGAATATTGATGTTCTCGAAGGTGTCATCGAAAAATTAAAAAATCACGAAGTTGACTTTGCTTTGGGCCCTAAATTTTCTGATGTGGATGATATTGAAGCTATTAAAATTATAAAAACTGAAGTTGTTCCTGTTATATCCAAAAAACATTTTGAGCTTATGAACAATGAGCTTAATTATATAAAAAACCTTCCACAAATTGTCGTTGGTTCATCCTCAAAAGAAGCCAGAGGTAAGATTAGAGGTCTTATTTCAAATCAGTACTGGCATACATCAGATCTTTCCATGAAAGAGCAATTAATTGAGTCTGGTCTAGGCTGGGGAAGACTTCCTATTCACCAGATCGAAAATAAATTAAAGCTTGGAACATTAATTGAGATAACAGAGATACCAGAGGTAAAGTCAAGAAAGGTTGATCTTTACCTTCTTCGTTCAAAGAATAAAATTATGGGGCCTAATACAAAGAGTCTTTGGAATTATTTAAAAACACTTGGAGAGAAATTAGTCTAATTACGATTAATAACAACAACTCCCACATACTCATCATTTGAATAGAAACTTCCGTAATACTGATTACTATCACTCTTAAATAGCTGCATATAAGAGTTTGGAGAGGTACTTAATAGGTACTCTTTCTTACTTGAAGACTGTTTTATATGATTATTTGTGCCATTACCTTTATTAGTTGAGAAAGGCTTACCTCCTCGTGATAGCTCAGAGAAATAAGTTCCCACAATCTTCTCTCCAACATGTTGCAGGTTTACCTTCAAAAGAACATCATAGGTTTCGCCTTCATTTTTTCCGCCTAAAGCTAAGATAACTCCTGAAAACTCACCAGTAAATTCATCTGCAATTTTTTTCGATGTCGCAGCTTTTGCATTTTTAAAATACATAAAGGGCTTATTTATGACTTGATGTCTCGAGCGTACAAAAGGACCGCGAAGTTCTTCATTTTCTATGGATTGAAAGGGCAAATTAATAGAAGTATAGACTCCTTGCTCTTTATCGTTATCTTCTGGAGCTGGAATTTCATGGGCCATTTTTGATTTTTCAACATCTCGATATTTTGGAGTCTCTTGTTCAGCTTTAGTACGTGTAGCAACTGGGGAATCAAAGTACTTTTTTACTCTTTGATCAAAGTGAATCGATACGTTTGCTAAAAACAAAGTCATAACTTTGCCCAGTATTTCATCTGCTTTCTTATATTTTTCTTCCGCATCTTTTAATTTAACATAGCTATTTAATTCAAGAGATAAGCTTTCACCTGCACTTGTAACGACTTTTAAATTTGACTGTTTTGTTTGATCTGGTTGGACATTAAGATAGTAAGCTAAGGTCAAGCCTACAGCGATTCCAAATGTAAATGTCCCGATTGTTTTTTTCATAAATTAAATGGCCCGGTTTTTCACCGGGCAGTGGTTTGAAATATTCATTACAACCTTAACTCTCATCTCTTTCTTAAGACGTGTTCCCCAACACTAACAAAAGCATGACTTTTGCATTTGGAGAAACTACTAGAGTTAAGAGAAAAAATCTTCTCGAAAGAAATATTTTCCTCGATAAGATTTACAATTCTCACTGCCCATTACGTAGATATATTAAACTTCTTTAAGTTCTTTTTTGCTAGTTTTTTTGCTTCCGCTCTCACCTGATCGAGCTTCATATCATCGTCATCAGAGCTTACATTAATTGGATTACCCACATATCTGTTTTTCCATACATTCATAACTCTTATTCTTGAGTACGGCCTCTTGCGACTTTCTTTATAGCCAAATTCTTCAATTGCCACATACTGGCCTTTCGGGGATGCCCCTAAAGCTTTGACTTTAACCATGGTATTCGCAAATAAATTAGAGCTGGCCCCTGATATCAGTAATGCAGCAATTAAGGTGTAAAGTTTTTTCATTTAGTCTCCCAAGTTATCCTACCTACTTAAGAGCAACAACCATGCCGAGAAATAGCATAAGATTTCAAGCGCTTAGAATATATAAGCTCGTAAATAACCATCAAAATGCCAATTAATTGACAGTTCTACTCAAGAAAGACGGATTTTATCCGATAGGAAGTCTAATATGAAAAAGATACTTATATTTATTTTATTTAGTCTTACATTTTCATCTTTTGCAGACACCGAAGATGACTTCTATAATGACCTTCTAGACAAGCACTTGAGACATGGGCACCTACCAAAAGCGCAGGTACGTCATAAACGACTTCAAATTGCCAAGGATAAGCCATGGCAAAGTGAGTTCAGAGAACAAGTAAGGGGTGTAGCATCGACAATGAAGGCACCAAAAAATATTATCGAGTTAAATAATCCGGCCATTGAAATATCCGTAAAATAGTTTTATTTTAGATTGTATCTAAAAGGAACTATGCATGAACAATTCAGAATATGAAAAATTAATTGATGATGTCCCCGACTTTCCCAAAGAAGGCGTAGTGTTTAAAGACATCTCTCCTCTCTTAAGACATCGCTTTCATGATGTTATTGCTGATATGGGGAAAGATATTAATTGGGATGAAATTGATCTTGTTCTTGGAGTTGAGTCTCGTGGCTTTATTCTTGGTGCAGCTTTAGCCATTCGCTATGAAAAGGGATTTCTTCCTGTTCGTAAAAAAGGAAAGCTTCCTCCGCCAGTAATCGGTGAAGAGTATGAACTTGAATACGGAACAGATAAATTAGAGATGAGAGTTAACAAAGAAAAGCTCAATGTTGTCTTAGTTGATGATGTTTTAGCAACAGGTGGGACTCTACAAGCAACATTAAATTTATGTGAGAAAAATAATTACAATGTTAAAGCTATATCCATGCTCATCAATTTAAAATTTTTAAATTCATTAAACATGGATAACCTTCATTCAGTACTAACATACGAATAAAGTCGTTTACTCGGACATTCAATAGCAGATTCTGCCCCTCTCGTATTTAGCCGTTAGTCTATTAAAATACATACATGACAAAAATATTTAACATTCTAACGTTTGCGGTAGTACTAGCTTTTTCAGTTAAAACCTTTGCCCTTGAATCCTCAGATATATTACAGATTCAAATACTAAAAGCTTATGATAAAAATGTTCTTGTTCTTAACCGTGGACTTGAAGATGCTATTTTCAAAAAAGACCATATTAAAATAACATCAGATGAAGGGTTTATAGCACGTGGTATTTGTATAAGGGCCACCATGCTAACTAGTCACTGGAAAATTTATAGAGTCATAAGACCTGAGCTTGTAAGTAAAGATACACAATACGACATGTATTCAATAAATCAAAGCAAGCTTCCAGATGATATGTTAAAACTATCTAGTGTTAACTTAGAAAAATACTTTAAAAATTACGGCGATAAAGACGTTAAAAAACAATTAAAATCACAACAAAAAAGAATTGCAAAATACGATCTCCCAACGAGAGTTTCTGATACTGATACGTTTAAAGACGCTAATAAAACAGGTTTTGATCGTTTCCTTGAGAAGAATCTTAATAATGAAAATCTTGCGGAAGATATAAGTAATACTTACCTTGATATTTATGCGAGTCCTATGACTTGGCAAACAAGATACGATCAAAAAGAAACTCATTATGGCGCTAGGCTCTACAACAAGGGTAAGAAATATCAGTATGAGATGAATGCCATTGAAACCCAACGAGAAGTTCTTGACCCTGTAACTGCCAAAGGCTTTAAATCAAAGTCAACTCACTATGATGCCCACTTTCAAATTAACAGATCGAGCAAAAACTGGAGTCTTATCTCATACCTCTCCTATGACAGAGAGAAGATTGGATCGATCTATTACCCTCATAAGTATACTCAAGTTGGAATTCTTGGCCTGAAGTATCATGTCTGGGAAGATGATCCCAAAGATAACTTTTTTGAAATCTCTTATATTCCAATGTTTGATAATCTAGAGTACTCTGATCCACAAAAAACAGATTTGGATATTTCTACTCGAGAAGGCATTAGACACGTTCTAAGACTCAAGCTCTATTCACAGCTATCGACAAAGATTCATTCTAAAACAGAAATCTCATATTCGCCCTATATGAACCTTAAAGGTTTTGGAGTTGATTATTCAGATTCAAATACAAAAGTACAGACATCTCTCTCATATAACCTCGGTACAGATTTTTATGCTGACTATCTTTTACAATACGATAGTGATCAATTTAGAGCTGATACTTATGACATGAGGGCCGATAACACGACTCAAACGATACGCCTAAGATATGAGTTTGATCTTTAAAAGATTTTAAACGGAAACCAATATCAAATACTCTTTATTACCCGTTTTTCCTTTGATAGGAGAATCGATCTGCTTTTCAATTATATAGTTCTCTTCTTGAAACCAAGTTAAGACTTCATCAAGAATTTCTTGTTGATATTCTTTTTTAACAATTCCACCCTTACCAAGTCGAGCCTTCCCTGCTTCAAATTGTGGCTTAATTAAAACGACTGCCTTTCCATTTTCTTTTAATAATGACGCCAATGTTTTAAACACAAGCCTGATAGAAATAAACGATAAATCGGCCACACAAAAATCGACTTTTTCTGGAAGAGTGTAATCATTTTTAAGGTTCACACCTTCAAGATTAACGACTCTATCATCAGAGGTGAATAGCGGTGAGAGTTGATTATGTCCTACATCAATGGCGTAAACTTTGCTAGCACCATGCTTCAAGCTAACCTGGGTAAAGCCCCCAGTGCTTGCACCACAATCCGCAATAACTTTCCCTTTAAAATCTAATCCGAATTCATTAATGGCACCGACAAGCTTATGAGCTCCCCGACTAACATAAAGCTCTCCTGAGCTAATCTCAATTGTGACATTTTCATCAACAAGAAAACTAGTCTTAGTTATGACCTTACCGTCACATGAAACATCACCTTGCTTTATAAGCATACTTGCCTGAGACCTTGTTTTAACAAGGCCCGCGTCGACCATATACCTATCGAGACGTGTTTCCATAAATTTCACCTATGTATTTCATTTTGACCGCTCCTTGAAAATAGAGCTCTTTAAGATCTTTATCAACTATTGCCTTTAATAGACCGCCCTTAACATAAACTTGAATCTCTCCAGTCCATCCAAAAAACTTTGAACAACTAACTGCAGTGGCCATAACTCCCGTTCCGCAACAAAGTGTTTCATCTTCAACACCGCGCTCATAAACTCTAAGCTTAATGACTTGCTTCTTTGGATCTATAACTTCAAAGAAGTCTACATTCGTTCCGTTTGGAAAGCGCACATCATGTCGAATAGCAGATCCTATATTTTTAACATTCACATCTTCCACAGAGCTCACTTGAATAACTGCATGAGGAACGCCTGTGTTTAGAAATAAAGCTTGTTTACCTGATAAGTCTGAAAGGTTGATCTTATCTACATCATACAGTTCGGTCATCTTAACCTTCACTTCCGATTCATCAACTGCCACCCCAGTATATTTTCCGTTCATGGTTTCAATACTAAATTCTGGTTGGTCTTTTATTTTAATTATGTGATACGCAAAGTGAACTGAGCAACGTGTTGCATTTCCACACATTTCGGCCTCTGAGCCGTCTGCATTAAAAATACGAAGGCTATAATCACAATCAGTTGAAGCTCCAATTAAAACCACTCCATCAGCTCCAATACCTTCTCTTCGCTTGCACCACTCAACAACTTCACTAGGACGGATAGAGATCTGTCCTTCTCTATTATCAATGAAAATAAAATCGTTTCCCGACCCCGAGTACTTATAAAATTGCATATAAACTCCATTGACTCTATGCTAAATGGCCAATTTTGACGTCAATCTATCATAGATGACCGGAATTTCATATATTTAATGATTTTCAAATCGAGATTCATTTTGTATTATTTCAAACCTAACTACCTATGGAGCATTAGCTCAGTTGGTTAGAGCCCCCGGCTCATAACCGGGTGGTCGCAAGTTCAAGTCTTGCATGCTCCACCATTTTACATTGAACGAACTAATCTTCCTCAATGTTTGAAAAGCCTCCTTTTTAGGGGGCTTTTTCATGCCTTTTCAAGAAATGTAATTTCTATTATCATCACATAAGAACTCCATCTAGATTCAACGGGAAGTATTAACATGTCTAGTTTCCACTCCATAACGAAAGATCGTGAAGCATCTAAGTTTCTTTTAAAAACACTTGATATGCCTGACCTAAATGTCGGCCTTGCACTAGATCTTGGATGTGGTTCAGGATCTGACTCTCTTGAGCTACTAAGACAAGGGTGGCAAGTTACGTCTATAGATAAATCTGAAGAAGGAATTAATTTTCTTAAAGCTCAGGTTGAAGACGATGATTCAATAGAGATAAAAAATACATCTTTTGAGGACATGAAACTTCTTAAAAATAATTATGATTTAATATATTCAAGGTATGCTCTTTCTTTTTGTCAAAAGACAAACTGGCAAAGTGTATGGAAAGAAATTAAGGAGTCTTTGAAGTCAGGAGGAATGATCTCAATGCACCTTTTTGGGATAAATGATGGGTTTAAGAATTCAAAACGTCATGGAGATATGACATTTTTCTCAAAGGATGACATCAAAGAAACTCTTAAAGAGTTTAAAATAATATTTGAACATGAAGATGAGCACGATGCGAAATCAGCAGTGGGACAAATGAAACACTGGCACGTCTTCACTATTGTTGCTCAAAAGGTTTAAATATTAGCTAAGGTTTGCTTCCTCACTAAGCTTACACAACAAGGTAAGTAACTGAAAGTTCATTCTAATAAATTGAGTTTTAGATATCAATACTAGTGAGGAAGAATGCTCTTCTCTAGAAAAACCAGAATCATATTAATAACTTACGACTGAGGAAGAAAAGTTCGTTTATATGATCGTATGCTCCACCAGTTACTAAAAAGCCTTCTTTTAATCGAGAAGGCTTTTTTATTTCAATTAACCATTTATAGATTTAATCATTCTAGGTAAGTAATTCTTTATAGGTTCAAGTTCAATACCCAAATCTTCCAACTTAGAACAGTCCATGTACCAGTCTGCTGATATATTATACGGAGATCCATTTTCCTCAGTCTGCTCTTCAGATAGAATTAATTCATTACCCACAATTTCTTCTATTTTTCCCATGCAATCTTTTAGACTAATAGGCTCAGAGCTCGCGACATTAATAGGTCCATTAAATTCATTTTGACTTAATTCATAAAGAGCTTTCGCTGCATCATCAGCAGAGATAAAGGCAATCATTGATTCAATATTAGAAAGAAAGATAGGCTCTTTATTTTTAATTTTATTAACATGAAATTGAAACCTTTCTGTTACATCATTTTCATCTAGAACAATTGGAAAACGTACAGTTGTTACAGGAAATTTTGCATATTTATAAAACGAAACCTCTGCTTGCCTCTTCGCAACTCCGTAATTACTTTCTGATGTTTCTTTATTATCAAATGAAAAATTATAAGGATCAAATACGCTCTCTTTAATTGAGGCCCCATATGTATAAGTCGAAATACTAGATGTAAAAATATACTTTCTTACTCTACCGTTGAATACGTCACAAGCTATTTTGGCCTGATCATAATCAAAGCAAGACTGATCAAATACAACATCGTAGTTTTCAACAATAGCTTCTTCTAGAGATGACCTATCATGCCTATCACATTTAATTCTCTTAACTCTGTCACCAAAACCATCCTCTCTATTTCCCCTATTCAATAAGGTAACATTACAGCCTTCATTCAATAGTATCTTCACCAACTTTTTACCAAAGTAGTGATTACCACCTAAAACTAGAACTTTTTTCATCACCATAACTTTTTTTGTTTCCTCACTAAGTTTAAACTACTTTCTAAGCTATTAAAAACACATCCAACTATGATGTAAATATCAGATCAATATCACTGAGGAAAAACCATTTCATAATCTAAAACATGAATTAAACTAAAGACTTAAGAGTGAGGAAGAAAAATTCGTTTATACGATCGATGCTCCACTATTTTTCCAATAAGCGAAATTTCGCCCACTTGGTTACATAAAAAAGACTTGTTATCAACTTCATCCTTTCTTATCATTCAGGGCTTTACAGAAAGTAACTTATTAAGTTCTTGAATAACACCTTTAATATTTTCAGAGACATATTTTTTTGGAAAACTATCTTTTAAAGACATAAATTCCTTCTTAGCCAATTTATATTTTTGTTGTTGATATAAGATTAATCCTTTCTCATATATAACATCAAACATTGGACCCTGAAGATTAAGTACTTTATCATAGTCATTAATTGCTTCTCTTTTTTTTCCTATTTTATTTAAAGAAATTGCTCTATTCAGATAAGCCTTATAATACTTAGTGTTTAAATCTAGTGCTTTAGTATAAAAATTAATTGCTTTGTAATAGTTTTCTTGATCAAAATAGATATTAGCTGAATTATAGTAAGCTCGGAACAAGCTCGGCCTTATTTCAATTGCTTTGAGATAGTACTCTAAAGCTTTTAAAGGTTTATTTATTTTTTTGTAAGCGATTCCAAGAGTAAGATAGGCGTGGCCAGACATTGGATAAAGTTCAACCGCCTTTTTGGCATCTCGTAAGGATTTCACGAATTCTTTTAACCTAAGGTGTAAGTAGGATCTGTTAATATAACCCTCTCCACTATTTTCATTTAAATTGATAGCCTTATCACAGTACTGAAAAGCCCTTTTGTATTTTTTCAATTTTGTAGCTATTAAACAAGCATTACTGTATAGCCCCGAAAGAAATTGATTGCTTGAGGCCTCTTTGAAGTCGAGTTTTTTAGGGTCAAGATGTAACAGAGAAGCAATTTTTTCATTACTTAAATTCTCTCCATCAACAGTAGTTTCTATATTTCGCCCTTCAAATCTCAGGTAGATATGACCTGGAATCATAACTGGATTGAGTTGAACTTCAAGCTTATTAGCTAAGTTCATATACAAGAGTGTGAGCTAAAACAATTACCGTTCCCGTAATCAAGTAAAAAACTATATAGACCTTCCAATTCCTGTAGCTTGTATTTTCTAGGAACTGGGTGTTTTTTTATGGAGTTAACCTCGTCAATAATAGCATTGAGAATATCACTTTTTGAAACTTTCTTCTTTTTTTTCATTCTGATTTTTATATTATCCACAATGCTTTTATAATTTTCGGACGAGCTAATATTAAATCCCAACTCGCTTGAAATAGTTAGAGAAGCCTTTAACATTTCTTCAACAGAAATAGTTTTGTTTTTAGATAATGCTCCAAAAGAATAGAGAAAGAGAGATAAAATAATAATCGTTTTCATTTAAGTATTATAAAGGATTAAAAATATTTAGGGAATTTAAATGTCAGTTTCAGATTAGTTTCACTAGAACATGTACAACAGGCCTAAACGCAACGCACCACCAGTTATTAAAAAGCCTTATTTAAATCAAGAAGGCTTTTTAATTTTATAATTTCATTCTTATAAACAACGTAGCTTTTTTTCACCGTCGACAGGTAAGAACTCCTTCATCTCTTTTGATATTTTCTGAGACTTAACAAAGTTTAACCACTGAGAGGAATACTGAGTTACTTCTTTTGCATTATCACAGTGATTTGCCTTGTCTAAAGTGTCTATTGAAGACTTGAATATTTTTTGTAGTATTTTTTTGTTTGTTTTGTTAGTCAGAATACTCCAATCATTTTTATTATTTTCTTTAGCAAGTTTCAAATAATTATCAAACATGGTTAAAAAATAGTACACCCCATCGTACTGAGATGATCCTATCATTTTAGGATTTGACAATTTTCCCCTTACAGAGTGCTCATACTTCAAACCATGTGTGTATGCATTTAACTCACTTGTCATATACAGAAGATCTGTTCCTGCCGGAAACTCCAAATCTCCAATATAGCCTAAGTGTGTTTCAGTGAAAAAGTTATCACCAGAAATCAAATCTTTAAAATTCTTCTCTAAAAATGGATTTATAAGTTTCGGTGTTTCTGGTAAGTTTTCGTGTCCACTAAACCCTCCCAAAAACTCATTATCCACAGTAATAAAATTAACTTTATGAGTACCATCATAACCAATGTCTTGATAATGCACATCTTCATGTAAGACACCAATCCCACCGACGAGAGCAAAGTCCATATCACTTGAATTATTACAACTTGGATTAAATTGTTTGAAGTTATCTGGAAACTTATCGTTTAAAAATTTTTCGCTATCTGAAGTGAGTGATGATAAGAATTTCTCACGACAAAGATCTTTTTTAAGATTCTCATTTTTTATTCTTTCAACTTCTGCAATTAGTTCCAAGTATGCATCTTTCTTCTGACTAGCCTTCTCATAACAGGCGGTATCACTTTCATCACAAATCAATACCTGATTACGATGCATACAATCAGCGATGTTAAGTAACTCATCACTATCAACAGCAAAGCTACTAAATGCGATCATTAGAATAGATAATCCAAGTAATCTAGCAAGCATAATTATTCTCCTGAGTAAGAAGTAAGCACTGTCAAAAAAGTAGGCAGTATCCAATCCCCTTTCTTAGTTAAAAACGATTTCGTACCCTTATTGATGCATTTATTGTGCCACTATTCAATAACTCAACTTTTTCAACAACATACAGAAAATCCAATTTCCAATCCCTTGTAAAGTACAAATCAGAAGGGAGTACATATGAATAATTTTAGATTTGAAAAACCATTTGAAACAAGACCTCCGAGACTTAAAGATTTAGTAAATGAACACGTTATGGGAGATGTTTGGATTAGGGACACACCTTTTGGACCAGTGACTGATTCACTCAGAATTGCAGAGCATTTTGATATGAAACACCATAATGTACTTAGAGCAATTGATAAATGTAATGAAGAACTAGCCATTGAACTCAAATTTGAGTTGAATAAAAACTTCATAGAAAACGATTACTTAGGTGGTGCCAAGGGAAGAAAGAGAAAAAGTCGAAAAGTTGATATTACTGAGTTTGGTCTCATGCTACTTCTTCTATATATTAACACGCCCAAAGCCAGAATGATTTCTGCTGAGATACTGTATCGATTTTTTATATTAAAAAACTATGTGTCAGGGTTAAATGAAAATCAAATAGGTGCTCTAAAAGGTTATTACCGTAAAAGAATGGATGAATAAAATGCTAAAGCTATTTTCTATGAAAAACATGGATTTCGTGCCCTATAAAAAGCTTTCAGATGTATGACTCTTCAACTTGTATGCTTAGAAGTTCACTAAGGCCTGAAGAGCTAATAACGCCGAAATGCTTCTAGGCTTGAGTTATTAATTTAATTGATTATGATAAATAGAAAAAAGGTATTCAGTATATGAGATATAAAAAAGATAGATTAAGCGGCAGTATCCTATTAGCCTTTTTATTATTTATTATATTATCGTGTACAACAAAGGCTAAGCAGATGAACCCAGATCGATACAAAATAAACGACAAAGAAGTTTCAAAAGAAGCCTACGATAGTTTCAAGAAAAAATTAACTGGACCGAAATATGCTGAGTACTGCGATGAGCCTATAGATGATGAAAATGGCAGCCAGGGATTTTTCCAGCAAGATATTGATGGAAACGAGTACGATGTAAGCGAACAATCTCATCAAACGGGTCTCGTACAATCTATATATTTTAGATCACCATCGATTAGGACAAGTGAGTTTGCAATGATCAACCTTGAACAACGCAATATAATTGATGAGGTTTTGAAAGCTAAAGGAGACTTGAGTCCTGGATCTGGTGATTTTTCAATAGGAATAGATGAAATTAAGAAAGTATATTTATTAAAGCTCACTCCAAGTCAAACGTCTTCAACAATTATTGATTTAGAAATTGGACCTAAAGAAGGTAATTGGTATTTTACATGTCAGATCGATATTAAGGAAAGAAAACTACTCAATCCTTTGACTGAAACTAGCGTCGAGATTGATCTAGAACCAGAAATATAGAAATACATAATCTTTGATATATTTTTTTTGTGTAAGCCTTTATTTATTGGTACTACATCAATCATGAAGCTAAAAACTAAAGAACAAATTGAAAACTACCGCGATACCGGACGTATTGCAGCAGAGATACTTACGACACTTGTTGACCATGTAAAGCCAGGTGTAAGCACTTATGAAATTGCCAAGTTAGCTGAAGACTTAATTGTTAATAAGTACGATGCAATTGCATCTTGCATAGGCCAATACGACTTTGAATATGCTCTATGTAGCTCGGTAAATGATGTTGTATGCCACGGTATTCCTTCTAAAGAAGAAATTTTGAAAGATGGAGATATGGTTAACCTAGATATTACTGTAAAAAAACATGGTTTAGTTTCAGATACATCTAGAATGTACTTAGTCGGTGAAGTTAGTGCTGATGCTCAAAAATTATCAAGAGTCGGTCAAGAATGTTTATATAAAGGTATCGACCAAGTTAAACCAGGGAATACACTTGGTGATATTGGGTTTGCAATTAATAAGCATGCTACAAGAAATGGTTATTCAATAGTACGAGAGTACTCTGGGCACGGTATTGGTGCTGAAATGCATGAAGAGCCTGAAGTTCTACATTATGGTAAAAAAGATAAAGGCATCAAACTCGTTGAAGGAATGACCTTTACTATAGAGCCAATGGTTAACCAAGGCTCAAGAGAAATCGAACATCTTGATGATGAATGGACCGTTGTAACCCAAGATGGAAAACTATCTGTTCAATGGGAACATACGATTCTAGTTACAAAAACAGGATATGAAATCTTAACTCTTAGAGAAGAAGAGTCATTTAAAAGAACAAGCTAATTACGTTTGTAAGATCTACTTAATATACAATTTACCTTGATGTATTTCTATTTGGTGATTACTGCTCGTTATATCAATATAATTGCCATGACCATCAGGCTTAAAGAGCGCTATCTGTCCAAGGCGAATAGCGTTCTCTTTACCCTTAATATAAGCATCAACTTGACCTTGTAAATTTATATTCACTGTAGCTGATTGTGTTGGTAGCTTAATACTTGGATAGAGCTTTCGACCAAAACGATCTACAACAAACCCTCTACTATTGATTATAAAACTTCCATCATCGGTATATTCGATTACTCCATCATCACTAAGAAGACCAAAATATGCTTTACCTACAATAAGCAAGTCGACAGGTTGATCAGTCACGATAATACGAGAATAAACTGATGTAGAAATAATAAGCAAGAATAATAGAGATAATTTAATACGCATATGTCTAATCCTTTTAAATTGTTCTTAAATTATTTTGCCATTTATAAAGATTAAATACTAGTGAATTAATAACTTCTCTTAGACTGAACAAATATTATTAAAACCAGTGACACTCTGGCACCATTTTGGAGTCATAGTGTCACCGACATTGTCATAAAATCTAACTTATGAATGTGGCCATAGACAGACTTCATTCAAGCCTCTACAACAGAATTAAGATCAACTCTTCCTTATGGAGCAAGAATGAATTCCTCTTTGTTAGCATGTACACTTTTATTATCTACATTTACATTTTCAAACGTTATGGCCGCAGGTCTACCTGATGAAATTAATTATCCACCCTTTCAATCTAAGTATTCATCACTCTATGAAATAGCAGCGAAAGCAACAGCTAAACTTAATGGTGCTAGATCTGACTTAAGACAAAATGAAAATATGAGAGATTCTCTCATTCAGTCTATTGCAAATCGTGAAAATGAGATTTCATCATCTCATTCTGAAATAAGTAGTAGCAGAAGTAGTATCAATGGCCTTGAAAATGATATCAGAGGTCTGGAGCAAGATATATCAAGACTCGAGAGTCAAGCTAGCAGTACAGATAGTGCTCTAAACAGAGCTGAAAGAAATTTATCTAATGCTGAAAGTGATTACAGATCATACGCAAACCAATATAGACAATACGCAAGTGATCTAAGTACAGCTAAAAATGAGTACTCAAGAGCAGCAACAAGATTTAATAATGCAGAAAATAAAGTTAGTAATCTTAGAAGATCGATCCAGAAAATGAGATCTCAAAGAGATGCATATAAATCAGAAGCAGATAGACTTAGAGGTAAACTATCTAGTCTAGAGTCAAACCTTTCAAGTGCAAGAAGTGATTTAAGCTCAGCTCAGTCAGAAGTAAGTTCGATTCAATCTGATATTAGTCGAAAAAAAGCCCAAAAGGACAGAGTTGCAGCACAGGCGAGTTCAGTTAGGAGTAGAATTAGCACACTTCAAGCTGCAAACCCAAATGATCCTCAAATAGCAACATTAAAACAAAAACTAAGAAGCATCAGAGAAGAAGTTCGTGGTATTCAAGCAAGCATTAACCACGATCAATCTGTTCGTTTAAGCAAGGCAAAAAACAGAAGCCAAAGAGCGAAGCAAAAAATTGCGAACCTTGAAAGTGCAAGAAATACTTTACCTGGAAAAATTCAATCTGCTCAAAATAATGCCAGAAGTTTAACCAGCTCTATTCAAAGTAAAAAATCAGAGCTAGATCAGGCTAGAAGTCGTGTCGCTACAGCTTCAAATAGATTATCACGAGCTGAAGCTTCAAAAGATCAAGCACAGAGAAATTATGATGACGCAAGGTATGCTCTTTCAAGAAGAGAAGAGGTTGTTCAACAATATACAAATGAAGTATCAAGTCTGTCTTCTGAGTTAAGTAGATTAAACTCTGCAATAAATCAAAGTAATGCCTCTATTAATAATGCCAACTCGAGCATTACAAGTTTTGAGAACTATATTGATGCCCAAAGAGCAAGTATCTCGGCCAATGAAAGAGCTATTTCTAGCGAGACTGATAGCTTAGCTTCAGTTAGATCTGAAATACCTAGAGTTGAAGCGAGAATATCTACTCTTGAAGGAAAAGAAGCAATCGCTCTTAGAAACAGAAATGCCATGTATGCAGAGTTTTCTTCAAGAAAAAAACTATATGATAAATACGATAACGAAGCCATTGAACTAGCAAGAGTTCAAGCGGTGCAAAATGCAACACCACTTGCAACTGATCATGCAAAAGCTTATGTCGAGAGTAAAACAAGTGAGCTCGCAGATATTAATGGTGCTGCCATTGCGAAAGCACAAGGTCAACTTTGGGGAGGCGTTAGAGCTGAAATTAAAGGATATGCTGATGGTTACGAGATAGGACTTGTTTCAAGTGAAGATATTAATCGCGGTCAACAAGAAGGTGAAGCACTAGGGATTAAGCAGGCGCATGAGTTTGCTCAAGCTGAACATAAACCAACATTCTTTGAAGACTTCTATCTTAAGCAAATAGGACAAGCTAAACTACAGAAGCAAAAATCTTTCATGAAAGTACTTAATTTTTCTAAGTCCACTCTTGAAGTGAATGATATGAATGATTTCGATATTATTGCAGGAGTAGAGCCTATCACTCAAAGAGAGCTAGGTAAGTCAAAGTCTCTAAAGACTGGAGCGGATAGAAAATTATCTAGATTCTACAAAAACCTCAATTCAACGCTTGCGACTTATGAGGGTCTAAAAGATCCATCAAGTTCATATGTACAACCTGATAAGCTTATTTACGGAAAAGCAGACTGTACAAGTGTTTATAAAAATATCAGCAACTTCATTAAAAGCTGTAAAAGTTCTTACGCTAAAATACATACGAGTACCTATGCTAGAACTCATGAAGGTGAATTCTCTGGGGCCTACTTAAACCTTTACACAGATAAGACACAAGTTGTCCTTAACTCTAAGCTTGAGGCTGAATTTGAGAAAGAATATATGGCGATTTACCCAGTTGGTGAAACCGCAGGTATTATCCAAGGAAAATCAGACATCTTTGATAAGACCTTTGCAGAGTCAAGAGAACTTGCCTATGACCAAGAATTGAGTGCAGCTATTGCGAAGGCTAAAGTTGACGGAGAAGCAGAAGCACTGGTTTGGATTAAAGATCACGCAACTTTGAAGCTTAATACTAAAGCAGCCATTGTAGGGCGCTTAAGAGGTGGTGATTCAATTAAGCTCAAGTTAGATTTTAAAAATATCTCTCAAACAGACTTAAAACAACCAGTAAGAATAAGTGTAAGATCAATTAATGCCAGAACTCTTAAAGATGTCGTATACCTAAAGGCTGCAAAGGGTGGAGTTGTAACAATATTTGACTCTACAAATTTTTCTTTAAAGAAAGATCTAGCATCAAGTTCGAAAGTAACAATATCTGGTTTAATTGAATATCCTGCCAGTAAGTACAAAGCTTCAAGAACTGAAAAGTTTACTGTTTCAGGCCTTGCAGAAGTTAACCCTGCCGTTAGCCTTGAAAGTAAGTTTGATTCTTCCCCGAGAGTTGTTTCGGCCATCAGACGAAGAACTCTTATTCACAAACTAAGTGTTGATATTACTTCACTAGTCGATACAGTTAAAGAAGGACAGACTGTTACAATCAGCTCAAAGCAAGCTGAAGAGGGCTTAGTTCTTTTCAAGAATACATCTGTTAAAACAGCGAAGCTTGTTCCGGGGACAGCAAACAAAGTTGATTTTAAGTATACTTTTAAAAGAGCTGCTGAAGGAAAAGAAGTATCTTTAAAGATTTGTAGTAGCTATAAAGGCGAAGTGATTAAGTGTAAAACTGAAGTCGTTAAGCCTCACTAAGAATTTAATATTATTATTTAAAAAGAGCCTCTATTTAATCGTAGAGGCTTTTTCTTTATAGCCTGATATTAAATACCCAAGACTTCCACCAGCACTATGATATATTCCTTCATCAATTGCTTTAAGCCGATCTTTACCATCTTTAATGCTCATCTCAACATAACTATGGTATTCGGCTTCTGATCCTCCGCCCGCAAGAAAGTACCTATGAAGGTCATCTCGATGCCAACCAATAAAATCTCTAGCAACCCAATCTCGCATCGTCTTGATATATGCTCGTTCTGCTTTTGATTCATAGGGGGGAATAAAAGGATTAGCTTTATCACCTATGGTAACATTAATGTTATTAAGTCCGGCGATATTCATCAGACCTGGAACGAGGTCTCCCAACGAGTTAAATCCCTCTCCCAGAGCTTCTTTACCCTTTTGAACTCTAAGATCATTTTTAATTCTGATAGCTCTTTCATCAATCGAGAGTTTATCTAAGATGCTGTCTGAAACCGCTCGATTTGCAGTATTATTAGGTTCAGAAACTAAAATAAGTCCTCCTGGCCTAAGTACCCTCTTCATTTCAAGGATTGCTTCTATAGGATGCTCGAGATGAATTAGTAATGTTTGGCATGTTACAAAGTCAAAAGATTCATTCTCAAATGGAAGCTTCATTACATCTCCCTGCTGATAACTAAAAGCATTGGAATGGCCTTTCTCTTTTGCTTTCTTATTAGCAATATCTATCCATTTTTCTTCACGATCAAGTCCTGTGACTTTCACATCATCACAAAGAAAGGGAGCAAGAACTTGTCCCCAATGGCCAACTCCACATCCAAGATCAAGTATGTTTTTGTATTTTTTTAGCTCTAACCTATTCGAAACTAAATCAATATAATCTTGGTTCCACCAATAATCCCTTTCATCTCCAAAGTACTCAGCCGAATGAGGTTTGTTATTTATATATGTACTATTTGTATTTTTCATCATTTTCTCCATTTTAATAGCGTCAAAATTCTACAAATTATCGCTATCAGTTTACTCATAAATTTATAATTAATTTAAATGGCCATGCAGTAAGCATGGTTAGAAAGAAAGGAGCTATGATGTAGTTAGTTTAATTTTCATAATGAAACTACAATTAACACTAATGTTTAGTCCCTGCAACCGCAATTCTGCCAAGTATAAAAGGCGCAGAACTTAACCAGTAATATCCAGCACTTAGCTAGAAACATTTAGCTATGTAGCTGTAAACTTAATGATCATTTATCCCCTAATTTGAGCTTACCTTACATGCTGTTAGAATATTGAGATACCAATTTAAAGAAGGAAGCACATGAAAATTTATCACATATTTAAAGTTGTATTTGTAAGTATACTCTTCTCACAAACGACATATGCAGCAGACTGTAGTCCAGCTGATTATCTAAAAGCTAGACCCGATGTCGTCGCGGCTGGAATGTCCGCAGAAGTACATTATGAAAGGCATGGTAAAACGGAAGGAATGTGTCGGCCTAATAAAAACATTGCCGCGAGTGTTAGTGCTAGCGGTAGCTCAAGTGTCGGTGCCAAAGATTGTCATCCAGCTGACTATTTAAAGATTAGACCCGACGTTGTTGCGGCTGGAATGTCCGCAGAAGTACACTATGAGAGACATGGAAAAATAGAAGGAATGTGTCGTCCCAATATTGCTGCAGCTAAAAGTATTAGTAATACAAATTTATGTACACCAGCTGATTATTTTATCAAGAGACCTGATGTTGCGAAGTCAGGTATGACTGCTGCTCAACATTATTTAAAACATGGTCATAAAGAAGGAATGTGTCGTCCCTCAGATCAAGCCGTAAGTTCAAGTAGCACTACTTCTCATAGCAATAGTAGTGGTGGTGGCCATAATAGTGGTAGCAGTACGACGAGCTTCAATAATAGCAGCGGAGACTCAACAGAAATTGCTAAAGCTATACCTCGAGGACGTTGGGCCTATATTGATGACATGGTTCAAACACTAAATTTACAATACCCAACAGAAACAAGAAAAGAGTGTCAATTCTCAGGAGATACTAATGCCCCTCAAGATTGGGTTGCAACACTAATGCTTGCAGCATCTTATGATAGCTTTCCACTATTTATGGGAACCTCGGCAACTGGCTGTAGTAGTCAAGCATCATCAGCCGCAGTCCCGGGAAGAAACTTAGGAAGAACTCTATCTATGGGTGTACCTGTTTTTGCTGGGAATAATGCTAAGGGAGATCATACTCCAAGCGAGCTTTCTAGAAAGATTGTAGAAGAAGCTAAGAAAGGAGACTTCACATTAGTTGTTGGAGGTCCATTCACAGATATATGGGCAGCACTTAAATCGAACCCAGAAATTAAAGATAGCTTAACTGTTTATGGAATTAAAGATTGGAATGGAAAGTCAGATCAAGTCGCTTTTGATAATCTAAAAAAAGTACTTTCTAGTAGATTGAAGCTTATCACAAATAAAGATTATATAAATTTAATCGTAGACGATTATAAAGAAGATAAAACAGCTTGGATAAATAAGCTAAGATTTCTTCCTGAATGGAACAAGGCAAATAGTACAGATGTTATTGCACACAATACTTGGCATAGTAGAAATTACGGTGCAAAGGCCAAAGGTTTTCGCCTTGCAGATGTTATCCTCACAAAGTGGTATCTAGAAAATAGCTATACTAAGGCAGTTGATATAAAAGAAATACTTCCTGCCCTAGAGGTTGGTGCAAATATACTAAGTGGTGGGAATACATCTACGAGCAATGGAGCTGAAATCACAGACATCCCTTCAGTTAACTCTAACGCCGAATATATAGATCAGGCAATTGGAAAAACAATAAAGTGGAACCGAGGGTGGGACACAAAAATTGGTCATAGACCAAAAATTGACAAAAATGTTATAATTAAAAACTTTAAGGTGGATGCGAAATACGTAACCTACAGCGGTAAGTATATTGATATAAGACATTGGGGAGAGCAAACATACTTCAATCCACCAAACCACGTTATTTATGCTAAAGCGATAGTGTTAATTGATAGAGGTGATTATGCTGAAGGCGGAGCTTTCGAATGGTCACTTAACAATCAAGGTAAACTTGGGCTCTATAATATTACAAGACCTAGAGTAAGTGATGATCAGGCATGGATAAAAAACTGGATACCTCCTGTAAGTGGACAAGTGGTTTGGTACTTCCTTATGAGTGATGATGAGCGCTTTACCTCAAATCCCATACCGTTTATTTGGCCTTAGCTAATAAAGTTAACCCCATATATTTTTCAACACACTTGCATAAAGTGCTGAGGATGCTAATGTGTTGCAATGAAATGGGGAATTCTATTTAACTTAATAATATGTTCAGCTTATGCATCAATTGATATCAAAACTCCTAGAGGAGATCTTGAATCAAATGAGATTATTGCTGCAAGTAAAGTCATAGATAAAATTTTGGCCTTCTCACCATTGTCTCAGAAATCAAGTAACCTCATTATTGATATCGTCGCTGCAGATACGGAAGCTTATTATGCTCCTAGCAACTATATTTTCCTACCCTTAAGAATGAGATCATATGTTGATTACTATGAACTTCAAGACCAAAAACTCACTGAGGCCGTTTGGGTTCACGAGATGGCCCATGCCATTCTCAATGTAAACCTTGCAAGCGATATAGATAAATTTTCAACTATTTTTGATTTCTATAAAAAAAGAGATTGGTATATAAATGAATTAGACCAGCTTGATCGCAATTCAGATGACTATAAGAAGCTATACCCCTCTTTTATTGAAAATAATCATCGATTAGCTCAAGAGAGTGTTAAACTAGACCTTGTAATTTCTTATGATGAGCTCTTTGCAGATATTTATACAGTCCTCTACTACAATGATTTTCAAATTATGGAGAAGGCGCTTACATATCAAGCAATGTCAGCTAATGAGAGGCAAGCTGCAGAACATAGAGATTTCACAGAAAATTTCACAACCGCAAAAAGAGATGATCATACATACCTCTCACCTTCTAAATATCATTTCTGGAAAAGAGTCAAAGACTGCCCTTTATATACATACAATTCACTAGTCTCCCAGACATACACTATTATCAAAAAGATCATAGGGAATACTTTAAATGGTAAAGTAATGGATCAACAAGAAGCCAATCAACTGCTAATAGAAAAGTTCAACCAATTGGATTGTGGTCAATAAGATTTTTTACTTCATACTCTGAATATACTTTTACTCCTAGTGATCTAAGATAGATTGTTATAAGACCCTCTCCTGAAATTTTTGTACCTGAGAAGCTTCCATCATATATAGAGTGAACTCCACAGCTTGGACTATCTTCTTTAAGCAAGGCAATAGTGATATTTTCACTCTCAACCATATCCTTAATTATGGCTTTCACTGGCTCAAACAATGATGTGAGATCTGTGTTACTTTTATCGATTATTCTTCCATCTCGAATCTCAATAGGATCTCGAGGAATAGACATTCCAGACATAACCTCGGGGCAAAGAGCTTTTAAATGAAAGTGTTTTTGGAGATTCTCAACCAGACTGAGATCTAACTTACAATGGCCACCATCAAAGCGAACATTCTCACCAAGGAGACACTTACTAATCAGTAGATTCTTTTTCTTCATCATGAATATTAAACATATTCACCTCAGATGAATACTCTACCTCTTCCATATCGCCTTTAGTGACTCGATCTATTTTCTTTACAATAACTGTAATTCTCTTTAATGCTGCTAACGCTTTCTCAATTCTCTCAGGAACAATTTTGTCCTTACTAAATGAAAGATTACCCACAGCAATCGCTAAAGGATTATTTATTTCATGATTAAGAGTGGTGACCATCGTATTAATGGTACTCATCTGACGATTTTTTAAGCTTTCGCCTACTAATTTCTTAATTTTACTTTGAGTTACTATCCTTGCAACAGCAATTTCCATATTAACTGGTTTAGTTAGATAGTCGTTAGCTCCAAGACGAAGAGCTTCAACAATATCACTTACCTCATCTTTAGCAGTAACCATAATAACCGGTAATTCAAAATTATTTTGTTCTTCACGTATTTTCTTTAGAACTTCCATACCAGAAATGTCAGGCATAACAATATCTAAAAGAATACAGTCATATTTTTTTTCTTTTATGTAATTAAAACATTCATTCCCGTTACTCGTAAAATCACAGAAAAAGTTAAGTTTCGTTAAACGCTTGGCAAGTAGCTGACCAGTCATTTTATCATCATCCACTATTAATAAATTTGGTTTTTCATCCATTATACTAATACCTTTCTCACTTCAACTGAAACCTTTGGTAAATTCTCCTCAAGATAAATCAAGTCTGCCTTCATTTCAGTATCGACTTTATCTCGACCAATTTTTTCTAAGTTAGCTGCTGCATTTTTTAATTCTACTGCAAAGAAATTACTGATCATTCCTTTTAGTGTGTGAGCATGAAGTTCAATTTCAGGAAAATCCTTTTCTTGGATTGCGACAGCTAGCGCCGCCAATGACTTTGGATAACTACCATCAAAAATTTCAGTAAGCTCACCAATTAATTCTTCATCACCATCAAAGTGCTCTTTTATTGCTTTTGCATCTATCATTATATGCTTATCGGATTAATGTCCAGAGTATTAATTAAAAACATCAAAAAAATCAGAGAAAGATTTTGAGACTGCACTTGATTGAGTTAACTCCCCTCCAGACCTAAGTTTAAGCATTAATGCACCTGTCATAATCATACGGTGATCTTGCTCAACCTCCAGTAGTTGAGAGTATTTCTCATGGGGATGAACAGGGTAAATCTCAAGTTGCTCTAAGTCTTCATGATATCGCTTTCCAACGCTAAAATGATCTAAAATATGGAGTATTCCCTCGAGTCTATTACTTTCTTTAAATTTTAAATTTTTTAAATTAGAGATGGTGCTCTTACTATTGGCAAAGCTTGCAAGCACAATAAGAGTAGGTACAAGATCTATACATTCTGCTCCATTAACTTCAAAACCATTAAAGGAAGATGGACCGAATATATCTAAGCCTTTTTGACTAAAATTGTATTTAATACCTAAGTCATCAAAGAGATCAAATATTTTAGAATCTGCTTGAGTAGAATCTTTTTCGATAGCATTTCTTATATTAAGATTTTGTGAAATACAAGCGTGAACCACAAGGTAACCCAAACTACTTGCATCATAAGGAACTCTATAAGAGGTATCTAGGTCAAGCCTTCTTATAACCTCATCAGTCATATCCAAATATTTATGCGAGCCCTCAATATTTATCAATTTGGTTTCTAAAGAAGTGTAGGCTGAGAGAAGTTTAAAGCCACTAGCAAACTGAGTTGTTTGTGAGCAGTCAACAATAAGTTTATTAGACAAATTGATAGGTCCTTTGACAATAAATATATCACCATCAATCTGAGCAAAACCACCCAAGCTACTTATATAACTAACAAGATCTTGCATGGGTCTATTGGCCAAGCCACCTAACATTTTAATATGATAACAATTAGAGCCAAGAGCTAGTAAAGGTATTAAAAACCTTAGGGTTGTTCCCCCTTCACTACCTGTTAAATGATGTATGCTCTCTGTGAGAACTTCATCCTTTGGAAAATGACCTTCAATAGTTATAGCGTTCTCTGACCTATTTATGTTTATACCAATTTCTATGAACATTTCGATAAGTTCGGCCACATCTTTAGCATCTGGAAGATCTGAGATCGTAATAGTTTTTTCGCTCAATAAGGCACAAATCAATGCGCGATTTGCATATGATTTAGAGGTAGGGCAAAGAACTACATCATTAATTTTATCGGAAGTAATTTTTATAGCTGTCATGACTCTTTATCTTAGTTAGTAACTCATCCATATTCAAAGTTATAATATCAGGCTTAAACTTATTGCTAGGTATAATCAATTCAATCTCATCCCCTAATAGCCTTTTTTTATCATGTTTTAGATATTTAGAGAATTCGGTAAAGTCACATTTCTCAAATGGGATTTTTGTAAAGTCTAATTTAACTTCAACTCTGTTAAATAAATCAACAAGCTCTGGCCTAAATATGCTTATAATCATTTTAAGACCGTGGTAAACAGCAATTCCATGAGGGTAATCAAGTGCTTTTTCGAAAGCATGTCCAAAGGTATGTCCTAAATTCAATATTTTTCTGTTCCCAAGCTCCTTATAGTCTTCCGCTGTTATCTCAAGCTTAAAATCTGCACATAGAGAAATTAGTTTTTTTGAGAATCCATTCTCAACGAGCTCATTTTGAATATCTTCAGATAGAAAGACATATTTTAACAATTCTCCTTTACCTGCATCGAATTCAATATCAGGTAAGGTATTAAGGAAGCTATCACATATTAGAATATCTTTAGGCCTATGAAACGCTCCAATCAAGTTTTTACCTTGAATGGTATTGAGCCCCACTTTACCGCCAATAGAAGCATCAATCATACTAAGAAGAGTCGTTGGAACTACACTCCACATCACACCGCGCAGAATACTAGCTGCTACAAATCCAGCAATATCACTAGTTGCCCCACCGCCGACTGCTAAAATCCCATCTTGTCTGGTAATTCCTTCAGTTATGAAATAGGAAGTAATGGCTTCAAAGCAGTTAAGGTCCTTATTTTGTTCTGCATTTTCAACTATATAAACACTCTTATCCACTAATTGCTCTGATAAAGTAGGATAGTGTTTAGTAATTGCAGCATCTATAACAATGAAGTTATATTTCTTAATTTCTGTTAAAATTTGATTATATTCTATCAATTGCATATATTTTAAATTACCGTAAATCACTAAAGGGTACAAGTTGAATAAAGAAGCCTTCAAAATATTAAAAGAAATCAATAGCTTAAATTTGAATTTAATTAAGTTCAAGAAAACAATACAAGCTGAGCTGCAAAGAATAGATAAAATTGATAATAGCCGTGAAGAACGCATAACTGAGCTAGCTAACCTCCAAGTACAACTAAAAGCTTGTAAAAAAAACCTATTAGATGTGGATAAGAAAAGTGAATACTTTGACGATATTATTAAAGCTTCAAAGGGTAAAATACCTACGACTTTTGATGAGCGTGAATTAAATGCCTTAAACTCTCAAATATCTAATGCTGAAAATGAAGTTGATCAATTGCAAGATCAAGGTCTAACTCTACTAGACGAAGTTGATACTCTTGATAATAAAATAGCAGATGCAACAAGTTTTTTAGCAGGTTCACTTGAAACCAAACTAGAAATTGAAAAAGAAATAAATTTAGAAAATGATGATATCTTAAAGGAAATGACTATAATCAATGAACGTTTAGATATCCTCCATACTCAAATTCCAACTAAGGCGAGTGAACGTATTCTAAAACTCATTAAGGATAAGCCAAAAGTATCGCCTCTTGCTCATATTTCACCCACAAGAAACTGCGATATATGTGGTTACTTAATACCTCAAGTTACAGAGAGAGCGGTGGAAGTTGATTTAAAATTATCAAGTTGCGCTGGGTGTACTAGGATTCTGATTCCACAATCTACAAAGTTCTAAACTAAGCGCTTACCACGATTTGTCTTCTCTAAAATACGCATATAAATTAAGTAACATGTTGGTACAAAAATCAATGTGATTGTTGTAGAAAATAGAAGCCCGTAAGCAAAACTGGTTGCCATTGGCTTTAAAAATGGATCACCTCCTGGCATATGTGCAACAGGAAGAAGGCCCACGACAGTTGTAAATGTCGTGAGTATAACCGGGCGAAATCGAGATAATGATGCCTTAATAATCGATCTAATATGAAAGTCTTCTGTTAGGTATCGATTAATATAAGTTACTAAAACAATAGAATCGTTTATCACGACACCTACAAGTCCCAGCATTCCCATAAGTGCCATAAAACCAATTGGCAGGCCAAAGATGATAAAAGCCAATACAACACCAATAAACCCAAAAGGAACAGCTGTCATAATGATAATCGGCTGTGCCATAGAAGAAAACTGTATGACGAGTATAATAAATATAATAAAGACAGAGGCAATAAGCGCTTTTACAAAACTATCCAGAGAGTCATTAGAGTCTCGATTTTCCCCTGTAAGCTTATAGCTTATACCAGGATTTTGACTAATGAGTTCATCTAAATAAGGCTTTATATTTGTATTCATCTCCTTAGATGTAGATATTAACCTATCGACTTCACCTGAGATCGCTATTGTTCTTTTACGATCCAGTCTTCTAATAATAAAAGCGCCGTCGACTTCTTTAAACGTGGCCATATTTATAAGAGGTATTCTCTGTCCCTGATTATTAAGTATTTTAATTGATGATAGGGTTTCTTCTGTAGATCTCTCAGATTCCTGAAGTCTAACAAGAACCTCAACATCATCATCTGATTTCTTCAGTGTCGTTGCTACGATACCTTCAAATGCATTTCGAAGTTCCATGGCAATTTGAATATTCGTAACGCCAAGCCTTCGGGCCTCTAATTCATTAATATCAACAATGACTTGTCGCTTTCCATTCTCGTAATCTATCTCGGTACTGATCATCTCTTTAAAACTATCAAGCTTTAACTTTACTTGTACAGAGAGGCCTATTAAAGTTTGAAGATTATCACCAGAAAGTTCAACATTAATTGGCTTTCCTGAAGGTGGACCATTCTTAATTTTTTCTAGTGAAAATGTATAATCTCCAACAAATGGTTTTACTTTTTCAGAAGTTTTCTTAAGTATCTCATCAGTCTTTCGCTCTCTAAAATCTTGCATTGTTAGTTCTACAAAAACTGTTCCGTAGTGTGATCCAATCCTTGGAGTCGCCCCTTTAGACCATTGAAAACCAGTTATCGTTCGCATACCTTTCATTTCATGATCTTTAATCTCTGATTGAATAACCTTTTCAATCTGCATAAGAAGATCGTTAGTTTTCTCAAAGGGAGAACCAACAGGCCCCTTAATATTTAAGTAGGCGTATGTGACATCATCTGCAGGAAAAAGCTCAAAGCGCATATTTTTTGCCGTTACAACTGCAAGCGCCAGTAACATAGTAAAGGCTGAAACAGTGAGGATTGTATTTTTCAAACAAAACTTCAGAGTCTTCTCATAAAGGTTTTGTAATGGTTGATACCATCTCGTTTTTTCTATATTTTTAGTTTTTCCTGCAAAGTCAGCTAAGTGTCCTGGAAGAAGAATAAAACACTCAAACCAGCTGGCAATTAAACAAATAATAACAACAGCCGGTACCGGCCATAAGAACTTCCCCATTATTCCTTGCATATAAAACAAAGAACCGAAGGCAACCATTGTAGTAAGAACAGTCGAAGTAACAGGTGCTAATGTATCATAAGCCGCTTTTTTTGCAGCTGCTCGTGGCTCCATATCATTTTCTAAGTTTTGATAGTATTGTTCGGCAACAATGATCGAGTCATCCACCAACATTCCAAGGACGAGTATAAGTCCAAACATGGATATGAGATTTATGGTAATACTAAAACTATCCATCAATGCAAATGCAACAAGGAATGCAAATGGCGCACCCATCGCGGTAATTAGAGAAACTCGCAGGTTCATAAAGAAAATCAAACAGATAATAACAAGTATTATCCCTTGGATTCCATTTTGAGTCAGAACTCCAAGCCTTCTTTTAACATAAAAGGACATATCGTTGAACGTATGGACCTTAAAATTACGACCTTCTGCAATCGCATTTAATCGCTCTTTTATTTTGTCTGTTGTTTTAATAACATCAGCATTTGACTTTGCCTTGATACTTAAAAATATAGCAAAATTACCATTAGATCTCGAGTCATACGTCCTATCTTTAAGAATCCGCGATACAGTAGCAACATCCTTAACTCTGACAGCATTACCAATATCATTTGAAAGCACAACAATTTCTTCTAGACTTGCTACTGTCTCATTTTCTTTTAATGTTCGAACTAGTTTCTCGCGTCCATCAAGCTTTAAGTTTCCTGCAGTTATATTGACTTGCCTGTCTCTAATTGCATTTAAAATTTGAGTTAAAGTTAACTCGTACTGCTCTAGCTTTTCAGTACTAACTTGAATATCAAACTGTTCATCACGAAATCCATCTAGGCCAACCTCTGAAATTTCCTTAATACGCTCAAGCTCATCTCGCACAAATTTAGCATCGATTCTTAATTCTTCTTCAGGCTTTCCGTATATACCTGTTGTCATTAATGAGCGATCGCTATTAGTTGCTTTTGTAATGATTGGTGCTTCTGAGTCACTCGGCACTTTTTGAGAGATATCACTCAAAGCATTACGAACCTCATCAAGTACTTCATCAGTATCGTAATCAGGATCAACCTTAAGAGAAACGATAGAGGCACCCTCAGCACTCATTGCATTCATCTCTTCGATACCACGAACTTCCTTTAATTCTCTTTCCACTTCAATTGTAATGAGTTTTTCAACATCCTCTGCAGCAGCACCTTGGTAAATAGTTCTCACCGTTATGAAGTTAAAGTCTACATTTGGAAAAGTTTCTTTATTTAATGAAAAAATTGAAATCATTCCCATTAAGACAATAAGCACTGTAAGAAGATTTACAATGATACTATTATCCACAAAATAATCTATAATTCTTTTCATCATATTATTAATCTCTATAGGAGGTTAGATAGGGTGTTATATTTCCATTTAAAAAAGCAAGTTCGGCAATGCTTGACTCATAGAGATACATCATACTCATAAATGAAATCTTCGTATTGATTAAGTTTTCATCTGCTCTCAGGGTTTCTTCAAAAGAAACTTTCCCACGATAGTAAAGCCTTCTATTTTCTTTTGAAACCTTTTCGGCAAAACCTATTTTCTCTGAGTTTAGTTTTATACCTCTATTGTACCGCTTAATATTTTCGTTAAGTACTTTAACTTTTACATCAAGTTGTCCTGTTCGATTGCGCAGACTTAAGTCCGACTTTATTTTTTGTAAAGACATTTTTTTCCTTACTGCGCTTCGATTAGAAAGTCCCAGCGGGATACTATATGTTAAAGCAATCGCCTTATCTACAGTAGTACTACTTAAGCTATCGTCGACAGCTTCCCCCTGTTGATCATCAAAGGCATTGGCAGCGTAACTTAAAGAAAGGCCTAAGGAGTGTCCTATGCTCTCGTCGTATTTACTGATATTCATTTCATTGATTTTATTTAATAGTTTTAATCTTTCAGTTTCTGTATAGCTAGTCCCTTCGAGGTATTTGCTATATTTTTTATATTCCTTGTAGGTCCAATTAATTTCTTTATATCTAGACTCTGGAATTGAAATTTTAATAATTTCTTCTATCGCGGCGACTTTTGACCTTAGCTCTGCTCGATTTTTTAAAACTTGTTCCTCTTGATTTAAAAGAGCTAAGTTCGCTTGGTTCAAATCTACACTACGACTTAAGCC
Organism: uncultured Oligoflexia bacterium; assembly: GCA_913058265.1. Lineage (GTDB taxonomy): Bacteria > Bdellovibrionota > Bacteriovoracia > Bacteriovoracales > Bacteriovoracaceae. Next base: position 79,536 of record CAJXPQ010000012.1, read on the forward strand.
GTCTTTAACCCTTTTTCTAATTAACCGAACTCTTTTACGCGCCTTTGCCTTAAACTCTTTATACAGTCGATCTAGCATAATTTGGTGTTTGACTCCAAGATACGCATTATAGAAATCGAGGTGGTCTTGGTCTTCGGTCCATTTATTACCTAAATTTTCCGCTTTATTTTGCAGGTGAATGATTTCCCAGTCTAGGCCATTGCTATCGTTTAAAATTTCATATGTATATGAAAAAACATTTTTCGCCTCGAAAACCTTATCAGAATTAAAATTGTTTAAAGAGCCACTGCTCCAGTTAGATAAATCGTATTCTGTCTGTTCATGAGAAATTTGAAAACTACCGTACTTAAAACTGTCCTTAGAAATACCTATAGATTTTGAGTTCTTTATGGTTCTTTGGCTTGAAAAAGAAAATAAACTCTGAAGAGATGAATCTATTTGCCCAATGTCCGCAGATAGGTTCCAATCGTATTTGTTTTTATTCAAGCTATAGTCTAAATCTGAAAACTGTTTATTCAGACTTATCTCTTTCAATCTATCTGAATTCTTATACCCTTGATACAGTTTGGTAAATATTGCATACGAGTTTAAAGGCAGTAATAGTAGTAAGCATAGTGACTTCACAATAATCTCCTTGGAATTATATGTGCTTATACAATTAATTGCTCTAAAATGAAAGTTTCACCTATTTTTCTGTATGGTAAATTTAAGTCAACTGCATCTTGTCATTTCCCGCTTATGGGCCTATAAATGCTTAGCTGAGAAAGACTAATCATCGCCGGTAATTTTCGAATTACGGGAGGAAAGTCCGGGCACCATAGAGCACCGTAGCGGGTAACTCCCGTCCACCGTGAGGTGAGGACAAGTGCAACAGAAAGTATGTACAGTTCGGCTGTAGTGAAACCAGGTAAACTCTACGGGGTGCAAGCTCAAATAGGCCAATGTTTTAGCATACTCGTGTGAATTGGCGGGTAGAGCGCTTGAGCCAGAGGGTAACTTCTGGCCTAGATGAATGATGATTCTTAGACAGGACCCGGCTTATTTCTTTCTCAGCTTTTTGTCTTTTTACTAAACACTTTCGATAACTTACACACTTTCTTCGCCCTAAACCTCTGAAATTTCTTTCACTTTTTGGCCAAGCTCTTGCAGCATTAACTACATAGATATGGAGTAATAAATGAAAAGCTTGATGCTTGTGTTTCTGACTATATTCAGTGGTCTAGGTATGACCTCAGATACACTTACGCGCATTGATGCTGATATTAAAGCTGTTAAACTAGAGATCTCCACTCAAAGAAAAAAAATTGATGAAATCTTTAAGCTCTATTATGAAATCAGAACGACACTTAATAATGCTAAGTCAGATCACACGGCAAAAATAATTGATACGTTAGCACTAAACAGAGTTGTCGCTGCAAATAATAAAGTTGTAGCATCCATTGATGAGGCTCGCTCTATATTAGAATTAATCCAGGACAGAGAGTCTCAGTTAAAAAAACAGAGAAAAGAGATTAAGGATAGCGAGAGACTTACTGCAGAAAATCAAATCACAAAGCAATTACTTCAACGGAATGAAATCTCTAATTATGAATTTAAAAAGTCTCCCTTTCCTTCACGATCCAGTATAAAAGCCTCGAAAGTTCAGTGTGCTCTACTAGATCAACTGAATCAGAATCCTCCTACTCGCGGAACTCCAGGGTATCAGGACTTCTTAAGTCGCAGAATTAAATTGAGTAGCTTATGTTATCAACAGGCCATCGTTTCCGATGAAGGTACTGTCATAGGTTTTTCGTTTGATAATAAAACGAAGAATTCTGTTAATCCAAATGAAGATAATGGTGCTGCAAGAGAGTTTGTATTTAAATTTGGTAATAGGGCCAGTCAGAATATGAAACTTGAAATTACAGAAAACTCTGGCCTAACAGGTAGGATGTCCCACGATCTCCTTCATACAACTATGATATTTCTTCCCAGAGTCGTTATCCCTTATGTCGATATTAATACTGATAACGGTGGTTGTACTCGTAATATATATCTACCTTCAGGTGAATTTTTTGAAATCGACTCACTCTCAAAACAAATTCTCGGAGGCGTATTGAAAGAACTCCCCATGGATTTAACTCCAAGTCGTCATGCCAGAGATTTTGCAGGTATTGAATATTTAGGAAAGGGGATAACAATAAGAGCAGATAGGCGCTCAGGCACTCCTGAACATGTCTACTCAGTATCTTTTAATAATAATGAAAGAGTCAAGGATGCGACGATTTCTTACCAAGGGAAGACATGTTATGTCCCAAAAGAACTTATCTGGGATGATGCTTTAGACTCTAACCAAGAAGCCATTTTTAGATTTGAAACTGACCAAGAGTTTTTAGATATAATTGCGAATCCCATTTGCAAATGGGATTTAACTCTAGATGATATCACGCTTTAATTTGTAATTAATAGGCTGAACATGATGGCTTAAAAGATTGCTCAACCAATGATTTAAATCCACTTCCTGCGAAGCTAGACGTCATTGTAACCTTAAGATCTACAAAACACTTTTCTTCACTATTAGCTAAATAAGCTACTTCGTATTTATAAATTCCATTTACGCCGGCACTACAAGCTCTTTCGCATTCTGCAAAGTAGGAGTCATCAATTAGAGATGTTACTTTTAAAATACCTCTCTGAGCTAAAGTTAAAAAGCCCTCGCCTTCGTTTGATCTCATTGCCATGAGATCATTTGATTCAATACCGAGTTTAGTTTCCATGAAACTAATGACGGCCATATCTCTATCATCATTTGTATAGTTTCCTTCAGCACAGCTACAAGCATATGCATTTATAGTTGAAAGAATCGTTAGCATAAAAATTACTGATTTCATTATATCCTCTAAATTTATTATTTCTAAAGGGTATATATCAGGGGGTGCCGTCCCACTCAAGAAATTTGGCCCAAAATGAAAAGATTACAATTTCAGAGACTTAAGGGATGCTGTAGACAAGTTTAAACCCTCAAAATCGTAAAGCTCAAAGGTCTTGTTTAACTCTTTTAGGTCTTTCTGGTCAGCATAGAGCACATAGTTTGTAATTTTGTATTTTGTTATACCTGATTTAAAAGTCGGAAGATTATAAAAGTGTTCGCCTACAATATGTGGATATTGAACTAAACTCTGATCTTCTGAGTGGAGAATAAATGTTGGTATTTCATATTGATTCGTAAGCCATTGCTTTTCATTTTTTTTGTAAGCCAGTATCTTGTCCTGTTTAAGAACAATGACTCGCAGAAGATCTAGCTCAAATATCTTTTGCTTTTTATCTAGATCCTTAAGCTTAGGATATGAAAGAGGATTCTTTCCAAAGGTTTTACATATGGATTTCAGAGGGCATAATTCGCAACTTACGCTTCTGGCCTTACAAATACTTCGACCTAAATCCATCAAAGCTTCATTATAAACTCTTGCACCTAGTTCAGACTGCTCATTACATATTTCTCTATCATTAAAAAGTTTATAGATTTTTTTTTGTAGCTGAGGCCCCTTAAAATCTTGAATATCATAAACTCTTGAGAGCACCCTTTCTAGATTTGCATCGACACAAAGTCCCCTCTCATTAGCTCCCATGGCAATTATCGCATTGGCAGTATAGTTACCAATCCCTTTAATCGATTTTAGCTGTTCTAAATCAGTCGGTATTGCACCCTGGAATTCACTTTGTATTTGCTTCGCTGCCCCCAGCAAGTTTCTTGCACGACGGTAGTATCCGAGTCCTTTCCAGTCTTTTAAGATTTGATCCTCTGAAATGGCAGCAAGAGATTCAATTGTTGGGTATTTTTTAATAAAGGAATCAAAGTGATTTATAACTGTGGAGACTGTTGTCTGCTGTAACATAATCTCTGAAACAAGTGTATTGTACAAAGATCTATTAACTCTCCAAGGTAAGTACGAATAGTTTTGAGTAGACCACTCAACGAGTTGTTTGAACATTTTATGAATCTACCTGAATTTTAGAATTATTGGAATGACTATTTTACTGACAAAGCTTACGCACGCTCTTTAACTGAGCTTTCATATCCTTAGCATAAAAAGGCTCTTTTAAACCTCTAATAACACCTCTATCACTAGCTTCAATAGCATTGATAAAGCCCTCTTCAGCCTCAAAGATGTCTGTAATGATAATAACATTTTCTGCTTTAGAGCTATTAAGGTTCTGGATAATCCTTTTCATATTATTAAGTCCGCCACTGAGGCACACACGATCAAAGCTTCCGGCTTCCTTTCTAAACTCTTCAAAATAATAAACTTTCATTTTTTGATTCATAGGACAAGTTGCATTCAAGTCTTTCAAGAATCTCTCTCGGCTGCACTCATTATCAAAACCATTAAAATCAACCTGCTTCATAGTTGAACTGACGTCCACCCATACCTCAAGCTTTGATTTACCTTCCTTCATCTTTTTTTGTTGCTTGCCGCAAAAAATATCAAAGAACTGCGCCTTATCACAATCAATCATCTGTCGATCTAATCCAGCATGAGGCTCTAAGAAGTCATACTTCTTATTATTCTCTATAGTTGAAAGATCTAGCTCTTCTTGTACTTTTCCTTGCTCACCACGCTTATATAAGCCTACCTGTGGATCAAAGCAATACTCACCCATCTGTTGACACTGCAATGCTTGTTGAGCAAGCTTGTCTGAGCGGCTTTGTGATTTTAGTACCCCATCTAACCAAGAAACCTTATCTATACTTAGAAACCAAACTTCAAAGCGCTTCGGTAATGCAAAAGCATTAACAGAAACAGAAAGAATAAGTAGTACTATTAGTTTTTTCATAAATTAAAAATCTGTCTGTCCTTGTTTAAAGTATCTGAAAAGAGAGTTTCCAATATCAACAATTAAATCCTTCCCTTCGGTATCTAAATCTAAAAAATCTGTTAAGAAACCCTTTTGCCTCGGACTCAACTGATTCAACTTATCCCTTACAGTAAGGTTTTTATTATCATCAGAACGTCTTTCCTCACCAAAGGAAACTTTCACACCTTTTATAGTCGCCGAGGTTTTTTTCCTCGTTTGATTTTCATCCAGGCCCGCTTCGAGGCTACTAAGCTCATCTTCAGATTCGCCCTCTGCAGCTGCTCCCTCTTCTTCGGAAGAAACACTCTCCTTATAAAATGAAACCAGCTTTTTAAACGTCTGAGTTGAATCTTCATCAATAAAGTCTATGATTTCATGTAAGGGAACATTTAAGTGAGCGACTATGTTTGCAATCATCTGTGCATCTAAGTCCTTGGTTTTCTGGTTTAGAAACCTACTCATGGTAGAAATTCCGACATTTATACGTTCAGCAAGGTCCTTCTGAGATAGTCCTCCACGTATTTGCATATACTTACGTACAACCCCTAAGAACATCTCTATCTGATCTAGATTAAATTTAACCATAATTCCTCCTATAAATTGCAATTAAACTCTTGCAACCCCTTAGATTCCCTATCGGAATGCAAAATTATTTCTTGATGCAATTTTATTTCTTGACGCATTGCATCGGGCATGCGATACTGGTTACAGGCAAAAACAAACATCGGGGGAACGATGAAAACAACAATAACAAATGCAATTAATAAAGAAATTACGGGTACTTACCTAAATATTTCTGATATGAGAGTTTCTAATAAGATCGTTTCTCATAAGAATATTGCAGGTTCAAAATATGAAAATATTATATTTGAAAATGTTATCTTTGCCGACTGTGACTTTCAAGGTACTGAAATCACAAACTGTAAGTTTATTAACTGTAAGTTCAAAAATTGCAATTTCAACTTCTCGAAGTTTGTAGATTGCAATCTGATTACGTGTACGACAGAGAATTGCAATTTTTGCATTACGAATTCCCTTAACTGCAATTTTCTGTCTTGCACGTATATCAACAATAGATGGGAAGAATCATCAATTAAAGGATTATTTATTAGCTGTAATTTAGAAAATACAGATATGCCACATACGCTTTCAACTCTCTCCTCACAAATGGAAGCGTGTGTAGCATAAATTAGAAGTAGTACCCAGGGCCATGGTTGGCCCTCAATTAAAAATTAATTAAGTATTTAAATATCGTTATGGAAGAAACCCGCCTTGCATGGATGCTTGCACATCAAAAATATTTCAATCCCCACCTTAACCGCACTTCTTGGGCCTACGATAGTAGGCTCTCTTTTTTTTATTGCATGCGTTCAATTAAAGCGTTATCTGGTCTTTTGAATTTAAAGGTATCACTTGGGAATTTATCTTTTATGATTATTTCTTTTTTTGTTAGCTTTAATGGTCTTGCATCATCAACAAGGTATAGACTAATACTTATAATATCAACAAACTCTTGTGAGCCTTTTTTAAAAATTATCTCTAGCTTCTCAATACCAGTTTTTTTAATTCCTGTTTTAGTGAAATTAAAATCATACTTATTATTTTTAAGTTTTTGAACAAGGTAGTTTCTATTATTCTTTAAGCCTGGTTTTAAAGAATCAAAAATTTTTGAAAAACAAAATTTACTTGAGTCACCTATGGCCAGATTTCCAGCCTCTCCTTCGATAAAAGGAGGATCATACTTGTAAACCTTAGTGGCGTTACAAACATATACTGTCTTTGTTTGCGAATCTTTAAAATACAAGTTATTGGGATGTTGATACTTCAGGAGTATATTCGACTTCTCAGTTATTTTTATCAGCTTTTTTTCCTGAACAAAGTGCCCCTCAAATGCTTTTGGTAAAAACGTACTAGCAAGTGCAGTATCAAAAAGCATCATAACAAAAAAGAAAATTAAGAATCCTCTAATCATATCTAACTCAACTGAACCGAAACAGCAGTAGAGACACCTGGCTCCTGCATAGTAACACCATACAATGTATCATTCAGCTCCATTGTCTTCTTATTATGCGTAATCAAAATAAACTGTGATTCAGCACTCATCTCTCTCAATAATTCATTAAATCTTCCAACGTTTGCATCATCAAGCGGAGCATCTACCTCATCCAGTAGACAGAATGGACTCGGTTTAACTAAAAAGATTGAAAAGATTAGTGAGACTGCAGTCATGGCTTTTTCACCACCACTCATAAGGTTTATTGACTGCATCTTCTTACCAGGTGGTTGTGCAATAATATCAATACCACATTCAACACTGTCGATATTTCCAACGATTTCCAATCTCGCCTCTCCACCACCAAAAATGATTGGAAAGACTTTCTCAAATCTCATATTCACTTCACTGAAAGCTTCCTTAAATCTAACTCTTGATTTTTCATCAATATGTATAATGGCTTGCTCTAGGTCTTCCAATGATTGCTTAAGCTCTTGCTCTTGAACCTTTAAAAATTCATATCGAAGTTTTTGACGGTCATAGTCTTCAATTGCTTGCCAATTAATTTCACCGAGGCGATTTAGATCTGTTTTATAGCGTTTAAACTTATCTTTAGACTCTCTAAGTACCGCCGGGAATTTTTTATCAAAAGCGTACTCCACAGTTTCAATTACAATTTCGCCCTCTTCACCTTCCATCGTATACATGTCAGTGAGATCAGCAAGTTCTGCAAGCTCATCTGAATGCAGCTCTAAGTGAGACTTAAGTACAAGTCGTAAGTCGACTTTATATCTCTCAAAAATATCTTTTGCTAAAACTTCTTCGTCTGTAATAACTTGCTGAACCTTAAGATTTAGTTCAACATTTTGTTTTTCAATTTTATTAATTTTGGCCGTAAGCTCTTTAACTTCTGTTTCACGACCTTGCATATTTCCAAGTAAAGCGACCAAATCATCTTTGATTAAACTTAGATGTGATTCTTTTTCACTTAAAATCTCAGCCTGCTCAGAGTTCGTCATCTCAAGTGTAGAAATTTCTTCTGTTGCATTTTGAACATCTTCCTCGTACTGATCTAAAAGTTCATTATTACTTGCTAGTTTTTCGTTATAACGATCCACTTGTGAATCTACATCGATGATCTGTGCTTGGAAGCTTTCTAGCTGAGTGTGAAAAGTCTTAGCGTTAGCCTGGAGCTCTAGTAACTCTCCTCTACTAGCTTCATGCATTGACCTTACTTCTTCAAGCTCTTCTCTTAATGTCTCTGCTTGATCATTAAGTTCTGTTGATAAGGATTCAAATTGATCTCTCTTATCATTATTTATTTCTTCAACTTCTAGAAGGTCTAGTTTTGCCTTTGAAATTTCAGTTTTTCTATTCATTAAAATTTCAAGTCTTGAACTCGTTGATCCGTGATTTGTCTCTTTTGATTCAAGTGATGATTTGAGGGATACATATTTTGTATTGGCCTCATTTAAATCTTTTGAAACATTATCAAGCTCTGCTGTAAGCTCTTCAACTCTACTCGTTAGAGTTGTAAAGGCTTCATCAAGCTCTATTAGTTCTGCATTTTTAGTTTCAAATTCTTCAGTTAACTCATTAATCAGGTTATTTCTCTGAACAACACCCATTGATGTATCATCTTGAGACTTCACTGAAAGTTTAAGACCATTAATCGTTTTCTCTAAATAAATATTTCCATCAAGTGATACCAGGCCCCTAAACCTTAAATCACTTGAGATTTTTAATGCAAGCTCTGCTGTTAAATTACCAACAACATAGTAGCCGTTAAAAAAGTCATTTAGCTTCGCAGAGTAATCCGAGTCATTTATTTTTAAGATACTCTCGATTGATATAACATCACAACAACCTTTAAGTTCTAATCTTTCAATTGTTTCACTCCCACATCTCGAATCGAGTTGAGCTGGGGTAACATAATTAAAATTTATGTCAGACTTACCAAGGGACCAAGCAGAAAGTTCATCTGCATTATTCTTTGACACGAGTGAATCAAATTGGTCCTCAAATAGTACTTCTAGTGCTTTTGCGTATTGTGCTTCACACTCAACAACATTTCCAAGTAATTCAAATGAGCTCGATTCGCTCTGATCAAGGAATCCTTGTGCCCCTTCTCTTGCTCCCTCTCCAGACTTATTAATTTCTTTTAATGAGCTTACTCTTGATTCCAACTGGATAACTTCCTTAGAAAGAATTCTTTGTTGAGAATCGGCTTCTTTTAATTGAGCTTTCTTTTGATCATATTCAATTTTGATTGTTTCAAAGCTTTCCTCTAACTCAGAGAATTTATTTCCAGCTATTTTTGTTTCTTCTCTTTGTTGAACTAACTCATCAGAGAAGTTTGCCGTACTTTTTTCAATTTCATCAATTTCAGTTGTGATATCCTCAAGACTTGCAGAGTATTCTTCAAGCTTAGTATTATTTCTATATATAACCTGATCAATATCGTGGAACTCAACTTTCGAATCTTCCAGCTTTAAGCGAAGTGTCTTTTGCTCTTCTTCTTTCTCAAGCATTGATTCTTTTAAGTTTTCAACCTTTGCCTCTAAGTCTGAGAAGTCCATTTCTTCAAAGTTTTGAGCTTCAAGATCACGAAGTTTATCTGTCAGTTCATTGGCTTTCTCTGATCGAGTCGCAATGTCACCCTCTAGCTCTTCGTTCTCACTCGTTTTAATTTCTATATGCTTAGCTTTGTCTTCCTGAGACTTTCGCATATGCTTTAAGCGCTCTTCACTTGCTGCAAGCTCTTTACTCATTTCATTATATTCACCCTGGAGATCATCAATTTTCTCCGTTAAGTCTATTTTATTAATTCTTTCATCTTCAAGTGCTAACTCAAATTGATCTTTTTTAAGCATTGCCCGCTCAATTTCAACTTCATTTGTTTGAAGTGTTCTTTTCGCATTTACAAAGTCATTTAGAAAATCAAACTCACGATGAGACTTAGAGATAAGCTCGTGGTGACGAACTCTACTTCTTAATCTTTTTGCTTTCTCAGCTTTTTCCGCCTGGCGCTCGAGAGCTTTAAGGTTTTTATAGATTTCTGTTTGAAGATCACTAAGTCTATTTAAGTTGGATTGAGTTTGCTCAATCTTTTTCACAGACTCCTTCTTACGCATCTTAAATTTTGTAATGCCTGCAACTTCCTCGATCATCGTTCTTCGTTCAATAGGCTTTGCCTGAACTAGTTTATTAATCTCACCCTGTGCAATAATTGAATATGATTTAGCACCGGCACCAGTATCCATAAAAACTTCTTGGATATCTTTTAGCCTTGCAGGAACTTTATTAATTCTATATTCCGTTTCACCGTTTTTATAAAGCTTTCTAGTTAACGCTATTTCCGTTGGCTTCATAACTTGGCTGCCAATATGAATATGTTTTCCAGTATTGTTATCTAAAACGAGAGTAACTTCTGCAAATCCACCAGCGGCATATTTTGAAGAGCCAGAGAAGATAAGATCTTTCATCTTATTCCCTCTTAAGTGTTTTGCTGATTGCTCACCCATAACCCAAAACAGGGCATCAACAATATTTGATTTCCCACAACCATTTGGACCAACGATACCTGTAATACCGTCATCAAAATTAATTGTTGTCTTGTCTTTAAATGATTTAAAACCTTGAAGATGAAGTCGTAGTAATTTCATTGAAATGTCGTCCCTCTAGTAAAATTTTGTGTGTGCAAAATATCAGCAAAAGTCTTCTACATCCTGTATTAGAAAATTGCCCCTATAGGAAGATTTTCTCTTATATTACAAGTGATTGTCTAGGAATTATCCATCAAAACTGGAGTAAAGCAGTCAATGATGAGCGCTGCATTCAAACAAATATATTTGAACTTCCGAGCAAGTACGTGAAACTTTGTACGTCGATACGCGTCAAGGTATCTTTTATCTTATAATGGTTCAACAAACATAATTTAGGATTATATATGAATTTACGTAAAAACCTCACTTTTGGATTCGAACAAACATTTACTATTTCAGACTGGTGGACAGAACCTGGCTTTACAGCAACATCTGACACACCAAAAAAGCGTGAAAAGATGCTAGATCTCGCAAAAGAATTAGCGATCGAACTTAAGGGAAAATACTTTGAATCAAATGATATTTGGGACCATATGCAATATGAGGTTACCGATGAGTCCGGTGAGACACAATTCTATGTCACTATGGACCCGGGTAGTATCGAAGTAAAAACACCTCCATGTCTTGTTGATAAAACTGAGAGTATGGCCGCACCACTTTTTATTGCCGCTGAAAGGGCCAACTGTGTTGCTTATCGAAACTGGTGGTATGGAGTGCAAGGTGGAACAGAAGGTGGTTGCCACGTTAATATGGGTGGATATACATTTGAAACCAACCCCCTATTCAATGAGCCTGAACTTGTTGTGAAGTACGCTGCCTATGTACACAATAGGCCATGGCTACACCATCCCTTCATGGGCCTTGATGTTGGTCCCGAAGGAAATGCTATGCGTATGGATGAAAAGCCTGAATTTCTTGAGGTAAAAAATAAGTTTTTAGAATATAGAAATCTATACAAATCTGGGAAAAAATTAGCACCACAAGAAACCTATGATTTTTTTAAAGATACAAATCTAATTACAGAAAAAGGATCATACCCTTCACTCTATAAATTTAAAGAAGGGCTTTTCTTAATTGAAGATCGCGGCCAAGAGTCCATGCGAGAAGCAAGAGACTTCTTCCTAGTGAGTGAGATGCGAGTACAGATCTTGGAACATTTACAGAAACAAGAATTCTCTGAAGAGTTGCTTGAATTTCCAAATTTACATAAGGATGAGTTAACACAGCTTATGCTCTGGAAAAACTTCGTTCAATGGACAAAGGACTTCAATCTACCAACAGAGGAATATAAGCGTTTCTTCCTAAGACAATTTCCAATACTTAATGGTGGCACAAATGTGCCTTCTAAATTCGAGATACACGATGGAAGACGACCACGAGTAATTAAAGATATTGTAAAAAGGGGTGATGTCGTTGTAGCAAAAAACATTGACCCCTCATTCAAGCGCTTTGAAATTCATACGACAGAATTAAGTACAAGTATTAAGCTTGAAGCTGAGGGGATTGAGTTTGAATCAAGTGTTTTATCATTTGAGGATACCCATTTTAAATATATTGATATCAAATACAATCAAGATAATCCTTTATTAAAAATATCACTTAAAAGTGAAGGCAAAGTTATTGAGCAAGGAATATTTAATATTCAGAATATGACATGGGAGTAATTATTTCTTATCTTTCTTATGAATATAGTTCCAATAAATTATATGATAGGTTATGGCCTTGAAGCCCAAAACTAAATAGCACAGTTGAAGCATCCAATACAAGAGATTAGTTGCAAAGAAATTCATTTTCCAAGAAACATAGAATGCATAAAGAATGAGTGGATGAAGAACATAAAGTCCAGCGTGGACAAGTCTCTCTACTCGCTCTAGATTCTCGTAAAATATTTCATTCTTAATTATTGATAATGTTGATAGGACTGCCAGCAGAATATAAAGGTTTCCAATCATTTGTGAATAAGTTGTAAATATTGTTAATGATACTGTCGCAAGAAATAAGATTCCATCGATAACGGCACTATGAATCTCTTTTTGTGAAAGATTACGACGTTTGTTTAAGACGTACTCATCGTAAGTGAATAAAGCTCCATGAATAATTGTTGTTAACGTAATAAATATAACCATAAATCATTTTACTTTTAAATACTGCGCAAAACTATGAGCTAAATCAGTTTCCTGAACGAATCGTCTCTCTCATTTTTTTGTACCCGTACTCGAATTGAGCATCGACAACTTTCACATAGGAGTCATAGTCTTTAGGTATTTTTGATAGAATTTGCCACTTCAGCCAGTTCACTTCCGGTATATACTTTAATTCATCTGGAAAATCTTTTATATCAGCAAGGTGATCAACATCAATATCTGAAAAAACTTCGGAGTGTCTTTTGTTTTGACTATAGTAAAAGCTGGCCCAGATTAATCCACTCTCAAGAAAACTAAATTTTTCCGGATGGCACATAATAATTTCATCACCTAAACTTTTTGCCAACTCTACGGGGTAAAGATCTACTGCCCCCGTGACATAGCGTTTACCGTTAACCTCAGCTGGATTAATAAAAAATGGATCTGTTACTGACGCCCTACTTGCTTGCGCCAACGTTACCCCTTCCACAACCTTTGTTTCTTTTGCCACAGAGGAGCGCCCCATATTATATGACGGTGATTCGACTCCATCTAAAAGTTTTGCCGTGTCAGAATCAGTAAAAAAGACTTGTTGAAATAAAGCCTCATTTCTTTTTTTCCCATAAGCGGATTCATTATATAGAATTTCCGCCGCTACAATAATACTCTTATGCTCCAGCGGCTCAAAACTTGTATGATCATCTACAAGTGGAACTAGTTGAGGCATATCTAACAAGTAATGCTCGAAAATATTTGGGATAATCCCTCTTAATCTAAACTTTAAATAAACATCTCTTATCATTGAAATACTGTGATTTAAGTTGAAATATTTAGTTTCCTGAATAGAGTTGATGAAATCGAAGGACTCCTGACCTCTGATAAACTCAATCTGCTCTTTTGTGGTTCTAAGTCCATGGGCAACCGCAGTTGCAGCTGATCCTCCACAGGTTCCAATTATATAATCAGGGTTTTTCCCCAATTCTCTTGCCGCTTTTAACATCCCAATAAACATCGCCGTCTTAAAGCCGCCACCATTAAAAATCATCACTGTTTTTTTACTCATCTAACTATTGTATGTTTTTACGTAAAATTAACAAGTTAGTTGTTACTACTCATTTAAATTTGGGCTGTTAGCTGGGGGCAAAATGTTCACTTTATGTACACTAGGTCACTATTTTGGCTAAAGTTTAGTCATTATAGCTCCGATTCCATCTCTAAAGTATCTAAATTCTATACAAATAATGGCACTTTACTTGCAAATTATTAGTCAGAACATATGTTTAACGGGAAACAGGAGAATAAAGATGAAACAAACACTAAAAAAGACAATGACAGTTTTAACCTTAATCGGATCAATGAGCACATTTGCTGCAACAACAGGTGATATCACAATTTCGGGAACAGTAGCTCCTGAACTTGAACTAAGCCTATCAGCAACAACTTATACGACACTTCCAATTGTAGCTGGTGGATCAGCGACGGTTGCAACGGCCAATGAGGTTTGTAACAACCTTGATGGATATAAAATCTATGGTCACGCACTCAATGGAGCTCTAGAAAACCAATCCAATACAGCTGTATCAACGACTTATGACATCGATTACGGAAGTTCTACAGGTGTAACTCTTGGAGTTGGATCAGTAAATAGAGTAGAGCTTAAAGATAGTGGAACATTATTAGCATCTGCAGATGTTGATGAAGATATTGTAGTTAATGTAGATGCTTTTGCAACAGCACCAGCAGGAACTTACCAAGATACAATTACTCTTGTAATCGAAGCAAACTAGTCAGATTTTATAAATATGGGGCCCAAACAGGGTCCCTTTTGTCCCTCTACCCTCAATAATTCAAATAATTTAAAATAGTTAAGTGATATTTAAATCTCATTTTATAAGCCTATTAATATTTTTTTGGTGCATCAGCTCCAATGGTTTTACAATGCCTACAAACTGGGGAGATGAACGTCCAGTACTAGTGGCCCCCTTAAAAATTGATAGCTTTGAAATGGGCGAAATTTGGATTCATCCTAAGCCTTACGAAGTATTGATGGATAAACAACAAATTCTAGCTCTACTTGTTAATATTTTAAAAGAGCCAATCTATTCCGACTTTAAAGATATAGCTGAGGGTAAAAACTACTTCACAGATACTCAAATTGAAAAGTTTGGTATAGAGGTCATCTTTGATTCCAATGAACTCATCCTATATTTTAAGATACCCAATTTTCTTAGAAAGGCTTCCGCTTTATCAATCCAAAGGAGCCATGTACCTAAGGGACAAGTAATCGAAAGATCCTCCTTTAGTAGTTTCTTAAATTTTAACTATACGAAACAGATCTACGAAGATAATGAAGTTGAAAACCTTTATAACGAATTCAACCTCAATATTCATGACCATGTATTCAATGCAGCAGGTTATTTGAGCGAAAATAATGAGACTCAGGTCTACAAAAGAGAATACACTCGCTATATAAAAGATTTTAAGAAACAAAACTCCCGACTTATTCTTGGAGATTTGGATCATAATACAGTGGATATCCAAGATCAAATTGAAGGTGCAGGACTAACACTACAGAATGACTTTTCCATTAATCCCAGGAGATTAAGAACAAATTTTAATCAATATGAAATCGATTTAAAGTTGCCTTCTACGCTAGAGGTTTACTTGAACGATTCAAGAATATACAAATCTTCACACCCAGCAGGAACACTCAACTTAAATCAGCTACCCTTAATTATAGGCCTTAATGATATTAAGATAGTTATTACTGATATAAATGGAAAAGTTCAAACCAGATTCTTTAATACGAATTATCATTCCGACTTACTGCCTAAAGGCATTCATGATTATTCATTTAATATTTTCAATAAGTCTTCTGAATCAGAGCTCGGAGAATTAGAATACAATAATCAACAAACAGTTTTAACTGGGTTTTACAGATATGGGATCACACAAGCGACTACTGCAGGCTTTAATCATCAGCAATTTAATAGCAATACACTTTCAGGTCTTGAGCTAACCTCCAGTCTATCAAGGTCCGTGTATAGTATTAAAGTCTCTCAATCTACTTTTGAAGAGGTTCAAACTAATAGTTATTACTTTAGCTTACAGAATATTTACAATTTTAAAAATCTACGTAAATTTCCAATCCGTTTTAGTTATAGGTATTATGATAAAGATTTTACTTCTATCTTAGGAGCAGTCTCATCGATACAAAACCAATACCTTTTCAACACCTCATACCAGATCAACTCAAAACTAACTCTAGGCCTTGGTGCCCAACTTCAAAAAAGATATGAAATGGATGAGGCAACAACACTATCAAGCTTAGAGGCGATCTATAGAATTTCTCCTAATATGAATTATTCTATTAAAGGTCAGAGAGACCATACCAATGATGAAGAAAATAATATTTTATTTTCATTTAATTGGTCTGAAATGAAGAGAAGGATTAGTGGGAATCATCGATATGAAACTAGAAACCATCAACTTCGTAACCAAGTTCACTTTCACAAGAACATAAAAGGTAAGAGGTTATACACTTCTCTAAATTATGATAAGAATTATGATACAGAAATAGAACAGGCCAGAGTTTTTACTCAGCTTGATACTAATAGTGGAAGCGTAAGACTTGATTATCAAAACAGTGATAATATTGAACGTAAAGCATTGAATTTGAGGTTCGCACTTGTTGCAACCAATGAGACTTTTAACATTGCACCTTTTGTGAATAACTCATTTCTTGTTTTCAAAAGTAATACTGAAAACCCTATTTACGTTGCTGATAATGAAACAGATGTATTTTCCAAAGATTCTCACTTAATCAAAACGAACTTAACCCCTTACACCTATAATACCTATCAACTGGGCCTCAACTCTTTAGAGATGGGAGAGGAAGTTTCATATGATCGTCTTTCGTTTATGCCATCCTATAAATCAGGAGCCGTTGCGAATATAAATGTATTAAAACAGACTTCCCTAGTCTTCAGGCTTAAAGAACAAGACTCTCCTTATATGATTGGAGTAATTAAAAATAATCAGAATACATATGAATTTATGACTGGTAAGACCGGGCGAGTTTTTGTTCCTAGTATTAACCCTGGTGAGTATCAATTAATGCTAAATAAGGTTTTCATAAAAACCATCGTTATTAACAAAGAGAGTGGTTACATAAATCTTGGAGATATAAATGTTAAAAATTAATCTATCGCTATGCCTGACTTTATTTTCTTTTCATGCCTTAGCCTTATGTCCAGATCTCAGTATTATCGATAATACGACTCCTATTAATTTGAATAATGATATTTCTCCTAAAACTGTTCTAAGGGTTGATAGAGGTGATACTTTCAGTGCCTGCAGGATAAAAATTGGTGTTGATAAAGGATCTAGTGCAACCTATGACCGAAAGCTTTTATCTGGAGTAAACTCTATAGACTTTAATATTTCTAAAAGAAATAATATGATTCGTATTCTTAAATTGGAGCCAGATTCTCAAGCCAATCAAAATGTTTATCCAATAAGGTATAGATCGAATAACTCTAACCTTTATAAAAATTTTAACTTGTTTTCAGAGCTAACTCTTAACGGTAATGAGCTGCCTGGTAATTACTCAGAAAATTATAATATCGTTGTTTATCAGCGAGGCAATGGTAATACCTACAACTTTTTTGGACAATGGCCTATAACTTACTTCTATAATATTCCAACAATTATTAACCTTTCTGTTGTTGATTCAAACCAGCCTTTTGATGAGTTTGATAATTCTCAAGACCTTAGTTTTGGAACAATTATCAAGAACGATACCAAGCAATTTGATATTGTTGTTCAAAGTAATAATGGTTATATCTTAAAAGTAAGCTCTCAAAATAATGGATCCATTAAGCATGAAGATGGAGCAGTTACTATTGATTATACTTTTAAAGTAAATTCATCCCCTGTTAATTTATCTGCCTCTAGTGGAACTCCTGTTACAATCGGAACTGGAAGTGGAGCACATACTGGAGATGGATTTAGATTACCTATTCAAGTTGAAATGGGAGATCCAACAAATAAAATTGCAGGGTACTATGAAGATCAAATAACAATTTCTTTGACGACTAGTCTTTAAGTCTTATAAATTTGGCCTTAACTTTTCCTGTTTTTAACTTTTGATCTCTAAGAATGATTCTTCTTTTAATTCCGGCTAAGATATTTTGAGTTCCTAATTTTTTAAAAGCCTCACTTTTAAATGAGATTGTTTGAGAGACTTTTCCTTGCTCTAAAACAAGCTTGTAATGCCTAAGTAGAATATGTTCCGTTCCCTTATTTTCAAAGAGTAACTCAATATTTTTATTTACCTTCACTGCTGATTCAACAACGAGGTTTGGTTTAATATCCTTTGGTGCCACATAAAGAGAGGCCACATATTCAAGCAAAAAATTTATCTGGGATTTATTAGTTTTTTTCTTTTTGAGTTTATTTGGTATTTGTCTAACAATCATTCTATAGGCAACCTCAGTTTCGACCGGTTTACCTGTATATGTAACTCTAATAGCTCTACTTGCACCAGGTTCTATATCTAGTAATGGTGGGTAGACTATAAACGCCTCAGTCTCTTCTCTTGTCTCTTTATTATTTATATCTATCGATCTGGTATAAACTTCTGCCTCAAGCTTAATTTCCTCACTACCAGAGTTTACAACTCTAAAAGTTTTAGTTGCTCCCTTTCCCTTGTATTCAAATGACTGAACTATCGGTGAAAGCTTAAAAGCATATATTGGTAATGAAGTGATTAGTAGTGCGATTAATAATAGATTACTTCTAAGGTGCATAGATTGTTACTTTTCTTACAATTGAATTATTGTAATTAGCCTTTGTATTATATTGAAGATAATGTCGCTTTGTTTGTCCAGTAATATTCTGAATATCGATTATCATATCTCCATTACTTTCTAGCTCATAGCCCATTCCTTCCTCAAAATTCATTGAGAAGCTACGATAGACCACCCCAGACATTCTAAGATCTGCTGCAAAGACAGAGATTGAGGTCAATAATATGAATGCGATTATTTTAAGCTTCATACCTCTTTATCGGCAGCAGTACCAGATAACTTGAGTCAAGTATCGCACATAAAGCACTGATATTTCGTTGAAAATGACTCGTATTCAGTAGAGTTTGATAAACTTTGTTAAGTATTCAATAATCACCTATGAACTCTAATAATAACGAATTAATTAAGCTCGCCAATATGAAGATGCCGTATGGTAAGCACACAGGCACAGTGCTAATTGATTTGCCTGAGACGTATATTGCTTGGTACCAGTCAAGTGGACTACCTAGTGGGGAGATCGGTAAATTGTTAGGACTTCTCTATGAAATAAAACTTAATGGCCTTGAATACCTTGTATACCCTTTCAAAGAAAAATAGCTAATTGTTAGACATTATCTCCCTTTAACATTATAGTCACTCAAACTAAATTTTGGAGATACAAACATGTTAAAAATCGTCTTTTTATTACTTTTTACGTCTAGTGCTTACGCTGCAATTACCAATGAGTCTGAAGTTTTACTACTTCAAACTGGTGGAAACTCTGTTGTAGAGACTTATAATGCAAAAACTATCTTTTCTTTAAAGAAAGATAAGCGATCTTATACTTTTTCTGGTCATTATACATTAGGTGTATCTGAGCAAACTGATGCAAACGGCGATACAGAAAAGATCGAAAGTGCTAGAAACTGGGATGCTCTTGTTAGATACGAGCAAGAACTAAATGCAAAGCTAAGTGGCTTCACTGCTCTTCAATATGAAGGTGATGAATTTGCTGGTTACAAACAAAGACAAAACACCGACTTAGGTCTTAAGTATATTTTAACTAAAACGGACAAGATCAATTCTTTTGTTGAATTTGGTGCCAGATATACAATGGAGAAATCCACAACAAGAGATGAAGATGGTGATGATCAGCATGACTATACTAAAGCACGATTTTACTATGAATTTTCAAATAAAGTTTCAAAGACTTTGTCTTACAAGTTCTGGACAGAATATATTCCAAACTTCACAGATAATGAAGATTACCTCTTAAACTTTGAGCCATCACTTTCTTATGTTCTATCTGATACATTCTCACTTAAGACAGCTTATAAAGGTATTTATGATAATCAACCAGCTGTAAGTGACTCTGGTGAAAGAGATGAGTACTTAGACTTTATTTTTACGACTTCATTAATCGCAAAATTCTAGGAGAAGTACATGAGTATGTTAAAAGAATTTAAAGAATTTGCAGTTAAAGGTAATGTCATTGATATGGCAGTTGGACTCATTATTGGTGCATCCTTTAAAGCAATCGTCTCATCTTTTGTAAAAGATGTTATTATGCCACCAATTGGGCAAGTTTTAGGCGGAGTAGATTTTGCCAAGCTTTATATCAACCTATCTGATACGACCTATACAAGTTTAGCTGAAGCCTCAAAAGCTGGAGCTCCAGTTATCCGTTATGGTGTGTTTATCCAAGCTGTAGTAGATTTTATTATAATTGCATTCACTATTTTTCTAGTTGTGAAGGCGATCAATAAGATGAAGAAAGCCGAGGAAGAAGCTCCAGCAGAAGAGCCTGCACCGACAGCAGAAGAAATCTTACTCCTTAGGGAAATCAGAGACTCACTCAATAAATAAGCAGTAGATTTTGGCCCAAATTTTGCTACTATTATAGTATAGCCTGTAATACAAATTGGTATTACAGGTACTTATACTCTCAAAAAGGCTATTTTTTGGCACTTTGAGACCAAAAGGAGCCAAATTGAGATCACTTATTCTTTGTCTTTTTATTTTTGCAAACTATACCCACGCAAAACCTTCTAACTATATCCCCTATGTCATTCAAGCTGAAGATAATGTATCAACAGTATTACAAAACCATGACTTATCTCCACTCTACGGTGATCAGAAATGGGTACAAAAGGTTTTAAAACTAAATAGGCTTACTCAAGAGTCAGCGAGAAAGCTTGAAATCGGCGATGTGATCATTGTTCCTTATAAGACTAGGGTCATGTTTAGTGATGATATTAAAAGTATTCAATCGAGCATCATTAAACAAATTAAAACAGATTATATGAGCCCTAAGAATTATAATTTCACACTTAGCGGTGGATACTTCAATAGAAACTATACTTATACAAATCAAGATAATAACGTCACCTTAAATCAAAATTTCTTTCTCACAACAACTTATAAAGAAAGAGATCCTTATAGCTTAACAACTTTTTCGTATAACCCTGTTGCGAGTGTCAGCCTTTACACACAGGCCAATGCAAACTTTAACTCTGATGACTCTAAGGTCGCAGAGTTTACTCCCTCAGTTCTCATATCAGCTGCAATTGAGATTGAGCATAGAGAAACTAATATGGCCCTCGCTCCAACTATAGAATACGAAAACTTCTCAACTCTTATATTTAATGGTGATGAAGACTATGCTGTAGCAAGAAGTAATCAGTTGTGGAGTGGTGCTCAGTTATCAAAGTCTTTTTATAACAATATCTACAATCCTTATATACAGGTAAGTGCTGCTATTGGAACTCTTGATACGAGCTCAAAATATGGAACAAGTCTTGGTATTAATTATAAGAATCATTATCAATTTGAAGTTTCTTATAATGAAAGTACTTTAAGTCTCGATCAAAAAACACAAATCAATGATGCTAAATTAACTTTTGGATATAGGTATTAATAGGAGCTAGACATGAAGTTTTTATCCGTTATTTTATTAACTCTAATGATCGGCTGTAAAGATCAGGTCAGTTCAGATAGTAATGAAATCGTCACTCAGGATCCAGTATCAGCTTGTGTACTTACAGATGATGTAAATCCAGTACTACCAAACCAAGTAACTCTTGCAGATAATGGCTCGACTCTGAATTCAGTTCAGGTGTCATGGCAGTCAGCAACTGATAACTGTGCCGTTTCCCATTATGAAATAGCTATTGGCCTAAGTGCGGCTTCAAGTGATATTCTTCCCTTTACTAATATTGGAAACTCTACCTCGTATCAATCTACTGGGGTCAATTTCGATTACACCAAAGACTATTACTTCACAATCAAAGCTGTTGATGAAAAAGGTAATTCCTCAGCAGTAGTAACTTCTAATTCATGGCAAATATTTAATGCGAAAACACTCACAAACCTAGTGTTATGGATTGATGCGAGTAATTTAACAAGTATTTCTGACGACGAAGGTGATCATCCAACGGAAACGAACTTTAGCAATGAAATTAGTAGCTGGGCCGATATATCTGGCAGCAGCGCAGTCCACAGCTTCTCAGCAACAACAACAAAACCTAATTGGGATGTTGTTGAAAACGCAGTTCGTTTCAATGGTTCTAATCAATTTTTGGCGACCGCGGATCATAGTGATATTAACTTATCTACAATCGCTCAAAGAAGTCTCGTGACTGTCATAAAAACTGGAAATAATGTTTCGACCAGACAGATTATATATGAAGAAGGCGGAACCGTTAGAGGGCTAAATATATACATCGAAGAGAGTAAAATTCGATGTGGATTTTGGAATGATACTAATGATGGTGATGGCACTCAAGGTTATGTTGAGGTTACAGGTAACATTAGTGCAAATACCTCTTATACCGTTAATTATATTCTAGACTATTCAAACTTCTCAAGTGGAAGTGGAGCAGATGGTACAGTCAGCTGCTCGTTAAATAATGTAAGTCTGGGATCCGTTAACACAACTTCAAGATTATTTGCACACTCTGGAGATATTGGACTTGGTTCTCTTAATCAACATTCTTATTTTCATGATGGAGCAAGTAGTGGCACAGAAGAATATTTTTTTAATGGAATACTATATGAATTCTTAATGTATAACTCTGTTCATAGTGATGAAAGTCGTACAAAGCTTTCTAATTCCCTCAAAAAGAAGTGGAATATTTACTAGTTTTTCATACTCTTTGTAGCTATATACTTAAAGGGTTAATTCAATTTGTGAACCATCATCACATATAATTAATAGATTTTTTGAATTATCGCTGATTAGAATTTTTTTAAAAAAATTCACTCTTTTATTTTGTGAGCTATATAAAGTTTTTGGTTCACTATCTTTTAACATATTTTTGTCAAACACTAAAACCTTGTTATTATCAATAACATAGATAATAGATCCTATAAACAGTATATCTTGTGGAGACTCTAATGCGCCTTCAATCAGTCGTAAAACAGAATTACTATTCTTTGCTCTCTTACCATCCGGATCTGCTTCTATGTGAAAAAATTTAATCCAACCTTCGCTAGAAGACATAACTGCAAGTTCTTTTGATTCGCTATCAATTCTAAAACTTGTAGCATTTTTAATTTCTGTCGTAATTAATTTTCTCGCTGGAACGATATTACCACCTGAAGAATAAAAGTAAGAATAAATACTATATTGTCCATTGTTTTCATTAAGAACATAAACCTTTTGATCTAACTCACTTATCTTAATATCAATAATATTCGTCAGTTTTGATTTTGCGCCAGATATGAAGTGATCTGCTGTTTGTTCTAGAACATTCTTTTCATCTAATTGAAAGATTCGAATATATAGTAAATTGGTATGTCCATATGCCTTTATCATTTCTGAATTTGAAATTGAACTTACTTTCAAGATATCTTTACTTAATATAACATCCTTACATTCAGTAGGAATAAGAACTGGTACTTTTTGTTGACTACCATAGTATTTACCTGCCTCTACACAATCATCTATAACGATCTGAGCATGAAGGCTAAAACTAACCAATAAAAGAAATACTATTTTCATTATCTTGTTCCTGTTAAGTTTAATATAACTGGTACTGCTCCAGTATCTGATATTGTTGCAACACCAACTTTAGTACCTGCAACTCCAAAATCTAAATATTGAATATTTACTGTACATGTATCATTAACAGCAAGAGCTACTCCAGTACAGTTATCTGTAGTTATAGAGTAGACACCGCCACCTGTGTTAGAGATGGCAACAACAAAACTACCTCCAGAAGATATAGCATTACCGATATTTTTGACAGTAAAAGTTACTGTAACATTTGTATCAGGATCTCCATAATCATAACTTGTAACGATTGAAGCTGACTCGTGCCACTCAAACACTGCAAGACCAGAACTATTAATCAAGATATCCGATGTATCCGGAGCACTAAATGATAGATTTGAAATTGCATTACCATTTACATCTGAGACACTTCCAGCACCTAAATTAAAAGTTGAGCTCATATCAATTCCATCATGATCAATTTCAGCACCAGCAGTATATGTACAATTAGTACTTGTAGCAGTAGTAGCTGCACAACTCGCAACAACTCCAGACCCACCAGAGGTTATATCGATTTGTGTTCCAGCAGCTATAGTAACTGATTCAGAGAAATTAATCATAAACACCAGTGTTTGGCCATTAGTATAAGTTCCCGTTGCCGCCGTGGTTACAGATGAAATAGTAGGCAAACTTACATCTTTTATTTCTGTTAACTGAGTTGCATCTCCTGTGTTTCCGGCCGCATCTGTTTGTTCAGCATCAAACTCAACAGCTGCGTTATCATTTAAAGCTGATAAATTAATTACTCCTGTGGTCCAAGTTGTTCCTGTACAAGAAACAGAACCTGTTGCATCTGTTCCGCCACTTGGACTTGAGATTGTATAACTTACGTTACCATCTCCATTTGAACAAGTTCCTGTCACTGTATATGAACCAACGTTTACATTATTTATTGTTGAAACTGCATTGATAGTTACAACTGGTAGAGCTGCATCTTTAACTTCTGTTAACTGAGTTGCATCTCCTGTGTTTCCGGCCGCATCTGTTTGTTCAGCA
>CAJXPQ010000013.1 GCA_913058265.1 uncultured Oligoflexia bacterium
GTGTTAACTAATTGAATTTATTGGTAAAAAAAAAGATCCTGAGATGGATCTTTTTAAGCTTAATCTTGGTGGAGGTGGTCGGAATCGAACCGACGTCCAAAAGTACATCTAAAAGAGAGTCCTACGTGTGTAGTCATATTAGAGCAAATGACGGCTGTGAATTTTTTGTATAAAAAACAAACCTCGGTGAGCTTTTAGACAGGTGTCCCGACTCCCTGCTGAGCTTTAGTTTACGGACCTTTCTCACAAGGTCTTTACCTACTTGTTGTTATTGGTGTAGGCCCCGCAGCGAGCGCTATAGTTATAAAACTATGCAGCCATTGCAAATTCTGTTTCGTTTCCGAATACATGTGGGCGGCTTTTTACTAGGCCTGCCGACCAACCTAGACACGCACTCAATCCTTCAATACCCCTGTCGAAACCAGTGCACCCCCAGATAAGTAAGCTAAAGGATAACAAAAATTATCACTTAAGGCCATTGAATGGACGGTAAATGCCTCTTTATTGTCATCTAAGGGCTTAATTTTATGAGAATAATACCTATTTTGCACTTGCGTGATCTCTCGTATGCTTTAAACTGAATACTATATGAAAACGATACTTCTTTTAATTCTCACTATTTTTGTGAGCTCTATCTATGCTAACGTGATTCGCGACTTTGAGGCCACGACGCCTGAGGGAAGCTGGTCTAAAAAAACTGTCTTTGAAAAAATGATAAAAGACGATAGTAAGTTTAAAAAAATTAGTGAGACAACGTTTATATTTGAAAAGAAAGAGACTGATGGGGTAAAAACGTTTTACTGGATTGAGGTTCAAACACAGCACTTCTCTCCGAGACGTTATTCTGAATATCTATTAGTTAAAGTTGATCCAGAGAAATTTGCAAAACTTCATATGAGAAACGTAAGTTTTTTCACAGATCCAAATTATATTTTTACAGTTCCTGATATGGTTAAAGAAGTTTATTCAAGCGCAAATGGAACCAGCTACAAAAAAGAAGATGTAAAACGCATGAGAGATAAGGTCTATCAATTTAAGGTTATTGTGACTTCGATCAAAAAAGATAAAGATCATCTTGTTCTTTCGAGTAAAAAAGTTCCAACGGATAAGCATACCTATACAACAGATACTGTTTTTAACCCAGGTTCTGCCACCAGACTACTTTTAAAGAACCCAGATACTAAACAGCAGAGTAAAAGAGCACTTAAGCGTGAACATACGATTCATTTCTCAGATAAATATCCATTTAGATTTGTTAAGGCGATTGAAAAAGAAATCAACAATCCCAATAAAGGTATTCTTATTAAAGCTGGAATGAAAATGGGTTCTATCCCTGATCAAAGAAAGCAAATTATTACGAATCTTAGCGCCTTTGGCTTTACAGGTAAAAAATCTAAAATTATGCCGTTACTAAAAGGTCAATACTAAGAAATGATACCTGACACAACTCTGTAAGCAGTAGAGAAGCAACCTTGTAATAAATAGCCTCCGGTAGGTGCTTCAAAATCAAGCATCTCTCCCGCAAAATAAATCCCAGGTACTTTTATTGATTCTAAGTTAGGTGACAACTCAGAGAATAAAACCCCACCAGAAGTTGATATCGCTTCATCCACAGGATTAGTTTTATTTAGTTTTATTGGTAAGGATTTAATCATCTCAGCGGTGATGTCCCTTGAGACTTCATTTAAAAGTGTGATTGCAACCTTGTCTAGATTTAAACTTTTTCTCAAGTGATTTGCTTGGGAGTCTTTGTTTTTTTTACTTTTTAATTTCTCTTTCACTTGATTTAAATTAAGGTCTGGTTTTAAATCGAGCGTAATTGTCACAGACTCTCCTGACTCAGTGATAGCATCTCTGATAAAGTTTGAAATAGCATAGATACCACCCCCTTCAATCCCAGAAGGAGTAATCATGATCTCACCTCTTGAAGTATGATTATCAAAACTTATGTTTATATTTTTTAAATGTGCGCGGTCTAGTTTTTTAATTAAGATCTCACTCCAAGAAACTTCAAAGCCGCAATTCATAGGCTTTAAAGCTGTTGTCTTAATTTTAAGCTTATCCATTAACTCAAGCCACTTACCATCAGAGCCCGTTTTCTTCCAACTTCCGCCACCTGTGGCCATAATAATAATGTCGGCCTTAGCAGTAATGGTTTTTTCTTCATTGATAAAAGTCAGTTCTTTGCTTTGAGTAATATCAACCAGTGAATGCTTTAAATAGAGATTAAAGTTAGGATGTGCCTTTAACTCCTTAGACCAATTAACAAGTATTTCTCCTGCTTTAAGTTTTTTAGGAAAAACTCTTCCACTAGTACCAACAAAGGTCTCGACTCCAAGCTCAAGACAAAATGCTCTTAAGTCTCCTGGTGTAAAGTCTGTAATCAAATCCTCAAAAAGAGACTCATTATGAGTATAGCGCTTGGAAAATTCATCAATTTTTTCTGAGTGAGTTAGATTTAATCCCCCATTACCTGCAATAAGAAACTTCTTTGCAAGGCCTGAGGATTGATCGTATAGATCAACGTCGTAATCTTCTTTAAGTAGTAAGTAAGCGCAAAAGAGGCCACTTGGGCCTCCTCCGACAATTATAATTTTATTATTCTTTAGCAAATGGAATACACCCAGGAAAATTGTCTTTAGATTTGTTCGCGCTTGTTCCTGCGAATTCAAAACCTGTTTTAAACTCATCCTTTAAAAAGATTGGTGCATGGTAGGCATCTGTTAGAGTTTGCTCAACTTCACCACCTAGAATATTAAACTTATCCCAGTTGGTACAGTAAACAGCATCTGAGTTATGGAGAGAAGTATTAAATGAACTCTCTGGATTCGCTAGGTTAAATAGGTGATTCCATGGAGAATTTGCTTCTTCTTCAGTTAAATCAGTTACACCTGTTCTATTTCGCTCTTTAATATCTTTCCAAAAACTAATCTTATCAGTTAGCCCTGTAAGTCTGATAAAGATTTGTTGTCCGAATACACTTTCTCCACCCTGTCTTGTGACATAAACAACATCGTCACATCCTTTGGCTCGAAGAACTAGTGTTGGGTGTAAATCAGACCAGCCTCCTGCAGAAATGATATCCTTTCTGTAAGGAGATATTCCTCCATCCGGATTATTTTGATCGAACCACTCAATCGCCGTAAGAGTTGGTAAAATCCAAAACTTCTTAGCGAAGTATCTTTTGTTGATGATCTTACTTGGAACTAGTGTTTCACCGTTTGGAATAAGAGCAAGACTTGAAAGACCTGGCTCAGCTGGTGAAGTTCCTAGAACCTCAAACCAAACACCTGACTTTAATCCATGGAACTTACTACTTTTAGTATCATTAGGATGAAGAGACTTTAGATTATCTCTCACTGTATCTAGTGTGTTATCACTTCCCCAGTACCCGTATTTAAGATTTGTATCAAAGTCTAATGAGAATTGAGTATAGTCCTCTGCTCCCTTATCCTTGTATTCTTGCTTTAACTCTTTAAATTTTTGAACTGCATCACCGACAACAAGTGACGTTGTTGGTAGAGCATCGATTCCACTTCCAATTTTTTCAAATATCATCTTATTAGGAAAAGAAGCCTTAAAAGTTTTTCTTCTTGTTACTTGACGTTTTTTCCCATCAAGTCTAATTGTTTTTTTGTACTCAATTGTCTTATCTGCGTAATACTCATTTAAAGCTGAATATAAAAATGTTTGACAGCTAGGCTTTGCAGCAACAAGCTCACTCCACTCTTTTCCTACAGCTAGATCAGAACACTCTTTTGTAAAGGCACCGATTTTATTATTAACTTCCTCATCACCAAAACCTGCATAGAAGTCGGCAAGACGGCCTAATAATACACCTAAAGCTTTAAAATCCACAAGACCATCTCTAAAGAAGATATTTTTATCATTAACAGCGTCAAAGGCACCTAGTCTTTCTATTCCTTCTGATAGTTGTCCTTTATAGAATTTAAAATCTTTTCTGAGTCCTTTAGTAACAGTTGGATTTAATAATTTTCCATACTCTCCTAATACTTCAAAAAATGTATCGATATTTGTCGCAATCGCAAGTGCTTGCTTAACAGCACCAATAAAGCCACTCTTTCCAAAGCCAGTAACATTTCCAACCAATTTCATGATCTCTGGAACCTTAGCATCCTCAGAGTATAGATAACCAATATGTGGGACAAGCGACTTAAGCATTAAGGCACGGTCATTATCAGATAAGCTTTTATTTCTTGAAAGAGCATCTAAAAAGAAGATCGTAATACTTGCAGAACTTCCTCCAGCAACAGTCTGAGGCATACCTCTATTTTCAATGATACGAGACATTGCTGACCAATGGGCCGGAGCAAGTTCCCCGTTTCCTCTTATACCGGCACAGTAATTACCAGCAAGGGCAACGTTGGATATAGAAGTAGACACAAGAAGAGTAGCAAGTGTGATTTTTGAAATTGTCTTTTTCATTTTGTATCCTTATAGGTATCAATTGATATATATCTAATGTAGGAGAATACTAGATCTCAAACAATTGTAGAGATACTATTTATATGACGGTTAATAATACTGTCTAAACTTTAGACACCAATGATAAATATAACAAGCGACCCTTATTAAGTTATTGATTACTTGATATAATTTAGGCATAAATCCTGCGATACATAGTATAAGGGATTTAATTAAGGAGAATCACTTATGCATACATCAAAACATAGAATCATCATTGCTTTGGCCTTCAGCTTTGTACTCAATCTTATTCTCTTGAATACACAGGCAATATTTCCAAGCAAGGCAAACTCAACGATGATGTTCATAGGGTTAGGAGTATTACTATTAACTTATGGACTTTTATGTCTTAATTCAATTAGACGATTATCACTACTACCTGAAACTGATTACAACCAAAAATATCTTGATACATACCTAGAGATGGCAAAGTTTATTCCTGGAAACGATGACTATATAGAGAAAGAGAAATTCACAGATGATATTGAGCAGGTTGAATTTAACTACTGGGTTGATAACAAGAAAGCTCCAATTAAATCAGACATCAATTTAAACCACTGAGAATTATGAATGAGTTAAGTCAATTTTGGCGACGAAACGTCCTTTAAACTTTACGAGCTCAGTATCATTTAAAGTACTAATAGTCGCTTCGACATTAAGCCTACTCTTACCTTTGACACTAATTAATCCTAAGAATCTATTTAATTCTTTTTCCTCAATTTTTGCTGTCGCAATAAAGTCATCTTGTACTGGTTTAAGATATTGAATAGAACTATCCTGAATAACTAATGAACTAAGTTCTAATTTCTCACTCCTCACACTATGATGAGTCATAAGATAGGAAGCTAGAATACAAAGCGTATTCAAAGAGCCTCCAAAAGCAGTCCCCTCATAATTAATATTCGTACTAAGCGGTGCAGTCAAAGATATTTCAAATTTATCAATATTCTTAATATCAATTTCCATACCTGTCACAACAGGAATTGAATTGAGTAACTCTTGCTTATATTTCTCATTAAGATTCATTATCGTCTCCAGTAAAGTTCTAGCTCAGGAAAAACCTTTCCATTAGCAAGAAAAGGAATCGTTATGCTCACAGGTAGTCTCCCTCGAACTCTGACAGTATCCATAGTCCAGTTTTGCTTAAATAGCTCGTTCCTATTCTCTAGCACGTAGAGACTATTTACACCAAGATCCTTTCGCTTAAAGACCAATTGTAGCGCAGCTTTAGTACTTATGGAAGAAAACCCTAGCCAACCTCTATGCCCCATTTTAAATGTCGTTTGAACTTTATAGATAGACCAATTTTCATATGCACTGCTTGCTGCGACTAGAAATAGTGATGACATTTTTATCGCTTTTCTTAGGCCAGATCGCCATTTATTTCTCTTTATTTTTAAATAATTAAATAAGCCTTTATTATTTGTCGGCTCCGCCACCTGATAAGAATCACCTGTTATAGATTCATCCAAGACAATATTCTTGTCATCAATTTTAACAAAACGAGCATAGGCCATAAGAGAATAGCCCGCGGTTGCAAGACCAAAAAATTCGAGCCCGGAAGAATACCCAATCCCCACATAGGCCTTGGATAAGTCAAACTGTTCATAAACATTTTCATTTAGTACATAGTCTAAATCATTTAGAAGATTTGTTATTAAAGATGATAAGTTTGTTACAGTTTGATCCTCTTCAGTTGGATCCCACTTCCACTCAATACGAACTCTCAAAGCGGCACCAATAGAAGCGACAGGAGAGATCGATCCATCAGAAGAGATAAACAAATCTGAGCGAAGTCCATCAAAGCGCCAATTTTTCCATTTGTTACCATAGATATTAGCAAACATATAATTGATATCCCCAAGATACTTTCTAAGATTTGTACTAAACATAAAAATATCTAATACAGAAGAACTCTTTTTAACCACATCAAGTATGAGATCGATTTGAGATGATCTTATTTTAGAATTTTGAGAGTATGTGAGTTCTAACTCTTTTACTTTAAGTTCTGTTTCAGAAGTTTTATTCTTCTTCCAAAAGACTTCAATTGCTTGAGTTGCCTTAAGTGCACTTAAACCAAAAAGTCCGGTCTTAGATACTGAGAAGCCTGAAGAATATTCGCTTAATTTAAAATGGGAGTTCTTAGACTTACTTTCGCTGAGGACTTCATTTTGTACGGAGAATACTTCGTCTAGGACATTAGAGATAACCTTCTCTTGTTGGCCTACCATATTCTTGCTATCTACATGACTCTCACTCCACCAATCATCAGGAGCAGTCACTTCTGCACTTAAAGTAGAGCTATATATGAATATGAGGGCAAAGAAATACTTCAATCTACTTTCCTCTTAAAGATATAACGATGCCTAACTCCGGCGCCAATAGCAAAAGGGCCGATCCCAATTTCACCACTAGCACCAAAACCAACATTTATTTGTTCAAGGACGAATTGATGGTCTGCGACTTGGATCTGCTGGTTTGCAATCTCGTTAGACTTAGCGAGAGCAAACCGAACTGATTTTTTGAAGTCTGCTCGTGATATACTTCCACCGGTCTCAACGCCGCTGGCATCTAAAGCAACAATCGGAATATCCGCAGCAAAGGAATGAAGTGATAAAAGTACTGAGTACAGCAATATTTTCATGAGATATTAGTAGTTTACTTTCGTATTTCACTCAAGACTTGTGTAAAATATACTATTCCTATCTATTTGAATTTAGGATGAGATAGCTGATTAAATTACTACTCTAGCTAATATGAGTTATAATCAATTTAGTTAAAAATAAGGACATACTCTTGAAAGTTTTGTTTATAAGCGAAAACCTTGAGGATCAAGAACAACTCAAAAGAATGATTCATGTGAAGAATTCTAAACTTGAAGTTGTTGCTGCATTCAATGTTGAAGATGCTATGTCATGCGCAGCATCTGACGGCCCTTTTGTATTTTTTATTTTGGACTGTGACCTGAAAGACTCAGATCCAAATGCACTAGGCCTAAATCTCATGGAGTTTACCGGAGAGAAGCCAATATTCTTTTTCGGATCAGAACATAATATAAAAGATCGCATAGGTCAGGACTTATTTAATTTTCACAATCTTAACGAGACACTCCTAAAACCCATTGATCGCGATGACTTTGGTGCTAACCTAGGGCAAAACCTGGATGCGGCCGTTATCCATATGCAACAAGAAATGCAAGAGGACTCTATCCAAGAGATAGATGCTGATGAATACATTCCCATGAAGATTAAGTCTTTCTATCTTTTCAATAGATTTCCTTATGATATCTATATGGCGATCACAACGAAATCTTATATGAAAATTATAAGTGCTAATAAGCCTTACTCCATTTCGACATTATCAAACTATGCTAGGAAAAATGTAAAATACCTTTATATAAAAAAAGATGAGCAACTTAAATACTTAGAGAATGAATCTGCAAAGTGCATTAATAGTTATGAGTCTGGGCTTTTAGCCGACAAAGATATCTATCTGGCGCTTCTGAGAGGAATTACAATTCTTCATCAGTACATACTTGCCATTGGAGTGACACCAACAGTAAATACACTTGCAGATTCAATCGCCAAGACAGTTGTTGATCATTATAAAAATATTAAACATCTTCCTACCATTCTTGCGCAATACCCTAATTTTTATGGGGGTATTGCAAGCAAAAGTTTACTAACCGCTTATTTCAGCCAGGCCTTTGCAAGAGGCATCGGTTGGGAATCAGAGATGACAACAAAGAAACTCGTAGTCTGTGCTGCACTCCAAGATATCACCCTGCCTGATGAGAGTATGAATAAGATTACTTCACTAGATTCTGATCAACTGTCAGATTACCCTCCAAAAGAGCAAGATCAATTTAGGGATCATCCCATTACTGCTGCGGAAATTGCCAGACAACTTACAAACTACCCTGATATTGATTTTATTATTGAGGCCCATCACGAAATGCCATGTCGAAACGGTTTTCCCAACAGGCCTTCAGCAAGTAAACTCACTCAGATGAATGCGGTATTTAATATCTCGGCCTATGTTGCAACGATCATAGATGGTGAAGAAGTTTCGCAGAATCTTTATCGAAAAGCCTACTACAGCCTGACAGCTGAATACAATCAGAGCTCTTTTAAAGAGATCATTAAAGAATATAAAAATATTTTTGCTTTATAGTTTAGAGTTTTGATTCTCTAAAAGCTTCAATAACTTTTTTGTAAGAATGACTTCGGTATTTTTCGAGAAGATTATCTGCGATAGCACTCTTGTTCACTTTAATTTTTCCTGGCTCACTATCCGAAGAGCTATTCAATATGCTTGAACAAACATCTTCAGCAATAATAATTATTTTTGTTAGTGGTGAAATATCATCTTTAAAGTTTACAGCGAATCCGCGCCCACTAGTCATACCATGGTGCTGAGTAATAATCATATCTGCACCCATTGGACACTTTGGAAATGTTTTTACAAGTTCTCCCGCAAGATTAGCATGGGCCAATACGGTTTCCTTATCCTCATCAGTAACGTCTGGGTTAAATAAAAGATCTTCTTCAGATTCAGTATTTGGATGCTTCTGATAAATAGGTACTAAGTAGATATCATGAAAGAAGAGAGCAAATGCGACTTTATTTTGTTGTTCTGCACTTCCCCAAGAAATATTTTTTATAATTTGATTTGAAATATAAGTCGATAAAACAGAATGCTTATAAACATAACCCGCTTTAGACTCTATTAACATTTCAAGGAGACCTTTGATCTTAGGTATTTGTTCACAAATGGTACTTACAGAATCGATACAAGCTTTAGAAATATTTGCAATCTCTTCTGAAATCTCTGGATTGTTAAAGATCTCTTCAGCAACAATCCCCATTCCTTGCTGAGTAATCTCTGTTCTTTCTTCCAGTGTTAAATCTTCTCTATCAAGTTCACTAACAACTACTGCTGAAGCTTTATTAATAAACCTTAACCTTTCTTCTGCTAATAAGTAGAGATGCTCCACTCCTTCATCAATATACTTTTGAAGAAGCTCAGATACTGGAGTATCCTTTTCAATAATCATATAGTATTCAAATTCAAAATTTTCTTTTTCGTTTCTATAAAAAATTTCACAATGGCTTTGCTCAATTTGAGAAAAAAGCTTAAGCGGAACCGGAAAATAATCAGGAACGACCCTATCGGCCATATCTTTAGCAGAAATTTCTAAGATTTTTGCCATTGCTTGCAGCAGACCTTTGATATCGTACTTATTGCTAATAACTATAGAATTTCCCAGCGGCACATTAGGTGTTCCCAAAACAATCACCGGGATTGAAAGTGATTTAGAAGTTAAATATTCGTGAAATTTATCAATAACATTATCTTTATTATTAAGCTCTCTAAAACAGATAACGGCATCAATATTTGGACTTTGCTCAATCAGATCTCTTGCGGCGGATAAGTTTTTTTTAATTGTGACATTAGTGGCGACATAGGCCCTAAGATTAACTTCATAAAGTGAATTTATAACTTCATTGTCTGAGATTAGTATGACTTGACTCATAACTTCAACATTCCCTGCTAGCGATTTTAATTAGTGTAACATACTTTAGTGTTTCTTTAAATCAAGATAATCTTTAAGATATTGAACTGAAAGATCTAGTGCCTCTCTTGGATCTGGTTCATTAAAAATAGATCTCACGTGGTTATAGATCTTGCCCGACTCGTTCTGTATGATATCAATCTCAACATTATAAACTGAGTCCATTTCCATAATAACAATACGCCCAACTAAATAAGGCGAAAGTCCACTTAGTTCTATTAGATGCTCTTGGGGATAAATACTCTCTAAATACATTATACATGACCTTATTTACATCTTTTGTGAATGACAAATACTTAATTTTTGTTAGACTATTTCTACATTACATTTACTATTTATTCAACGTGTTATAACAGGGAGTTATTTAATGACGAAATCCCATAATTACTTCACTTCTTCCATTGGTAAGAAGCAGATTATGGCCCTAACTGGTTTTGGTTTAGTAGGATTTACTATGGCCCACCTTTTAGGAAACCTACTAATCTTTTTGGGTGCTGATGCATTCAATATGTATGCTTACACACTAACCAGTAACCCACTTATTTATGTGGCAGAAGCTGGCTTAGTGGCCATGTTTGTCCTGCATCTTGTTCTTGCTGTTTTTCTGAAAATTGAAAACTCATCTGCTAGACCCCAGGCCTACTATGTGAAAAAGAAAACTGGTCGCGGAGAGACATTCGCCTCTGTAACAATGCCTTATACAGGTTTAGTTATTCTTGTTTTTATTGTTCTTCATCTTATGAACTTTAAATATGGAACACATTATACGACAATGATAGATGGACTTGAAGTTAGAGATATCTTTAGAACTGTCGTAGAGTACTTTGCAAATCCTCTTTATGTTGCATGGTATGTTTTTGCCATGATAGCTCTAGGCATTCATACGAGTCACGGCTTTCAGTCAATGTTTCAATCTTGGGGAGTTAATCATCCGAAATACACTCCAACAATTCATTTTGTATCACTAGCTTACGGGCTTACTGTTGCAAGTGGATTTTCAATCTTGGCAATTTATTGTCATTTACTAAACTAATTAAGGGAGTATCAGATGGCATTAAATCTAGATTCTAAAATACCTGAAGGGCCCATTCAAGATAAATGGGAAAAACATAAATTTAATAGCAAGCTTGTCAATCCATCGAATAAGAGAAAGTTCTCTGTTATTGTTGTAGGAACTGGTCTTGCTGGTGGTTCAGCAGCTGCAAGTCTTGCAGAACTTGGTTACAATGTTAAATCATTCTGTATATCAGACTCACCAAGAAGAGCTCACTCTATTGCTGCTCAAGGTGGTATCAACGGCGCTAAAAACTATCCCAATGATGGTGACTCTGTATGGAGGCTTTTTTACGATACAGTAAAAGGTGGCGACTATAGATCAAGAGAGGCCAATGTTTACAGGCTAGCTCAGGTTGCAAATAATATTATTGATCAATGTACTGCTCAAGGAGTTCCTTTTGCTAGAGACTACGGTGGATACCTTGATAATAGATCTTTTGGTGGAGCGCAGGTTTCAAGAACTTTCTATGCCAAAGGTCAAACAGGTCAACAACTACTTTTAGGTGCTTATCAATCAATGATGAGACAAGTAAATAAAGGTAAGATTAAGCTTTATACGAGACGTGAAATCTTAGACATTGTTGTTATCGACGGTAAAGCTCGTGGAGTTATCACGAGAGATATTATTACTGGTGATATAGAAAGACATGTTTCTGATGCAGTAGTTTTGGCAAGTGGTGGTTACGGTAATGTTTATTACCTATCAACTAATGCTATGGCATCAAATGTTGGAGCTGCTTGGAAGGCGTATAAAAAAGGTGCTGGTTTTGCCAACCCTTGTTTCACTCAGATCCATCCTACTTGTATTCCAGTTTCTGGAGATCATCAATCAAAGCTTACACTTATGTCCGAATCTCTAAGAAATGATGGACGAGTTTGGGTTCCAAAAGAAAAAGATGATAAGCGTCACCCAAATGAGATCTCAGAAGATGAGAGAGATTACTATTTAGAGAGAATCTATCCTTCATTTGGAAATTTAGTTCCAAGAGATGTGGCTTCAAGAAATGCAAAACTTCAATGTGATGAAGGAAAGGGAGTTGGAGAAACTGGCCTTGCTGTATACTTAGATTTTAGAGATGCTATTAAACGTGAAGGTGAAGATACTATTAGAGCTCGTTACGGAAATCTTTTTGAAATGTATCAAAGAATTACAGATGAATCTCCATATAAGCAGCCGATGAAAATCTACCCTGCTATTCATTATACAATGGGTGGATTATGGGTCGACTATAACCTTCAATCAACAATTCCAGGGCTTCATGTTCTTGGGGAAGCAAACTTCTCTGACCATGGAGCCAATAGACTTGGGGCCTCTGCCCTTATGCAAGGTCTTGCTGATGGATATTTTATTATTCCTTACACTCTAGGTAATTACTTTGGAACAAATGAGCTTTCAAAAGTTGATACGACTCACCCTGAGTTCCAAAAGTGTGAAGATAAAGCGAAAGAACAAATCAATAAGCTTCTTGGGATTAACGGAACAAGAACTGCTGATGATTTCCACAAGAAGTTAGGTAGACTGATTTGGAATGATGTTGGAATGAGCCGAAATGAAGCAGGTTTAAAGAAAGTTATTTCTGAAGTTCAAAAATTAAAACAAGAATTTTGGAGTGATTTAAAAGTTACTGGAACTGCTGTTGGTGTTAACGCTGAACTTGAAAAAGCAGGACGAATTGCTGACTTTATTGAGCTTGGTGAATTAATGGCAAGAGATGCACTTGCAAGACCTGAGTCATGTGGTGGTCACTTTAGAGAAGAATCTCAGACTGAAGAGAACGAAGCTCTAAGAGATGATACTAACTTTGCCCACTCTGCTGTTTGGGAGTTTAAAGGTGCAAGTACTGAACCAGAGAGGCATAAAGAAGAATTAACCTTCGAAAACGTTCCTCTAACTCAACGTAGTTACAAGTAAGGAGAAAAGAATGAGTAATAAAGATATGACAATTCATTTAAAAGTGTGGAGACAAAAAGACAGAAAGGATGCTGGTCGTTTTGAAGACTACACTATTCCTAACGTTTCTAAAGATATGTCTTTTCTAGAAATGCTAGATGTTTTGAACGAAAAACTAGTTTTAGATAGTAAAGAGCCTATTGCTTTTGATCACGACTGTAGAGAAGGTATCTGTGGTTCTTGTTCGTTGATGATTAACGGCCAAGCCCATGGACCAGAAAAAGCGACAACAAGTTGTCAGCTACATATGAGATCTTTTTCAGACGACGATACTATTGTTGTTGAGCCTTGGAGAGCACGTGCCTTCCCTGTGCTTAAAGACCTTATGACTGATAGATCATCATTTGATAAAGTGATTGCCTCAGGTGGTTTTGTCAGTGTAAATACTGGTAACGCACAAGATGCCAACACGATGACTGTTTCAAAGGAAAATGCTGACCTTGCAATGGATGCTGCGGCCTGTATTGGTTGTGGAGCATGTGTTGCTAGTTGTCCGAATGCGAGTGCCATGTTATTTGCATCAGCTAAAATCTCTCAAATGGCACTTCTTCCCCAAGGAAAAGTTGAAGCAGCTCAAAGAGCTTCTGAGATGGTTAAGACAATGGATGAAGAAGGTTTTGGTAACTGTACTAATCACGCTGAGTGTGAAGCCAGTTGTCCAAAAGAGATTAATCTATCAAATATAGCAAGAATGAATAGAGAGTTTTTTAAATCAAAGATTTTCTCTAAAAAAGGTTAATTTTAAGTACAATCTATATAAGAAGGTCAGCAAATTGCTGGCCTTTTTTTATGCATAAATGCACTTCAGAGTCTTCAGCAAAGCTTTCATAACCAACCTCACATAAGTTATTTATATCTGTGAGGTATGAATCAGGCAGGTCCTCTTTTAGCAGACAAACTCTTAAAACCCGGCCATTTATCATCTCTAAACTCACCCCATCAATATAGTCGTAATCACATATCTCGGATATCATTTTTACTGGTGCTGCTAGTGCTAAAGCACTGTTAATTAATAAATAAATTGTTAATAAATTCTTCATTTATTCCTTAAGTTCTAGTCGCGCGTCTTATACATAAAAACCACACTTTACACAACGCAAAGTGTAATAATTACCATGTGCTATTTTAGGTGAAGATTGGTATTTTGATCCCATGAAAATCTACTCTGAAACGACTATTAGTTTTGCTTTAAAATGCGAGAAAATTCTCAAAGAAATTCTCGTATCTGAAGCTAAGTTAAAAGTTGGTAGATCAAGATTTACCTTTGAGTCCCACACTTACCCTATTCAAATTGTTATCATTGAGAGTGATACAAAGTATGGGTACTTTGATCCTCACACCTATCAGGTTGCTTTGAATCAAGCTCTTATGATCCAAGCAAAGGAGGATGTATTAAAAAATATCCTCAGACATGAGCTGGCCCACTATCTAAGTTTTATCTCCCATAGAGATCAAGACTCTCCACATGGAAAGTATTTCCAACAGACTTGTCTTAAGTATGGCTGGGATAAACAAGTCTCTAAGGCCAGTCTTGATATGGATCTTGCCAACCAGAGCATGGGGAACCTAGAGAGTGAGAAAGTTATCAATAGGATTAAAGCTCTTCTAAAGCTAGCAGAGAGTGATAATGTGCATGAAGCCAATCAGGCGACACTAAAAGCGAATCAATTACTACTCAAATATAATATTAAATCTTTAGATGCATCTGATCGTATTCTCTGCGTTGACACCGTCTTAACTTGTAAACGAAGATCCAGTAAAATGATGGCGATTTACGATATCTTAGGCCACTTCTTAGTCAAACCTATTTTTATATATGGCCGTGATCAGGTCTCCATTGAAGTGACTGGTAATTATGACAATCTTGAACTCTCAAAGTATGTAGCCTCGTATCTAGATGCAGAGTTTGAAAGACTCTGGGCCAGACAGACAGAACTAAAAGGTCTTAAGGCCAAGAATTCCTTCTTCCTAGGAATAGCAAAGGGATACGATTTAAAAATGAAGGAGATGGAAGCAAGCTTTGACCAAGGTGACTCAAAAGCACTTGTGTTGATAAAAAACCAGCTCGATTCAAATATCAAGATGGTTTACAAGAACCTATCGTATAGTCGAAGTTCAAGACAAAATGACAATCAAGCCTTCAATAATGGAAAGATTAAAGGTAAAAATTTAACAATAAATAGTGCAATAAAAAACAAAGGCTCACAAGGCCTACTTAATTGGAGATCATCATGAATAATTTTGAATATTATAATCCTGTAAAAGCCGTTTTTGGGAAGGGACAAATCTCAAAACTGCCAGACCTTATTCCGAGTAACTCGAAAGTTCTTCTAACTTTTGGTGGCGGTAGCATTAAGAAAAATGGTGTTTATGATCAAGTCATGACAGCTCTAAAAGATTACACAATAATAGAGTTTGGTGGAATTGAGCCAAATCCTCAATACGACACTCTCATGAAAGCAACTGATCTTGCAAAGACTGAAAATGTAGATTATATCCTGGCCGTTGGTGGTGGAAGCGTTGTTGATGGATCAAAATTCATCTCGGCGGCAATTCACCACGACGACGATCCTTGGAAGATCTTAACTGAAAGACAGGTCATTAAAGACACAACGCCTATGGGTTGTATTCTAACTCTTCCTGCAACTGGCTCAGAAATGAATAGTTTCTCAGTTGTGAGTAGAGGTAAAGATAAACTAGGCTTTGGTGGAGATCCAAGACTCTATGCAAAGTTTGCGATTCTAGACCCTGAAGTGACATACTCACTCCCAAAGCATTACCTTGGTAACGGTATAACGGATGCTTTTGTTCATGTTATTGAGCAATACTTAACAAAAAACATTAACACTCCAATTCAAGACCGTTTTGCTGAAGGGATTCTACTGACTTTAATTGAAGAAGCGCCTAAGGTAATGAGTGAAGATAAAAACTATGAAGCGCGAGCAAACTTTATGTGGGCCGCAACTCAAGCTTTAAGTGGTCTGATTGGATCGGGTGTTGTTCACGACTGGGCGACTCATATGATAGGTCACGAAATTACAGCTAACCACGGTGTAGATCACGGAAGAACATTAGCAATAGTTCTTCCAAGCCTTCTTAGAATGCAGAAGATTGATAAAAAAGAAAGACTACTTCAATATGCAGATAGAGTTTGGAATATAAACTCTGGATCAGAAGATGAAATTATTGAAGCCGCTATTGTTAAGACAGAAACATTCTTTCAATCTGTAGGTGTTCCCACAACACTATCGGCCTATGATATTGGAGAATCTGCAATAGATAATATCGTTACTTCTCTTAGGACTCATATACCCGCAGACCTTGGTGAAAATGGAAATATTACAGCTGATAAAGTTAAGCAAATACTAACAAACGCTTTATAGGATTTTTGTGACCAATAAAAACTATTCAATAATTGTCGGGGCGCTACTTTTGGGTCTCGCTGTTTGTATCGGTGCCTTTGGTGCTCACGGACTAAAGGCAATAGTTACTGACCAAGGAATGAAGACATTTCAAACAGGAGTTAGCTACCACTACTATCACGGTTTTGGATTATTACTTCTCGGCCTTCTTAAAAATCAATACCCTGAGTTGAAAGAGAAGTTTGTGTTTTATGCTTTCATTGTTGGAATTACTCTCTTCTCATTTAATTGTTATTTTTATGCTATTTTTAACATCAAGACATTTGCGATGATCATCCCAATCGGTGGGGTTTTCTTTATACTTGGCTGGTTTACTCTCGCCTATAGACTCTATAAGGTTCAAAAATAATGAAATATTTAATACTAAGTTTGCTACTGATTTCTTGTACCCAAAAGTATCAGACATATCATATTATCGATGCGAATAACTTTGACATTCAAAATCCAACGACACCCATTACAAAAAAAATGTACCCTGCTAGAAAAGTGACTCAGTCAAACTGTGAAGATCAGTGGCTCTTTAATTCCAATGCTCAAAAAGAGAATCAACGCTATGTACAGAATAGTATGATTAAGCGTATCTGTGAGACACCCTACCTACTTAATGCTCGATTGACTGAAACATGGTGGACTACAATTATCTACTCTCGTTCATGCTTTAAAATAGAAGGTTATTGTCCAAAGAAGTAAATGCTTAGGGTCTGTTCGTAAGATGAAGACCTATACCGATAGCAAAGAAATAGTAACCGTAGTGTACCATATCGGTTGGGCCCATCATTCCGTATATTAAACCAAGAATAGAAATGGATTCACCAATTGCCCATGATAAAATAAACAACACAAAAGATTTAGTATGCTTTTCATGAGTTGATAAAGAGTTGTCTGAAATAATTCCCCTCGCCTTTCCGTATAGAAATTTTGAAACAAAAGCAATAACAATAGCTATTGAAGCGAAGATGGGGAGTGCGTTTGCCAAAGACCCTGTGGCTTTAGGAAAGATGATATTAAAAGCAATACCTGCCATCATTATATTAGACATCAGGAGAGCAAACCAAAGAATCATTCGAATGCTTTTACTCTTTGACTCTGTCATCTCGATAGTGATACTTCTCTCCTTGAAATATTTTTATAAATTTTAATATAGAGTTATTGTAGTGAAAAAATGATTTTATGCTAGACGTTTCTTTTAGAAGGACCGTGAATCCATTTGTGCTGCTGTCCGATGACTCTAAACGGTGAACCAAAGTCTTCGTTCATCGTAATGATATCAATAAAGCGATCCTTAGGAAATTCTTCATGAGGTTCATAACAAGGTGTTAGTACCCAAGGAGCATCTAACTTATAGTCATTTTTCTTAAGCATGTTTTGATAGATATCGTAAGTGAACTCAAAGTCTTTCTTATCAGTAATGACTGACTTTATCTGTGCTTTCTTTCCATATTGGGTCATTGTTTTTTCGAGTAGTTTTAGGTTTGTAACAACACCAGTAGAAGGAGTTTTAAAATCAAAGCTTACAAAATCAACAACATCAAATAGTGAGTCAACAACTCTAGTACCAGCGGCTTCAATATTAATGAAGTACCCTAACTGCTTAAGTTTACCAGCAAGCTCTTCAACCCCACCAGCATGTTGCGGGTGAAGTGGATCACCACCAGTGATAGAGACTCTTTTAACTCTATTAGGATACTGCCCAGCAATTTCTTCAACCTCAGCAATAACGTCTTCGATCGATGATGTTTTATCAGTAAATTCCCAGGTCTCTTTTGAATCACAGTTAATACAACCAATAGTACAACCTTGAAAACGTACGAAAATTTGCGGAGTTCCCACAAAAACACCCTCGCCTTCTGTTGCACGGTAAATTGAATGTACACCTAGTCTTGTCATTATCATTCCTATTAGCCAGATTTTATAACATAGAGCAATCAATTATTAAATACTTACCTTTTAGTTTGCTGCGCGTTATGTAAGTTTTACAAATAGAGGCAAACCTTGGCATAATATAAATGAAATCAATATGTTGGCGCCTAAGGGATGAACATGAAGTCTGATACACTTCGAGAACAAGAGATTAAACGAACTTTAGATCGAATTAATTCCATTGAAAACATGGTCGACACTCCTATGTTTGATACTTCAAGAGAAGAAACCGCTCAAGTTGAAATTAAGGTTGATAGTAAGGTGGCCCATGGAATGTTTATTCCAAGTAAGGCAATTCCAGGAATTTGGTATGCTAGTGATCAAACATTTCGCGCCATGAAAAAAGACATATTCTCCTTAGGTGATTCTATAGATGAGATTGCGGAACCATATGACTGTCAATCTTGTCAGACGAAAGTAGATAAACAGTTTTGGCATTTCTGTCCTTATTGCGGGGAAAGGTTTTTAAACTAATGATCATCACCCAAAAGTACAATAGTGCTGAAGATATTGATCCAGAATTTATTCCTTCATTAGAAGCTTTACTTGAAAACTGTATCCCTAGTTTTGACCTCATAAAGAGTTACGAAAAAGCAGCTAGTGAAAATATTCATTTTGCTTATTATTTGTTTTTTGGAAATACAACGAATGCTCCCATTGGATTTGCTCAAATTCAAATTGAAAAAAACAAAGTTGAGAAAAAATCATTCTTTGGAAAGTTTCTAAAAGAAAATAAATTAGATCCTAAGAATGATAAACATCTCAAGTGGTCTATTCCTGGTAGTCTAAAAGAAGGCATTGTTTTTGATCCGAGATTTATAAAACACGCTTGTAATAAGGCAAATAAGATTTTTAATGACTATCTAGAAAGAAAAGATATTCACACTCAAGAGCTTGTCTATTCACAGGCCTATGAAGAGCTTGGTTTTGAACAGGGAAAACAGAAAGGTCAAAACAAACAGCTCACAACACTAGACGTTTTTATCAAAAATAAAAATAGTTATGAAGATTTTATGTCTGACCTACCTTTTGATATTCAAAAACTTATTAAAACTTCCTGGAGAATGATACAAGCGGACCTCAAGCTTAAGATGGGAGAATACTCAAGTTTTAAAGACATTTTTTCCTACAAGAAACAAGGTGCCGCTCAATACAAAAATTTAAAAACAAAACCGATCTTTTTAAAGTATCTGAATATGGAATCTAATATTGAGTTCCTTACCTTAGAGTCAGATCAAGAAGTAGAAACGATAGTTGCCTTCACTAAGGGTTCTGGAAACCATGCCTTCTACGAAGTCCTCTATATTAGTGATCATGTACCAGAATTTATAGCTCACCAAATGGCGATGTTAAAATTCTTTGAAAGAGAAAATCTAGATAAATTACATACTCTGGGACAAATACAAAATCAATCTCACCTGATGGATCTTGGCTTCACTCAAAGAAACCAATACCTCATATCAATAAAAAAAGATTAATGATGTTAAGCTACCCTCTTATT
Source organism: uncultured Oligoflexia bacterium (assembly GCA_913058265.1). Classification (GTDB taxonomy): domain Bacteria; phylum Bdellovibrionota; class Bacteriovoracia; order Bacteriovoracales; family Bacteriovoracaceae. Next base: position 19,911 of record CAJXPQ010000013.1, read on the forward strand.
TTGAAAGTTATTGAAACCTTTTATGATACTGCAAAGGTCGATATTCTTATTGGTTATCACTTTAGAATTATTGACGACTTTGATGAGCATATTCCCAGAATCGCTGATTTTTGGAACTTGCAACTTAATGGAGAGCTTAATGATCGCAAGCACCTTCCCTTTGACCTTCTTCAAAAGCATTTACCTTTAAAGATAAACAGAGGCGAGCTAGATCGTTGGGTAAAACTTTTTTCAGAAAATATGGAGAAATCTATTTCTCGTAATGAAATGACAATGGATCAAAAAGATTTATGGATGAAAAAAGTTAAAATTTTTAGAGATAAGCTAGAGTTATTTATTTTTAACTGAGTTTAAAGACTCTACTTTTACGGCACCAAAATGTTTTTGAACAAAACGCTCCAAGATAGGCTCTCCTGTAACGTCCTCAAAAACCCAATTTCTCGCAACATAGCCACGAACTCTTTTGGCAGCGACCAAGGCATCGGATTGTTTTTCATACGCGAGGACTTTAAGTTTGATCTTTTTAATCACAACGATGTATCCAAACCTACATGGAGGAGTATAGTCCCCACAATTAATTAAAGAATCAGAGATACTCTTAGGAACTAATACCTTTAGTTCAGGGTCACCAATTCGTCCCCTCTTAAGTAACTCATCTCTAGATATATTTGGTTTCTCATCCGAGAAACATCCAGAGAAGAAAGAAGATAATATCAAAATTAAAAAGTATTTGTTCATACAGATAGTTTACTCAAAAATTGAATGAGAAACAATAGATTTAACTAAAATCGAGTCCGTTTAGTCACTTTTACTCTTTTTGTTTTTGTTTTAGGCTTTTTCTTTGATGGCGCTTTCTTTTTTCGAACCTCTTGAAAATCTTTATCAATAAGCTTCATATCAAAAGTAGACTGAGATTTAATCGTCTCATTAATCATTTCGATTGTTTTTGCATCAAAGTGAGTCACCATATTGTAAACCGATCCAGAACGACCTGCTCTTGCAGTTCTTCCACAGCGGTGTAAATAATAAATAGGCGTCTTTGGGAGTCCAAAGTTTAAAATCCACTCTACATCATCAATATCGATCCCTCTTGCTGCTACATCTGTACACACAAGAACCTGGGCCTTTTTATTAACGAATGCCTTATGGGCAGCAAGACGCTCTCTCTCCATAAGTCCACCGTGTAGAACTTTATATCTAAGCTTTGGCATTTCTTCTTTAAGAAAGGTATCAACTTCTTCAACCTGATTTTTTTGGTTGATGAAAATAATCCCACGTCCTGAAACTGTTTTAGTTAAAAAGAGCTTTAGCATTCTCTTCTTTTCATGTGGCGCTAAAAAGATATTAAATGTCTCAATCTTTTGTTGCATCTTATGAGCAGAGCTTAACAGAACCTTCTCAAGCTCTTTCTTCTTAAACTTATGATTTAAATAATCTTCAACTTCCAAAGGCATAGTGGCACTAAAGAAATGTATATCCGTAGAATCATAATCTACATGATAAATAATTCCCTCAATATCCTTCTTAAATCCCATATCAAAAAGCTGATCCGCTTCATCAAAAACCAGATATTTCAGATCAGAAAAGTGAACATCTTTTGCTTTTACTGCACGAGATAGTTTTGCTGGAGTTGTAATTAAAATTTCATAACATTGAGTTTTAATACTGGTCTTACTCTTCCCAACTAATGTTCTTACTCGTAGTTTTGCGTGATGAGATAATTGCTTAAAAATACCTTGAATTTGCATCGCCAACTCTTTAGTTGGCAGTACAATAATTGCCTTAGGTCTAGACTTTCCTTGTGATAGTCCTTCTTCATCTTCAAGTCTCTTAACTAATTCACTTATAGGTAGGGCGTAAGCAAGTGTCTTACCAGAACCAGTCTGAGCAACACAAACAAGAGATGTATTATTCATTATTTTAGGAATAACTTTTAACTGAACACCAGTTGGGGCCTTAAAGCCTTTCTCAACATAAAAAGGATTAAAATCTTCATCTATTCCCATTTCTTCAAATTCTTTCATTTATTCTCTTACCTATAAAAATGTTTTAGTCAGTCTAAGTAGTCTTTTTAAGGGGTTATGTAAAGGTGAAATGAAGTTTTTACCTACTGCAAGTATTTACTTTTATTGATATTTTCCTCAAATCTAATACACTATGAGAGGAATTTAAATAACAAAACTATACATATCAAAGGATTTGAAATGAAAAAGCTCATGATGAGTGCAATTCTCTTAACTAGTTTTAGTGCAAGTGCAGTAGATATTAATCTCTCAGTCACTTGTGGGGATATTGGTGGAACAACAACAACTGGTAACTGTAAGGCCTTAACAGACCAGATAAACGACGAGCTAGATGAAAACTTACCAGATGCTGATATTGGAGATTATGGTACAGGTATGGCCAATGCAAACGGTTTTGCCTACAAGGGTTTAGGTTCAGACTATTCAGATAATTTTGACTATATAATGATTAGAGGTGCTGCTGGTGCTGCCGTTGACGGAGATATAGACGATCCAGAAAATGCAGATGGTATTGCTGTTGGTGCAAGTATTACAGTTGGACTCAATTTAGATCTTTTACCTGTAGATAAAATAGGTCCGATTGACCTAGAGAAAATGGACTTGTTTGTATCATTTATGAGTTACGATATTGATGAAGATGATAAAGACTTAAACATAAAAGGTGAGCTAAGTTCATTTGGAGTCATGGCCAGATACCAAATTGTCGATGGAAAAGATTTTATTGGTGGTCATATGTTTGAATGGGGCGGTGTATTTCTTCATACAGGTTTTCAAAGATCAAGCTGGAATGTGGATCTAAAGAGTGATTTTGATGATCAAGAAGTAGATGCTGGTGGTGGTGTTACTGGAACATTTCAAGATGCATTTGCAAAGTTTGGAGTAGAGTCTACAACAACAACAATTCCAGTTGAAGTTTCTACGTACCTTAGAGCAGGATATATATTCACATTTTATGGTGGTGCTGGTTTTGACTTAGTCTCTGGAACGACTGACGTTGACCTATCAGCTGGTGGCTCGATAGATGGTGACTCAACTACTTATAGTGCAACAATGGATGCATCGGAAGATGCTACTGGAGACGCAGACGCAACAAATTTCAGAGGATTCTTTGGTACACAATTCAATATCCCATTTGTTAGAGTTTACGCTCAAGTAAATAAAGGATTCGGCAATGACCTTCTTGGTGTAAACGCCGGTGTAAAAATACTTTGGTAAGAATTAATATCATTTATTTTATAGAAGGCCGCTCTTTGAAGCGGCTTTTTTACGTCTAAAATACGATGGCCTATCAAAACCAAAGGTTCCATAAATTCCTTTCTTAAGTAATTGAGCCTCATATTGATAGGCCTTGAGTTTGGTATCTTTCGAGAAGCTATAATACATTGCCATCCCCTCTCTCACCATCAGGTGATTGATATTTCGATTCTGATAGTAAATATCTGCGATAAATCTATTATAGCGACCTCTTGTTCTCCATCTTACTTCGACTACTTTTCCTTCAATCATCTCTCTGAGATATTTTGTACTCCAAAGACCTATCATAAATCCATCATAGGATTTTTGGTCTGACTCTGGGGCATCAATACCTTTTAACCTGATTCTTCTGCCAGATACAATAATAGTGTCTCCGTCTAGAACTCGCTCGCATATGCCACTAAAGCTTCTTTCAAAGGGAGTAGCATCTACGACAAATAAGCAAAATGCGGGAAAACATAAAAAGATTACTAAACTTCGCTTTATCACTTTGCTCCTTGATTCAATTTCGCTATAACCCCATTACAAATAGCACGCCAAGAATAGGGATTCATAAGTTATGGATATTAGAGAAAAAGTTAAAGAGAATTTTAGATTTGAACTAGTACATAAGGATAAAAATTCCAATGCACGAGCAGGAATTATCCATACACCCCACGGAGAAATCCCAACACCAGTCTTTATGCCTGTTGGAACTCATGGTGCTATCAAGGCGTTACAGCCAAATCAATTAACAGATATGAATGTTCCGATCATTCTCTCAAATACTTATCATCTGCATCTTACTCCAGGATCTGATCTGATTAAAAAGATGGGTGGTCTTCACAAGTTTATGGGATGGGACAGACCTATCCTAACAGACTCTGGTGGATTTCAAGTTTTTTCATTACAAGGAAACTCTATAACTGAAGAAGGCTCAAAATTCATCCTTCCTGGTGGAAAAGAGATTCTTCTGACACCTGAGACATCCATTGATATCCAACAGAACCTTGGTTCTGATATTATGATGGCCTTTGATGAATGTATCCCCTATCCAGCTGATAAAAAATATACCAAAAATAGTATAGATAGAACTCACCGCTGGTTAGATAAGTGTATTGAAACTTGGGACAATCCTAATCAGGCCTTATTTGGAATTATCCAAGGCTCAACTCATGATGAATTCAGAGATGAGTGTCTAGAAGAAGTTGTAAAAAGAGACCTTCCTGGTTATGCCATTGGTGGAGTTAGTGTCGGAGAAGGCTCTGACTTAATGGAGAAAATCGTTAAGCGTACAGGACCAAAGATGCCAACGGATAAGCCGAGATATGTGATGGGTGTTGGTATGCCTGAAGATCTTATGATGATCTGGGAGCATGGTATGGATATGTCAGATTGTATTATCCCTACTAAGTTTGCACGTGGTGGAACTCTATTTACTAATCGTGGAAAAATACGAATTACCCACAAAAATTATAGAAATGATAAATTCCCAATTGAGCCCAATCTAGATGATTATGTGAACTCAAATTTCTCTAGGGCCTATATTAAGCATCTCTTTGATTCAAATGAAATCTTAGGTCAAATTCTTGCGACAGCACATAATATTGCTTTCTATAAATCTCTTGCAGATAGAGCTCGTGAAGCTATACTAGAAGATAGATTTTTAGATTTTAAACAGGAATTCTTACAAGGTTATTTAAAAAATGATGGGAATAAAAATAAGAAAAGAAGGTAGTCTCCTCCTCATACTCATTTGTTTATCTGTTTCATGTGCAAAAATACAAGTCATATCACCAAGCTCTAGGTTTATAAATCCTGAGGCACAGGGTAAAGCGTGGCAAGGTGGCTTTAAGTTAATACAACAGGCCGGAACTGAGGGCACACTTGATTTTGAAGGTGAACGCCTTGATAACTCAATGGAGCTTAGAAATACTTCAACCCCGCTCGCCTTTTCTCTCGATGTAGGAATCAATCATAATTTAGATTTTATTTATAAGGCCCATGCCTCTGCGCCAACAGTCTACACAGTAAAGTGGCAACTTATGGGTGCCAATAGAGTTGATGCTCAAGTTGGTAACAAGTCCCTTGCAGTTACTCTCGGTCATGGAAATAGCGGACAATTTCAAACTCAAGACGACACCAGTGGATTTAATGAACTCGATGAAGGTATAGAGGCTGAGATTACCCAGTCTCTCCTTGAAGCTTCAATTATTTACGGGCAACGAATTAGCAATGAGACAGTTGTATACACCTCGGCACTTGTTTCAAAACAAGATATGTCTTTTAAATTAGAATCTAAGGATATTACTGAACTCAATGATAAGACTTTCACTATTAATACTTGGAACTACGGGCTTGCTTTAGGTGCTATTTCTTATATTGAGCAAATGACTATAGCCGTTGAGGCGTCGATCCAGAAAACAGACTATACCCGAAATAGACCAACAACCTATGGTTTTGCAACCATGGCCGTTGGCTATAATTGGTAATTAATCTCTAACTGAAAATTTACCACCACCAGTAATCATGAGAACAAGATAAGTCACTCCAAATAGGATTGCTTTCTCTTTCACTTTCCAAGGGTCATTACCATGAACAATAAATGCCGCCACAAGCATTGTAAAAAGTAATGGTGTTGAAAATAACCTCGTCTTAATTCCTAGAATAATCATGATCGAACATACAACTTCAGTAAAAACTGTCCCCGTTAAAGAGAGAGTTGAGCCAATACCTAAAGGATCAGGAAATGTATCCATTCTCGTCAGAAAGTTCGCTGCCTTTACCCATCCATGAGGAAAAATCATCATCATTCCCACAAAAAACCTTAAGGTAAGTAACCCCAGATCTTTACTATGATTTCTAAAATAATCCATAAACTCTCCTATTCGTTTTCAATTGCTAAAGATATAATTTGTATTAATTTTTCTAGGTCTTCGAAACTAATATTGTGAAAGGTCGAAATTCGAAGCTGGTTACGTCCAAGTTTGCGGTAAGAACCAATATCGTATGCAACTTCGTTTTTTGCGAGCATCACTTCTAAGTCGTCCACACTATACTTATCATCCACATCAATCGTCGCCACAGAGATAGATCGAGAATCTTTCTCTGAAACAAAACAGCTCAAATACTCTTTAGACTGCGCCCAATCGTACAGAAGAGCAGCTTTTCTTTTTGCGAGTTCAACGACTTTATCTTCTCCAAGTTTATTCATTAACTTAACTTGCTCATTTAAAAGGAAGATCGTACTTATGGCCGGTGTATTATAGGTCTGATTTTTGAGAGAATTACTTATAGCGTGATCCCAACTCATCGTTTTAGGAATATATGTGTCACTTTCAGATATCTCTTTCGCTCGTTTCAAGGCTTTAGGTGACATAATACAGACGAAAAACCCCCCATCACTTGCAAAGACTTTTTGAGGAGAGAAAAAATAAACATCGACCTTTGAGATATCACAGGGTATTTGACCTGCACCGCTGGTAGCATCAACGGAAATTAAAACATCGTCTGTCTCATTTTTAGCGGGAACGACTGGTAAAGAATTTATCATGACCCCAGTTGATGTTTCATTCAACGTACAACAAATAAAATCATAGCCTTCTTTATAAGCGGGCTTAATCCCTTTACCATACTCCACAGATATTTCCTCTGCATCGATCCAAGGTACACTTTTATGGGCGTGAAACCATTTTTGTGAAAACTCACCCATGGTATAATGAAGAGATTTGTTTTTTACTAGTCCGAGAGCAATCATATCAAATAATAAAGTTGCCCCACCATTGCCTAGAATGACTTCATACCCATCGGGAACTGCGAAATACTTTTTAAGGCCATCTTGAACTTCTTTACAAAGATTTCTAACCGCAGGCTTGCGATGACTAGTTCCCAGTAGTGACTTTGAAACGTTTGCTAAGGCATGCACATGATTTTCTGGAATTAGGGACGGGCCGACTCCAAATCTTGGGTCAGAGGTCATTAAGCTTTTTGGAACTTCAAATTGTTCAAACATCTAAACACTCCGTGTTAATATCGTTATTTTACCTTAAATATGTTCTAAAAGTCATATTCAATTTTGAATTATCGCCTCTATTTCCCTAGAATGATCCCATGTTTAAACTTATATGGATTTTATTGTTAACCACCAACGCTTTTGCCTTCGATATTAAGAAGCCTATCACTCTAGATATCGGGCTTGGAACATGGCTAGAAAACTATGGCCAGACACAGGCAACGAGAGATGGTGAAACAAATGGTTTTGAATTCAATCCTTATTTATCTCTAGCAACACAGTACAACCTCTACAAAGATTCAATACTTATTCCTGAAGCCGGATATATTTTTCAAAGAACATCTGAAAGCATAAGTAGAAATCAATTTTTCCTTCGTGCAGATATCGCTTACCCGCTGAATAAATATCTTCGAGTCAGACTGGGATCAAGTTTTATGGTTTTAATGACTTCTGGAGAGGGTGGTGAAGACACACTTGATAATGGTGACTCGACAGAAACTTACTATATCCCAGATGAGCGAAAAACTGCATATAATCAAACACTCGATTTAGCACTAGAAGCTTTAGTTGATAAAATGAGCTATAAGCTGCAGGGCTATATTTATTCTTTTAATGAAGAGGATGACCGAATGTATAGTCTATCTCTTTCAATAAACTATATGATTCCCTTTAGGGAGATTGTTAAATGATAAAAATTATTTCTCTGACACTTATTTTAGTCTCACTTCCAAGTTACGCTTTTAGACTTAATACCAATACAGGTGCGAGCTTTAATGACAAAGAAGTCAAAATTTATATTACCTCCAATAGTACTTGTACTAATGCGGGAATATCAAAAGAAGACCTGCTAGATATCGCTGTAAGTGGTGCTAAAAAGTTTTGGAATAAAGTGCCCACATCTAACCTCCGTTTAAAGCGTGGTGGTATCTATAATACGTCCGATACAAAATTTCTAACTGAAAAATTATGTGCCAAAGATGACGAGACAACTTGTCCAACGGCAACATCTGTTCCCACCGTAAATGATATCGTTATCGCCTGTAATAATGATACGACAGATAATTTTCCAAGTAATGTCTTCCTGGCAATTTCGGCCCCTACAAAAGTTTCTGGTAAATCAATAAAGGGTTCAGTCGTTCTTATAAATGATACTGCCACTTCAACTTTTGGTAACTTATCTAGGTCGGAGATGGAAAGTGTATTGGCCCACGAGATAGGACATGCTGTAGGCCTAGGTCATTCGAATAAAGATGAAGCTCTCATGTATTATGAAAACTCAGACTCCATGAAAAGGTTGTCTCAAGATGATATCAATGGAATTACTTATCTCTATCCCAATAAGATGAATGGTTGTGCTCCTCTCGCAGGGCTTTTTGGTGGGACGATGGTATTAAAGACTAATAATAAGACTCAAAGTAATAATAAGTTTAATTTTCCCTTGAGTCTGCTTTTTGGTTTTATAATGAGTTTACTAGTAATATTTATTGTAAGAAACTTGTTCCTCTCTTCACACACTCTGCTTCGTATTCTTCAAGCCAAACTTTTTCCTGTGCAGTAAGTAGTGATTCATCAATAAGTTGTTTCTCAAAGCCAATATAAACTAGATTTTCGAAACAAAGAAATCCTTCAAACTCTGGATGCTTTTTTACAATTGAAATATTCTCAATTCTTACACCACCAAAACCAGGTATATAGATTCCAGGTTCAATTGAAACCACCTGTCCTGGCTTCATAAGGTATGTTCTTGTAGGTCCAATACCTGCTCCACTCTCATGAACATTAAGGCCAACTCCATGTCCCGTACCATGAGCATAGTCATAACCCGCTTGGTACATAGGTTGTCTGGTAATGGCATCAAGACCACTTCCACGAGTACCTGATTTAAAAATGGCATTTTGACATGCTAGAGCACTCTTTAAAACATAAGTATAAATTCTTTTCTGCTCTTCACTTCCCTCTTTAGTACTTCCCATGAAAGTTCTTGTGGTATCAGTTGCAAAACCACTGTCAAAGTATCCACCTGAGTCTAGCAGAACCATACTCTCATCATTGATAAAGACATCAGCTTTTGGATCACCGTAGTGAATGATTGATCCATTTGCACCAACACCAGAGATAGTATTAAAACTTTGCTCTTTACAGCCTTGTTCTTGATATGATTTTGTCGTTTGATGATAAAGATCAAGTTCTGAAATTTTAATTCCATTTTTCACCTGCTCTTTAACCCAGCAGACAGTATTATAAATGGCTTTATCACCTTGCTTAAATGCTTGTCTTACAAGATCTAACTCAGCATCTGTTTTAATAGAGTGAAAGTCGATCAATCCCCCAACTTTTGCAGCTAGTTTTTTTTCACCAAATACAGATGTAAGCATTAAGTAGCTTGCAGTATTAAGAGCATTTTTATCAATATACACTTCTGATAATTTATAATTTTTTGAAATCGCTGATAATTTTGCTTCTACCTCAGGGCCCTTGCAGTTTATAAATTCAATTTTATCGTCTGGGCATTCCACTTCAATCGCTGAATCAATAAAGGCATAGACTTTATCGTGGGTGGCAAAGCCAGTACCTACAAAGGCACAATTATTTGGCAGATGATATCCGCGACAATTTGTGATCCAGGCAAGACTGTCCAGAGCTGTAATATAATAGGCCTTAGATTTATCTGTAAAAATTCTTTCTAACTTCTCACCAGTTGACTCTCCGGTAAGCTCTTTAGTTAAATGTTGTATTTTTCCAAAGCTTGCCATTGGAGCAAAATCGATGACTGAAGCCAATTCTTGATTATTAAAAAGTTCAACTTTAAATTCACTAGAGACTCTTTCATATAATGAAACCGCAGCTCTATCTCCCTCCATTCCAACAACTTTTGGTGAAGCTTTAGCGAGGTCACATTCTAGGGTTGAAAGTACTCCTTGATTAGCAGGGACTTTTACAACTTCGACAATACTCAAATCACATTCTAGATCTGCTTGTTCGTGATATCTTCCGTCCACATAAAGTCTCGGTTTACCAGAACTTGGAACAAGCAACTCGGCGGTTGAGCCAGTGAAACCCGTCAGATAAAATCTGTGACAATCTTCAAGAGGTACGTATTCATTCAGATAAATATCAAAGCTTGATACATAGAATTGTTCTAGTTTATGCTTAGACATAAAACTCTGAAGATTTTTTATGTTCTCAGACACTTGAGCACTGGTTAGTTTGATTGTTGTATTCATAGAATTCCTTTTGATCTAGACCTTCGCATCATACACAAAAATTCGACAAATTAAAAGCTTCGAGATACCTTTAATCATCAGATAACACGCATTGTCTAAGGACTATTTAATGAAACACAAGCCTATATATTATGGTGAATACCTACAGTTAGATAAAATACTTGGGGCGCAAGACTTAAAGTCAAAAGAGCACGGAAAAGAAGCTCATGATGAGACCCTTTTTATCATTATCCATCAAACATATGAGCTATGGTTTAAACAAATCATTCATGAGTTAGACTCTATTTACGAAATGTTTAATCGTGAAAGTGTGAAATCAACCGACCTTGGTAATATCATTCACAGACTTAACAGAATTGTTCAAATACAAAAAATACTTAATGAGCAGCTAACGATAATGGAGACTATGACTCCACTCGATTTTATGGATTTTAGAGATTACCTACTGCCTGCTTCTGGTTTTCAAAGTATTCAATTTCGCATGCTTGAATTAAAGTTAGGACTAAGACAAAAGTACAGGCTTCATGTAGATAAGGAATTCTTTAACTCTCGCCTTAAAGACCCTGACAAAAAGCTACTTAATGAGCAAGAAGAAAAACCGACACTACTTGAGCTTGTTGATTCTTGGTTATCCCGTATGCCATTTGGAAAAACAAACGACTATGATTTTTGGAATGAATACCAAACAGCTATAAATCAAATGCTTGATGAAGATGAAGCCACTGTTAATTCAAATGACATGTTATCTGAGATGGAAATGAAATTTGAGAAAATGAATTTAAAATCTACAAGAGAGAATTATGACAACCTCTTCAATGAAGATAAGCATAAAGAAGTTGTGGAGAAGGGATTAACGCGTTTGAGTAGAGAGGCCAAACTATCGGCGATCTTTATCAGACTTTTTTGTAATGAACCTATCCTTCAAATTCCTAATCGAATTCTCGATCTACTCATTGATATTGATGAGATGTTTACCACATGGAGATACAGACATTCGATTATGGTTCATAGAACTCTTGGAACCAAAATTGGAACAGGTGGCTCATCAGGCCATGAGTACTTGAAAAACTCGACAGAGAACAATAGAGTTTTTACTGATTTTTTTAATCTTGCTACTTTTTTAGTGCCTAAAACACGCATACCTAAACTCCCAGAAAAACTTAAGAGTGAGCTGGGTTTCGCACACGAAGAATAAGATCTATGACTAAAGATTATAAAGAGTTCTATTCTGAGTTTATAAATGCCCATGGGAACAAACTTCACTTTGCGGCCCATAGTCATCACTTCTGGCCAAATAGCGCTAGGATAGGTCATATGGAATCCTATGATCACTCAATGAAGGAGTCCGACAATAAATGGGACTATATCTTCACAACTCTTATACCAGATGTTCAGGATATAATATCAAGTATTATCGGCTTTGATCGACCGGCCGATATTGCTTTTGCCCCGAACACACACGACCTACTGACACGAATACTAAGTAGTATCATCAAGGACAAGCCTTTAAAGCTACTCACATCAAACTCAGAATTTCACTCTTTCAGTAGACAACTTAGAAGGCTACAAGAAGATAACCTAGTTGAAGTTACGATAATTGACCCTGAGTTATTAAGCTTTGATGTCGACTTAGAGAAGGCGTTAAACACAAACCAGTTTGATCTTATTTTCTTAAGTCATGTCTTCTTTACTTCTGGTCTTGTTTTATCTGAAGAAAATATCCAGAAAATAATCCAGTTCAAAGGTGATGCTGAGTTTATTCTTGATGCCTATCATGGTTTCTGTGCAGTCCCTACCGACATCACAAAATACAGTGACCATCTATTTTATATGGCCGGTGGATATAAGTATGCACAAGCAGGAGAAGGTATGTGCTTTATGACCATTCCAAAAGACTGTAAATTAAGACCCCTCTACACTGGTTGGTTCTCATCTTTTAAAGACCTTGAGTCAAAACAATCAGGACCTGTTAGTTATGCTAGTGATGGAATGAGATTTTGGGGATCCACAATTGACTGCACTTCTTTTTATCGCTTTAGATCTGTCTGGAGGAACTTTAAAAGACTTGGAATTTCGGCGAATGATCTTATCAAACATGTTAAAAATTTACAGCTTGAATTTATGCAAGAAAATCCATTATCTGAATTCATAATCGAGAAAGATCCAAGCAAAATTGGACACTTTATTACTGTTAAACTGAATTCAGCGGAACTTGCAGCATCTGTTAAGAATCAACTAGGTAGACTAGATATTATGACTGACAATCGTGGCACATACCTGCGTTTCGGCCATGCTAACTACCATAATCAGCAAGACATAAAAGACCTAAAAACAAAGCTTAAACTCCTAAAATTACAGTAAAAAGAGAAAAACACTAAAGAATTAACCTGGTGTGTCGATAAGTTTTATTGTTAAATAGAATTATAAATCTGGAGTCTCGATGAGTATTAAGTTCGGTTCAATTATTATTGTTATGGTTGCTATGTTTGTAGCAAAGATTTCTATTGAGAACTTTAATACGGCAGAAGCTCGAGAAGTTTCACTCTCTCGTATAAAGTAACTTAAACCTATTTTCAAAATCCTCACCTCTTGCAATATAGTTTTTATATTGATCAAACGAAGGGAATGCGGGACTAAAAACAATAGCATCGCATTTAATCTCTTTTAATTTTTCAAAAACCAACTCTAAGTCATCCAAACACTCAACTTCAAATCTATCTGATAAGTTATCATAAATATATTTTGCAGCATCCCCTATAGCATAAATCTTAATAATATTATGAATAGACTCAAATGCCTTCCTAAGCTCTTGGCTTTCATCCCTAAGCTTTCCACCCATAATAAGTATGAGAGGTTCATCAAAGGCAGTTACCGCACTCACAGTGGCTTCTGTATTAGTGCTCTTAGCATCGTTATAAAATTTGACTTCATTTACTAAGCCTAAATATTCTAAGCGGTACTTAACACCTTTAAAATTGTTAATTAAATTTTGAATGATTTCTTCTCTACTCGATATTCCGAAATAATCTAGGACATCATCCACAACTTTAAAATTCCTTTGATGGTGGGCTCCAATCAAGGCCGGATTATTAAACTCATATCCCTCAACTGGAGCGATCGCCTTTTTTAAGGCCAGAGTTTCGGTACTCATAAACTCACCAGGAGTAATAAAAAGATCGCCCTTAACCTGGTTCATAACAATATCTAATTTTGCTTGCTTGTAATCATTGAAATTATCATATCGCTCCATATGGGTTTTACTAATATTTAAAATCACTGAAACTTGTGCATGAAATTTATCCATAAGCTCTAATTGAAAGCTTGATAGCTCTAAGACTATATAATCATACTCGCTATTATCACAAAGCATTTCACAGAGTGGAGTCCCAATATTTCCTCCAAGAAAAACTTTTTTTCCAGCAGCTTCGAGTGCCTGAGCAAGTAAAGTAACCGTTGTGGTTTTACCATTTGTTCCAGTCACGGCAATGATAGGTTTATCAATAAATGAAAATGCATACTCTTCATTGCAAACTTTAGGAGTATCTTTAAACGGTATCAACTCAGGAATTCTTGGATCAATCCCGGCCGCAAGAATAATTTTATCCACTTTTAGGTCTGTAGGTATTTGAGACTGATCGAAGCATTTAATATCCCGTCCGCCAAGATCTAGATCGACACTCCAAAGAGCTGGATCTCCCTGATTAATTAAGAAGATATCGCCTTTATAGGTACTTAAAATAAATTTCAAGGCCGAATTACCGGAAATGCCCATTCCCCAAATAGCAATACTCATAAAGCTAGTATATACTGCGCTCATGAATATTGAAAAGCGCTTTTTGGACATTCAAAAGATACTTACAAAACATTCATTCTTAACTGATAAAGAGGCGCTAGATCGCTATCCCTTAACTAAGAACCAGTACACCGACTGGATTGAAGATATACTAGAGCTTGATACACAAGAGACTATAAAGCTTCATAATACTCTTGATGACAGAATTATTACCAATAAAGACTATGCTTCATTTCTACAAGAAGCAAAGAAACTCACTAGCCTCCCTCAGTCAGAGGAAGCGCCAACGAACTTTCCCATAAACCTTAGTAAAAAAATAACGGCAAAAAAAAGACATGAGATTTCTTATATTCTCAGTCTCAAACCCATAAAGGAATCTAACTCCTTTGTTGATATTGGTAGTGGAGCAGGCCACTTATCGTCGTGTATACTTAATAAAAATCAAAAGAAGAGCATATGTATTGATATGAGTGAAGATATTCAAAATATTGGAAAAGAGAAACTCAAAAAGATTGCTCCAGATATTCTATCTAGAGTTCAATTTGTAACGTCGAAAATTTCTTCCAGATCTAGTACGGAAGATTTCGAGGAATCTGATACTCTGATTGGACTCCATGCATGTGGTGATCTTTCGACAATAATCGTTAAGGCTTATGGACATTCAAAGATCAAAAATCTTATCAATTTTGGTTGCTGTTATCATAAGCTAGCTGATGATCAGTTTAATATTTCAAAAATAGCAATGAAGAATCCACTCATATTAACGAATCATGCTTTAACTATGGCCGCAAAGTTTAAGCCCGAAAACATAAAATCCTACAATGAGAAACTAAAAGTTAAAAAATATCGTTACTCATTGCACTTTTTGATGCTTGATGAATTAGGACTAGAGTTTGCATCTGTTGGTAATGGCCTGAAAGAAGATTATAAGCTATCTTTTGCAGATTACTGTTATAAATTTCTTCCCGACTCAATGGAGTTATCTCATGCTGAGCTTGAAAATAAATATAAAAGTTTAGAAAAAAAAGTAACAAAAGTTCTTGCTCTCGGACTTATTAGATCTCATTTAGCAAGATTGATAGAGATATATATTATTTTAGATCGTGCACTTTATTTGAAAGAAAATGGCATTAATGTTGAGATTAAAGAAGTATTCAATAAAGAGATCTCTCCAAGAAATATTCTACTCAGGGCTACGAACTCTACTTTGTAGGAATAATCACTTCCATAATATAACCTAAGCAATCCTCTTTCATGACATAAATATCTTTAGTAAACATAGAAGGTATGAAAGTTCTATTTGTGACTAGAGCACTTCCTTCTATTTTTAAAAAATCATTTGTTAAGTCTCGTCCGTTATTATCTTCAACTCTGATACACTTTAAATTTTTAGCATGGCCTAAGTGAGTTTCTTTTTTTACGACTTTGAAGTTTTGTGAATCAAACTCTGGAATAAAGGATAGATCAGAATCACCGTCACCTTGATCTTCAAAGTCAATTCTCGCCCTTTCATCTACCTTAAGCCTAGCAATTGTATGATAAATTTCAAACTCTGCTCTTTCAGGGTTCATTGTTATTTTATCCATATGAAAAATTTTATCAAAGAATTCAAATGCAGCGACAACACCCCGAGGTTCACTTGGAAGTCCGGCCTCAATAGTAATTGCGGTACAAAAAGTACAAAAGCCCATTGATTGAACATTGTGAGGCTCAGTAAAATAGACAGTATTACTTCCAAAGTGACTAGCTAGCGCCATAAACTCAGGTTCTGTTGAATTTACACATCCGTATAAAGGATTCTTGCCCGTATTATTGTGAATATCAATTGAAGCAAATGGTTTATGTTCTTTGGCATAAGCAGTAACTTTTGCCGCCATTTCATGTTCGGGGGTATCCCCTTCACCAATCTGCCAAATACGATTATAATCTGGCTGTCCAGGTAAGTGTCTCATACCCTCTACTGCTGCAAGAGTATTTCCAATAAAAATGATAAGATCTCTTGGAAGTTCTTCATTTTTATATTTATTTAAAACTTGTGAAAGAACATCAAAGCTCGTTGTTTCATTTCCGTGTAACAAGGCGGATAAAAATAATGGCTTAGTTAACTTTCCTTTAAGATGAATGATAGTTGGCCCGCCTAAAACCTCGTGAACCTCAGTAACTTTACAAGTGTAGAGCTTACTTGGAACTTCGTTTAGAATCTTCAATTGCACTATAACTCCCATTCATGTACTGGTTTTCCCGAGTACTGGTTTTTAACGTAAGCTTCAAGTAATTCTTGAAACCTCTTGCCGTGCATATGAATAAAGGCTTTCTGCCAAATGGCACCGTTAACACCTTTAACTAATCTTGGATAAATAACACCATCCATATAATAATCAACATCTTTTTTATCAATTCCACGCTTGAGTAAGGCACTCTTCACATGTGGAAAAATCTCATACTGTAAAAGGTTTTTCATATCGTGAAGCTTCCCATCAATCCACCTCACTTGACAGAAGAAACTCTGGCGACTTGCTTTGTAGAAGTTATGTATTGCTTCATCAAAGCTAATTGCTGATTCTGGCGGTGTCTCTAAAGTTGCTAGGTAATCTACTAGGCCTATAAAGAATGCCGAGTTTGCAATAGAATCAACAACTGTAGGGCCTGCGCTTGGTGTTCTCTGCTCAATTCGAAGGTGCTTTGATCCGTCAGGGTTATCTCCAATAATCGGTCTCGTCCAACGCCAGATAGTTCCGTTATGTAGTTTTAAGTGAGTTAAATCTTCTGCAGCACAGTCCTTACACTCAGGTAGTAGCAGTGGATAATCTTCAAGATTTTCTTGAAAGAGCTCAAACATAGACTCTTTAAGATAATCATTTCCAAGTGTGACTCGCTTAACATTTTTACCATCATGATTCTTTGCTTCTAAATCAACTGCCTGTTCAAAAATAGCAATTCTAGATTCATCCCATAACTCTTTTCCAAAGAAATAAGGTGAATTTGCAGAAAGAGCAATCAGGAAAGGAGACGCAATCATAGAAGCATTATAATATCTCTTAGCATCTTTTTGATCGACACTTAAGTGAATTTGTAAACTTGTTGCTGCACATTCAGAGATAACACTATCCATATACATATAAAGATTGTCTTTGCCTTCAAGTCTTATATACAGAGGCTTTCCCTCACGCATTTTCATAACTTGCTCATTCATTACGGCATAGCGGTTCTGAGGTGAGAGATATTGCATATCAAGCATATGAGGTCTAAGTGTAGGAAGGGTTCCTACTAACATGGCATGTTTATTATCTTTTTGAGCCTCTTGTTCGCATTTTTTCCAAATGCCAGTCATCTCATCTTTGAGCTTAGTTAAGCAATCACCGGTTAAGTCATAGGGCATACTGTTTATTTCAAAATTAAATTTAGCTATTTCTGGAACGACTTGTTCATCATTTAAACTTTCTAGGAACTCTGGAGAACATGGGTCTGGTAGCATATTCTCATCCACTAACCAAGCTTCCAACTCAATTCCTGTCTTGTGATTTCCACGACTAAACTTATCCTGATCAAACCACGACTTCAGTAGCTCTGTTTCCTCGACGAGTTTTTTACGAAATTCTTCCATGTCTTCAGCAGTGTAGTCACTATGCTGAACTTCTTTTCCCATTCACGCCTCCATGAGGCACTATTATACCAAAACTTAGGAATATTTAAAGATTATAAAAAGATCTAACTCTGCGAGTTATTTGATGAAAAATGAAGAAGAGCATGGTATATAAACAGATTGCAAAACTATGAACCCACAGATTATTAGGGTATTCACCTGTATAACTGAGTAACAAAGGTCCAAAGATCGGAATAAATAGAAATATGTAAAATAATTTATGAAACATAAAATAATACAGACAGTATTTACCTACTTTATTAATCACAAAAAGATTTATTCCCGCCATTCTTTGCTCAATCCATAGCCCCCAAGATATAATTACTATGACAGAACACCAACTAGAAAGTGAGCCAAGTAAATTAAAGGCCCAGTCATATTCGTGATAAAGAACATTAAATACTGTCACATAGTAATCAGGTGCAAAAAATCCAAAAAGAATAGTCCCGAGTAAAGCGACAATAAAAGTTAAAAGAATAGATTTCTCTGAGAGACCCTTTCTATACAACAAGCCTAACCTCAGACCAATGAGGCTTGCAATTACAAATAAGTCTGGACGGCACTCTAAGGAAAACTCTGCTCCAAAATGAGAGATGCCATATGCTTCCATACCAAAGCTTTCAGCAGAGCCAGGTAAAAATGGAATGACTCCAAGTAAAATTAAAATTATCGAGACTGTATTTATAGAATATCTATATATTAGACGGTTAAGGGAGAAAAGGATTATCATCCATACTTGTAATGGATTGGGAGAAAGGGCCTCCGCTAAATTGGAGGAAATAAGAAAAGATTCTATTGTGAAAAATAAGAATAAGACAGCATATAGATTATCTCTTTTTTTATAATTGGAAATATTATCGTCTATTCTAAGGGCAGTTAAGTTAAAGGTAGCGAGTGCAATAAAAAGCTGTGTCGCCCAAGGACCAATAAATTTCATCAAATACAGAAGTGTACTAGACATAGGAATTGGTGAGTCGAAGGGGGGGAAATAAAAATACTTAACAAAGATCATATTAGAAAAAAAGATATAGTGCTCTAAAACGGCAAATATAACTAAGATACCTCTAATAAAATCAAATGTATTCAAACGAGTACTACTCAATCCTAAACTCCATTTGAGGTTTAAAGAGTGAATGTATCTTAGATGACCTTTTATATAATTCTGCATAATGCGTCGTACGCTCTACAAAGTTGATTAAGACTTTATTACTGAGGTACTTTTGATATGAACTAATATCTACCTTCAGGTCTAATTCCCTTTTAGTTGCCATAACAAATGTTTCGAAGCGACCATAGATTTTAATTTGCTTAAAGCCTGAAGCTTGCAATGTATTTAATAGGATAGCCTGAACTTCTTTTTCTTGATCGTTGTCACTAATATGGAATGGAAAATCAAAAGTGAAGACTCCCTTATTTGAAAGACGGCTTATGACAAGTTGATAAAATTCCTTACTATATAGGTTACCCAGTTCAAAGGATGAAGGAAAAGGAAAGTCAGCAACAATAAAATCATACCTCTCGTTAGTATTTCTTAAGTAGGATAGGGCATCTTGATGAACAATCTCAACAAAGTCTTTAATTTGATTATAGTTATTCATTTGATTCACTAAGGGACCATTTTTAGCTAAATTAATGATCGCCTCATCAAGCTCTACTACTTTTAATACTTTGAGCTCAGGCAAGCGACTTAATTCTCGCGCCACACCTAAATCCCCTCCACCAAGAATCAGAACTTTCTTAGGTTTAATCCCGGTATAAATCAAAGGGAAAAAGCTTATTGTTTGATGATAAATAATTTCAGTATCTGAAAAAAATTGAACTTTGCGATTTAAATATAAGCCCCAACGACTATCCTTAGGATTAAATTGGTACATACTAGCAGGTACGATATCTATTTCTTGGTAACGTGATTCAATAGATATGATTTTATCATTTGAAGGTAGAGAGTCAAAGAGTTTTCCCAAGTTTTGGATTGTTACAATATCATATCCGAGATAGTTTATTTTTTTTACAAGACCTAGATTTGAACTATAAAAAGCAAGAATGACGAGAGCACATCCAAAAACAAGTGACTTTACTAAGAGATTGAGCAGGGTCACCTTCAGAATAGACTTAGAAAATATAAAATATACGATAAAATTTAAAGTGCTTATAATTGCGCACAAGAATAAAATCTTCTCTGAGCTATAGAATATTTCGACAGCAATAATACTTGCAAATAGACTTCCGAAATAATTTAGAAAGAGAAGTATATTCTCTCTTTCAGGTAGCAAGGTTATTAAAAGAGGTAGCTCCAGTCCTGTTAAAAAGGCAAAAGGAACAAGTAGGATCACCAATAATACAATCCATCCATAAGGACCTAGTTGATTCACACTCTCACTAAATAGCTCTGCTAATCCTAATAAAACAGGCATCAGACATATTTTAATAGATAATAAGAATTCAACTCGAAAGAAAAGTTTCCAATTGACATTTTTCAGTTTTGAGACGAATAGTGAACTTAATCCTAAAAATAATACAAAGACTGTTAAGGCTCCAACTTGTGAATAAAGTTCCATTTTACTTAGAAGAGAAATTTTCTTACATATAACAGAATAAACGACGAAAGAATTAAAAGCGACAATCGACGTAACAAAATATATGAATCGATTACTGACCAATGAACACACCTTCTATATAGAGCTGTATATTTGGAGCCAACACTACAAAACAGATAGGGACTACAGCGATATAAAGATATTTTCGATATTGAATTCCATGCTCTTTGAAGACCAGATAGCAAGCAATACAAAGGTTTAGAAGTGCAATGATCAGGCTTGTATTTAGTAATCCCAAAAAAGGTAAAAAGAATAAAGGGAAACAGACGCCAGCAAAGCACATACCTAAATAATCACTACCCAGCGTATCTAATTTATTTTCTGACTGACTTATAAGCATTGGAAGCTCTATTCCAGATAAAATAGCAATCAATATGACTAAGCCATAACTTAGCCACTTGGCGATGATAAATGGAAAATAATCAATAAATACAAAGGGAAGAAAAACCGATGTAGCGCCAAAAAAACTTAATAAGAACTCAACATGGAATAGTTTAATCTTTTTAATTTCTTTTACTTTAAACTCATAAAGAAGAGCACCGAATCCTAAAAAAAAAATAAATAATCCAGTCGTAATAATATATTGTTCGACTAGTTGACCAAAAAGAATTGTAAAAACATGGGAAAGACAAAACTCATAGCTTAAGCTAGCGAAAGCTAAGGTAAAGGTAAGGATTCGATGATACATTATGGGATGAAACCACCACCACCGCCCCAACTACTAGGGTCAAAACATGAATTATCACAACCATCACCATTTGAATCAATTGGATACTGCCCACTAGGACAACTTATATCTGAAGTACACGTTACAGTTGTATCTCGAGATGCAATACCAACATCACCTGAGTTTGGATCGATATAGGCAGTCCCGTCTCCAGCTCCATAGCATTTCACACAATTAAAGAATGCCTGACTTTCAAACTTATAACACTTTGCTTTACCACATGTTGAGTTCATTGGTTTGGTAAAATGCCCTGCTCTTACTTCTTCAAAACCGGCACGACAATTAAAACCACCTGTTTCTGGGTTTCTATAATCACCGCCCTGGGAAAAAGAGCCACCAAAAACACAATAACTATGTTCTTCAATTGGCGTACACTCTACAGTATCTTCATTAAACTCCATCGTTAAAACAATATTCCCATCACGATCAAAAGAGTTCGTGGCTTCACATGCCCCTCTCAGTGCAGATGAGACTGCACTTCCTACATCACTAAAACATCGATCGACTTGATTTGCAGGTACGATTGGAAATTCAGCAGGGTTTGGACTTGCTCCTGTTCCTACGAAAGCTTTAACTGTTACGAATCGATTAATTTGTCTTTCGCCTGTAGGGTCATTAGCAACCTTTCTCTTGGCAAATAAAAACTTCAGTCTAATATCGGCAGGTTTTCTTGTTTTTCCTGCTGGAGTATCAACTGTCTCAAAGCCAACAACATCCATTTGTAGTAATTTTAACCTGCCTCCTAAAAACTCAGTCACATCAGATTCAAAATATGTTTTAGTGTCTATAATATTACCGTCTTCATCCTTAGAGAAGCGAACAATCGGACCAAATGGAACAGGAGTGTCCTCTGTAGCATTTACTAAGTTCCCCCCAGGGATTGAAGCAAGAGTATCAACACATGTATCAGAGCTTAAAAAGAATTGTTGCAGCTGATTTGTGACTTGTAACATTTCCATCGTGTACATAGATTCAACGCTTGCATCTTTGCTCATTTTAGATATCTGCATAAATCCAATCGCTACCGCACCCATCATTCCCATAGCTACGATAACTTCAATCAGAGAAAATCCACTTTGAACCACTTTACTTTTCCTACCAAAAGATAGAAATTTGAAGAATGAATAGTATTTATTTAATTTTAAGTCTTTCATTTATCATCATCCCATTAAAGAGCTTTGGGTCTCCCCATTTTAGTCAACTAAATCCAAAGCTTCAGCAGTTATTCTGGCAACGGTATACAAGTTGGTCTGTAAATCATTTTACCACAATTACACCAAAACCTGCTTCAAATGACTATGTTTTTTCTGGTCATAAAGAGTTAAAAATAAGTACGATACTCTTTCCCTTAAATAAACTTAAGAATGAGGGCCTATACCTTCTCTGTACTTTAGAAAAAAATACTGAGATATGCATGGATATGGAGTTTACCTGGGAGCCTACGCAGTGCCCAAAAAAATTGACAATTCTAGGCAATAGTACTTATCCATCTCCCCCTGATAAATGCTTTAAGACAGAGGATTATATAAAAGTTGAACTAAACTCTCCTAGACCTATCCTCTTTGATAAGATTGCAAAATATATCGTAAATTTACATACAAGTGAATTTAGTCTTCCACCAAGTGGACTCATCTGGAAACAAGACAAAACTCAATTTTACCTCTATTATTAATTTATAAAGGAAAAATATGAATAGCAATGAAATATTAGAGCAACTAAAAGCCTTAAAAGATCGAATAGAATCCTATATCAAAACAAATAAGAAAAAGAGCAACCTCATTGGGATAGTATTCGTCCTACTTAGTTGTACTTTTATGTTCTTCTTACCTCATCTTATTGGAACAGGAAACTCACCTAAAGAGATTAAAAATATCAGAAAATCATTTCCAAAACAAATACCAAGTCCTAATTCGAAGCCAGCAATAAAAAGCGAAGTAACTGAAAAAAGACCCAATCAGAGTGGCCAAAAAAACTTAGAAGATGAAAAAAGACCACAAGGAAAGGTTCCATTAGAAAAGCTACCTACATCAAAAAAACATAAGATATTAAAAAGCATCGAATCAAAAATACAACTTGCTAATTTCATCAAAGAGACAAAAGTAATTCCTCTCGCCCCTAAAGGTTACAAGACAAAGGTCTTCCAAGAGAGTCATAAGAACGTTAATGCATTTTCTGCATTTCACCCTAGAAAAGATGTTGAAATTAATACTGTTGTATCCCAAGTTCCACTTGATGAAGAAGATCTTGAAAATGCAGCATTTGAAATTGTTAATATCTCAGGGGATGAATTTTATCCTGTAAAAGATCATAAACTCTCACATCCTAAATTGGAAAAGATTGTTGTCTTTGAGTATGATGATGAAAACCCAATTTATGCCGTTCATGCAAAAATAAAGAATAGCACGAAGGAAGTTTTAATTACTGTTCATGGTAAAGGATCTGATATGAAGTCGGAGCTAGAAGCAATTAAACGAGAATTCTCTAAGATGGAAATTAAATAATAGATTGAAACCAGCAAACGGCCTCATTATAAATTCAAATGTTGATCTTATTTGGTTCTTAGTCCCAGGCCTATTCGTCACTGTCTTTTTCCATCTCACAAATACAGAACTATCAAATGCAATGACCTTATTTCTGCTGCTCGTTATAGATAATGGACACGTGTACACGACTTTCTTAAGATCACTCTATGAGCCCAATAAATTTACTGATCATCTTAAGAAATACTATCTCTTTATTTTTTGCTTTATCTCCATAGGCGCAGCGATACACTTCACGAGTCCGCTTTTCCTCTGGCGCTTTGCATTCTATGCAACAGTCTTTCACTATATAAAACAAAATATTGGTATTTTAAAACTCCTTTTGCCAAAGGATGACAAGAAAGACTCTATAAATATTTATACGCTCTACATCTTGCAATTAATTGCTGTCTTTGGAATACACTTAAAACCAGATGCAAAGATAGAATACTATAGTGCAAATGATATTTGGAATTTTGAGAATGAAGTACTTTTCAATTACACGATTATTCTATATTCCATCATCGTACTTCTTTATCTACTTTATTTATGCCAACAACTTAAACTGAATAAAGATCTACTTCCTGGACACTTCTTCGTCCTAGTTACAGCAATTTTATTTTCTCTTTACTCTATAAGTGGGCTTAATCTAAATCACTACCTGCTGGCACTAATTGCATCCCACGGTATTCCCTATATGTTTCTCATAAAAGGAAAGTTGAAGAGTCGTATTCCTTACCTTAATATTATCACCGTGTTTACCGTTGCTCTTGTCTTTGGATTCCTTGAGAATTACTATGAAGATAACTTCATCAATTTTTCGAATGAAACAAGTAAGAGTCTCATGAACTCGCTATTTTCAACACTTCTTCTTGTCCCGCTTTTTTCACATTTTTTCTTTGATACTTATATTTGGAAATGGGACTCAAAAGAAGTGCTACTTACTGATTAATTTAGCTGCTTAATCAAACTCCCCATTTCCTTATCAGATAACTTAAAAGGCCATGGTGGCATCTGCTTTTCTTTTACTAAGTGCATGATGGTACCTGCTTGCTGCTTTACGAGTCCAGATCGTCCTAAAAGACTATTCTCCCTCTACACACCTATGTTTATACTGAATTAAAAGGTAACTCTAGAAATTTTCTCTAGAAGACTTTAATACAAATGGTAAACTTCGCGCATTTCATCGTATAAGAATTTCATTTTTTGATCAATCTCAGGGTGATTAATATCTTCTTGATGGTAAACAAATCTTTCTGGTCCAAATTGCTTGGCCATAAGTTTCGTCTGCCAGATATTATCACGTGGCATATTTAAGTCTGAATGAAACTCGAAGTCTTTCATGACTTCAGGAGAGATAAAGTCTTGGATGGAGTTAAAGTACTCATCATTATAAATCTTTTTTCCACTTTCTTGTCTTGTGTAACCACGAACGACGTAATCGATATAAACAACATCACATTCAAATGATTCAAATAAATAATTAATTGCACTTAACGGAATAATATCTCCACAAGTGGCAATATCAAAGTCGACTCTATAAGTACAAATACCGTTTGGCGCTGAAGCATCAGGATAAGTATGACTTGTGAGGTGTGACTTTGTAAGGTGAGACTTCACAGCAGAACCCTGGGAAACTGTTTCCCATTTCCCGCCTTGAGTATCACTCATTAAAGTCATTGTTGAGGCACCGACAGGGTCATAATCCATTTTAGATTCAGAAATAATATCTGAGTCTATCATTTCGCAAATTTTTCTAGAGATTTTTAAAATTTTATCGGAGTTATACTTCTTATCAATCCAGTTTATATATTCTTCTTTTTGCTTATCATCGAAAGTGATACAAAAATCATATAAATTAAAAGAGAGTATTTTTGTTAAATTGTTAAAACCCGATAACTTTATCTTTTCTGCGGATGAAACGAATGCCATTGACCTAAACCTCAATAAAAAGGGGAACCATATAATGATTCCCCTGATAAAATATTACTAATTAAATTAAACCTAACTCTCTAACAGTATTTCTTTCTGTGTTTAATTCTTCTAAGGTCTTTTTAAACTTATCAGACCCAAAATCATTATGAGTTTGTCCTTCTACAACCATTAGCTTCCCACCTTCAACTCTACATGGATAAGAGAAGATTAAACCTTCATCAACTCCGTATTGACCATTTGAGGCAAGACACATAGAAAATGTTTCTCCAGCGGGAGTATCGTGAGTTAAGTTATATACTCCATCAACACAAGCATTAGCAGCTGAAGCAGCTGAACTTGCACCTCTTGCTTTAATAATTGCAGCTCCACGTTTCTGTACAGTTGTAATAAAGTCACCTTGAAGCCATTCAGTATCTGTAATAACTTCGGCAGCTGACTTACCACCAATTTTTGTATTATAAAAATCTGGGTATTGAGTTGCTGAGTGATTACCCCAGATTGTGATATTTGTTACTTCTGTAACATCTACACCAGCTTTTTGAGCTAGCTGAGATTTAGCACGCTTCTCATCAAGAGTAGTCATGGCAAAGAATCTCTCTTTTGGAAGCCCTGAGGACTCCATAGCAATTAAACAGTTTGTATTACATGGGTTTCCAACGACAAAAAGCTTACAGTCGTCAGCACCGTGTGCGGCCATTGCTTTACCTAGTGGTCCAAAGATTCCACCGTTAACTTTTAAAAGATCTGCTCTCTCCATTCCATCTTTTCTAGGAACAGCACCGATTGCTAGAATCCAGTTAGCACCCTTAAAGGCCACATCCATTTTATCAGTACAAACAATATTCTTTAAAAGAGGAAAGGCACAATCATCTAGTTCCATCTTTACACCTTCAAGTGCTCCAAGCGCCTGAGGTAATTCTAATAATTGAAGCTCAACTTCAGTATCAGTTCCAAACATTTGTCCTGAAGCGATTCTGAAAAGGATTGCATAACCAATTTGTCCAGCAGGACCTGTCACTGCAACTTTAACTCTTTTATTTGCCATTTTAATTCTCCTTTAATGTTATATACCGAGTGATTATAAGGGATTTAGCCCTTTTAGTCTATGGGACAAAACCGGCAGATTGATCATAGACAATAAATATAATCAAGCATATGATGACCATATAACAAAGCTTTAAGGAGCAAAGTGTCATGACTGACTCAGCAACAGGTAATAAGCCAAAACCAAACAATAACAAACGTCGCAACAATAACAGAAGACGTAATCATAATAAAAAGCCTGGTAACAACAATAACAATAACGCTGTTAAGGCCGATGGTGCCAACAAGCCTGCAAACTCTAACAAAAAAAATTATTCGAAAAATCGAAGACCAAAGAGCTTAACGCCTTCAAGAATTATGCAGAAATATGACAATCTCATGGAGCAGTACATTACTGCCAGAGGTAAGTTCTACAATATGTTTGGAAGAAACTCACAGAAACAATTAGGTAAAACTGAGAAAAATTACCAAACATCTCTCCATAATCTAAGAAAGTACGAAGTAACTCTACAAGAAGACTGGCAGCGTGAAGTTTTACAAAATAAAATTAATGGTCTTCCTGAAGACCTACAGTACTCTACCGAGCACAATCTAGATCCAAAAGGTGATGTAGTAAGTCACTTAGGTGAATTCGATGACATCCACTTACTCCCAGATCAAAAATCTGAGAACTGGTCAGAAGATACTGAAGAGTCTCAAGGAACAATAGAAGACTATCAGCGTTATAAAGACGGATATACTCCACAATAAAAAAGCCTGCTTATTTAGCAGGCACATATTTTAATTTAAATTATAATTAAGAATTCGAACACATTTTGAAACTAGCTTCAACTCCAGAGTATTCTGTTTGAGATGTTTGCGTATCACTAGATGTGTCATTGTCGTTAGTTCGTAAAGTTTTTACTTCAGCATTTTGTTCAACACTTAGGTAATTGTTTAGTGTTTCGTCATGGTCAGCAAGAATAGCGTCCTTAAGGTCTTGAGGCTCAATATTAAGAACTTCTGACACTCTTGTTAACATCTTCAAAGGGATATTACATAATGCCCTCTCCACGTTCGAAATAAACTGTCCATTTTTGTATCCTAATAAATTAGATAGCTCAGACTGAGAATAATTTTTTGGGTGCTGTAATCTTTTTGTGCGAATTAACTTAGCAATGTTTTTGAAACAACGCATGACATCTCCTACTTCGAATTTGGTTTTTTAATATTAATCATTTTTTCCGGAATGTCTTTAACAATCTTGAAAAAAACTATAAAACAATAGTGCCAAACTTTTGTAAAAAAAAACATATGAGGAAAATAATGAAAACGCTTGTGTCGTGGAACGTCAATGGAATTAGGGCCTGTACTAAGAAGGGATTCGTAGACTGGATAAGTAGGACATCACCTGACATCGTGTGCTTACAGGAAATCAAGGCGGAAAAAAGTCAGTTCCCAGAAGAAACTTTGACAATACCAGGTTATGAGGTGTTCATTTTTTCAGCAGAAAAAAAAGGATATTCCGGAGTAGCTGTATACAGTAAAGAAAAACCTCTAAAAGTTCACCACGGTCTTGGTGTAGAAAAATTTGATAGAGAGGGACGAGCACTTATTCTTGAATTTAAGTCGTTCATTTTATTTAATTGCTATTTTCCAAACGGCCAAAGAGATCACGGAAGGGTCCCTTATAAATTAGAATTTTATGATGAAATACTAAAGCGCTTTAACCAATATATTGAAGATGGTAAAAAAGTCATTATCACTGGTGACTTTAATACTGCTCACCACCCTATTGATCTTGCTAACCCAAAAACGAATAAAAAAACAACCGGCTTTCTTCCTAACGAAAGAGAGTGGATGGGTCAATATGAAGCGGCAGGTATGATTGATTGCTTAAGGCACTTTGAGCCTGAGACAGAAGGTATTTATTCATGGTGGACATATAGAGGTGATTGCCGTGAAAGAAATATTGGATGGCGTATAGATTATTTTATGGCCAGCTCTAATTTAAAATCAAAGCTTGTCTCTTGCAGACACACTCCGGAAATTATGGGGTCAGACCATTGTCCTATTGAGCTTGTTTTAAAATAATCCCAAAGAAACTTCCATAGGATTATGATCAGAGCCTGGGTATACAGGGGCCACTGCAGATTTAACATTAAGTCCCTTCACCCAAATATGATCCAATGTTTTACCTAAGAATTTTTTCCTAAAATCAACTGAAAATTGGACAGCTTTAAAACCGATTCCAGTCATTATACGATTCATTGTTCTTGTCTTCTTCTTTGTCCAAGTATTAAAGTCCCCTCCAAAAATAACAGGTCCTTTATGCTTTGCTAATAACTGAGCCGCATCAGCAATCATATGTTTAAACTTCTTATTTGATACGAAGTTTATGGCGTGAATGTTCCCAACTAAAAGTTCCTCTTCGATTCCGGCCAACTTGTACTTAGTGAATAAAGTCATCTTCGGTGTCTTAATAACAGGCTCTCTATAAAAACTTCTCTGCCAAGAGGATTTCTTTGATATTTGCTTTGCAGCAGTGGCCACTCCATTTCTTTTCATTTGAAGTGAGGTGTCCATAAATGAAGTCGCGAAAACATAATTAAAATCTTTCGTCTCAGAAAAGCCTTGAATCATTTTCTTACTCGTAAAAACCTCTTGTAGAATGAGTATCTCTTTTCCATTTGAGAGGTCTTGAAAGTCTTTAAGCCAATTGACCTTAGCTCCTTTAAACATATTCCAAACCAAGATACTAAAACCCATAGGATAAATTGCAACTTCCTCCTCTATGATATTAAAGTCAAGAAGGACATCACTATCGGCAGGGATTTCGTACTTACCTGACCTATAATCACTTTGCCCGTTAACAGCGAAAGCCCCTAAACTTAAAATCAAAAGAAAGGAGACAAGAAGACTCGTTATTTTTTTCATCTTAAAACTCCACCATAAAACCAGAACCTGACTCAATCATTTTACGAACAGATTGATTACGATATTCCACATAGTCCTCATAGGCTTCTTCACCAAATATTTTTTTAAGTTTTGATAGATACTTTGAATTTATTTTAGCGAGTTGAATATTATCTTCGACAGTGAATACATATGGTACTTTCTCATTAGTACTATCATCAAAGTGAGACTGCATAATTTGACTTATTTCACGATCCCTATGCATCGCCATGCTAAAGTACTGATCGACATAATCAGGATCAATTCCGAGGTCTCTCTCTAAATGGGATCTCATATCTTCTTGCCATTTATTTTTAGATTCTTGATATTGCTTCTCATAATCTGCATCAGAAAAGTCTTCTGGAGCTTCATCATCTTCAATGACATTTGCTGGCACAGTATTTAATATCTTTCCCTTAATATCTTGGCCCGCTTTATTTAGATTTTTAGATTTCTGGATCGAAGTTTTTTTTATCGCCGACTGAGCTAATATTAATTCATCCTCAACCATATCATCTTCAGTAAGGTTGTCCGATACAACAACTTCTGTGTTCATTAGATAGATATTCAAACTTAGTGAAGACAACAAAGTCCCATAAAGTAAGTATTTTCTTTTCATCAAAGTACTCCCCATTACGCAATATTAGTAAAGTGAAGATACATAGTACGTATCAGAAAGTAAAAAGGCTTCAAGGTTAAACTACTGAAATTATGCTGGAGTATGTAGTAATTTCCCTTTATAAAAGACTTTATCTACCATTTTGTCGTAATTCTTCCTACGTTTTCTACCATGATTAATATATGAGCTAAGGACAGTCTCTGCACTCAAGTCATCAAGATTCCTAAGCTTTGGAAGTACAAGAAAATTTGCTTCTTTTCCAACACTTAAATTACCCATTGTTTTATCTAAATTAAGAAGCTTCGCACCGGCCAAACTTGAACGATAAAGCCCCATAATATGAGTGGCGCCTTTCACTTCCGCTTTTTTATTTTGATCTACAAATGACCTAATCACATCAAACATAGACAATATAGGTCCACCACCAATGTCAGACCCTAGCGCCCATCTGATTTTATTTCTTTCAATCTTTTTAAAATCAAATAATCCCGAGCCAAGGCCCTTCTCTTTTATGGGAGCATTTGAAGTGGGACAATGTGCAATTGCGGTATCCGTCTCCTTAAGCATCTTGATTTCGGAAGGTTTTAAGTGAATACCGTGTCCCATAATTGTTCTAGGACCTAACATTCCGACTTTCTTATAGATCTCTGTATATGTTTTTATTTTTTCAAAGCCTTTAATTTCTTTGTAAAGTCCTGTAACAAATTCGATTTCATTTGGAGTCTCACTAAGATGACTTTGAATAAATGACTTATTTTTCTTTGCGATCTTTACCGATTCCTTCATGGTTTCAGGATCTGTAGCGATGGCAAACCTAGGTGTAAGAGCATACTTTTGTTTGTATTTTTTGGAATATTTAGAGACTAATGATAGTGCCTCAGTTTTTGTTTGTGTCAGTTGTTGGGGTGAATTCATAGTCATTAATACATTGCCAATAACAAAGTCACCTGTAACTTCATCCATAGCATTCTCAAGTGTGTGCCCATGGATTGAGGAGTAACAGGCCCCTCCTAAAGTCCCAACACTAACAAGCCTCTTAAAAAAATCTTTGGCGCGCTTCTTTGAATAAGCTTTATTTTTAAACTTCATTTCAGCTGGAAAAGTATAGTTATCTAGCCATTTAAGTAAGTTTGCTTTAGGCATTTCTCTGACGTCGTCTTGAACCCAGTGAAAGTGCATATCAAAAAAGCTTGGGATAATAACTTGCTCTGAATAATCTATCTCTTGAAATTCTCCTTTTAAACCTTGAAGAACTTTTCTTTTAGTACCTAACTGCTTTATCTGATAAGCATCTTTGGACTTACTGAACTTTAGGTGCATTGCGCCGTTTTTAAAGTATTCACACTTCTTATCTGAGATTGGGTTTAAAATATGACCAAAAACAACAATATCTAATGACATAAAATCTATCCTTTTAATTTGCGAGGTCATCAATAATATTCTATTTTTATTGTATGAAAAGAATAAAAAATTACGCAATCAGTCTTTTACTTTTATTATCCCATAGTGCATTTGCAAACTATGAAGTTAATCGAATTACCTACTTGAATGTAGATGCCAGTATCAACCCTGCCATCTTTAACTTTTTAGAAGATAATTTAAAAAAACTTTCTAAGGAAAACGGTGATCTTGCCTTTATTAAGCTAGATACTCCCGGCGGGCTTGTCTCTACGACCAAGGATATTTTAACTCTTATAGGGAGTCTGGATTACCCCGTTGGAGTCTGGATAACACCAGAAGGCGCTAGTGCCACAAGTGCAGGTGCCATCATCTCAAGTGCAGCTCACTTCCTTGTTATGAGTGAAGGCACAAACATAGGTGCAGCAACACCTATAACAATGGGAAAAGATATTGATCAAAAAGATGGTAGAGCAAAAGCTGTCAATGATATTGTTGCCCTCGTAAGATCTCTATCTAAAGCACGGGGCAGAAACCCAGACTTCTTTGAAAAAATGATATCTGAAGCTATTAGTCTTGATGCTAGAGATGCATTAGAGAAAAATGTCATCGATAAAATCGTCAATAGACAAAGTGACCTTATAGACTTTCTGGCCACAAGCTCAGTCACAATTAAAGGTGAAGAAATGAAGCTTATTGTTGCAAAGAATGTGATGACAAGAACTGTGGAGATGGACCCGGGACAGCAGATCCTCAATATTTTTTCTAACCCAACCACTGCCTATATTTTATTTATTATCGGAGCCGCTCTACTCTACTTTGAGTTACAGGCCCCTGGTGGTTTTATTGCTGGAGCATTAGGTGCTTGCTGCTTAGTGCTGGCAGGAATCGGGTTTCAAGTATTACCGCTAAATTTTGGAGCTGTAGGACTTATCGTACTCTCCTTTGTGCTGTTCATTCTAGAGGTCTATATAACCAGTTTTGGTATTCTTACCATTGGAGGAATTATAACTCTTATTCTAGGATCCTTATTCTTATTTAGAACTGACAATAGTCTTATTGAACTTGAAATTAGTGTCATAATCTCAGTCGTCGCCTCAATAACCGCCTACGTTTCATTTTTAGGTTGGTACATCTTTAAGACATGGCATAAACACAAAGACTTTTATGGCCATGCACACGATGAGGGTGTAGTTTTGCAAGTTCTAGATAGAGATAAAAAGAAGTATCAAGTGAGAATCGAAGGTGAGATTTGGACCGCAAAATCAGAGGAATACCTTGAACTTCATGATGCTGTAGAAGTTATATCTCAAGATGATGAACATCTAACCATGACAATAAAGAAAATATAAATATAAATATTAATATAAAGGAGAATATATGAGTGTTTTAATGATGCCTGCAATAATTATTCTAGGTTTACTAGTTTTAAGTTCAATTAAAATTTTGAATGAATATGAAAGAGGCGTTGTTTTCCGTCTTGGTTCATATTCAGGTGTAAGAGGTCCTGGACTTATTATCTTAATTCCAGTTTTAGAGAAGATGGTTAAAGTTGATCTAAGAGTTGTAACGATGGATATACCAAGCCAAGATATTATTACAAAAGATAACGTCACCTTGAAAGTTAATGGTGTTGTTTACTTTAGAGTTAACAATCCTCAAAAATCAATTATTAAAGTTGAGAACTACTACCATGCAACATCGCAAATTGCTCAAACGACTCTAAGATCAGTTATTGGACAGTATGAATTAGATGGTGTTCTTGCAGAAAGAGATGATATTAATGCTAAACTTCAACTTATCCTTGATGAGCAAACAGAGCCATGGGGAATTAAAGTAAGTAACGTTGAGTTAAAAGCGATCGACCTTCCAGAGAATATGCAAAAAGCAATGGCCAAGCAAGCTGAAGCAGAAAGAGAAAAAAGAGCAAAAATTATTTCTGCTGCCGGTGAATTTGAAGCCGCAAAGAAGTTAGCTGAAGCTGCAGCAGTTCTTGGTTCTGAAAAAGATGCAATGACTCTAAGGTATCTAGATACAATGAGAGAAGTATCAAGTGGTTCAGGAAAATCAACTGTTATATTCCCAGTTCCAATGGACCTTGCTGGTGCACTTGGAAAAGTTTTTAAACAATAATTTTTAGATTTTACTCCGGCATTTCAGAGCACACCCAAGAGTGACATCCACATTGGGTTGCTGTGAAACCGGAATCTCTACAGTTCATTGCAAATTGATCTTCATCTGTAAAAACTTCGGTACACATGACTTTATTTGAATCAAACTTTGAGCACTCTGAAAGAGTTCCAGAAATATCATAACCGTATAAAGTATTTTTTACTGGTGGAGTCTTAGAGTATTCTTTAGTAACACAAATCCAATCGTGACAACCACATTGCACAGGAAAGTCACCATTATCTTCACAATCAAAAGCGAACTGATCTGATTGTGTAAATTCGGAAGTACAAATTGAGCCAAACTGATCAACACACTGTCTTTCATTACCTTCTAAATCAAGACCCTTGTATGATAGGAAGGGAGTATCCTCTCTAACCTTTCCAGGCAAAGTAATAATCTCACCTCTATCATCGTCCGTTGGATCAGGAGCACCTGTGTCAGCAACTTCACATCCTGATAGTAGGATTGATGTTAATAATATTAGGAAAGAAAAAATTGATTTTCTCACAACTACCACGATTTAGTACCGTCAGCTTGTTCATCAAACTTATCTAGCTTTTGAGTTGTGTCTTTTTGTAACTCTGTGGGCGATACAGAAGCAGGCTTTCTGCTTATGGACTTTGTCTCATATAACTCGGGGTTATCTTTTAAAACAGTGCTGATATTATTCATCATCTGTTTATTAAATTTATTGAATTTCTGTTCGCTCTTGGCAAATGCCATTGTTGAGCATGCTAGAAGTACTATTGCAGGTAATATTAACTTCATGGAATCCCTCCCCTTCAACACTCTGATCGGGATTCCAGAAATTTTTCTTAACTAATTTATACTTGAGTCTACTCGTTTTATCTCATTAAGGTACTGTGACAAAGATAATATTAGATCTCTCTTTAGCAGAGCTTCCATTAGTATTTGGGCCATATCTTGCCATTGAGCTAATCATGATTCCTATCGTTTCTCCACTTGAAGGAGAAAAACCTCTTAATTTACCATGGCTAATATGCGTGGCCAGAGCTGCGTATACACTAGGATGACCTCCCAATTTACAAGATTGTCCAGGTCTTAACCACTCCCAAGTTGCGGCGTGCCATTTTCCATCCTTTTTAACAATGATCCATGGGTTTGCATCAACTGTAACAAGGTTTCCACCGGCATCGGGTTTATCAGAAGTATACCTAGGCCAATTATGTCCACTATATGTCATACAAATTTTATCATCTGAAAAATCTACCTTCGATAGATTGACCGTCGTCTCCCAACTAGCAATATCCATATTTCCACCACCCGTTGCCCAAGTGACATCATCGATATTAAAGTCATCAGGTGCACCTATAGTCTCACCATTACCACCGCCTGAACCCTTTGGTTTAAGTTTCTTTGCACCATCTTCAATAGCAGGTAGTACTTTATTTACATCAACTGCAGTAGAGTAACTTTTTGTGAAGTACCACTTCACAAGAATAATATCAGCGATACGTAGACCTTTTGAATCTGGTCCGTAACCACGGTTATGCCAAGTATTATGAGCAATAATGTCTTTAGTGTTTACTTTATTCCACTCGGGAACATATCTTAGCTTATTAAGCCACTTCATCTTATCTTCTGAGAACTTATCTGATATCAATTTTCGATAGTCTCTGTTTGTAATGGCATTTAAGTTCGTTCCCAAAACTCTTTTTAAGTTATCAAAAGCAACTTGATCAGCCGCCGCATTAGAAGGCTCAATTCCATAGACAATTAAGTTATCTTTTATTTCTGGGTTTGACTTAAGCGCTGCCCAAACGTCTGTAAAAGGACCACCAACAACTAATGTGAACTCTCCTTTAGTCGTTTCTTCAACAATCTTACGAGAGAGATTACTAGGGCCATGATCCCCTAATTTATTGTTTCCAGCAAATACTGGTACGCCCATAGATAGCTCTTCTCCTAACCTCTTTCCTGCTCCAGACTGAGAAGCCGCTGACCTCCCACAACCTGTAGTCGATGCTCCCATG
This sequence comes from uncultured Oligoflexia bacterium, assembly GCA_913058265.1. Classification (GTDB taxonomy): domain Bacteria; phylum Bdellovibrionota; class Bacteriovoracia; order Bacteriovoracales; family Bacteriovoracaceae. Next base: position 55,779 of record CAJXPQ010000013.1, read on the forward strand.
AACTTTGGAAATGTATTATAAGAGGCTCCAAGCATTAATGTTGCTACCCAATCTTGAGGAGCATTTGTATCACCAGAGAACTGACACTCTTTTCTAGTATCGTTTGGATACTGAATATTTAAAGTTTGCACCATGTCATCTATATAACCCCAAGGTCCTCGAGGTATATCTTTTGCGACCTCGGTAGAAGTTTCTCCACTATTTCCATAGTCAGTAGTACTACCGCTACTTGAACTACTACTACTAGAACTTCCACTACTACTGGAGCTTGAACTACTGCTAGACCTAGGTACGGCCTTATCTGATGGACGACACATACCTTCCTTGTATCCATGTCTTAGATAATGTTGAATAGGTGTCATTCCAGATGCAGCCAATTTAGGTCTCGTGGACGCATAATCAGCAGGTGTACATATGTTTGGATTACTAATACTTTTTGCTGCTGCGCTATTTGGTCTACACATCCCTTCTGCTTTTCCATGTCTTTGGTAATGTACCTCTGCAGTCATTCCACCTGCAACAACGTCAGGTCTAATTTTTAAATAATCTTCAGGGTGACAATCTTTAGCTCCTACTGGACTATTACTAGCACCGGCACTATTGGACCTATCAGACTCTGGCTCAAGGCTTCTGCTTCTATCTTGACCATTATTACCAGTGGGGTTACACATACCCTCATTTTTCCCATGTCTTGTGTAATGTACTTGTGCTGACATGCCTGCCGCAACAACATCCGGCCTAGCTCTTAAATACTCAGCTGGAGTACAATTAGCTGCATATGTCATTTGTGAGTAAAACACAGTAATAAATAGTACTTTAAAAAACTGGCCAATCTTCATATGCTTCTCCTAAAAATTAAGTATCTCAATTCTAACACTTTGAAATGTTTACTCAAAATGAGGCTTCAACATACGCTAAATATAGCAGATATTGCCTTAGGGAATGAAAGTTAAGTATCTGAAAGTACGATGTCTTTTTAGAGCCTAGATATATTGGCAATTAGGCAAAAAAAAGGAGCTTTTCAGCTCCTCTTTTAAGTTATCTTTTTACTGATCTTTCACTAGATTTAAGAACCATTTTCCTGATTCTAATATTTTCTGGAGTTACTTCAACCCACTCATCTTCCTCGATCCAATCAAGTGCCCACTCAAGTGTTCTCTGAGGAGTTGGTGGAAGAACAATATTTTCATCCTTACCAGCAGTTCTTACTGCAGTCAGATGTTTTTCACGACAAACATTAATATTTAAATCATTTGGTCTTGTATGCTCACCTACAACCATTCCTTCATAAACTTTTTCTTGAGTTTTAACGAATTGTTGTCCAGAAGCTAAGATTCCAAAAAGAGCATAGGGAGTTGTTACCCCAGATCTATCTGAAATAAGTGCACCGTTTTGACGTGATAGCATCTTACCAACGAATTCTCCATACCCAAGGAAGTAAGAACTCATAAGTCCTTCACCACGAGTTGCCGTTAAAAATTCAGATCTAAATCCGATTAAACCACGACTTGGAACTTTAAATTCAATTCTTGTTCTTGTATCACCAATTGGCGCCATTGCTTCCATAAGACCCTTACGAACTCCCATGGCTTCAGTTACAACACCAGTTGACTCATTAGGAACATCAAAAACAACTTTTTCATATGGCTCTTGCTTAACTCCATCAACATCTTTCATAAGAACTTGTGGTCTTGCAATCATAAGCTCGTAACCAGCGCGTCTGATTTCTTCAAAAACGATAGCGACTTGAAGCTCGCCTCTGGCCTTTAAGATAAAGACTTTAGGATCTTCTGTTTTTTCATATTGTAATGAAACGTTTTTACGAATAGCTTCGTGTAAAAATTCCTCTAGTTTTCTTGAAGTAAGGTATTCACCTTCTTGACCTGATAAAGGTGAAGTCGAAACAGAAACACGTACAGCAACAGTAGGTGGATCAACTTCAATTCTCTCTAACGCCTGAGGATTCTCCATTGAAGTAATTGTGTCTCCAATATGAGCATCATCAACTCCGTTTATAATAACAATTTCACCTGCATCTGCATTATCAACTTCTTTAAAGCCAAGGCCATCAAAGATTTGTATTTTTCCGACTTTAATTTGTTTAGGTTTACCTGTTGCATTGATCCAGTTATATGGCTTATTTGCAATTAACCTTCCGCTTGAAATTCTTCCAATCATTAATGTTCCAAGATATTTTGAGTAATCAAGGTTAGCAACTAATAATTGTAAGTTCCCATCACTATCAAGTTCAGCTTCTGGGAAATAATCACCAATAAAGAAGTCTAGTAATGGAGATAAGTTACCATCTCTAGCTGATGGGTCATCAGATGCATATCCGTCTCGCCCAGAGCCAAAAAAGAATGGAAGGTCTAAATCAAACTCTTCAACGCCTGCAAGATCAACTAACTCTAAAATTAAATCTTCTATTTCTGATTGAACTTCTACATGTCTTTCATCATGACGATCAATTTTATTAATCATGACACCGATTTTAATTCCTTGCTCAATAGCTTTTTGTAAAACAAATCGTGTTTGCGGAAGCGGACCTTCAGCTGCATCAACTAAAAGTACAATACCATCAACCATCATTAGAGATCTTTCAACTTCTCCACCAAAGTCAGCATGGCCTGGAGTATCTAATAAGTTGATTTTATAATCTTTCCATTTAAAGGCACAGTTTTTAGCAGAGATAGTGATCCCACGCTCTTTTTCTAATTCTCCAGAGTCCATAACTCTATCAGCGACTTGCTCATGAGCTTCAAAAAGCCCTGATTGTTTTAACAGTTCATCAACAAGTGTCGTTTTCCCATGATCAACGTGAGCAACGATTGCAACATTTTTTAGTTTCATTTTTTCTCCAGAAAATTATTTTGCGGCAGTATGCCATATTATTAACTAGAGTGTCACCCAAAATTGAGCCATTTAATTGGCCGATCTATGCTTATCAAAAGTCGCTTAATAATGAGTAATTCAACCAAAGACAAGAAAGCATCCAACCCACTGATATTACGGAGCATAATGATTAGAACTAATAATTATGTTTAGAGGGGTAATTAAAATATGTATTAATTAAAACTTCGGATTATCGATTCTGCAATCTTTATCCCATCAACAGCTGCAGAAGTAATACCACCAGCATACCCTGCTCCCTCGCCGCAAGGATAAAGTCCTTTATGGCTAGTGGACTCAAAAGTTTCTTTATCGCGAAGAATTGTTATTGGAGAGGATGTACGTGTTTCAGGAGCAATTAAAACTGCTTCATCACTTGAAAAGCCCTTCATCTTTTTATCAAACTCGATTAAGGCATTTTTTAAGTGCTCATTTATAAAATCGGGAAATATTTCTCTAATATCCGTTTTGAACAGGCCACTTGGAGAAGAAGTTTTTGGTAAGTCTGTATCATCCAACTTTCCACGAAGAAACTCTCCTACCGTCATTGCAGGAAGTCGTCTTCCATCGGACTTAGCAGTTGAAACTCTAAAGGCTTTTTGTTCGATAGCATGCTGAAAGTCCATTCCCTGTAAGGGATGATCAAGATCGTAATCTTTGCCAGCATTAACCGTGACAACAAGAGCAGAGTTAGACCAACGAGAGTTTCTGGCATAGTTACTCATACCGTTGACTACAATACCATCGGTTTCAGTCCCACTTGAAAGCACATAACCACCTGGGCACATACAAAAGCTATATGTCCCTTTATCCGTCGTTTTATCAAAGTGTGAAAGTCTATATCTTGCTGCACCTAAAAATTCACTTTCATGATATTCACCATGTTGAATTTCATCTATTGTTGCTCTTGGATGCTCAATTCGAACACCAACTGCAAAGTCCTTTGGCCTAATGGCTATATCATTCTCAAAAACATGATGATACATCCCACCTGCGGAGTGTCCAGTTGCTAGGATTACGTGATCAGATAAAAGTTCTTCACCAGAACTAAGCTTAACCCCAACAACCTTATTATCTTTAAAAAGAAGCTCAGTTGCGGCTAAATTGGTTAGAATCTTATGCCCTTGGTCTTTAAGTTGATCTGAAATTTTAGTAATTATTTTTCGAATCTTATTTGAGCCAAGATGTGGATTGGATAAATAAGCTGTGTCTGCAGGTGCACCGAATTCAACAAACTTATTCATAACATATTGAATAAAAGGAGATTTAATTCGCGTGATAAGCTTTCCGTCAGAGAAAAGTCCAGCTCCTCCCTCTCCATAGCACACATTACTGTCAGTATTTAAAACGCCTTTCTTCCAATACTTTGAAATATGCAGCATTCTCTTATTCGCCTCATCTCCACGCTCAATAATCGTAGTAGGTATTCCATATTCAGCAAATCTTAAAGCAGCAAATAAACCAGCAGGGCCTGCACCAATGATAATTGGTATTGAATTAAGACTTGTATTTTTGTTAAAAGATTCTGTGGCAGAACCAAACTCTTGACCCTTCTCAATGACTTCAAGCGTGTAGAGATAAACAGGCTTCTTTCCTCTAGGTGCACCTCTCGCATCCAAGCTCTTAGACAAAATTCTAAACTCAATAATTTCTGGAAACTTAGACTTTAAATAAGATTCAATCTCGCCATCAAAGTCGAGCTTAGCTTGTATTTTTTTCGACATATTGAGTATTTATAGTAATTTAGCTTTAATGCCTATAAAATAGTCTAAAAGTTGATAATAATTACTGTATTTAGGAAGGAATATGAAATTTGACCTCATCATTATTGGAAATGAGCTCCTAAATGGGAAAATCCAAGATTTAAACGCTCATTTCTTGGCGACTGAACTTTATAATCGAGGCGATGAACTACGTAAGGTTCATGTCATAAAGGACTCTGAAAAAGAATTCGAAATGGCGATTGCAGAGTCTAAGCTTTACTCCGATGTCATCATTACCACAGGAGGTCTAGGTCCTACTCAAGACGACTTAACAAAAACCATGTTTGCTAAAATCTTTAATAAAGAAGTCGTCTACAACACAGATGCCTATAAAGTGGCCAAAGGCCATTATGATCGAGGAGAAAGAGAGTATAACTTAGACATCATCGATTATCACAATCTTCCACTTGAATTCAATTCTCTTGCAAATCCTATTGGTTATGCGCCTGGTATTCATTACCAGGAAGATGATGTTCACTTTTTTGCAACACCAGGAGTTCCATCGGAATTTCAAGTAATGCTATGTGAAATCATCCTACCAAAGATACCTAAACCCAGTTTGAAGTCAAAGCATGTCATTATCAAAACATGGAAGATACCTGAATCAAAAATTTTTCATGAATTTGCGCCAGAGCTTTGGAAAGATCTTGAAACCATAGGTGAAGTCAGCTCCCTACCACATATTTCAGGTGTTGATATCGGTGTAAAAATTAGTGGATCTACTGAAGTAGAGATTGAGCAAAAAGAAAAAAAAGTTATAGCACTAGTTTCTGCCACAGAAATTAAAGACTATATTTGGCACATAGGACCGGAGTCACTTGAAGAAGTTATAGTGACAAAAGCAAAACAAAAAAAACTAACCATTGGTTTTGCTGAAAGTTGTACTGGAGGACTATGCGCAAGTCGCATAACCGATATCAGCGGCTCATCTGCTGTTTTCTGGGGAAGTATTGTAAGCTATGCTAATGAAGTTAAAACAAAATCGCTAGAGGTTAAAACTGAGACCTTAAAAGATCACGGTGCTGTATCGAAAAAAACAGCCCGTGAAATGGCCCTAGGAGCGAGAGAGCAATTACAAGTTGATATTGCCATTTCCACTACTGGAATAGCTGGACCAGGCGGCGGATCAATTGAGAAGCCAGTTGGAACCGTTGGAATAGGAGTATCCACTGTCAGTGGTACAAAGAGTAAAATCTATAATTTCAAAGGAAGTAGAAAGGCCTTAAAACAAAGATTTTCTCAAGCTGCACTGATGATTTTATTGGAAGAAATCACACATCTTTAAGAGCAATACCCGGAACCCCAATTGACTGTGTTATAAGACAAAAGATAAGTCTTTCCTTGTCAGAGATTTTACTATCAGAGACAATAATTTTTTTCGCTAACTTACAAAGTAGCTCTTTATCTTTAGGCTTAGCAAAACGAAGCCATTTCAATGAGTCCATGATATTGAGGTAGCCTAACTCACTCTTAAGTATGAAGTTGATTGATTTTTCTTCAGAGACTAGGTCTATAAAGTTAATATCTGTACTATCACCTTCATAATATAGATAGCTCAAAAGCATTGAAGCATACTTATAAAATTCATTAGAGGATAAATCTTTTATTGGAAGTTTTTCTTCAACAAGTACTGGTCTCAAGTAGGAAAGAATAAGAAACTCCATAAATTTGATTTTACTATCCTTAATAACTTCTTCTTTTAAAGACTTATATATTCCCTCTTTCTCAGTAGAGTCTAATCTTCTAATAAAAGGGACTACTGCTTCGAGATAATGAATTTTGGTATCAGTATTTAAATTTTTAATTTCATCTAACTCATTTTGCATAAAAGGAATAATCATATCAGCAATAGATTTATCAGATGAGACTTGTCCTTGAGGCAACTTATTTAAAAAGAAGAACATTGGACCTAAATAGGCCATAGCTGACTTGAAGCTTTCAGGCCCTATAATTTCTTCTTTCTTTGTATTCTTTTTTCTTAAAGAGTCTTGTCTCTCTCTTTGAATTGAATACATATTTTCTCGAACCTTAAGTAGATTCTCTTCTGTAAGTTCTTTTACATTATAATTTTCTTTGATTGCCAGAATTCTTTTTTCAGTTGCTGGGTGAGTATCAAAAGAAAAAAAACTCTTTGTTGGATCTGAAATACACATATGACTAGCATCATCCACATGAGAACTTTTCAACTGACTACCCTGCACATTTGCCATGATTTTGACGAGTACTCCAACCATACTATCAGGGTTCCTTGTGAATTGAACACTTGAAGCATCAGCGAGATACTCTCTTTCTTTAGAAATTTTAGACTTAAGCCATCCGGCCACAAGATATCCAATTCCTCCTAGCGCAAAAAAGATAGCTCCGATACCTGCTGCCCCATTTCCTTTTTTTCTAGATCTACGACCTGATGATCTCAGCAATAAACGGCCCAACTTAAATATAATAAGTAAGCCTGCTAAAGTACCCGTTAGTTTTAGATTTAAATTCATATCACCGTTTAAAATATGACTAAACTCATGGGCCACAACTGCTTGTAGTTCATCACGAGTAAGATTCTCTAGCGCACCTCTAGTCACACAAATACCTGCATTATGAATATCAAAGCCACAAGCAAAGGCATTTATTGAACTCTCAGGAAGGTAATACACAGAAGGAATGGGAACTCCTGAGGCAATACTCATCTCTTCTACAATATTTAAATATTGCTCAAATATGAAATCTTCCTGAACACCAGAAATCTCAATACCTCCAAGATTAGTAAAAATAGAGCTCGGATTTCGACGCAAATACTCTGTCTTAATCAAAGAGACTATGGAGATAAAGCCGAAGCTTCCTAAGGACGAGTAAACGAAAATAGTTAACACCATATTTTCCGTGTCAAAAGAGTCTTTTAGATAGATTGAAAGCGAGATTCCAATCAGAACAGAGACAGTGAGGACAGAAGAAAAGAATAAAACAAGTAAGTTTCTTGTCTTCTGCTTTGCCTCATATTGTGCTTCGAAGAAGTTCATATGATATTAAAACTGAACTTTTACTGCTTCTCGCATCTTTACATCTTCAACTTCAAGTTGAGGTACATCTCTGTACTGAAACATATTGGCAATTATACTTTGTGGAAATTGTTGTATACCTATATTATAAGTCATCACAGAATCATTATAATTTTGTCTTGAGAAGGAAACCTTGTTCTCCGTAGAAGTAAGCTCTTCCATTAGTGCCTTGATATTTTCATTGGCCTTAAGATCAGGATAGTTTTCAAATAGTGCCATAAAGCTTCCCATAGATGCTCCAAGCGCCCCCTCAGTCTTATTGAAAGTTTTAGCTGCTCCTGCATTTGAAGGGTCTGCCTTTAATGCTTGAGCTGCAGAGTGAGCTTGATTTCTAGCGAGAATAACAGCTTCTAATGTTTCTTTCTCATGTTCCATGTACTTTTTAGCTGTTTCCACAAGATTGGGTATTAATTCAAACCTTCGTTGAAGCTGAACATCGATTTGTGAGAATGAATTCTTATAAATATTGGCAAGACGAATGATCCCATTATATATTGAGATAAGATATCCAATAAACAAAAATATTCCAACTATAAATACTAAACCAACAACCAAAATTGTGTTCATACTATACATCCTTCTTTGTATCAAATTCTTCTTCGTCTTCTAATTCTCTATAATTTTCATCCGCTTTCGCATTTACATATTTATGTGCAATTTGCTTATTCGCTCCTCGTAACCTTTGACTCATTGTTTGCATCAGCGATCTAAACCAGCGAGGTTGGTTCTCCATAACATCAATAAATTTTTTATGGGGAATGACAAGTACTTCGCAATCGACGATCGCCTTGACGCTCGCAGACCTTGAAGATTATCCAGAAAACTCATCTCACCAACGAGTTCACCAGGGTAAATTTCCCCCAGAATGACATTTTTATCATCATGATTCATTTTAGTAATGAGAAACTTTCCCGCGAGTATCCAAAACATTTCATGGCTGGTACCACCTTCAGTTATAAGGTACTCCCCCTTAACAATTTTTCTTGTATTACTAGTGATAATATCTGAATGACCTGAAAAAGTAAGGAGCTTCTTTTTTAACTCTAGCTTCGTAAATGGAGCTGCCATATACTTTATGTTATCAAGATTTGAAAAATTTAAAGTAAATTCATCTGCATGTTCACCAATGATAAGAATTGGAATTATATCCGTTATATTCTTAAGAGTTTCTTTACGTCGTATAATCTCTACAAACTCTAAAGCATTAAATCCTTTCATATCCATATCAATTACAACAATATCAAATTTTTCATTTGAGTATTTAAGACGAGCTTCATTTGAGTTTCCAGCGACAACAACTCTATATTTTTGTTGCTCAAAAACATCAACATTAATTTGCTGAATTTCTTCATTAGAAATAATAACTAATACCGTACTTTCATTTTTCATATCTCATGGTATCGTCTAATTGAGTATTATTCTTTACGGAATCTAAAGCATTTCTTGCGAGGTTTTAGTCGTAACTTTAAGGGATGCTACCTTCTAAGAGGAAGTCACAAGGTCACTGTATATGACTGACTAATTCTTTTTGACTCTATTTCTGTTGTAACTTTTTAGCAAGCTCTCGTGCCTTTGCCTGAACCTCTGGATCATTCGCTTTCGCTTTTCCTTTAGCATATAATGCTTTCATTTCATCTTTATCCATAGACTCTAATTGCACCCTTGCAGCAGCAATCTGCTCTTTCGTAAACATTCCAGTTTGCTCCATTTTGGCCAGACTACTGTCAACTTCTGCCTTGGACATTTTCTCAGCAATTGCAAAAGTAGAAGTGAGTAATATAAGTCCAGCGAAAATTAATAACTTTTTCATAAATTCTCCTTATTTTATATCCATCTATTTTAACATAAGTCCGAAATCGAAGTGGTACATTTTGCCGCACAAATTCAGACCTTAACAGGTAATAGTTATAAAATTAATAGCTTACACGACTCCCTAATGATTCTAGTCAACTACCTTCATAATTTCTTTAATATTCACTAATTAGACGACGAAAAGGTAAGAGTGATGAAGAAAATATTTAGTTTTAAATTCATTTTTACTTTTGCGCTTATGTTTATCATAAGTTCATGTCTCCCTGAGCAACAACAAGTTCCGGTTGATAGTGGTACTAGTGACCAATCAAGTACTGTTGATGACGAAGTAGTTGTTGAGGAAGAAAACCCTACCCTGCCTCAAGTCGTAAATTTTCTACAACAAGGATCAACTGATACAACAACAACACTAAGTTTATTCTCTGATTTTAAAGATACATTTTTACTTCGTGGAAATGACATCATCGCGTTCTTAAAAGATCAATCACAGTCTTCACAAAGTAATTTTTGTATGACGACAAACTTTACAGGGGCAAGTGGAGCAACGGCAAAAAACATTTTAGTGCTCTCAGCAAGAATTCGTTCATTTTATTCAACAACTTTAAAAACACGAGAGTATTTTTTACAATTTGATCCTAATAATAAAGATCTGAATCAGACTGACTGTTTAAGCGTTAGCTTAGTTAATAAGCTAAACTCAGTTTATGGATCAACAAACATTACTTACTCAATGGATGAGATTTGTCCTGACTGTAATACAAATATTTCATCAACAAGCTTAAGACTATTTAATCTTAGTGGGGTTGAATTTTCATCATCGCTAATTGCACATTTAAATCTCTCAGTAATTCCTGGTTTAGGATCTACAAGTACGGGTACAGTAGAGACATGCTCCATAAATGCAAACTGTATTAGCTCTGGCTTTAATTGTTGTCTATCAGGACAATGTGTAAATCACGGAGAAGTTAGACCAGAGACTCTTCAGTCAAGTGATGAGTACTTAGCTGCACTTCAGCTAGTCCTAGCTCGTCCAGAGCTTATAAAAAATTATGAACACCTCTTCTACGTCTGCCCCATGATGGTACCAACGACTGAAGAGGATCCAGAGGATATAGATCCAGTTCAAAATGCAAATGATCTTTTTACCGAGCTAACAAGGTTATATGAATGTACTACTCCTCAAGTAGACGAGTTCTCAATATGTACAATGGATTATAATGATGCCTCCACACTTATGAATGGAAGCTCACATGACTTCCTTGCTGGTAATGATGATAAAACTTTTGATAATATAAATTCATTTATGAATGGTACTCAAAATATCGTTCAGATTGATTATGCAGGAAGAATCCTTTATAAGGATGCTCTCACTTCAGAGCAAACAAATATTGCTCTTCCGAGTTATATAACTCTTGGAGTAACAAATGACTCTTTAACTCAGGCCCAAGTTGCAAGTATCAATACAACACTTCCTGAGGATGCAACCAATGATACCGTCTCAATATCTTACAAAGTTGACGGGACATGTGAAAAACTTGGAACCTCTCTTGCTAGATGTATGAAGTATTACAAGCAAGCTCAGATATCTACCCCTTCAAGGTCGAGTGATCATGCAAGCGGAAATAATACTTTCAACTTACCTACATACTTTGACTCAGATTTTAATGTCATTGTTGAAGTTGGTGGTAGTATTGTACCTAAAGGTACAACTACCTGGAGTAGTGTTGGAAACTCAATCGTTTTTAATAGCTCCACTTTTCCAGTTGTCGATAATCAAGAAATCTCTATCAGTTATTTTGTAACTGATGATGTCGATATGTTAACAGTATCAAAAGAGTTAGCTCAGTCAGGGATCGATGACCACTGCGCTTGTGATCCTTTAAAAGATCCTTGTACCTTGAAACCTATTCAATCAGAAGTTGGTGGAGAGCTTAAGACAACAAGCTATGTTTGTATTTACCCTCAACCTGATGTCCCAAATGGACCTCTCCAAGAGACGGTTTATGTTAGTGCAAAGTCAGTTCCCCACAAGTTCTACGATGAGTTTGGAGTAAACTATGACCTTGGTGATGTCGCTTCAGAAAATGTCCAAGAAGGTTTAGAGTTTGAATATACTGATGGAAATAACTTAAAGCCAAATAATGTTGGTACCTACATAGGCTTTAATGAAATTTACGGAACTATGAATCTGAATGAAGCCTCACCTCTTCCTCCTAAAGTTGTCAACGTTGATAAGGGAACAACATACGATATTTTTGTCGATGAAGGCGCATTTTCAACTTGTCTAAATTGTGGCTCAGACTACTTTTCAAATATGCAAAAAGTCTTTCCAAATAATTTTAATTATAAAGGAGCCGGCTACTATGCTAATCTTGTCGAATCAAGACGCAGAAAAAATCAAAGTAAGTATCCAGGTGATGACTTTAAATTTGGTCGTGCATGTTTTGTCCCTGCTTCAATGATGCCTTGGACACATTCGGCCAACACAGACGTAAAAACTCAAAGAAATAATCGACTTGCTGCCCAACACTTTCTTTATTCCAATGGAATGAACAAAGACTGGTATGGCTTTGATTATGGATCAATGATTGGGTCATTCGATGGTGTTAAGTGGTTCTCCATTGGCAATCAACGAAGAATTAAGGCCGAGTCAAATAAACTCTATCTTGCTGTGAACGCCTACTTTGGTGACCTTACAATTAATAATACATTCAAACTTATGATAAGTGAGATTAGTAGCGTGCTCAATTCGGGATCATTTATTAACCACGATTCTGATAGTGATGGCGCCGAATGCCAAAGGGCCCACTTCTGTGAAAGTGACAACGATTGTCTTACAAACTTAGGTTATGAGTATACATGTCAAAATGTATCTGAATTTCAAACACCTTGGCCACAATTTGACAGTAATGGAAATGAGATCAGTGGCTCTATTTCAAGATCGCTTCTGTCATTAGTTGGTGGATCTAACGGACAAGCAAAGCGTTGTGTGTATAGAGGACCTGGAGCTATTTGTGAACAAAGACAGTTTTCTGTAAATAGTTCAAGTTCATATGCGAGTACTTCGAACTCAGCTCTTCACGCTTGTTCACCAAATTCATATTGTGAATCTCTAAATTCATCAAAATTTAATAATAATATATCTCGATATGCAGATAGCCCTACCAATCAAAATATTCAAACTTTTATTACGGAAGATACTGATACATTCGGTCTCGCTGCAAGAATATTAGGACGTCCCTATAAATACTATGGAGATGAAGCGGTAAACTCGACTGCAAGAACACAGCTCAATAATACAAAAATTAACTCTGTCTGTATTCCAGGAAAAGATACTGTTAATGTAGATAATACTGAGGATGCTAATTTTATTGCAATTGAAAATCGTGAAGCTGATAAGATTAGTAATGTTGGCCGTACAATGAGCTCATTAGTTTCTCAAGATGAAAATTACCTGTCCTTCTGCCCTGGAACTGACGATGAAGGTAATTATACACATCTAAATGATGTGCAACTAAATGATAGTAGTCATAAACCCTTTGCCATTAAAGAGAATCTATCCTCAAATAGTTTAATTTTAGACTCCCTTGAAGATAAAAAATTATTTAATGATACAACCAGCCTCGTAACATCTATTGGCTATCATAAGAATACTTGTTTAAGAGCTCCTGGGGCAAAATGTTTTTCTGACTTTGAATGTGCTCCGAATGAATTTATTTCACAAAAATTCAAATCAGTTTCAAATTTTAATGGTGAAATTAGCGAAGCAGAAGAGAAGTTTTGGGAAGAAGAACTCATTTGTGGGAACTCCCAAAATAGATATCAAGAAGGCGGGTTCTTCCCTAATCCGGTATATGAAACTTATGAAAATCACTGTTGTCGAGAAACAGGAAAAGAATTTACATACTTTACACAGAAGCATGAAGGTAGTGACTTTAAAGTTGTGAATGATTCTGATGAGCCGCTTATTCCAGGAGTTAATCAAGATTATAATTCTCCTGAGAGATACTCTAGAACCCATACTGTTTATGATAAGTTAATATCTGAGCCTACTAAGTACCCATCGATGGTCAGTGCGAGTGAACAGCCAGTAGATCCTCTGGCGATGACTCTAGAAAAGATCAAGCAATACAATACTCTCCACCTTCATAATGAAAGAATGTGTTGTACCGGACACTGGGTAAGGAAGCTTGAAAGCTCAGATGCTAATCGCTTTGGCCCTACAAGCCAACAGAATATTGAGCTGACAACATTTAAGCCTTTAAATTGGTATCCTAACAACATACCTGCTGTGAATATATTTCCTAACGGGGCCTACGACCCCACCATTATGCCTTATGCTTGTGATCAGTTCGATGTTCAAACAACAGACTGTGAAATTAAAAATCTCATAGAAGGAAATAGCGAAGAGACTAAATACCTTGAGTGGTTCTCAAAATTTGAGCTCATAGGTATTCCTCAAGTCTTAATTGAAACAAATAATGAAATTCCTAAGCCTATGAGTACAGAGGCAATGGATACAAATGGTGACGGTACTGATGATACCGCATCTCAACAGGATATCAGTGGACTTAACCTACCTCTTGATAACACAATAAAAGATGCAAATTCAGATGGTAAAGTTGACGCCACATTCAATGGGAAAGAGTACTACTCTGCTTCATCATATGAAAACTTTGAAATGGGCAGTGGTAAACTTAAAAAGATCTTCTCTGAAGATGAATTCAATTGCTGTATCCCTACAGGTATAGAGGTTGATGCAAACTTGCCTCCCTCTAGCTGCTGTACAGGACAAATTGATGGTAGCTCTGGTGTTAACAGATGTTGTCTGCCAGATTTCACAGATCTTTCAGTTTATACAAATAGATATGTTTCAAGTGAGGGTGCATTCTTTAACGGGCAAAAGATAAACGATTCCGATATTGACCCTACGACAGGTTATATTAAAAAAGAAATTGTTCTTCAGATGGCATCAACAATGTGTTGTGGCGGAAAAGCAGTTTTAGGACGAGTCATTAAGAATAATTTTATTCCAACTCTGGCCTCACAGCCAGTAAATGTTGATGGTGCCCAACCTCAAGTTAGGCGTTGGCAATTTCTCAATGAAATGGATAATGCAGATAATGATTATAATATCGGTGTTAAATGGAATAATCATGTTTATTGTATTGGTGATCAAGACTTAACTGAAGAGTCTGACAGTGGCTCAGGCGGTGGTGGCGGCGGCGCTGTTCAGGAATAATAAATGAGCATAGCTCCAATGATCACTCTATAAACACTAAAGTAAACTAATCCCACCTTTGAAATCAATTTTAAAAAAAAGTGGATAGTAACAATCCCAAATAGAAAAGAAGCAATTACACCAACTCCCATAATTGAAGGGGCAACATCAATCGCCGTTCCTCCTAAAATCTCAGGAAGTTTAAAAGTAATACTTCCAATAATTACAGGAAGCGATAAAAGAAAAGAAAATCTTGAAGCATCAATTCTACTCATTCCTAAGAACCTAGATGTCGTTAAAGTGATACCAGAACGACTCACTCCAGGAAAAATGGCAAAGCTCTGGGAAAGTCCGATGATTAAAGCATTTTTAAGGGAGTACTCCTTAACCATACTAGTCCCCTTATCTTCTCTCCTATCAGCTAGATACATCAAGATCCCAAAGAATATAAAGTTACAACCTATGATAAAAGATGTTCGTCCATAATCTAGAGCTGTTTTTTTTAATATTAAGATTAGTAAGAATGAAAAAAAAGTCGCAAGAGTATAGTTAATAAAATAAGGAGATTTTGAAACTTGTCGTGTCTTAAGTAGTAAGATTCCTTCTTTGCACAAAATCAAAAGTTCTTTATTAAAATAGAGGATAACGGCAATTGCTGTTCCCAAATGCATCATAAGGTCAAAGAAAACTCCTGGGTCCTTTAGAGGTAGGAAATGGGGAATCAATGCAAGGTGTCCGCTGGAACTGACAGGTAAAAACTCAGTAAGTCCCTGAATAAATCCATAAAAAATGGCAAGTAGGTTATTCATTAGATACTCTTTATCTCTTCAATTTGAAAAAACTCTTTGTCATTTTTACCAATCGCCTGGATTAGTTCAGAAATATTTTGATATAGTTTTTTATGATTTACTTTGTTACTCTCGATTAGACTTAATAACTTTCGAGCATTCTCTTCTACAAGCTTAAGCCCCTCCATACTTGAATTTTCAATAAAGAATTTTGAAAGATCAAAGTATCTCTCATAAACAAGTTGGTTAGCCTCAAAGTCTACTCGTTTAGGGTTAGCAATAAAGCCTGTCATAAACTTTGAAATAAAATCTTCCTTTGAGTTCTCTACATTAAAAGTAAGATGACTAAGTGTTTTCTCAAACATAGGTGATGCAAGGTTCTGTGAGAGCTCATAAACAGGAATCTTTGGACTTGTATGCCCAATAGGAACTAAAGAGTAGTATCCGTCCTTTCCTACATTATGCTCTCCACTAAAAACCGTTCGAATGCCTTGTTCTTGTCGCATATTAAAAAAGTTAATTTTTTCAATCTTATCCTTGAATACACTTGAAAACTTCTCCCGAAAATCTCTGTGTCCATTGACCATCGCTCCCTGACTCAGGATAAAGTCTGGAAGTGTTTTTAAATTTAGCCCATAGATACTACTGATAATACCTTTTGTTTCCTCAGTCAGAATAATCGTATCTGCTTTTGATTTTTTAAAATTTTTGTTATTAAGCGACACATCTTTCACAAGTGCATAAATCTGTGGTTGATAAACTTGAGACAGTAAGTTTAAGCCAACAAAGTCTTTATATAATTCAGAAATAGTGAAGGTTTTAGTTTTTATAATACTTATTCCCTTACCTGTGTTTGTATCAACAATAACGATTCCTGGTCTGATCTTTTTTATTTTTTTTGTCATCGTGATACTAAAAGTTGGTAATGTCGTAAAGTTCTCGTCGGACTCATAACTCAGACCTAAGGCGGTAGACTTCAATTTATTCTTATAGGTCCATGGTGAAATTCTATTCTCTACTGTTTGAACCTTTACCTCTGGCAAAAGATCTAATCCTTTGACTAGTGGAGAGAATCCGTACCCTATTGCAAAGATAATAATCCAAAAGAACCCACCGATGAGAGCGTAAGCACCACTCAAAGAGACAACTTGAGTTCTTGTTATAATTTCTTTGAATGACCTTTTTGAGAACAATGTTGAAATATCAAAGATAATAAAAGGAAGTAATATAATTCCAAATATTTCTCGAAATACAGAGTTAACTCTTTTAATAAGAGTTCCACCTCTAGCAGTCAGACCTAATAAGACTTGTCCTATACTTGTTCCAAAAATCAAAGAAGTTGAGATCCGCACTGACAAATACAAAAGGAGAAAGGTTCCCACCGCGCCCAAGTATTCAAACTTTAGAACGTCGACATATATTTTATCAATTTCAGGAACTTCCTTAATGGCAATTTGATAATAAGGTAACACATACTCAGTAAAGAATGGTTTTACTTCATTTATTATTTTTCCAGGCATCTCGTTAAAGAAGGTAACGAAGTCAGTAAAAGGCTTAAAGACTTCCCAAATAGTAAAAGAGATAATTAGATCTATAATGACCGCCAATAGTCTGTATAAGCCATTTGCGGACGGATCGATAGCAATTTTCACTTTTGTCTTTTTTGATTTTTTATTATTAGCTTTAACGGACTTTTGTGCTTTTTTATCCGCTTTAACATCAGCATTAAATGCCTGTATATCCGCTGAGTTTATATCGAGAGTTTTCCCTTCAACAGTACCAGTCTCCTCTCCACCTTTTAAGTAGGCGAGAACTGATGAATCAAGAACGACCTCTTCTGGATCTTCGATTTTTTCTTCCTCGAGCTCTTCTTCCTCTATTTCTTCTTCCTCTATTTCTTCTTCCTCTATTTCTTCTTCAAGATCTTTGGCTTCTATTTCAAGTTCATCCCCAATATCATCGTCTTCTTCGACTTCAGAGAGATCGCTTGATTCTACAACTTCATCCAGAGGGATTTCTGCGGTCTCTTCAAACTCTTCTAAGTCTTCCGCATCAACAGGTATTTCAAATAGTTCAATTTTCGCTTCTAGAGAGCCTATTTTTACTTTATCTTTCTCTGAAATAAAGAACATTTTTGAAGGAGCAAGCCTCTTTTTATTAATAAAGGTACCATCTTGACTAGAATGATCCATGATCATAACTACGTTTCCTTTATTCAGAATAAAGGTACAGTGCCTTGGAGAAACACTATCATCTGGAACTATTATATCGCCAACGTCTGAGCCAACGGTCAACTTACTTACTAATTGAGTAGATAAATCATCAGATGAGCCAGGAAAGCTTAAATATACACCAACTTCAACATCGCCTGAATTCGGCGACTTAGCCCCTACCGTGCCCATTTTCTTTGCCGCTTTATCTTTACCTAGTAACTTTCCTAACACGTGCTTATTTTTCCTAAAAAACGTTTAATTCTATATATTTAGTTTAACTTATCAATACGTTTTGCCAAGTATTTCAACTAAATAAGTACAGTCTCTTGGAGCAAAACGCTCAAGCATTTATAATAGTAATAATTATTTACTTAATCTCTCATTAAATTTTAATGCTTTAGAGCCGATAAGTTAGTGAGATATTTTTAAGGGTTAAACCATGATGAAAAGTTTATTTAAAACATTCTACAAAAGTGCAAATCTACTGATTGTATTTCAGTTGTCTTTCGCTCCTCTTGCAATGGCGAATCAAGATGGTGTTAGTAGAGAAGAAAATAATTGGACGAGTACTGCTGACTTCATGGCAACACTAGCATCCGTAGCACAAACTGGAACAAGTGCATACTTAGCTGCTAAGAGACAAACTCCTTCGCAAAATATGTGTAATCAAATTCAAGAAAGGCTAAACCTTCAACCAATTGACTCACGACAAGCACCAAGAGTATTTGATGGCTGTATGATCCTGCCAGCGAGAGGTAACTCTGTTTCATCTGCTCTGCAATGTTCTAATGTTGACCAGGGCCAGATTATGAGTGGCTATGGTGACTGTATGATTCAAGCTGCTGAGAACAATATTAATGAACTCAAAAACTTTCAAACAAAGGGTCACGAAAGATATACCACTCAAGGTGTAGGTTGTTATGATCAAAAAATCTTAGATTTTGAAACAATGCTAACCACTAGAGAAGAAGAGCTGACTAAATATCAAAATAATCTAGAAGAAATCTATAAGACTTTACTAGAAAATACAGATCAAGCATTTGAAAATGTTAAAAAGACAGAGGCCATATTAGGCGGAGGTCCAGGAGCTGCGGAATACTTAAAAGACGAAGAGTTCTCTGATATATTCCTCGGTGCGAGTGATGGCGGTATCTGTGGATCTATTTTATCTAAGGAAAATTTTAACACTAGCGGGACAACTGGTGGACTAAGAGAAATTGGAAAAAACCTTGCATCGATTGTAGATGACTCTAGTGGATCAGGAAAAAACAGAAGGCTCTCAGCAGCTGAACTCCTAGATAATAGAGGTCGAAATCAAAAGCAAATAGCCAAAGAAATTCGATCAATTGCTTCAAGGCTTGCCAAAAAAGTAAAAAATAGCAGCAATGCCATTACAACTAAAGGGCTTGATATTGCCACAAGATCAAAGTTAGTTAGCAGCGGAAGCAAGGCAATGGAAAATGCCATGAAAATTGCAGATGAAAAAGTTCAAGAAGAATTGACTGAACTTAAACGTAAAAATAACATTGCTATCGTAGCAGACCCAAGTGATCAAAGCCTTGAGGGAAAAGAAATTTCACTCATAATGAATAAAATTACTAGTGGTGACTATACTAAACGAAGTTTAGATAATGCTTTACGTGATTATGAAGATGATAGGAAAAAAGCTTGTTTAAATAATTTAATTTCTTCAAATACTGGAGGAGATGCTTCAAAACTAGCTAGAATGTTCAAGCATCCAAATATATCTAAAAAGCGTAGTGAAGAAGCAGATAATGGATTAGCAAATAAAATAGTAAAAGCATTTCAAGAAAATAAAAATATTGATGATATAAAGAAAGATATCCAAAAAGCGCAAAACTCAAGCCGTCTTTATTCTCGTTATGTAATGAAGCCAGGAAAATCATTTAGTATTGGAGATCAAAATTTCTCTGCTTCAACTTCCCTTCGTGCAGCAGATTTCTTTGGGATGTTAGTAGATAACTGTCACTCACAATATGGTGTTGCAGTAAAAGATGGTTTCTCTTATGCAGATATTAAGGACAATGTTAAGGCTTACGGTACTGCCTATATGCAAGCAAGAACATCTGCTGCCAATACACTAAGAGATACAATCACTGATGAATTACTTACCTGTTCATCTGATGGAGCAACTGGTGTAACTGCAATGAGTTGTGATCCAAAGGCTGGTGCCCTTGACCTAAACAATGATAATTTTTGTTTAAGAACTGCTGTTAAGTGTGCATCGAATATGACTGCTTGTGCAGAGAAAGCGGCAACAGAAATTAAAACAGTAAAAACAGAACAAGATAAAAATATCAAATTTTATAATCAAGAAGTGGATTTATTTAAGAAAACTCTTAAGAAAGAATTTGCTGCTATTGAAAAATTCATGGAGACTCAAGCTAGAAGTCTTGATGCTCAATTAAACATTGGAAGTGTATTCAATGTTGCTTTAAATAATGATAGTGATGATAAAAATAGTGGGAAAGATATTTTTCAAGGAGATGAATTTCCTAAAAACATTAAAATGCAAGATCCAAAAGCGTACTTAGATCAAGTAAAGAAAAAGATTGCTGACCTCAGAAAACAAGCTGAAGAGCAAAGACTTACTCAAATTCCAAAACTAAAGGCCATCTCTGCAGAATATGCAGCAAACTATGGTGCTGAACAAAGAAACTGGGAAGAAATAATTGGGCAATGTACAGCTCGTAACAACCAAGTTGACCAAGCTATTGCTGATCAAGAAAAGCTCCTAGCTGATAATCAATCAACCATTGACTCTGCTTGTATGGAAGCTATGGCCTATAATCAAGGTGGAGACGTTGATGTAGACGCCTTACGTTCAGACCTAACAAAGGCAATTGGATTGGCCACTGCCGTCCCGGGAGTCGCGCAAATGAGTGCCAGCGATAGAGCACAAATAGCAAAAATCAAAAAAGTAAGCTGTGATACTAACCAGTCTGATAGTGGATCAAGTATTGCTAATAGTTTAAAGAACTCAGGTTCAGTTTCAATTACTCAGATCTGTGCACCTAATAGTTCACAGCTTAGTAAGTTTGATGATGATACTAAAAGGCAAATTTCACGTTATTGTGAAAATAAAGAAGCAAAAAAGTGTTCAGAAATTGTTGGCTTAAAAACTGAGACACAAGTAATGGCAGGCATTCCAACTACAGAAGGGGAAACTCCAGACATCAGGACAGATGCTGTAAATAAGGCTGCAAGAGTCTATCAAATAAATAATTCATGTTACTTTATGGGAAGCCCTAACAGCATTGAAGATCAGCTAGAAGAAGATAGTGAAGAGTCACGAGAAATTTTATTAGACCTCGCCTCTACTCTCGCATGTGATAAAGAGAGAAGTAGACTTGGCCAAGTTAAGGTTTCAGTTTGTGATAATGCAGGACTTATTGGGGTGAATTCAAAAGGTATTAATGCTGGTGGCGGAGATATAGCAAGGGATCTGGCCACAGCGCTAGGTCAATCTGCGGCCATTAGTCAGTAATAATTAAAGGGGTAAAATGAGCGAAAGGATTCGTTTAAACAATTTAAAGGTATTGAGAAGAAGTGTTTATACACCTCTATCAACTCTATTACTCACTTTTATAATTTCATCATGTACCGAGATCCTTGAGACACCGTCACAAACCACAAGAAGCTCACAGTCCTATGCAGATATTGGAGAAGGTTATGTTTATCTAGATAGCCCCTCTGCACTTACAGGGAATGACAATGTATCTACTGCAGATTTCACAAGTTTTTTACAAACAGAATTTATTACTTTTAATAATAATCTAGAGAGTTCTTGTACCTTTACGCAATCGACCTCAGGAACTGCATCAAGTAGTACCGATTTAGACACTAGCTGTTTTCGGATTTTAAATGATTCGAAATCAAGTACGATTCCTCTAACACCTATAGATGGATCATGGGCCTTTTCTCAAGAAGAAAATGAAGATGAGTTCTACCAAGTTAATACATACTACCATGTAAATAAAGTTGTTGAGCGCTTCCACGATGCTTTAAGCTTTGCTCACAAGACAGTGCATTTTTCTAACTTAGCACTAGCAATACCACCAGCAACAAAATTTAATTTTTTAGCCACGGAGTCTTATTGGCTTAATGATGGTGATACACCTCAGACAATGAAGGTTTTTGCTAAATGCTTTTTAGAAGATATGAATGCATTCTTTGATCCAGCACAAGCAACAATTTGTATGGGCTTCAATAATGATGATGTTAATTTTAGAATGGTTCAAGACCCTACTGTTATTTATCATGAGGTTGGGCATTCATTAGTTAAAGTCATGCTTAATCAAAGAAATACAGAGGTCGGTAATGATCCTACAAATTTTGGAGCATCATATAGTGACATTATTCCTTATGAGTCCGACCTTGGTTATGTAGATTACGATGAAGCCGGTTCTATCAACGAAGGTATTGCTGATTACTTCTCTTATGTCATGACGAATAGAAAACAAATGGGAACTTACGCTTTTACGAAGCTCGGTCTAAATGCGCGACCACTCACTGAAGACAACTCTAATCACACAGCGCTTGTATCAAGTGCTACTGGTGAGAGATTGTCCTACCCTAATTTTGTACACTACAATTCAACACTCGCTGACGTCGTTGAAGAAGATGTTCATAATTCAGGTCAAATTATAACTCATTACTTAGTTGCATTAACTGAAAAAATGAAAGATGTCTGTTCATTTAGCTCATCTAGTTCTGATACCATCCACAGTGAGGCCACAGACCAGGTACTTATGGTTATCAATGAAACCCTTGCTGAACTTGGGGACCTTACAGGGAAAGGTAGTGATTACCTCTCAATGTATGCAACAAACATTGTAAATTTAGAAAATGTTTTCTTTGTAAATATGAATAGAGATCATTCATTCGAGTGGCAAAGTGTTGCCAACCCAATTAATTTCAGAAAATTTGCTCAGACGATGGCAAAGAATATTTTTCACCATATAACTTCTAATACATGTGGTGGGGTGACCCAAGATATTTCAGAACAATTACTAGACGAGTATGGCCTGCTCCTATTTAGAACATATAATGATAATCGCGGAACCTTTGATATAGCTGGTAATAGTAATACCTACTACCTTTCTTTCGCAGGAGCTCAACTAACAAATATTGGAAACAATACTAACTTCCTTGTTCCACCGGCATCGAGTCAAGTTGTTGCTGAAGCTAATCGGAAAAATAGTGTTCTGGTTTCAAAAGATTTTATTGAAATAGATGATGATATTTCACTCTACCTTTTTGATGGAAGAACTGAAATAAGTAATATTCTAGCGAATCTCACTTTTGAAGGTGAAAATGTTACGACAACAGAAGGTATTGCAGGCGTTGAGTATAATAATAATAATATAAAAATCAGTCCCGGCGAAGTCGTAGGACTTGCAATGAATATCTTTAATGATTCCAATTCACCAATTGGTGGAGTGCAACTCTTGGCCAACGACTGGGATCATATGAAGCTAAATGATACGACTAACAATTATGTTTACAGTACAACAAACTCAAGTGCAGGTAAGGCCACAGCAACTCATTCACCTTGTATCGTCGATGATTTCCCAAAAGAATCTGAAGGTGGCGTTAGTGATGACGACTCATCTGTCTCTGGTAACTGTAGTCATATAACAAAAACAAATGATGTCATTGATGACAGCGATATATCTGGAACGACTGTGTATGCACAGTATGAAGATGATGCTCCTCAACCAATATGCCTCGTTCAATTTAGTGATGATAACGAAACAAAGTGGGTTTCTCAGGACTTCTTTAGAAGACATAATATGAGCCTTGAAGATAAAGATTGTCTGAACAATCCTTCAATGTCTAATTCAAATTTTAATCCAAATTCGTGTTTAATTAGAATACTACCTGGTGCCAATCAGGCCATCTATGGAAAAATCGACTCACAAAAGAACTTTGTCGATACACTTGAAGGAAGCACAGAGTTCAACTCAAGTAACGTGGTTTTGATGGAAGTTAATAAGTGGATTATGCCAGGAACAACCTTTACGTGTCGTATGAGAATCCGTCACTCCAACTGTAGTGATTGTTTTGATACATTCGATGGAAGTGACTTCACAGAATTGCTTGATTTTGAATACGCCGGCTCAGATCCGTATAAAGTTATTAACTTTAAATTCACGGTAATTGATTAATGAAGAAGAATAATCTAAAAAAATATTCGCCACTAATTCTATCAGTATCATTTCTTGCTGTAGGTATACTTAGTCTTCACTTCCTCACTCAAGGTCCTTCAATTAAAAAGAATGAAACTGTTGAGGCGCAAAAGACTGACGCGAAGGTAAACACTAACAAAGAGCAAGACTCATTCACAGGAGCTTATCGAAAAATTGCTTCAGTTCCGACATCAAGAGAACTAAAACTTTATAAGGACAGGCAAGTTATTGGCCAGATTCCTGAAAAATCTAAAGTCGTTTTTTCTAATAGAGTATCAAAGAAATGGCAGCAGAATTATAAGTCAAATATTACTCGAATGCTTGATGGTACCACTGCTCCTAGAAGCATTAGATTAACTCGCAAAAGGTCTTTAATACGATTTAGAGGTAATGTTGGAAGATACTTGGAGCATGTACTTGTACAAATGACAAAAGCTGATGGCTCCCCTTACAGCTATGAAGCCTTAATCGATTCACAGACAGGGTCCCTCGTTCGCTCTTGGAACAAAACAAGATATGAATTCAAACAAAAATCTATTCTCAATTTATCTGGAAAAGGTGTCAAAAGCCTAGAACTCTAGTTTTTTATATTTTTCAACTCTTCAATTAATTCTTTAATGCGATCATTTTCAATTTTTTGAACTAATCCTTTCGGCTTTTTCTGTAATTGAAGTCCATCTTGCACAAAATCTTTTAATAATTTAAATTCACCCGAGTATATGTCTCGAACTAGCTCTACTGATAACTCACCAAAGTACTCTTTAATCTTAGAAGAGAGCGTTGGAAGATAAGGTGTAAATAAACAACCTAGTGTTATAGCGTATATAGCAGAGTGGGCAATAGTCTCAGCTGCGGCGTCATTGTCTTCCTTAATCTGGGCCCAAGGAGCTCTATCAGAGAAGAAGGTATTAGCTGTTTGACCGAGATGCATAATTTGCTCAAGAGCTTTTTTGATGTGAACTTTATCAAGGGTGAGATTAATTTCTTTGACCTGCTTCTGTAGATCTACAAAATGTTCTGTCTTAAAAAAGCTTAGAAAGTGCTCTTCAGGAATTCCCTCTTGCCAATTTTTATAAAAAAAAGTTAAGCATCTGTTTACAAAATTCCCTATATTATTTGCTAATTCATTATTGTTTTTAGCTTCGAACCCTTCCCATGTGTAACTTGAGTCATTCGTTTCAGGAATTAGAGTTGTTAAATAATAGCGTAAGGCATCTGCACCAAATTCTTCTACCGCCTTATCTGATTTAATATACCATCCCTTAGATTTAGAAAACTGCTTTCCTTCGAGGTTTACGTATTGATTCGCTGGAAGATTTTTAACAGCATGTGCACGACCAGAAGCCAGACTCATCATAGGAAATATTATGGCGTGAAAAATAATATTATCTTTACCAATAAAATTTGTTATTTGTGTATCACTTGAGTGCCACCAATCTTTTAAATAGTGATCACTACTACCTGATTGCTTTAAGAATTCTTTTGTATTTGAAACATACCCAATAGGCGCATCAAACCAAACATATAACTTTTTACCTATTGCTTCTGGCAATGGAACATCGATTCCCCAATCGAGGTCTCTTGTAATGGCCCTATCAACCATCTCTTCTTTAGTGAGAGAGTCTACAAAGCTATTTACTGTTTTTCGCCACTCCGGACTGACACTTTCAAACCATTCTCGAAATTCTTTATGGTACTTAGATAACATTAGATACCACTGATCAACATCTTTAATTTCAATATTTTTAGATTCACAAAACTTACAAACTGGATCAATTAGTTTAACCGCATTAATCCACTCACCACACTTCGGACATTCATCCCCCCGTGCTTCTTCGTGGCCACAAACATAGCAAGTTCCTTCAACATATCTATCAGGAAGATAATGATGACAATCTTGACACTGAAGTTGCTCTTCAGCCTTCTTCTCTATAAAGCCCTTATCATTTAGATCCTTAAACCACTCAAGAACTTCTTCTTTATGATACTCAGCAGATGTTTGGCCGAAAAAATCAAACTCTATTCCATACTTAGTAAAGACATCGAGATGTTCTTGATTCCACTTATTAACGTATTCTTGATAACTAATGTTAGCTTTCTGCGCATTTTGCATAATTGCTACACCGTGCTCGTCAGACCCGCTAATATGGATACAGTTCTCACCTTTAAGCTTAAGATGTTTGGTGTAAATATCTGCAGGCAAGTAAACACCGGCAATATGGCCAAAGTGAATAGGCCCATTGGCGTATGGGAGTGCAGATGTGATTAAATACTTCATATTAGCTAGCCTTGTGCATTAAGTTATTTCACTAATAATCTACTAAAAAAACAGCGTATTGTCTCAAAAAGATCACAGCTTTGAGGTGCTTTTACTTTACTAGTCCTCCAGCAAAACATACATTATCTCCATGATCGACCTTAGTGAACTCAACCCAGAGCAAAGAAGTGCTGCAGAAACCATTACTGGACCTGTGTTGATCCTTGCTGGAGCAGGTTCTGGAAAAACTCGGACACTAACATATAGAATTGGTCATATGATTGATAACCTTCGTATCAATCCTAAAGAGATCTTAGCAGTAAGTTTCACAAATAAAGCTGCTATGGAGATGCATGAAAGGGTATCTAAGCTACTTGGCTCAAGAAAGAAAAGAGGAATAACCCTTTCAACCTATCACTCCCTAGGTATCAAAATACTAAGAGAGGATATTCACCATATTGGATATTCTAAGAACTTTGCCATTTACACACAAGCTGATCAGATGTCGATTATCAGAGAAGCACTTAAAACAATCCGGCTAGGAAAAGAAGCTTTTGATAAGCAAACTATAGCCAGTAAGATAGGCTTACTTAAAAATAATGGTATCTCTGCAGATGAATTCAAACACACAGAGTTTTATGACCCTGAAAATGCCTACGATGAAGCCACTGAATACGTGTATCATTATTATCAAGATAAATTACATTTCTATAATGCTGTAGACTTTGATGACATTCTCTTCCTCTGTGTAAAATTATTTCAAGCAAAACCAGATATCGCAAAAAAGTATTCAGAGCGTTTCAAATATATAATGATTGATGAGTATCAAGATACCAACGGACTTCAATTTGAAATGATCAAAGGTTTAACTTCTTGTCATAATAATGTTTGTGTCGTTGGTGATGATGACCAGTCGATTTATGCCTTTAGAGGTGCAGACATTACCAATATTCTAAATTTTGAGCGTCTCTATGAAAATACAAAAGTTATAAAGCTTGAACAGAACTATAGATCAACGGAGAAAATATTAAACCTAGCAAACTCTGTCATAAAAGAGAATAAGAAAAGAAAAGAGAAGACCATGCGTACAGATCGTACCGATGGCCCTATCCCCTACCTTTGGGCAGCTGCAAATGGTGATCATGAAGCTCAAATCGTTGTAGATGAAATCGTAAAAATACAAAAGGCTGGAAAGTTTCTTGGTGAGGTAGCGGTCCTTTACCGAAGTAAAACTCAAATTCCTCCACTAGAGGATCAGCTAAGACTATCTCAAGTTCCTTATGATATTATTGGCGGACAAAAATTTTATGAAAAGAAAGAAATTAAAGATCTTATTGCTTACCTTTCTGTGATTTATAATAATAAAGATGAATTAAGCCTTAGAAGAATTTTAAATATACCTCAACGTGGAGTTGGAACAAAAACACTGCAAAAGTACCTTGATGTCGCAAAAGAAAGACATTGTACTCTCTTTGAAGCCATCGAAGTTGAATCACTACAAGAAGATTCTAAAAAGGCAAAGGCACTTCAAGACTTTATAGCTCTTGTAAAAAAATACAACTCACACTTCAATACGATGACTTTAACCCAGGCACTGGGTTCACTAATTGATGAAATAAACTACTATGAATTTATTGGTAAATCATATGATTCCCCCAAGATCGCTGCGAGAAAAAAAGATGATGTCAGAAGCTTTCTCCTTTCGACTGATCGCTTTGTAGACCGCTTTAAAGAAGAAGCAAACCTTCAAACTTATATCGAGAGGCTACTCCTTGCTGATAATCAAGATAATCAAAAAGATGAAGATGGTGCCATAAAAAATGAAGTTAAATTAATGACTCTTCACTCATCTAAAGGCCTCGAATTTGATACCTGCTTCTTGGTAGGTATGGAAGAAGAGCTTCTCCCCCACAAGAATGTTATTAAAGAGGGAGGTGACATAGATGAAGAAAGAAGACTTTGTTACGTAGGCATCACAAGAGCAAAAAGAAAACTCATTATGACGTATGCTCAAATGCGTACGATTTACGGTCGAGATAATAAGCGCCATAAGAGTCGCTTTCTAGTCGGTCATGAAGATTTTTTTAATGAGCAAGATAGAAATTCATTTTCACATATGACTGAAGAAGAAGAGAGTGAATATAAGTCTGATTTTTTTAATGATTTATTGAAATCGCTTGATGATTAAAAGATGGCCATCCGTGGCCATGAAGCATCCTTCCTTGGATACCTATATCAATTCACTCTACCTGAAATAGTATATGTAACTGGATAATACATGCCTAAAGTAAGTAACATCCAGGCAACCTTAGTCTTTGTTTCAATTTCTTTAATATTAATATCAGAGACATTATTAAAACCCTCTTCATTAAATCTATCATCAATAGAAACAACTTGATTCTCTGGCACAAGCCCCCACATAAAGAAAGGCTTACTTACTTCATATGAAACTTCCTTACTCTGACCTTCTCTAAGATCAAAAGATAAAGAAGATTTTTGATTTGAACTAAATGAAATAGAAGAACAACTTATTAGGCTTATTAAACTTAAAAAGATGCACAGTCTGGCCACTCAAATCCTTCATTTTTTTTTGGTATATTTTATTGTTAAAAAAATGATGATGAATGTCAAAATTAAATGTAAAAAACTTTAAGGATTATTTATGTTGAAAACTATTTTTGTTTTTATTAAAGACATTATCAACACTGTGAAAGTGGTCCGATGTCCTTTGAGTAATTCCTTGGTACGCTGAAAGTAAGTCTAAGTTAGAAGCTAAATCGTTATTATAAGCATGAGTGATTGCTCTCTTCGCCATCTGTATCGCTATCGGCGCATTTGAATTAACTTTGTCTAAAAAAGACTGAGTAGTACTCACTAACTTATCTGCCCCGACGACATAGTTCACTAGTCCAATATTTTTTGCCTCATCTGCCCCTATGATATCGCAAGTTAATGTTAGTTCCATCGCTTTAGCAAAACCAACAATTCTTTGTAGAAAATAGGTTCCACCATCTCCAGGAACTAATCCTAACTTTCCAAATGTTTCGCCAAACTTTGCATTCTCAGAAGAGATACGAATATCACACATACAGGCGAGATCTAATCCTGCCCCAATTGCTGCTCCATTTATCATGGCAATAACAGGTGTACTAAGTGAGTTCATACAAAGAGGTATTTTTTGAATACCTCTTTTATATCTTTCTCTCAATTCGTTTGGATCCCCTGCAAACATTCCCATTTTATTTTGCATATCTTTGACATCACCACCAGCACAAAAATGTTTTCCAGCACCAGTGACAACAATAACACCGACACTATTATCCTGATCTGCCTTATAAAGAGTTAAGACCAACTCTTCTATCATTTCAACCGTAAAAGCATTACTACTGTCTGGACGATTTAGAGTCAACCAAAGTGTTTGATCAACATGTTTTAGCTTTAGCATTGAAGTATCTTGATAAGACATATTTCCTACTTAGTTAGTGTTTGAAAGTATTTAGATGGACTTGTTTTATTTACTTTTTCTAGAATAAATTTTGAAGCTTCAACAACTTGATTTAAGTCAACTCCTGTCTTCACTCCCAAAGAATTTAGAAGATAAAGAAGATCTTCTGTCGCAATATTTCCGGTAGCTCCATTTGCATAAGGGCAGCCACCTAATCCACCAGAAGATGAGTCAAAGGATGAGATACCATTCTCAATAGAGACAAGGACGTTAGCAAGTGCCATACCTCTAGTATCATGAAAGTGCATAGCAACTTGATCTAAAGCAATAACCGATTTTATGTCTTGAATGTATTCATTTACTTGTGAAGGTGTTCCAATTCCAATGGTATCTCCGATTGAAACTTCATAAACACCTAACTCCATAAATCTTTCAATCACTTTCGCCAATTTACCAGCACTCACTTCTCCTGCATATGGGCAACCAAATGCTGTTGAAATATAGCCACGAATCTTAACACCATCTAGTTTTGCTTGATCAGCGACAGGCTTCATTCTTTGAAAGCTTTCATCAATAGTACAATTAATATTTTTCTTAGTGAATTCATCACTTGTTGCAGAGAAAAGACTAATCTCTTTAACTCCTACATTGGATGCAAGTTCATATCCTTTCATATTTGGAACAAGACAAGGAAGATCAATTCGATCAAAAAAATCTTTCATTTTTAGTTTTGCAAACAAACCTTCAGCGTCGGCCATTTGTGGGATCTTATCTGTTCGTACGAAGCTAGTCGCCTCGATTACCTGTAGACCTGATTTTGCTAGTAACTCAATATAACGAAGCTTATCCTCCAAAGAGATACTTACACTTTCATTTTGAAGTCCATCTCTTGGACCAACTTCAATTATTTTAACTTCATTAGCTAGTTTTTTAAACACAAGTCCTTCCTACTCTATTTCACAAAGAATGACACCACCTTGAACCTGGTCTCCTTCTTTATAAAAAATTTCTTTAATAATACCATCACGAGGTGATCGTATCGTATGTTCCATTTTCATAGCTTCAACAATAAGTACAGGCTCACCCTCTTTAACACTTGAACCTGCCTGAAGATGGATCTTAAATATCTTTCCTGGCATAGGACTTAGAAGTCCCCCCTCAGAGATACTTAGAGAAGAGCTCTTAGTTTCGACTTTCTCTTTAACCTGCACAAATACTTCTTTATTATTAACAAAGAGCTGCATTTTTTTAGTTGCATCGAATACAACACCAAAAGCTTCTAAAAATTCTCCATCTTCACTTTGGAGTGTAATTGAGTTATTTTCTGCCGCTAAAACCCTGTACTCGTAATCAACATTTTCAAAAACAAATGAAATTCGATCTTGGTTAAACTCAGTCATCAAAATATTATGTTCGACATCGTCTATGAATATATTTTTTTCTGTTGCCTTAAAATTATATCCCCAAATATTTTGAGTACTCATGCCACTAAAACCAAGTGCAGCTGCTATAATCTTAGAGCTATCCCATGCAGATAACTCCATTTTTTTCAGGCTTTGCTTTTCCTGTTCAATAAAATGAGTGTGGATATCACCTGTCTCAAAGTTTTCATGATCAAGAATACGCTTTAAATAGTCTCTATTTGTTTTAGCTCCAGCAAAAACAACATCATTAAGTGCCTCTTGCATGGAATCAATCGCAGTCATACGCTCCGACTCCCAAACAATCACTTTTGCGAGCATAGGATCATATGAGGTAGAGATTCTGTTTCCATTTTTATAACCACAATCAAGTCGGTAGTCTTTTTTACTATTTGCCTGAACAAATTGGATTCGGCCAGATGTCGGTAAAAAATCATTATCTGGATCTTCAGCATAAACCCGGCATTCGATAGCATGCCCTTCTTGAGAGATATCATCTTGACTAAAATCAAAAGCCTTCCCAGAGGCAGCAATAATTTGCAACTCCACAAGATCAAAGCCAGTAACAAGCTCTGTCACTGGATGCTCGACTTGAAGTCTTGTATTCATTTCTAAAAAGTAAAAGTTATCGTCAGGAGCTAAAATATATTCAATTGTTCCAGCGCCGACATAGTCAATTCCTTTAGCGATATCAACTGCCGTCTGACACATATCCATTCTCTGCTCTTCAGAGATTGCCACAGATGGAGTTTCTTCTATGACTTTCTGATAACGTCTTTGAATAGAACATTCTCTTTCAAAGAAATGAAAATGATTTCCCTTACCGTCACTTACGAGTTGAACTTCAATATGTCGTGGATTAATTATATATTTCTCTAATAAAACTTTATCATTTGAGAATGCATTCATCGCCTCTCTTTTAGAAGCACTCAAGGCATCTGAAAACTCACCTTCATTATTTACAATTCGCATTCCTTTTCCACCACCACCAGCTGTTGCCTTAATAAGAACAGGAAAACCAATTTTTTTTGCTTCTTCAAATAATAGTGCTGGTTCTTGATTCTCTCCATGGTAGCCGGGAACTAAAGGTATCTTGAGTGTTTCCATTTTAACTTTAGATTCTTTTTTATCACCCATAAGCTCTATAGCATCAACGCTTGGGCCTATAAAAATAAGTCCATTAGCTGCAACCTTCTTACAAAACTCTGTATTTTCAGAAAGAAAGCCATAACCAGGATGAATAGCATTAGCGCCAGTATCGAGTGCGATTTTTATTATTTTATCTTGATCTAAATATGTATTTGATAAAGGCCCTCGTCCTAAGTGAATATTTTCATCACCTGCGGACGCGTGAGGAAGATTTGCATCATCAGTGGCATAAAGCGTAACTGTCTCAATTCCTAAACGCTTACATGTTTTAATGACTCTTAAAGCTATTTCACCACGGTTTGCTATCAGTATTTTATTAATCATTTTTTTATCCAATTTGGTTTTCTTTTTTCTAAGAGAGCATTCATTCCTTCTTGCCCTTCATCACTAATTCTTTTGTATGCAATTGCTTTACATGTATAATCTTCTACTGCTTTATTATCTAACTTTATAACCTGAGATATTAATTCTTTAGCTTGTGAAGCAGCATCTCTTGCGGCCATAAGATGGGAATCAATCACTTCTGAAGTTTTTACCTCAAAAGACTCAAGCTCAACCACACTATGAACGAGGCCTATGGACTCTGCTTTTCGGGCATCAAATCGCTCTCCTGATAAAAACCATGCTCTTGCATTGGACTCACCAATTTTATTAATACAAAATGGCGAAATGACTGCTGGAATCAGCCCCAGTCTCGTTTCTGTAAAACCAAACTTAGCTTTATCGTGAGTGATAACAAAATCACAAACAGACACAAGACCAACTCCGCCTCCGAGAGCATGTCCGTTAATCTTACCAACAACGACTTTTTGACATTCATTTATTGTTTTAAAAAGAAGAGATAACTTTAGCGAATCTTCAAAGTTTTCTGATTCCGAGTAGTCCTTCATAGACTTCATCCAGTTTAAATCGGCACCGGCACAAAAAGATTTACCTGTTCCCGTTAAGACAATAATTCTGACATCATTATCTACACTTGCTTTTGTAAAAACCTCGGTTAGGTCACTAATCAGTTGATCATTAAAAGCATTGTGTACTTCGGGACGATTTAGGCGCACTTCGAAGACGCCCCTATCATCTAATGTCGTTTGAATAAATTCGCTCATGCAATTCCTTAAACTACATTCTAAATACACCAAACTTCGTGTCGGCGTATTCTTCATTGTGAGATATGGCCAATGCTTGACCTAAAATAGTTCTCGTTTGGTCTGGCTCAATAATTCCATCATCCCATATTCGAGCAGTACTATAATAAGCACTTCCCTCTTTCTCATATTTATCTAAGATAGGCTTTTCAAAAGCTGCAACTTCTTTCGCAGTCATCTGCTCCTTGCCTTTATATTTTAATCCGTCCTGTCGTACAGTTGTTAATACACCTGCTGCCTGTTCACCACCCATGACTGAGATCTTGGCATTAGGCCACATCCAAAGGAATCTCGGATCATAGGCCCTACCACACATACCATAGTTACCAGCTCCAAAAGATCCCCCAATAACAACTGTGAACTTAGGAACATTTGCTGTTGAAACTGCAGTAACTAACTTTGCACCATGTTTAGCAATTCCCTCTTGCTCATATTTTTTACCAACCATAAAGCCTGTAATATTTTGCAAGAAAACAAGTGAAATTTTTCTCTGACAACAAAGTTCAATAAAGTGAGCACCTTTGACTGCACTCTCTGAAAACAGAATACCGTTATTTGCAAGTATACCTACTTTATAGCCTTCAATTTCCGCAAAGCCACAAACGAGTGTCTCACCATAACGTTTCTTAAATTCATGAAACTCTGACTGATCTACCATTCGTGCGATAATTTCTCTGACATCGAAAGGCTTCCTTGTATCCTTAGGTAAGATTCCAAAGATTTCATCAGGTCCATAAAGAGGTGGGATTGCTCTTCCGATATTTTTTTCAATAGTATTAGATTTAAAGTTTAAGTTCTCAATAATATTTCGAGTTAATGCTAAAGCATCTTCTTCATCTTCAGCAAAGTGATCAGCAACTCCTGAAAGTCTCGTATGAACATCCGCTCCACCGAGTTCTTCAGCTGTTACAATCTCTCCAGTGGCAGCCTTTACTAAAGGCGGCCCTCCAAGAAAAATAGTACCATTATCTTTTACAATTATAGTCTCATCACTCATGGCAGGAACATACGCTCCACCAGCAGTACAAGATCCAAGAACAACAGCTATCTGTGGGATACCTTTAGCACTCATTTGTGCTTGATTAAAAAAGATTCGACCAAAGTGATCTCTATCTGGAAAAACCTCATCCTGCATTGGCAAGAATGCTCCACCGGAGTCCACAAGGTAAATACAAGGCAGCTTATTCTTCATAGCAATTTCTTGTGCCCTAAGATGTTTTTTAACAGTTAATGGAAAATAAGTTCCCCCCTTAACAGTTGCATCGTTAGCAACAAACATGCACTCAATACCACAGACTTTTCCAATACCAGTTATAACACCAGCACTAGGGATATCACCCTCATAGACATCATTGGCGGCCAATGCAGACAACTCTAAAAAATCAGATCCATCATCTAATATCTTTTGAATTCTTTCTCTTGCAAGAAATTTATTTCTAGATCTATGTTTTTCAACATACTTCTCACCACCACCGAGGTTGACCTTTCTAATCTTGGCCCTAAGTTCTTCCCTTAAGCCTAAATGAAAGTCTTCATTCTCTGTATATTCGACTGCTGTAGTATCAATTTGATTACCTATAATATCCATCAGTTCCTTCTTTAATTCTGGGTATTTGAACGACTCATCCTATCTTCACAGATGAAAACTGACAAGTTGCATTGCGCTTACAAATTTACTGGAACTTACCTCTGTATTGAGTATAGATTATTATTCTTAAGACCATTATTTGTCAGCTGAATATAGGCCTTTAGCTCTGAAATGAGCCTTTCAAATCCATCCTGATCCTCTACGAGTGAAAATTGACTCATATCACCACTAACCTCATATACTTGCGCCTTCTCACCATCAAACTGAAGAAAGTATGGAGCACTATAAAAAAGATAGTTTCCGGAGATGAAGTTCAACATACGCCCTTGATCTTCATTAAAAATACTTGTTCCATACTTTAGTGGCTGACTATTCTCAACACCTAAAAAATCTAAGACTGACGGCAAAATATCAATATGCTGGGTGACTCTTTCTTTCTTATACTCTCGTAAATCTATCTTTGGATGATAAAGCAGTAGAGGCACTCGATACCTTCCAAGTGCATTTTTATAATTATCACTTTCCAGTTTTTGTGTATGGTCTGCTGTAATAATGAACAAAGTGTCCTCATACCAAGACTTCAACTTTATTTTCTCAAAAAATTGTTCTAGTGAATAATCTACATAACGAATAGATTTATGTATCTCCAAAGTACCAGGTGCAAAAGATCGGTCAATACTTGTAGGTATTGAGTAAGGCTGATGAGAACTTAAAGTGAAGATCGTACTAAAAAAAGGCATGGAGACTTTATCTGTCATATCAGCAACATAATTTAGATAGTAATGATCATAAACTCCCCAATGCCCATCATAATGATTTTGATCAGGGTAGTCCTCAAGTGCATAGTAATGATCAACTCCAATTGATTTAGTATAAGCATCAAAGTCCATGGTTCCTTTCTTTCCACCATGAAAGAAAGATGTCGAGTATCCTTCATTCTTTAATAGCTTTGGAAGTCCATAAAACTTATTTGATTGATACTGAGTTTGATAAATGGGTTTTCCAATTAATGAAGGAACTCCTGAAAGTATCGATGGCAAAGCTTCAAGAGACCTTCTTCCATTTGCAAAATTCGTATTATAATAGAGACTTTGACTTGCAAGTTTATTAAAGAACGGGGCATACCCATTTTCGATATATTCTTGCGACAGACTCTCTACAATTATCAGCATAATATTTTGTCTGCTATGCCTGTGCCTACTCCCCACATTAGCAACTGAGTAGTCTCTAATCTTCTTGAGTTCATTTACTGCAAGTTCATCGCTCTCAAAATAAGAGACTTTAATGAGTCCTTTCTGTCCAATTGACCTGATCATTGTGTAAGTAGAATTAATGGCAAGGTTACCTAATTCATAGCGTTCAAAAACAAAAGCTTCCTTAGAACTTATACTTCTAAGTTGAACACCACCTCTAATTCCAATAAACGTCATTACAATAATTAATAAAGCTAAAGGTAGAGTCTTCGAAAGCCCCAATTCCCTCTCATACATTATAGATGATTTAAGAGTTGGATAGAGTTTCCATAAAATTAAAATGAGTAAAACAGCAGGTACCGACAAGTACCAATAGTACAGAGAAAGCTGAACAAACTGATCACTAATATCATTTCCCATCTCTAAGATATCAACAGTCATTTTCTTTCCAAGAAATGAAAAGAACTCAAGGTCTACAATATTTATGATTAATGCAATTATATTTGGAATTATGAATAGTATCTTCAATAGGAAATTATAAACGCCAGATCTGCGAAATGGTATTACTGATAAAATAATAAATGGTGCGTTTACAACAAGAAGAGTTGATAGGTCAAAACGGAGCCCATAGACCAACGCAGAGATTATATCGATTAAATCAATTCCAGAGAAATAGTCTAAATTACAAAAATAAAAGACCATCCGAACTAACGGGTAAAATAGGAGCCCCAGCAAGAGCCTTTTAAATAAAATTAAATATTCATCTTTTCTCATAATTCACTATATTGTATCTGTTCTTCCCTAGAATGGGTAGATACACATTTGCATCTTTAAGGAGCAGCACCATAAACTTTTTTCAATACTTTCTTATTATTTATAGTCCATGCTTCGACTCCAAGTCCGTCTGGGTAAGGGATAACACCCAAGAGCTCAAACTGATCCTTAGATACCTTACAATAATCGCTACAATATCTTAGATACTCAGAGACTTCTTCACCCTCTAACCCTTCTACATACTCATACCTATTTCTTTCACCATCTAACTTTTTTTCTACAAAGACATCTGAATTATTAAAGCTTGGATCCTCCAGAGTTTTTCCATATCTAACTAGAGTCTCAGGTATAAAAACATTTGAAAAACCATATTTAACATAAACAGGATTATCACTTGGACTTAGCCCTAAAATAGTAAGGTCACTCGAGTATCTTTTTTCATCAGCATAGAATGCACTTAGGCCCGTATAAGCTGCAGCAAGGTTAATTTTAACACTTGCTCTTAATTCTTGTATTTTTAAACTTTGAGTTTTTGAAAGTATGATTACTTCTTCTTTTTTCACAGATGAAGTCTCTACTAAGTTATCACTCTCTCTATCAGGCTTTAGTACATTATTAATTGATTCTTTTTTAGTATAGACCGGTGAATGGTCTGTCTTATTACGGTCTTCAATCGTTAAGAATATATAATAACAAGCGACTAGCACTATGATAATCACAGATAACTTAACAATATTTTTCTTATTTTTTTCAGATTTATTCGACTGCATACCTCATTCTAAATGTATAAGGCCGGATGTCTATATATTATTGAGTGCACTTTTTATAAAATAAACAAAAAAAAAGCCCTGAACTTAATCAGGGCTTTTAATATATTTCCTATCCC
>CAJXPQ010000014.1 GCA_913058265.1 uncultured Oligoflexia bacterium
CTACACGTAAGGAGTCGTCGGCAGCGTCAGATGTGTATAAGAGACAGATATAAGATTATCTAATATTATTACAAATGGAAACTTTACTAGGTGTTTTAATGTCTGAGAAAAATACTCTGATGAATTATCTTTTTCAATCTCGATCACAGTTTATCAATATAGATTATAAAGATCTTGCTTCGTTATTCTTGCATCGTTTTGCACAACGAGACAAACAGGATTACAAAGTAATATTCGTTTTCAATGAAGAAGATAATGCAAATCAGTTTTCAGATTTTATTGACTCTGCACTGTTATATCCGGGGATCGGCTCTGAAATCTATTCTTCAATGAATTCTTCAACCACCAACCTCACACAACGGTTTAGTATCCTCCAAAAAATCTTACAGGGTACTGCAAGTACAATTGTGACTACTCATGAAGCAATAGCGCTTCATACACCACCGACACAGTTTTTTGGAAATAGTAATATTCTGATTGTTAAGGATAATATTTACCCACCCGATCAATTAGCTCAAGATTTAGTTAAGTGTGGGTACTCTAGGACCTTAACGGTAGAAGAGGAAGGCACCTTCGCACTAAAAGGCGAAATTTTGGATATTTATCCTATTGGCTCTAACCCTATCAGAATATCCTACTTTGATGAAATCATAGAAGCCATTTTTCCTATTGATATCTCCACTCATAAATCTATAAGAGACTCAGAGATCATTGAGGCCGAGATTAATTCTTCTCCCAAGTCGCTTTTTAGTGATCAGAGTATACAGCTCTTTAAACAAAATATACCGAGGGTTCACTATTCTGAGTCTGACCTATATGAACACCGTAAACAAATCATTTCAAACCTCAATAACCAATCACTGTTTGACGATTATCCACTATTTCTTTCATTTTTCTTTGATGATAAGGCAACAATTCATGATTATTTAAAAGATAAAGATTTCACCTTTATTTTTGTAAATGATTCTCTTAATACTTTTGAAGAGTATACTAATGACTTAACACAACAATTTAATCTTTTTTCAGATGAAGGCATAGGACTATTTAAGCCTAAGCCTGAGGATATTTATAGTTTTAATGGCCATTTCTCTGAAACTTCACTTCAGTTAAACAGACCTTCTTTAGGTACTGATAAGGCTCAGCAAATAAAATCATTTCAATACTTACTTCACGAATTAGAACCTTTATTTAATCAATCCCTTGAACAGCGTTTTACATCAATTAGTAATATCATAAATAGTTTTCAGAAAAATGATCATGAGATTTGTGTCTACTATTCCAGTGAAAAAACTCTTAATGAAATTAAGTTCATTCTACAAAGTAAAATGGAATACCTTGATCTTCTGAAAATCAAATATATACATAAAAAGATTCCTACTTCTTTTATTCTTGAAGATGAAAAAGTTATTGTTTTATCCGACTCTCTATTTTTTGCTCATAAGTCTAATAAAGTTAAGAAAGC
Source organism: uncultured Oligoflexia bacterium (assembly GCA_913058265.1). Lineage (GTDB taxonomy): Bacteria > Bdellovibrionota > Bacteriovoracia > Bacteriovoracales > Bacteriovoracaceae. Next base: position 1,463 of record CAJXPQ010000014.1, read on the forward strand.
ATCTAAAATGCTTGATAGTAACCTTTTTGCTGAGCAACTATCAACCCTAGAGGTTGGTGATTATGTTGTTCATAAGGATCATGGAATTGGTAAATACCTTGGAACAGAGTCCTTATCTTTAAATAATTCTACCTCTGATTATATTGTTTTATCTTATAAGGATGAAGACAAGGTTTATGTTCCTGTCTATAAAATGAGCTTACTACAGAAACATTCTACTTCAGCGGCGCAAGTTGCCGTTGCTAACCTGAAAACAAATAAATTCGATCAAATCAAAAACAAGGCAAGGCAGGCCATAAAAAAACTTGCCTTTAATCTTCTTGAACTTGAGGCTAAAAGACGCTCTAGAGAGGGTTTTCAATATTCTGAACCAGGTCATGACTATAATGACTTCGAGCTTTCTTTCCCCTACGAAGAAACACCTGACCAGAAAACTGCAACTGAAAATGTTATCTCCGACATGACATCTACACGACCAATGGACAGACTGATTTGTGGAGACGTTGGTTTTGGGAAAACCGAAATTGCAATGCGTGCTTGTTTTTTAGCCGTTGTTGATTGCAAGCAAGTCGCAATCTTAGTCCCCACAACTGTTCTTGCTTATCAGCATTTTAATAGCTTCAAAGAGAGATTCAAAAATTTTCCAGTCAATGTCGAGTTTATATCACGCTTCAAGACTGCAAAGCAGTCCAATATTATTGCCGAAAAACTACAAACGGGTCAAATTGATATACTAATTGGTACTCATAAAATCTTATCTGATAAGTTTAAGTTTAAAGATTTGGGTTTAGTAATAATTGATGAAGAACAGAGGTTTGGCGTTTCACACAAGGAGAAATTGAAACTACTTCGTGAGACTGTTGACTCTCTAACTTTAACTGCCACACCAATTCCAAGAACATTGCATCAGTCATTTCTTGGAATTAAAGAATTATCCCTTATAAAGACACCTCCACCTAGGAGACAGTCTATAAAAACATATGTCATCAAAGAAGATGCTTCTACCTTAAGAATGGCTCTTGAAAAAGAACTCGCTAGGGGTGGGCAAGTTTTTGTCGTTCATAATAGGGTTAATGATATTGAAAATTATACGGCGAAGATTAGAAAACTTGTACCAAAGGCGCGTGTTGTTTTTGCTCACGGACAAATGGGTGAGCGAGACTTAGAGCGTATCATTTCTGAGTTTTATGAATATAAATTTGATATTTTGGTTTCCACAACAATCATTGAATCTGGTATTGATATTCCTCGCGCAAATACTATGATAATTGATCAAGCAAATAACTACGGCCTATCTCAACTGCACCAACTCCGAGGCCGTATTGGAAGATCTGATAAAAAAGCATATGCCTATTTCGTTATTCCTTCTCAACATAAATTATCTGAAGTTGCTGCGAAAAGACTACGAGCTATTCAAACATACGCAGAGCTCGGGTCTGGATTTTCTCTAGCAAGTACAGATTTGGAAATTAGAGGATCTGGAGATGTATTAGGTGCCGAACAATCTGGCCATATCAATAGTATCGGACTTGAACTTTACACTGAGCTTTTAAGAGAAGCTGTTGCCGACCTTAAAGGGGAACCTGTTACTCTTCATGAAGAAATAGAAATAACAACTCCTTTTAATGCCTTTATACCTGAAACATATATTGAGGCTTCGAATATTAGACTCAAATATTACAAGATTCTTTCAAGTGCAAATGTAATAGAGGATTTAAACGAGACCTTAGAAATTCTGACTGATCAATACGGAGCACTACCCTTAGAATTGCTAAATCTTTCAAATATTATTAAAAGCCGCGTTATCTTGTCAGGTATATGTTTAAAGTCTATTAGAGTTAAATCTAAGTCTATACTTCTTCAATTTGATCGACAGAAACTAGATAGTGATCACATCACTCGAGACAAAGTTATAAACTTATTTTCGCAGCGTCCCAAGATATATAAATTAAATCCAGATTACTCGATTAATTGTAATTTTAAGGATACAATTTTAATAGACACTTTACTTGAATTCTCTACTTATATTTCAGCTGAATTAAGTAAAAAGTAACAACTATAAATATAGGAATTTTTATGAAATCACTCTTGTTCGTTTTGACTTTTGTTTTATCAACAACTGTACTTGCCAATGATCCTATTGTTGCTGAAGTAAATGGCACAACAATTAGAAAATCTACACTTATTCAATATCATCAACAGAATATGAATTTTGTTCAAGCTAATAAAGAGACAACTCTTGAATCATCTCTAAATCAGTTACTTGATAGGGCAATTGGTATCCAAGCAGCAAAGAAAAAAGGGATTCATAAAACACCTGAAGTTGTAAAAAAGATGAATGATATTGTTTATCATGCATATGTTTCAGATCAACTGACTGATAAATTAAATGCAATTAAAGTTACAGATACTGATGTTAAAAATTACTTTAACAAGTACCCTGAGTATAAGTCCTCTCAAATTCTTTTAAGATTAAGAACCACTCCTTCTCCGGATGAAGTTGGCTCAACTCTTAACTTAGCTAACAAAATTTATAATGATGCTAAAAAAGATCCAAAAAACTTTGCCGGTCTTGCTAAGAAATATGGACAAACGACAACGGCGCTTACGGGTGGGGATATGGGTTTTCAACCAAGGTCACGTCTTTCAAAAGAATACTATAATGCTATTAAAGGTAAAAGAATTGGCTTTATTTCTAAGCCTGTTAGATCTCAGTATGGGGTTCATATTGTTAAGCTCACTGGTATAAAGAAATTTTCTGAGATAGACACAACTCTTTACAAAAGCATTGTAAGGGACCAGAAAAGAGATAAAATTATGCAAGATTATTTCAAAGCACAAAGAAAATCTGCAAAAATTAAAATCAATAAAGAACACTTAAAGTTTTAATTATGAAAAATATTTTACTATTGGCTTTAATTTTAGGCTCTCTATCTTCTCATGCAAAACTTATAGATAAAATTGCAGGTGTTATTAATGATAATGTCTTCACTTTATCAGAAATTAACAGAGTAAGAGGAACACTTAAGTTTAGAGCTGAAATTGCACCATTTATTTATACTAAAAAATCTTATACAAAGTCAGATATTCTTCACTTACTACAAAATAACTTTATTATTAAAGATAAGCTTGCTGAATTAGGTTTTGTTATATCCGATGACTCTGTTGAGTCTAGAATAACAGACACTGAAAAAAACCTTGGACTTAATAGAACTGAGCTTCACTCCTTCTTAAAGTCTAAAAGTGTAAGTTTCAATGAGTACTTTGAGCTTATTCGAGAGGCAATGGAGTTCAATATATTTAACTCTAGAATTATTTCTCCCTTGGTTACAATTACAGATCAGGAATTAAAAAATTTCTATATTACGAAGTTTGCTACCAAGAACTCAAAGGCTTTATCTTTTAAGTATAAAATTGTTGGCTTTACTATAAGCAAGTCTAAAATATTAGATAGTGATCTTAAAAGATTCCCTGGAATACTAAAAGAGTACAAGAAGTCTGGTAACATTCCTTCTATATATAGTTCTCTAGCAACTAGTGACCTAGGGACTCTTGCAGCAGATGATCTGCCAACAGTTTTCGCTAAAGCGCTTAAAAATACTACTGATAATACTTTTACAAAGGCCATCGTTAAAGATGGTACAGTTCATGTCTTCTATGTTGTTAAAAGAGAGCTTGCTGAGTCTGCTGACTTCCTTAAGAAGAAGCCGCTTATTTATAACCAATTATTTCAAACCAGATCTCAATCAATTATTTCTGCCTGGTTTTCAAAAGAATCACTAAATTACTATATCGTTAATAACTTATAATCTTTATTTTTTTCAAAAAGAAAAGCCTCACAATTTGTGAGGCTCTTCTTTTTTAATTATTTCTAAAACTAATTAATAATTAAATTTTACCTTGAATCATGAATGCAATAACGAATGCTAGAATTACTAGTGACTCGATAAGTGCCATACCAAGAATCATTGGTGTAAAGATTTTACCTTGAGCTTCTGGGTTTCTTGCAATACCTTCAAGAGCTGCTGACGCTGCTTTACCTTGAGCCATTGTTCCACCAAGTGCTGCTAATCCGATTGCGATTGCTGCTGCAATTGCGATGTAACCTTGTGCTGCTGCTGTTGCTGTTTCTGTTTCCATTTTAAATCTCCTTAAAAAATTATACTAGTGCGCGTGTTCTTCATGATCGTGAGTTTCTACGGCCATAGCGATATATATCATTGTTAATAATGTGAATACGAATGCTTGCATAAAACAAACAAAGATACCTAGACAATAAAATGGAATAGGCACGATGTATGGAACTAGATCAGTAAAGATAGCAAGAACAGTATGATCTCCTAACATATTCCCTCTAATTCTTAATCCTAAAGTAAGTGGTCTCATAGCATGTGAAATTACTTCTAAAACAAAAATTAGTGGTGCCATGTAAATCATTGGTCCCATAAAGTGTTTAATATGTCCCCAAAGACCCTGAACCTTTATTCCCTGACCGTTATAATATAAAAATATAAATAAACCTAAGGCCAAACCAGTATTAAAATTTTCTGTAGGAGGTAAGAATCCAGGAATTAATCCAATTATGTTATTTAAAAATATAAAACCGAAATAAAAAATTATTAGAGGGTAGTAGGTTTTAGCTGGCCCTTTACCCATTGTTTCTTTTGCTAGGTTATAAAAGAACTCACTTATTGCTTCTATAATATTTCTAAAAGATATGCCTTTGTCTGGCACAAGACTTTCGTCTACATTACTCGTTTTGAATCTATAGACTAGTCCACCAAGTATAAAAATAATTGATGTTAGTAAAAATGTAACCGTATGTTCAGCAAGGTTAACTTTTTGAGAAAATCCAGATAGCCAAGTAAACCCACCAGCCGCAAGTGCTGAATTAGAAACACCTAATAAAGTAATCGTACTTAGTATTTTCATTTAAATCCTTTAATTTTTTTTCACAGTTGTTTTAATACTTAAACTAAAGATAATCAATTGAAATATGTAAATTCCAACCCAAAATAACTCTTTGTTTAATGAATTGCGTGATGCATAATAAAATGCCGCTATAATGATAAGAAGTTTAAGCGCACCGTATATTGCCGTTGGTATATATGTTGTATTAACTTCAATTCCTAACGCATATAGTCCGAATCTCATCAAGAATATTTGGTTGAGTATTATTCCTGCAATAAATATAAACATTAAGACCGGATCATTAATATAATAGTTAAATAGAAAGTAATTAATAGCTGTACCTATCAAGTACCATTTAATCTTAATCTTGTTTTTTAATAGCATAGCGAATCATCAGGGTGAATGTGTAAATAATTATAACTAAAATAATAACTAGGCCTGTTACCTCACTAATATAGCCTTTCTTACTAAGCATATATATAAGTGCAAATACTCCAAGAATACTTGAAGGCAATCCAACAGCAAGTCCCATAGCCTTTATGATATTTGATTTCTTATCTTTTTCTCGAGACTCGTCGCTCATATAGAGTATTTAACCTATTCCTTATTACATCTGGATTTGGATATTCACCAAGTATTGAATAATAATAGTCGTATGCTTCTTTAAGTTTTTCGGAACTCTCATAGGCATTCGCTATTAAAAATTTTGTATCTGTTATTTTGTCGGCTCTTGTTTCACGTCTCAAATATTCATTCCACTGCGAAATAGCATTTTCCCAATCTCTTTTATAATAGTAGGCTAAACCTTTATAATAGTATGCCAGTACTGAAAATTCTTTGTTATTTAACCTAATAACAGCATCAAGTTCTTTTATGGCTTCTTGGTATTCTTTATTATTTAAAACGCTTAAGGCGTACTTATAGGTATACTGAGCCTGCTTTTTAAGCGGCGGCACAAAGTTTTTTAACTTATAAAATATGGCCTTTGATTTTTCATATTGATTTAAATTTTCAAAATATATTTCGCCAATTTTTTCAAGAGATTTTACCTGCCAAAGCGGTTCGTTTGAATCATTAACAATTGTTTCAAAGTGTTTAATACTCTTCTTATAATTACCTAAATAAATTGAATATATTTCACCAAGTTGAAAATTTATCTTAATTCTTATATTTTTTGATGGTTTTTTGATCAGAATTTTTTCATAGATTTCTGCGGCTTCAGAATATTTTTGTTCATTTATATGGTTATGAGCACTAATTATATCTTGATACAGGCCGGAAGAAAATCCACAGCCTGTAAGCAAGTATAGTAATATTATTAAAAGAAGATTATTCGTTTTCACCGTCATCTTCAACGTCAGACTCAGCCATCTTTTCAACAGCAACAACAGCTTCGCCATCTTTTAGATTAATTAATCTAACCCCTTGAGTATTTCTTCCTAGAAGTGAGATACCAGCAATTTTTGTTCTAATAACCTGACCATTATTTGTAATAATCATTAGATCATCTGCTTCACTTACTGGCTTAATCTGCGCTAAATTCCCTGTTTTATCAGTTAATTTCATTGCGATAATACCTTTACCACCACGAGACTGTTTTCTATACTCAGAAGTTTGAGACCTCTTACCGTAACCTTTTGAAGTTACTGATAGAAGTTCCATTCCATCATCAATAATCGCCATTCCAATTGCTCTTTCTTCATCTGTTAAAGAAATTGCTTTAACACCCTGAGATACTCTACCCATTGGACGACAGTCAGACTCAGCAAAACGTATAATTTTACCAGAATCAGCACAAATTAATATGTCTTTCTTCCCATCAGTAATTCGTACACCTAGTACAGCATCACCTTCATTAATTTTAATCGCTCTTATTCCAGATTGTTTAACATTTTTATATTCATCAAACTTTGTTTTCTTCACAAGACCTTTCTCAGTTGCAATAACTAAGTATAGGTCTTCAAATGTTTTTGGTACTGGAATAATTTCAGTTACCTTTTCTCCTGGTTTAAGTGGAAGTAGGTTAACAATATTTCTACCTTTGGCAGTTCTAGTACCTTCAGGTATTTCATAAACTTTAAGGGTAAATACGGTCCCAGTATTTGTGAAGAACATTAACTTATCATGTGTCTCTGCTGTGAATATTGATGTAAAGAAGTCATCATCATCCGAAGCACCCTTAACACCTTTACCACCTCTTTTTTGTGATTTGTAAGTATCTGTCGGCATTCTTTTCAAGTAGCCTTTATGTGTAATTGTCACAATTACTTCTTCATTCTTAATTAAATCTTCAATAAATATTTCATCAGAGACTGCAACAATTTCAGTTCTACGCTCATCTCCAAAGTTTTCTAGTATTTCTCTGAGCTCAGTTCCTAGAATTATTTTAATTTCATTTTCTGAATCTAAAATTCCCTGTAACCTAACGATCTCTTTCATTATTGCTTCGTAATCAGCAATAATTTTATCTCTTTCAAGACCTGTTAATCTTTGTAATCTCATATCTAATATAGCTTGTGCTTGAATATCAGATAATTCATAAAAGGCAATTAGTTTTTCTTTAGCCTGAGCTGGTCCTTCAGACTTTTTAATCATATCAACAATTTCGTCAATATTTTCAACTGCTATTTTGAGACCTTCTAAAATATGAGCTCTCGCCTTTGCTTTTTTAAGTTCATATATAGTTCTTCTAATAACTATTTCACGTCTATGCTCAATGAAACATTCAAGCTGCTCTTTAATGTTCATTACTTTCGGTTGACCATTTTTAATAGATAAGAAAATTATTCCAAAAGAAACCTGCATCTGTGTCATTTTATATAATTTATTTAAAATTATATTTGCTGGTTCTCCACGCTTAATATCAATTGATATTCTCATACCTAGTTTATTAGATTCATCTCTAATGTCTGAGATACCTGTAAGATCTTTATCAGATGCAAGTTTAGCAATTTTTTCTATAAGCTTAGCTTTATTTACTTGATATGGAATTTCTGTAACGATAATTCTTTCACGCTCTTGTTTTCCATGTATTTCTATTTCCGCTTTTGCACGTACTTGAATAATACCTTTACCTGTATGATAAGCAGATTTTATTCCACTTGTTCCCTGGATAGATCCTGCTGTGGGAAAATCAGGTCCGGGAATAATTTGCATTAATTCGTCTATCGTAATTTCAGGATTATCTAAAGTTGCAAGTAAGCCGTTTGTAATCTCAGTCATGTTATGAGGAGGTATATTTGTGGCCATACCGACTGCAATACCTGCTGATCCATTTACTAGTAGAGTAGGAACCTTTGATGGAAGTACTGTTGGTTCACTTAAGGAATCATCATAGTTTGGCTGCCATTCAACTGTTTCTTTTTCAATATCTTTAAGCATTTCTTCGGCAAGCTTTTTCATTCTTACTTCTGTATATCTCATTGCCGCAGCGTTATCTCCGTCAATTGAACCAAAATTTCCTTGGCCATCAATAACCGGGTATCGCATAGAAAAACTTTGCGCAAGTCTAACTATTGCTTGATATACAGATGAGTCTCCATGAGGATGATATTTACCAATAACATCACCAACAACTCTTGCTGACTTTAAGAAGGGCTTATTATGATAATTATTAAGCATATACATGGCATACAGAACACGTCTGTGAACTGGCTTTAATCCATCTCTAACGTCTGGAAGTGCACGTCCAACGATTACACTCATAGCATAATCTAAATAACATTCTCTCATTTCATCTTGAATGAGTAGGGGTGCTATTGAACCGTGGTTATGATCGTCTGTATTGTTTTCATCGCTCATATTTTATTCCTAAAATTATATATCTAAGTTTTTAACATTTAAGGCATTTTTCTCAACAAATTCTCGTCTTGGTTCAACTTGATCACCCATAAGAACAGAAAAAACTTGATCCGCAACAACAGTATCTTCAATTTTTACTTGAAGAAGAGTTCTAAACTCTGGATTCATTGTTGTATCCCATAGTTGATCTGGATTCATCTCTCCAAGACCCTTATAACGTTGTATATATGCGCCTTGCTTACCTGAACTTATAACAAAGTCTGCAAACTCTTCTAGAGAGGCAAAAGTTTCATCTAATTTATCTGTCTTATATTTAAATTCAGAAGAAAAGTATGATTTGATACCTGCATAGTGATTTAATAAATCTGCATATTCTGTTGAATCCATAAAGTGATGACTCAACTTAAATTTCTTTGTTCTAAGTGTTCCAACGATTGTTACGCGTATTAAATGAGATTCATGTGATGGATCATCTTCAATATCAAATGAATATTTTTTTAATGTTTCGTTTTCAATTGCTTTAAAATGTTCATTTAATTCACTAACTATTCCATCTAGTACATTTCTAGCTTTTAAGTTTCCAACATCGAGCTTACTTTGCTTAATAATTTGATTTAAAAGATCTTTGTCATAATGTTTTTCATAAGAGTCTAGTAGAGAATTAAAGGCCTTATATTTATTTAAAATAATACCAACATTATCTTCCTCTTTCATTACACCATCAATTTTCATTTCGGCATTATTTAGAGCTATGCTAATTAAGTATTTTTCTAAAGCTTTTTCATCTTTTAGATATTGTTCTGTCTTACCTTTTTTATATTTAAATAGGGGTGGTTGAGCGATGTATAAATGTCCTCTCTCGATGATTTCAACAAATTGTCTATAAAAAAGCGTAAGCAGAAGAGTTCTAATATGTGACCCATCAACATCTGCATCAGTCATAATAACAATTTTATGATAGCGGAGTTTTGATATATCGAAATGATCTTTACCAATACTCGTACCCATTGCCCTAACAAGCATTTTAATTTCATCACTTGCTAACATTTTATCGTAACGTGCTTTTTCTACATTTAAAATTTTACCTTTAAGAGGTAATACTGCTTGATGCTTTCTATCTCTACCTTGTTTTGCTGATCCGCCTGCAGAGTCACCCTCAACAATATAGATTTCACAAAGCTCAGGATTCTTTTCCTGACAATCAGCCATTTTTCCTGGAAGGCCTGCAAAGTCCATTGCTGATTTTCTTCGAGTAAGCTCTCTTGCACGTCTTGCGGCATCACGTGCTGCTGCTGCATCCATTGATTTTCGTATAACTGTTTTTCCTACTGCAGGATTTTCTTCTAAAAATTGCTTAAATTTTTCACCCACAAGTGAATTTACGATTCCTTCTACTTCTGAAGAACCAAGCTTATCTTTTGTTTGTCCCTCGAATTGAGGATTGGCCATTTTAGCTGAGATAATAGCTGTTAAGCCCTCACGCATATCATCACCGGTTAAAGTGACTTTGCCTTTTATTAAATTATTATCTTTTGCGTAATTATTTAGAACTCTAGTTAAAGCTGTCTTAAATCCTGAGATATGAGTCCCGCCACCAGGAGTATTAATATTATTTGCATACCCTGTTAATGTCTCAGAGTAGCTATCTGTCCATTGCATTGCAATTTCTATTTCATAATCATCTCTCGAGTGAAAGAAATAAACTGGCTTTGTATGAATGGCTTTTTTCGCCCTATTTAAGTATGTAACGAATTCTGCAAGACCACCGTCGAAGTGAAAAACTTCTTTCTTATCGTTTCTTTCATCTTTAACGGCTATTTTTAAACCTTTATTTAAGAAGGCCATTTCTCTAAATCTATTTATTAAGCGCTCATAATCAAATTCATGTACTTCGAATAGCTCTGGATCTAATTTAAATGTAACTGCTGTCCCACTTTCATCTTTGCCACAGTCACCAACGATAGCTAAAGGAGATTTTGCTACACCATGAGCGAATTCAAGCTTATGAACTTTACCATCTTTTTTAATTTCTAATTTTAATGTACTACTTAATGCATTAACTACTGCTGCACCTACACCATGAAGTCCACCAGAAACTTTATATGCTCCACCTTCCTCATTAAATTTTCCACCAGCATGTAACTTAGTAAAAACTATTTCCGCTGCAGAGATACCTTCTGTTTGATGAATTCCAACAGGTATACCTCTTCCATCATCAATTACTGTTACGGAATTATCTACATGTATGATAACTTTTATTTCAGAACAGAATCCTGCTAAAGCTTCATCAATAGCATTATCGACTATCTCATAAACACAGTGATGAAAACCTCTCATCGCTGTATCCCCAATATACATACCAGGTCTTTTTCTAACGGCTTCTAAACCTTCTAGAATTTTTATATTATCGGCTGTGTAGCTTGTATTAACTTTGGCAATTGAATCGGTGTTTTGATCCATATAGTAAACTCCCTCTCGCATTAGCTATAAATATTTATGATATGTTTCCATCTTCAATAAATATCTTTTTAGCTTCTTCTATTTTTTCAAGTTCCTTCTTAAAATTATCGTTGGCAGTTGTAATTAATACTTGAAATTTTTTAGCTTCTAAATAGTTAATTAAATTCTTCCAACGACGCCCATCTAGCTCTCCAGAGACATCGTCTATAAGTACCATAGGATAGGTCTTAAATTTATACCGAAAAAGCTCTATATAAGCAAATATGAGGCTAAGAAAGCTCATCTTTTGTTGGCCTAAAGAGCAGTACTCAAACGAGTTATATCCATCAAATCTGAAGATATAATCATCGCGGTGCACACCCGCTCTTGTATGCCCAATAATCAGGTCTTTCTCTAGGGTAGACTGCAGATGTAATTCAATTTCTTCTTCTGTAGAATTCAAAAAAATTGAGTCTAATTCCAACTCTAAAGAATGCACCTCGTCAAATATAATTTTAAAGGTCAGTTCACAGTATTCTTTTAGTTCGTTTAAAAAGCTTTTTTTGTGCTTAATAATAATACATGAATACTCTGCAATTTGTTTATCAATCACAGCAATTTGGTTTCTATAATCATTTGGTTTTTTTGATAATAGATTATTCCTAAACCTGAGTGCTGAATTATATTTATTTAGTATTTGCTTATATTCTTTAGATATAAACGATAGATGAGTATCTACCCAATTTCTTCTGAATGATGATGTTGTATGAAATGCGAAAGAGTCAAAGGGATTTATAAATATTTGCTTTAGTTCTACTTTCTTCTTTGTTGGTTCATTATTTTTAAACCACTCTGATTTTAAGTTATTTAGCCTTCCATTATAAGATACTATTTCTTCATTATTTGTGAATACAGAAGATAATATAATTTCTGGGTTTTCACATTCTACATTTATGAGTTGTTGAAAACTTGTGTTTTTACGAAATGATTTATGCTGGACTAGATAATATATAGCTTCTAGTAAGTTTGTTTTACCGTTGCCGTTATCTCCAAATATACAATTTATTCCAGAATTAAAACTTATAATTGAACTTTGTAGATTTCTAAAATTTGTTACTTGTAGCTTTGAAAGATACAGCTGATGCATTATATCTTAAGTGGCATTATAATACCCAGGAAGCTTTCTTCTTCATTTGAACGTACTATAACCGGACTTATTTCGTTATTAAATTCAAAAATTATTTCATTCACTTCCAATACATTTAATACGTCTAACATATACTTTGCATTGAATCCGATTTCCATTTCTGCGCCATCATAGCTTACTGGTATAATTTCATTAGCATGACCAAGTGATGGATGGTTTGCTGAGAGTTGAATTTCATTTGCTGCAAATGTTACTTTTATTCCGTTTGTTTTTTCATTTGATAATAATCTGATTCTTCTAACAGAGTTTAGTAATGTATTTCTATCAAGCGTTATAGCATATGATGTCTTAGATGGTATTACTGTTTGGTATTTTGGATATTCTCTAGCTATGAGCCTAATTGATAGAAAATATTCATCATTTGCCGATATATATAAAAATGATTCATCTAAAGCGAAATTTATTGTTGAATCAGAATATGAATCAGCTAACTTTTTAAGTTCTGCTATCCCTTTCTTTGGAACAATTACACCATCGCTCAAAGATTCATTCTCAGAACTAAAATCAAATAAATCTATAAGGGCCAATCTATGTCCATCAATTGCAACTGCTCTTAACTTTGTTTCTAATTGTTGGAAATAAATTCCATTTAAATTTATTCTTGTTTCATCTAGTGAAATTGCATGTGATGTTTTTTGTATAATACTTAGAATATCTGATGATTTTATATTCATCTGTTTTGAACTATTTTCAAAGTTTAAATGTGGATATTCTTCTGAACTTGTTGTTAAAAGTGAATAACTTATATTTTTACAATTTAACTCTAAAAGATTCTTTGTACGATCGATATTTATATTCAATAAGTTATCTGGTAATTCTCTTAAAATATCCGCTAAGTTCTTTGTGTGTATACAAAAACTTCCTTGTTCAGATATATCCGCTTTTAATATTACCTTTGCTGTTACTTCAAGATCTGTTGCTATTAATTCTAATTTATTATTTTCTGCATTTATCAAGCAATTTGTTAAAATTGGTCTTGAAGATTTTTTATCGATTACGGTTAAAATTTTATTTATCCCGTCTCTTAACAAATTTGCTTGTATTGATATATTCATAATTGTCCTGTATTTATATTTGTTATTTCTAGCTTTTAAATTCTAATTAATCAAGCTCCCTACTTATACTTAATATATATATATTTATATTTAAATATACTACTTCTTCTAAGGGATAACTTAATGTGTATAAAAGATAAAACTTTTTAATATTAATGGTTTAGCCTATTTAAATGAATGAATAACTTTTGGACTAAATTGTTTTTGAACTTTGCTCATACGTATATTATTTGTTTTGCAAACAAATAAAAATTTAATTATTTGTTTTCCACGGACTTATTAACTTTACATAATTTATTTATATTGTTTGTTGCTAATTTATGCCTCATCTTATGAGTTTTTAACAAAGTTATTCTTTTTGTTGATAAGTTTAAATGTATTTATGCTTATCAGTTTTCAACAGTATGTTAATTTGTGGAAATTGTTTTAAATAAATTTTTTTAGAGCTTTGATTCTATTTCATATAGCTGGTGTGAGATTTTTGAGTCTTGTTTTGTAAGATTCTGTATCTTTTTAATACCATGGATCACAGTTGAGTGATCTCTGTTATTAAAATATTCCCCTATTTCTTCTAGGGTTTTCTTTAGTATTTTGTGACACATATACATACTTATATGTCTTGCAAGGGCCACTTCCTTTTTACGTGACTTACCTTTGATATCGCCAATTGTTATTTTATAGTAGGAGGCTACAGCTTTTGAGATTGTATCAACTGTTATGACTTTATCTTCGCTATTTTCAGATAGATTTAGTTGCTCTTTTGCTATCTCTAGGTCGATATCTACGTTCATTAAGTCAGAGTAAGCACCTAGTTTTACTAAGTTTCCTTCTAGCTCTCTAACATTTGTTTTAACACAAGTAGCAATGAGATTTATGACTTCATCATCAAGATATATATCTTTCTCTAAGGATTTTTTCTTAAGGATTGCGATTCTAGTTTCTAGATCTGGTTGTTGAATATCAATTAGAAGCGCTGAGGATAGCCTAGTTCTTATTCTATCTTCAATACCGTTGATTTCCTTGGGATGCTTGTCAGATGTGAATACAAGTTGTTTTCCCTTGCTTTGCAATTCATTAAATATATAGAAGAATTCTGATTGTGTTCTTGTTTTATTTTTAAGTTCATGAATATCATCTATTATTAAGACATCTGTTAATTCTGTATATTTTCTTCTGAATACATTTGTTTCATTTTTTTGAATAGCTACAACCATCTCTGACATAAATTCATTTGCATTTGTGTACTTTATTCTAAGAGTTGGTCTGGTTTCATTTATCATATTACAGATAGCGTATAGGAGGTGTGTTTTTCCTAACCCTGAGTTTCCATGAATATATAATTGAGGATATAGCACTCCTGGATCTTTTGCGGCTCCAAGAGAAAATGCGCATGCCATATTATTAGAGTGACCAGTAATGAAATTCTCAAACTTTTTTGTTTTATCTATTCTATAGTTTGTTTCTCTATACTTCATATAAGTACTTTCAACTGTACTTTTGATCTCATCTTCAGTGGTAATATGGTCATTTAGCTTAAACGAGTTAACTTTTTGCTTTGATACTTCTGTCTTTTTCGACAATATAGGCTGAGTACTCATTTTTATGCTGTTTTGAGTAGTCAATTCTTCATTTTTAGCTGTTGTTCCTAGTACGCTAACCTCAATATTATAACTCTTGCCTAAAACCATCAATAGTATTTGTTTAAATTGCTCTAAGTAGTGATTATTTATCATTTTTTTAATGAAGTTAGTTGTTACATTAAAATATACAGTTTCGTTAGATATATTAGATACGGAGAGGTTGTTTTCAAAGAAAGCACTGTATTTCTCAGTACTTATGCTGTCTTTTAAGCTTATTAATACCTCTTCTGCAATTGAGGCTAATTCACCTGCTGAAAATATTGAACTTTGCTCAATTTCAACTGATTTAGATTGTGACTTTTCTTCTTTTGTTTCAACTTTTGGAAACTGATAGTCTTCAATCTTTCCTTCTAAGTTGTTGTTTTTATTGTTGTTGTTGAAGTTGATAAAATGATTGAATGGGAAATCATTGCTCATATGTTTTATACCTCTAACTCAGTGTGAGTGATGTATCTAGCATGGCCATTTTTGTTTTTCAATAATGCAATTATAATTTACACGTCAATAAATATTTTTGTTTGACCCAGGGCCTAAAATTATGTATCTAGTTCTATTAATTTTTATAATTTAACAACTAGGAATATGTTATGAGTAAAAGAACTTGGCAACCAAAGAAGCTTAAAAGATTACGTAAACACGGTTTTCTAAAAAGAATGAGTTCACCTGCCGGTAAAAACATAATTAAAGCAAGAAGAGCTAAAGGTAGAAAGAACTTAACAGTAAGTACTGGTACCAAATAGTTTAGTGCTTTCTAAAAATAGTTTTACAAAAGATTTTAGATTATTAAATAAGAACGACTTTCAAAACTTAAGATTTGGAAGTCGTTTTTTAGTT
Organism: uncultured Oligoflexia bacterium; assembly: GCA_913058265.1. Lineage (GTDB taxonomy): Bacteria > Bdellovibrionota > Bacteriovoracia > Bacteriovoracales > Bacteriovoracaceae. The sequence goes on from CAJXPQ010000014.1 coordinate 17,350, forward strand.
TCAGATGTTTTACTTTTTTACACTAAGGCGAATGAGCACAATTGCACTAGAATTGGCTTGGCCATATCAAAAAAGGTAGGAAAGGCTAATGTTAGAAATCGCATCAAGAGAAAGTTGCGTGAAAACTTTAGAACTTCAGATTCTAAAGTTTTAAATACTGACATTTTAATTACTTTAAATCATAAGTTAATTAATAAAAAAAAACTAGAACTTAAAGATATTGAAGGCCGTCTTTCGGATTCATTAATTTCAGGTTTTAAAAATATAGAGATCAATTAGCGGAGCAAAGAATGATAGATGATAATAAACAAAACAAAAATGCGATTTTAGCAGTAGTTCTTTCTGGAATTATACTATTTGGCTGGAGTTATTTTTTTGCACCTACACAACCTTATGATGTCACTCCGACTAAAGAGTTGAATACTGCTGAGACTAAGAATGGAAGTAATTCTTCTGTTAATAATGTTTCTGCTGATTCAAATCCAGAGTTAAGTACTGATCGTAATCTTACAACAGTTGATTTTAAAAATGATAATGTTGTTATCTCTATTGATAACTATTTAAATGTCACAGAGTATTTAGCTTCAAATTCTAAGCTTTCAATTAATGACGCACTTGTTGCTCCTAAGACAAGAATCATTGTTGATAATACTGAAATATTTTTTAACTTTAGTAACAAAACAAATAATTCTGTTGATGTTGTTTCTACAGATGGAAAACTTTCGGGAACAATATCTCTGACAGACAAGAATTCTCTAAATGTTGCTTTAAACTCTTCTGCACCAATTAATCTAGGCTTTATGGTTTCTTCAACGGAGAGAAATGTAGATAATCAAACCTTTAATCAATTCGTATACCTTGCTGATTCACTTGAACCAATTCATGTTGGTGAAACCTCTGACTCTGTTGATTCAAAAGTCACTTGGTTCGGTCTTGATTTTAATTATCACTTATTCGCTTTCTTTTTTCCTGTTTCAGACCTATATCGGGTCGGGATTACTGCAACTGAATCCGCAAGTAGAGACTCTGATGGCGATGCTATTCTAAACGGAACACTTTTTCTTAATAGAGTTACGGCGGCATCAGTTTTTAATTACGATATTCTTTTCATGAAGAAAAACTATGACTCTTTAGCAGCATATGATGACAAGCTTAAATTAGCTGTTGATTTTGGTATTTGGTCAATCATTGCACTTCCGATACTTCGTGGATTACAGATTTTTTACGACTTCTTTCAAAACTATGGTTTAGCGATTATTTTCTTAACAATACTCATTAGATTTTTAACTTTTCCTCTTCAGTATAAATCATTTCAAAGTATGAAGAAAATGCAAGTTGTTCAACCTGAAATTGCAAAAATTAAAGAAAAATACAAAGATGATCCTAAAAAGATGCAAACTGAAACCATGGCCTTATTTAAAAAAGCTGGAGCTAATCCAATTGGTGGCTGTCTTCCCATGATTCTTCAGATGCCAATATTCTTTGCTTTTTATAAGGTTCTCTATACTTCTGTTGAACTTGTAGATGCTCCATTCTATTTTTGGATTTTGGATCTTTCAGCTAAAGATCCATATTATGTACTACCTGTTTTAATGGGTCTTGCAATGTTTTTAAATATGAAACTGACACCTTCTACGAGTATGGATCCTGCACAACAAAAAGTTATGATGTTAATGCCTATTATGTTTACTTTTTTCATGGTGAATTTACCTTCTGGTTTAACTTTATATATTTTAGTATCCACAATAGTTGGAATGCTACAGCAGCTATTTGTTTATAAACGAACAACGTAGAGTCTTTATGGAATTATTATCTAATACATCAGACACTATAATTGCTTGTAGCAGTGGTAATAATTCCAATAGTGCAATTTCGATTATCCGTTTTAGTGGGTTGAATTTCTGCCCTGAACTTAATACTTTTTTTTCAATTGATACGACGACGCTTAAGCCACGCTATGCTCATTATTGTAATCTTTCATTTAACAACAAGATATATGATGATGTAATAATGACTTTTTTTCCAGGTCCTAACTCTTATAATGGTCAAGACATCTTGGAAGTTTCAGTTCACGGAAATCGGCTTAGTGTGGATAGAATTATTAGACTCTTTGTTGATAATTCTTCAATCCGATTAGCAGAGCCCGGAGAATTTAGTTTTAGAGCGCTTAAAAATAAGAAACTAACTCTTAATCAAGTAGAAGGTTTAGATTTACTTTTAAATGCCAGCAGTATCTTTTCTCTTGATCAGGGCTTTTCTCTCTTGTCAGGAAAATTAAAAAGCAGCTTTTTAAAATTGAACGAGTCATATCTTCGCCATAGATCTTCTTTAGAGCTTGGCTTTGATTTTCTTGATGATATTGGTGAAGAGCAATTTAGTGAACATTTTTCAAGTTCTTTTAATGATTTAAAATCTATTATTACTCAACTGTATAAACAGGTGAGTGGCATTAGTACAAATCTTATAAAGCCTGAGGTGGCACTTTTTGGATTACCAAATGCTGGGAAGAGTACTCTGTTCAATAAGATTCTTGTTGATGACAGGGCGATTGTTTCTTCTACACCTGGAACCACTCGTGATTATATTTCTGAAGATTTTCTTATCGATAATAATACATTTACTCTACTTGATACTGCTGGTCTCAGAGAAACTTCGGACAGTATCGAAAAGTCGGGAATCGATAGGGCCATAACATTAACTAAAAACTCATTTTATAAAATATTAATAATTAATCCCTTTGATTTTACAGCGAAAGATATTGATTTCTTTAAATCTTTTCAATTTGATTTAATTGTTTTTACCCATTCGGACTTTGAGGGCTACGATGCTTCAGTTAGTAAGGTTAAATCTCTTTTTGCCCCGATAGGACCAAAAAAAGTTGGTTCTATAGAACCAGGTATTTCTGCCCCGATAGGACCACTTCAAAATGGTCCTATAGAACCAATTTATTGTAATCTTACTGATCACAATAGCACGTTAGAGGGTGTAAATAATATTTGTTCACAGGTGTCTGCTAAGTACCTGAAATTACTTTCTTTCGATCCCATTTTGATTGAGAGGCATCGGGATACTATCCATAGGTTGCATAGCCTTTTCGAAATTTATTCCTCTGAAGTCGAGCTTAATTCTGACTTGGCAATTATATCCTCTGAATTAAATATAGTGGGTCATTGTATTTCTGAACTTATTGGTATAATTTCGCCGGACGACGTTTTGCATAATATTTTTGATAACTTTTGCATTGGCAAATAGTTCTACGTGGAACAAAAAAATATGACTAATTTTGATATCATTATTGTAGGTGGTGGGCATGCTGGAGTTGAGGCAGCCTATATTGCATCACAATTCAAAAATTTAAACATTGCCTTAATTTCAATGCCGGGAGTAGGTTTAGCTTCTGCCCCTTGTAACCCAGCTGTTGGCGGTGTCGGTAAAGGCCAAGTTGTTAGGGAAATCGATGCACTGGGTGGTTTAATTGGTAAGCTTGCTGATAGAAATGGTATACAGTTTCGAACTCTAAATGATTCGAAGGGTTTTGCTGTTCAGTCTACAAGAATCCAAATAGACAAAGACCTTTATACGATTGATGCTGAAGAGCTACTTAATAAGATAGAAAATTTAACTATAATCAAAGAAAAAATCAAGAAAATATCAACTTCCGGTGGCACTTACAGTGTTTCATCTAAAAGTTCTACGTGGAACAGTAAAAAGCTAGTGCTTACTATTGGAACATTTTTAAATGGAAAAATGCATACTGGCAGCAAGGTTTCATTGGGTGGTAGGGTTGATTGTGAAAGTTCTGACTCAATTAATGATATGTTCGAAGGAATTAAAACACTTAATACGCGTTTCAAGACAGGAACACCCGCAAGATTGGACAGTAAAACTATAGATTATGATTTACTGGAAGAGCAACCAAGTGATGATACTGTTGATACGTTTCATGTTCTACATGGAACAAAAGAAAGATTTGTGAAGCAAGTATCTTGCTACCTTGCGTATACCAACTTGGATACAATGCAAATAATAAGAGATAATAGAGAGAAGTCACCTCTGTTCAATGGTCAGATTGAAGGAGTTGGAGCAAGGTATTGCCCGAGTATAGAGGATAAGGCATATAGATATCCTGATAAAAATAAGCATCATGTCTTTATAGAGCCTGAGGGTCTAAGTACAAATACAGTATATCCAAGCGGTATATCGACATCACTGCCAGAAAAAAATCAGGAAGAATTAGTTCAAACTATAGTGGGACTAAGTAATTCAAAAATTGTTCAGCATGGATATGCTGTTGAATACGATGTCTTGGATACAACACAACTGGATCTAACCTTACAGATGAGAGATATGCCTGGTCTTTATTTTGCTGGGCAGGTGAATGGTACTTCCGGTTATGAGGAAGCTGCAGGACAGGGATATATTGCGGGTGTAAACGCTGCTTTATCAGTCCTAAGTCGTAAGCCCATGATTCTTTCTAGGAACGAATCATATATAGGGGTAATGGTAGAGGACCTGGTGTCAAATGTAAGAGATGAGCCTTATAGGTTATTTACGGCAAGGTCTGAAAATAGACTTTTCATAAGAGAAGATAATGCCATAAATAGGATGTGCCCCCATAGAACCAATTTGGAGCTAGAGGAAGATATAGATAGGTATAGCGAGATTTATATGCAGGAATATCAGGCATTATTAGAGGTTATAAACTCCGTGTATATAGATTCAAGAGATGAATTTATTAAAAAAGAAAGTATATCTGTTCCACGTAGAATAAAAATTGCCGAGCTCATTAAGCAATCAAACTTGAACCCAATAACAACTTTGGTAGACTTCCTTGAATTCTATGGACTGAATTACGATAGAAGAGTCGTAAGATCTATCGCTATAGCCACAAAGTATGAGGGTTATATAAATAAAAGCGATAGCAGTTTTGAAAGAATGAAAAAACTAGAAGAGAAGGTCATATCATGGTCGGAGATTGTAAGTTCTGAAAACATATCATTCGAGTGTAAACAAAGAATTGAAAAAATTAGGCCAGAAAATTTTGGACAGCTTAAGCGAATAGATGGAATAAGGCAGGCGACTTTAACAGCTGTTGTAGGAAGTTATTTGTAATGAATAAATTTATTGAAGAATACTATGAGCTATTAACGAAAGAATATAGCGGAATAAACTTAACTCGAATTACAGATTATGAAGAATTCAAATTAAAGCAAATTTCAGATTCAATTGAACCATATGAACAAAGTCAGGTATTCCAGGATTCCCTGGCAAAAACAGGTGTTATGGTTGATATAGGATTTGGTGGCGGTTTTCCTATTCTTCCTCTGGCAAGGCACGCTGGTCAGTATCGTTATTTCGGTGTGGAGACGAGGGCAAAGAAAGTTAAAGTTGTCGCGGAGATTGCTGAAAAGTTAGGTCTAAAAAATACTAGTTTTTTTCACTCGCGCATTGAGCAAATAATGATCGATATACCCGTTGTTTGTACCTTTAAGGCCGTTGGAAAAGTTAATGATTTTCTAAATAAAATATACACTACAGAAATAATACAGGTCTTCTTTTATAAGGGGCCAAACTTTTATGAGATAGAGTACGATCAAATAAAAGAGGCAAAAAAGCACTGGAAAATAATAGAAGAAAAAGAAATAAACCTACCAGGCGTTGAGAAGAGAATATTAATTGGTTTTGAGAATAAACAAGCGCGTAAAGGGTTGAATAACCTTGTCAAACTAAGCGAATTAATTTAAAACTGAAAGTAATTTTCACAGAATACGAGAGGCATAAATGGCTAAAATTATAGCAATTGCAAATCAAAAAGGTGGCGTTGGTAAAACAACAACGGCCGTTAATCTTGCAGCATCATTAGCAGCTGCAGAAAAGAGAACATTAGTAGTTGATCTTGATCCTCAGGGAAATGCAAGTATTGGCGTAGGGCTAGATAAATCTACCTTTATAACTGCAAATGTATACCATGCAGTTATTGGTGAAGAGAATACTGAAAACTGTATTTATAATACAGAATTACCTCATTTAGATATCTGCCCATCTGATAATAATTTAATTGGAGCAGAAGTAGAGTTGATGAATGCTTTTGCTAGAGAGGCAAAATTAAAAAATGCATTAGAAAGTATAAGAACCAAATATGATTATATAATAATTGATTGCCCACCATCTTTAAGCTTATTAACCGTGAACGGATTAAATGCTGCAGATTCATATATAGTACCATTGCAGACAGAGTATTACGCAATGGAAGGACTAGCGCAGTTATTAAATACAGTTAAGCTTATCAAGCAAAATCTAAATCCAGAACTTGATATAGAGGGCATACTTCTTACTATGTACGACGGAAGAAATAATCTATCAAAGCTAGTTGCTGAAGAGATACAGTCAACATTTCCTGTGGAAACTTTTAAAACAATAATTCCTAGAAATGTAAAATTGTCTGAGTGTCCTAGCCACGGGAAGCCAATAATAATTTATGATATTACTTCAAAAGGATCTGAAGCATATTTGAACTTAGCTAGAGAGATTATTCTCAAGGAAAAAGTAAAGAACGAGATGTTAGAAGAGAAGGCGTCTTTGGTTGAGAGAGTTATTAACCGCGAAGAAATTCCAAGCTTTGATGAATATCAGCTTTAAGAGAGGGTTAGATGAGTAAAAATAAATTAGCACTAGGTAAGGGTATGAGTGCATTATTGTCAGGTAATAATGCTATATCTAATATGCATAAAAATGACGAATCTGGTCCTATAGAACCAAATCAAGGTTCATTATTGGTACCAGTAGATAAAATATACGCTAATAAGGATCAACCCAGAAAGATCTTTAAAGATAAAGAGCTACTCGAATTAACAAACTCAATAAAAGAGAATGGAATCATTCAGCCAATAACAGTCTCTGAAGAGTCTGGTCGTTACATGATCATTGCTGGTGAGAGACGATTTAGGGCCTCTAAACTTGCAGGACTTGAAAGAGTGCCAGTAGTAATCAAAAAGGTTACAAAGAAAGAATCAATGGTTATGGCGATCATTGAGAATGTACAAAGAAGTGATCTTAATTGTGTTGAAGAAGCATTAGCATATTATCAACTAATGAATGAATATGAACTCACACAAGAAGAAGTAGCAAAAAAAATAGGCAAAGAAAGATCAACAGTTGCAAACTTTTTAAGAATATTAAAACTACCAAGAGAAGTAATTCAGCATCTTCAGAAAGAAGAGCTTAGCTTTGGCCATGCAAAAGTATTAGCAGGTGTTAAGAATGATGAGTTCTCAAAAAGGTTAGCAAGATTAGCAATTGATGGAAATTTATCTGTTAGAGAGCTTGAGCAACAAATTAAAACAAAAAAAACAGTCAAAAGGCCTAGATCAAATAACTTTTTTGATGAAAAGATTGATGCGCTGAAAGGTAAGTTAGAGGCCAAGACAGGATACCACTTTGATTTAAAGACAAAAAATAATGGATCTGGTACAATAAGTATTAAGTTTAGCAATGAAGCTGAGTTTAATGATGTATTTGAGTACTTAATCAATCGTTAAACTCTATTGAAGATCATGGGAGATCTTTATCATGAGTTCAAGTAATAAAATCTGTGCAATTATTGAAGAAGGCTGTCGCTTTGAAGGAAATCTTTCCTTTAATGGTGTTGTGCGAGTATCCGGAGTTGTTACAGGTAGTATTTTCTCAAATGACACTTTAGTAATTTCAGAAGCTGCAATAATTAATGCCGATATAAATGCAAACGTTATTCTAATATCTGGCACTGTCAAAGGTAATATTAAGGCCACTTCTCGAGTGGAAATAAGAAAGCCTGCACGCTTTGAGGGTACCATTACCTCTCCTAGCTTAGTTGTAGAAGAGGGGGTTATATTTCACGGCGTAACAAAAATGAAAGAGAAAAAATAATTCATAATAATACGGTGCAAATCTAACAAAATCTTCCTTGACTATACTCTCTCAACAGAATATCACATATGGTTAAAATAACTTAAATTAAGGATTGTTTTCGATGGAAATGTTTGTAGATATCTTTCAGCAGCTCGGAACTGATAAGAGTATAGTTCATCAGTTTATAATTATTATTGTTATGTTCTACTTAACAAAGTTTTTGTTTATAAATCACTTACATGAAATTATATCAAAAAGAGAAGATAATACTGTTGGCCTTGAAGGTAATGCAGAAAAGCAATTTGAAGAAATTGATAAGATTCAAAATGAATATAAAGATAAGATTCAAAACGCAAATAAAGAAATTAAATCTATGCTAGATAATGACAAGATGGTCATAGTTAAAACTCATGAAGCAAAATACAGAGAGCAAGAAACTGAGATAAATAAGTATATTGAAACTTCACGTAAGAAAATAGAAGAAGAGATAAACGAAAAGAAGTCTGAAGTACTGGGTCAAGCGGAAGAGCTATCATCAACTCTTGTTGGAAAAATCACTAAGGGATTATAATGAAATATTTAGTTTTATTAATGTTGAATTCTGAAATAGTTCTTGCCGCTGGAAGTGGCCATGGTTCACCAATGGACCTTTTACCGTCGGCAGTAAATGTTCTTATTCTTTCCTCGTTAATTATATTTGGATTAAGAGGAAAACTAAGTACATTTTTTACTGCGAAATCCACAAGCATTACTGAGATGCTAGAGAGTGCATCAGCAAAAGCTAAAGAAGCTGAAATGATGATGGAAATGAATAAGAAGAAGATGGACGGAGCTGCCGCAGAAATAGCACAAAAAAAATCAGATGCAACAGAAACGATTGCTAGCTTCGAGAAAGAATACAAGGCTGAAGTTGAGCTCAGAGTTAGTAAGATGAAAGAAGATGCTGGGCAAAAAATTGAAGCTGAAAAAGTTGAAATGTTAAGCGAGTTAAATGCAACTCTTTTAGATGAAGTAATAGCTAAGGCAAAGTCACAAATTAAATCTGATTCAAAACTAGGTGACAATGCTGCTAAAAATCTAATTCAAGGACTACAATAATGAAAGATAGTAATATTGCTAAAGTATATGCCAATACATTTATAGAGCTTGCTATTAGCGAAAATATTGATGTTGCCAAGGAGTTAACTGACCTTACAGCAGTCATTAATATGTCAAGCGAGTTAGAGAATGTTTTATTCTTAGAAGTATTTACAGATGAAGAAAAGATTAGTGTCTTTTCAGATGTTTCGAAGAAGATTGGTTTGTCACAAACAATAGAATCTGCAGTTAAATATTTAATTAATGAAAAAAGAATCGGACTTCTACCTTTAATATATAAAGAAGTAATAGTCCAAGATGATGCAAAGAAAGGTTTTTTGAGAGGTATCGTTGAAGGCTCAACTGATGACCTTTCAGGCGAATACAGAGATAAATTGATTGCAGCAATAAAGAAAGAAGTTGGTGATGTGAACCCAATTTTAAGCTATGAGAAAAATGAAAATATAACTGCAGGGTATAAAGTTACAGTTGGAGACCTTCAACTGGATGCAACTGTGGATAACCAACTTAAAAGTTTTAAAGAGTCCATTTTAGGAAAATAAATAAACAAAACTATAAACAAACTGAAGGATTTGCCAATGAGCACAACAATGAGACCTGAAGAGATAACTGGGATTATTAAAGAAAGAATCGCAAATTTTGAATCAAAATTAAATGTTGATGAAGTGGGAACTGTATTAACTATTGGTGACGGTGTTGCCAGAGTTTTTGGTTTAAAGAATGTATTAGCTGGTGAGCTAGTAGAATTTGAAAGTGGCGTTAAAGGAATGGTTCTAAACTTAGAGTCTAATAACGTTGGTATTGCCGTACTTGGTGATGACTCTCAGATTAAAGAAGGATCAAGTGTTAAGAGAACTGAATCTATCGTTCAGGTTCCAGTTGGTGACGCTCTATTAGGTAGAGTTGTTAACGCAATTGGTGAACCAATTGATGGTCAAGGTGAAATTAAATCTTCAGAATTTAGAAATATTGAAATAAAAGCTCCTGGTATTATCGCAAGAAAACCAGTTCACGAGCCTGTTCAAACTGGAATCAAGGCAATTGATTCAATGGTACCAATTGGACGTGGTCAAAGAGAGCTTATTATTGGAGATAGAAAAACTGGGAAGACTGCAGTTGCACTAGACACAATTATCAATCAAAAAGGTAAAGATGTTGTTTGTGTATACGTAGCAATTGGACAGAAGCAATCTACAGTAAGACAAGTATATCAAAAACTAAAAGAAGCAGGAGCTCTTGAGTATACAATTATTGTATCCGCAACAGCATCTCACTCAGCCCCTCTTCAATACATTGCACCTTATACAGGTTGTACAATGGGTGAGTACTATAGAGATTCTGGAAAACATGCAGTTATCGTTTATGACGATTTAACTAAGCAAGCTCAAGCATATAGACAATTATCACTTCTTCTTCGTCGTCCACCAGGACGTGAAGCATTCCCAGGGGATGTATTTTATGTTCACTCAAGACTACTAGAGAGAGCAGCAAAGATGAGTGATGAGCTTGGTTCAGGTTCACTTACAGCACTTCCAATCATTGAAACTCAAGAAGGTGATGTTGCTGCATATATTGCAACTAATGTTATCTCAATTACAGATGGACAAATCTTTTTAGAGGCTGACTTATTTAATGCCGGTGTTAGGCCAGCAGTTAACGTTGGTGTTTCGGTATCAAGGGTTGGTGGTTCAGCACAAATTAAAGCAATGAAAAAAGTATCGGGTACACTTAGGCTAGATCTTGCTCAATATAGAGAACTTGCAGCATTCTCTCAGTTTGCATCTGATTTAGATGAAGCAACTCAAAAACAATTAGCAAGAGGTGAGAGATTGGTTGAGCTACTCAAGCAAGGTCAATATTCTCCATACGATGTTGAAGATCAGGCTATTTCAATTTTTGCTGGAACGAAAGGTTACTTTGATCCAGTTCCAAGAAGTGGGATTGTTGAGTGTGAGAAAAGTTTACTTGCACATATTAAAACTAAGCACTCTGACCTTCGAGATGCGATTAGAAATGATAAGCAAATTTCTACTGAAAATGAAGTTAAACTTGTTGAAGCAATAACTTCATTTATTTCTACAAACTACTAATCTTAAAAAGAGACTGTTATGGCAAACGTTAAAGATTTAAAAGTGAGAATTGGGAGTACAAAAAGTACTCTCAAGATCACTAGTGCCATGAAGCTTGTTTCTGCTGCTAAGCTTGCAAAAGCGCAAGGTAGAGTTCAGGGATTCAAGCCATACTCATCAGAATTGGAAAATACTGTAAGAGTTGCGGCGGCATTAGCTGAAAATTATACTCATAAATATTTAAAGCAAGGATCATCAGATAAGGTTGCAGTTTTAGTTATTTCTTCAGACAAGGGATTGTGTGGAAGTTATAACTCATCAGTTGCTAAGCAAGTTAAGAACTTTGCAGCCATTCAAGGTGCGAGCGATTGCACACTATTTTTTATCGGAAAAAAGGTAAAAGAACTGTTGGCAAGAGAAGGAATGACTGGAGAGAAAACTTTCTCTTATGCTAAAAATGATCCAGAGTTTTCAGAAGCGCAAGCAATTGTGACGGAACTTGCAGCCGGTTTTACTAGCGGTAAGTACGGAAAAGTTTTTATTGCATATAATTCATTTGTATCTGCAATTGAATTTGATACGAAGGTAAACCAAGTTTTACCTATGACAGTATCGGCAGAAGAACAAGAGGCACTAGCAAAAGAATTTCCAGTAGACTTTAAGTATGAGCCTTCTGTAAATGAAATCCTAGATTCTTTAGTACCAGAAGTTTTAAATACAACAGTTTTTACTGCAATGTTGGACGCAATCGCAGCTGAGCATGCTACTCGTATGACGGCAATGGATAATGCGACAACGAACAGTAAAGATATGATTAAGAAATTAACATTAACAATGAACAAATTAAGACAAGCAGCAATTACAACTGAGTTAACTGAGATTGTATCTGGTGCAGAGTCATTAAATTCATAGGAGCAGATCAAATGTCTGAACAAAATGTAGGAATTATTAGACAAGTTATGGGTCCAGTAATTGACGTTGAATTTACCAACGGAAAATTACCAGCACTTTATAATGCACTTAAAATGACAAATACCTCGATTGAAGGTGGTGAGTGGAATCTTGTTGTTGAAGTTTCTCAACATCTTGGAAACAACCTTGTTAGAACTATTGCTATGGATGCAACTGAAGGTTTAGCAAGAGGTCAAGAGGTTAGAGATACTGGTGCACCAATTCAAGCACCTGTAGGAAGAGAAGTTCTTGGTAGAATTATCAATGTAACAGGTGACCCAATCGATGAGAAAGGACCTGTTGGAAATAAAAAAACTTATTCAATCCACAAAGAAGCTCCTAAGTTTTCAGATTTATCGACTTCACTTGAACCATTCTATACTGGTATTAAGGTTATTGACCTTCTTGCTCCATATGTTAAAGGTGGAAAAATTGGACTCTTTGGTGGTGCCGGAGTTGGTAAGACCGTTTTAATTATGGAACTTATTAACAATATTGCTCAACAACATGGTGGTTTATCAGTTTTCGCAGGTGTAGGTGAACGTACACGTGAGGGAAGAGATTTATACGATGAGATGGTTGAGTCTAACGTTATTGAAAAAACAGCACTGGTTTATGGTCAGATGAATGAGCCACCAGGCGCAAGAGCAAGAGTTGCACTTACTGGTCTATCAGTTGCGGAATACTTTAGAGATGAAGAAAAGCAAGATGTTTTATTTTTCGTAGATAATATTTTTAGATTTACTCAAGCTGGTTCAGAGGTTTCTGCACTACTTGGACGTATTCCTTCCGCTGTTGGTTACCAACCAACACTTGGTACGGAGATGGGTGGACTACAAGAAAGAATTACATCAACAAAAGATGGATCAATTACATCTATTCAGGCTGTTTATGTTCCTGCAGATGATTATTCAGATCCAGCTCCAGCAACTACATTTGCCCACTTAGATGCAACAACAGAATTATCGAGAACAATTGCATCTCTAGGAATTTATCCAGCGGTTGATCCTCTAACTTCCTCTTCGACGATTTTAAGTCCAGATATTGTTGGAGACGATCACTATAATACTGCAAGAGCAGTTCAGGAAGTTCTACAAAAATACAAAGAGCTTCAAGATATTATTGCGATCTTAGGTATGGATGAATTATCTGAAGAAGATAAAATTACTGTATTTAGAGCAAGAAAGATTCAAAAATTCTTATCACAACCATTTTTTGTAGCTTCTCAATTTACGGGTCTTGAAGGTCAATTTGTAAAAATTGAAGATACGATTGAAGGATTCAAATCAATCTTAAACGGTGAGTGTGATGATTTACCAGAGCAAGCATTCTACTTAGTTGGTGGACTTGATATGGTTAAAGAAAAAGCAGCTAAGCTTTAATGCTTAATTAAAGAAAGGCTAACTTATGAGTAATTTCAAATTAAATATTTATACACCACAGGGAGTTGTCGTTTCTGCAACTCCATGTGAGGAACTAACAATACCTACTGAAACAGGAATTATTAATGTTCTTAAAGGACATACTCACTTAATTTCCGAATTAGGAAACGGTGTGCTTAAAGTAAAAATTGGAAGTGGACAAACAAGACACTTCACGATTGCTGGTGGACTGTGTAAAGTTCTTGGTGATAATGTGACTATTCTCGCCAAAACATCAGAGTCATCTGAGTCGATTGATCAGGAAAGAGCAAAATCTGCACTGAGTAAGGCAGAGTCAAGACTTGCTACGGGTGTAGCAAGCGTTGAGCAGATTAAGTTCCAACGAAAAGTTGAAAGAGCAAAGAACAGATTAAAAATAGCAAATCTTAAATAGTTAATTATTATCAAATAATTAAGGGCACGACTTGATCGGGCCTTTTTTTGGTCCTTTGGTGCAAAATAGTTGAAATGAAAGTGAATACTCACTTGGATACTCACTAAATGCACCGTGGTACTCACAAAATACATCAAATAAAGTGCAAACCCTTGGTTTATATTAGATTTATATTAAAATATAAGTGTGAAAAAGAATTTCTATACTCATATTACTCTAAGTATTCTGGTACTAATGGCATTGGTTTTATGCGTGGAAAAATCTTTAAAAAGCGAAGAGTATAGTGTTGGGTTTAAGCCATTAGAATTAAAGCAAACCCCAAGTAAAACATCATTGAATAAAAAGCCAACCGTTGCGGTATATGCTCCGATAGCGAAAGTTGAGTTACTAGAAGAAACATTAGATTTCACTCCAAATAAAAGTAAATTAATTGAAGAAAAGAAAGTCTTAACAGGGACTCAAGTTGTAGAAAAAATTAAGTATATAGAAGTAAATAAAAAAGTAATTCAAACAAAAGTAAACTTGAAAAAGATAAGTTTTAAAGAAAAGACTAAAAAAGATAAAACTATAAACGGTAAAGTTAAAGAAGAGATAAGTTTAGAATTAACATATAATGATATTGAAATTGAAAATGACTATTCAAATATTATAATTAAAAAAGTGGCATGGGAAGATCATGCTATAAATGCAATGGATTATAATAAAGATGTATATATTGCAAGCACAGAGAAAAAAATTAATACAGCAAGAATTTCAAACCCTGAAAAGTCTAGCAAGAGAGCACAAAATAAAGAAAAAGAAGTCGATGAACTTGTCTTTTTTAACTATTCAGATAGTAATGAAAGTAATGAGAAGGTCACACTTACTGAACAAAAAATTGAAAGCGTAAAACTAGCCGATGAAGTTAAGCCAATAACCAAGGGCATAACGTCTGAAGAAGTGCCAAGTTTAGCCAGTGTAAAAGAAAGCACGGTTCAATTTGCTGGAGTTAGTTTCAAACCTTCGACTGAAGATATAAAAATGGATATTCAAAAAAATATCCGAGAAACAGGCCTTGATAAAGTAAAAACAAAAATGGCTGCAAATAAAAAAGAAAGAAATCAAAGAGATCCGATTGTTGATCCATTTATAGATCCCAAAAAAGATGATGACAATGTCATTGTTAAGCAAGCTGACTATACATGTTTAGAAGAAAAAATGAGTGAAGAGAAGTACGAATCTGAATATAGTATTAAGCTGACATCAGTAGGAAGAGAAGTAAAAGACCTCAATAACTTCGAAATTAGATTTCAAGATAATGTAGATGATATAAGAGAAGACTTTGGAGCAGGCATTATTGAAATAAAAGATGAGTTAGCTGGTTCAATGAATACAAGAAGAGGACTCTTTTTAAATGCAGGACATTACCCAACTTCGAGTGACCTTATATTTGAAAACTTAAAAATAACAGCAAACTATCCACTCTTTACAAGAGGCTATATAGAAGAGGTAATGACTACTCAAAACCTTAGAGGAATGGGCGGGCAACTATTAGTAGAACTAGATGAAAGTACTGAAGACGTAGACCTTGATATTGCAAATCAATATGAGGCAAAATTATTTTTAGATAAAAACTTCAGGGTTATTAATAGAAACGATTCAGACTTCTCATACATATTATTTATTGGTGTTAAACCTGGAAATGTTTTAGTGAGTTATATGGATATTAATAGTGATATCGTTTCAAGGATTATACATATCGCAAGTGAAGAGATGTACTACGATGCTAACTTCTATGCTGAAATAGGTGCAGAAAGTATAAGTTTATACTCAGAAGGCCTGCTTAGCCAATGTAAGTCGATACTAAATGTCCCCGCGACAAAACTTACAACTTGGAACTCATCAAACGTTAAAATTTCTAAAGAGAAGTTAAATTCCTTTAGAGTCAAAAAAGCAAAATATGCACTTGGATCTCGTAAATATTTAAAGCTAGATCACTTGGGTGAAAGTGTTTATGTTGGCCGTTGGAAAAATAAAAATCTAGTTATACCTTCAGAGGATTATATATCTCACGTGCTTGGTATGTTTAATACTAGCGGTGGTGAATGTCTTGTTCAGTTGAACTTAGATCGCACAGTAACAGAATTTAATGTAAATGGAATGTCTGAAGAAAACTCTATGAGAGTAGATGTTAGAGTTCTAGATTCAGACGGAAAGTTCTATTCTGAAATGAGTGAAAAAACAAAGAAGATATTTATTACCGGTGAAGAGCAAGGTATCATAAATATTGAACTCAAATATGACGACGGTAGTAAAAGCTATCTTCAGACATACTGCTCAGCCAATACATACCTCGTAGAGCAAATATAATTCTTATCTACATTTATAATTTCTTGAAAATCTCGAATATTTCTTAGGAAAAACTTTGGTTAGTTCTTTGTTTGATAATTTGTAATATCGCTTTGATGTTAGCTTAATGTCACTTACAAATAATGTTCCCTTAGGGAACACTTTATTCTTATAGTTAAAGTGAGAATTTATATCTTTAATATACAACTTTGAACTTTTCATCGCTTTGAAGAAAGTATTAGGTCGTACAGGACACTTTGAAACATAAACACCTATATCATTAGGATTTTGGAATAAAAGATTAGTTTTTAGGCCCTTAAGTGGATAGATAACATCTTTGTATGCAAGTGTATGTACAAGCGCAAGGAACGAAGAGTAGAAGTTTTGAGAGGCAAAGCCGATGTGTGCATGCTTATAGTTTTGTAAAACATAGGCCAGTGAAAAGTCTTTCTTTTTTCTAAACTTCTTTCTCGCTCTAACAAGATGCTTCGTACCTGAGTTATAAGCTGGAACCGCAAGGTCCCACCTTTTGAGAATCATTTTATTTTGCTTGAGTAGATGTAGAGCTCCAAGAGTTGAGATAATTGGATTTTGCCTGTAGTCGACACTTTTATCCATTCTAGGTAGAAACAAATTCCCTATATAGGGCATGAATTGCCAAACACCAGAAGCGGCGACTTTCGAGATTGCCTTTGGATTGAAACTTGATTCAAGAAAAGAGATCGCAAGTAACTCTCGAGGAAGTTTAAAGTTATCAACCTGTGCATTTAAAAAAGGTTGATAAGGTAGTGATCTAATAACTCCCTGGTAAACCATATCTCTTTGACCAGTTTGGGTTCTAATATTACGTGCCAAACCTAAAAAAAATTTCTTTCTTTTCTTCTTGTTCGCAGGAACTTTAATACCAGCAGCACGAATTTGCTTAATAGTGACCATATCTTGGTCGCTAAGTTTTTTGAAACTTTTAGTTGAAAGGGTGTGTAATGATTTCTTTAAACCTCTTGTATACTCAAGGGATAACTGTGTTTGAAGCTTTGACTTAGCAAACCTATGAATCTTCGACTGATGAAGTTGGTCAAAATCAATAACATGATAAACTAAGCTTAAATTTCCCTTGTCATGAATAACAACTTGTTTTGAATTATACTGTGTATAAATACTAAACCAAAATCGAACCGAAGGATCAAAGTACTTTGGGATTATAAAATCATCAGAGATTTTGTTTTCATAGTCAGAGAGAATATTATTTACAAGCTTTGTGTTTAAAGCAGAGGTCGCGTTCTTTAGCTTACCCTTTATTGTTTCCGAATGAATGATTTCTTCAAGTTCAAAGTACGTTGAATCAAAAGTATCTGGAGTGGGAAAGGCTATCACCGAATTTACAATAAAAAGAGAAAGAATAAAGACTATCATAAGAACTCTGGCTGACTTAAGACTTCCATTGCTCTTTTATATCCAGCTTTAACTGCATGAGAGGCTACTTTCGGGTTAAGCGAAAAGGAATTAGCAAAAAATAATTTATAGTCATGATGTGAAGGGTAAATATCAATTAATTTAACTTTTGGATTTAAGTGAAGCTTTCTCTCAAGGATCGCTAAGATATCTCTTCGATGAGCCGAGGTGAAGTTTTCTTGCTTCATATACTCTGAAACAGTATCAAGAATATCTAATCCTGTTGCTCGTAAAGCTCTTGAGGCAACGATCTTTTTTTGAATAAGAAGGTAAATAGATTGGATCGCAATTGAAGGCAGACCGTAGTTTACTAATGAGCCAACTTCATCATGATAATGGTAGGGAGTATGGGTCCAGGACGAAATGATGATATCGCAGCCATTATCCTCAGCAACATGTGTTGAAAGCGTTTCTCGAATTTCACCGTCAATATAATAATTAATTTCCTTGGATGTTGGGTTCTTGATAGGAAAAGGAGCGTAAAATGGTGGTACAGACATACTGGCAGCTGTGGCATTTGAAACCTTAACACCTGTTTGATAAACAGCAGTAGAGTCATGTCCAGGATTTGGATAATTATATTTACCCCATATTGTTTTTTGAGAGTGATCTAGTTGAGTCCCTACAATAAAAACATCAGCCACAAAATCTTCAAAATTATCAACATCCAGTAGGCCGTCTAAAAGGTACTTGCGCACACCTTCTGTAGAAAATAAACCTGGAAAACGTAATAATGGCTCAGCAAACTTTCTAATAAAACCAGGAAACTCTTCAAGAGGGCTATATGCACCCTTAAACTTAGGCTTCATATTGATCTTATTTAAATGAAACATATGCATATATGTAAGCTTTTTCATCTCGCTCTTACTTAATCCGAAGGCACCATTGATAATTTCTTGCGGAGTATAACCACATGCAAGAAAGACAGAAATCATTGCACCTGCACTAGATCCAACATATGTTCCAATTTCAAGGGAACTTTTTACATGATTATCTATAGAGGAGTTTCTGTTACCTACAAGTGTAAAGCCTAGCTCTTCAAGGGCCAACGTTACTCCAATATGCCACGCCGCAGCTTTGACAACACCACCAGAAAGTACGAGCGCTATTTTTTTGTTTTTAAATTCAGATAAATCATAAGTACTCATATGAATATTATAGGTGAGTAGTTATCCAAAGAGAACTTTAAAACATAAATTTTGCACAATTAATGCGAATTCATTAGAATTAGAGAACGGTTTATTACAATCGAACGATAACAAAAGGTTCTTTTTATGGATGGTAAATGGCTAAGTGTTTTGGAATATGCAGCATTTAAGAAGAAGTCTATTTCAACAGTCAGAAGATATATTAAAGCAAATCGAGTTAAGCATAAAGATGAAAATGGTAAATATTTCATCTGGGTTAAGAACTACCTAGATTCTAAAAGTATAGAAGAGAGAAAGGGTATTGAAACTCTTTTTGAATTGGAAAGACTTAAAAAAGAAAATACAGAACTAAGGCAAGACTTAGCAGATGCAAAAATGTTGATAGAGTTATACGAGAATGGAAATGTGCTATCAAAGAAAACAAATATGGACTTACCAGAGCTACCTATAAACTTATGAAAAAAATACTAATACTTGTAACATGCGTTTTATTTGCGGCCTCATTAAGAGCAGAATCTTTTAGTATGAGGGATTGTTTGCTTCTTCCAGTTTCGGATACGGCAGGTAACTCTTTTGGCTTCAAGGTATATGAAAACTTAGAACGATATCTGAAGAGCAATAAGTGGTGTAACTTTAAACCAAGCTCTGATGTTCTTAGCATATTGAGCAAGTATCGAGATAAGTTACCTGAGTACCTAAAAGATGAGAAGGTTCTTCAGACAGTAGCAAACAGATCTAAGGTCGGAACAATGTTTCGAGTGGAAATAGTTTATGGGGTAGATAGCCTAACTGTAAGCTTAGATGTCATTGGTGAAAATGGATCTGACAAGTACCTCTCAGAGAAAACAGTTTTAAATAAAGTTGATGAAGACCTTGTTGTAACAACACTTCGTAATTGGTTAGAAACTTTTAGGGCGACAATCCCTTATCAAGGTAAAGTCGTAGGAGTGCTTGGTGATCAAATAACATTTACATTTTCAAAAGATAATAAAATCGACATTGCACAAGATTATAAAATATCAAGACTGTTAAAAAAGAAGCAACACCCACTGCTTAAAAAAGTTGTTGAGTGGGATACAGTAGCAGTTGGACGTGGGAAAGTATTTAACTTATCTCGAGGACAAGCACTGGGCGTAATGAAAGTATATATGAGTGATAAACAGGTCAGTGTCGGAGATTGGGTTAAGCTTGAAAAAGTACCGTTTAAAGAAAAACGAGGATCTGAAAGATTTAGTAAGTATGACGAAAATAGATACGGAAAACTTGGTGATTTATCGCTGTCTTTTTTACTTTCATCCCATACAGCAAGTACAAGTGCTTCAACGGGAAATAATAAGATGGATGGACTAATTTATGGTGTTTCAGCAGAAGCTGAAGCATGGATTACGAGAAATTATTTTGTAATGGGCGAATTTGCTAAAAGAATTGGCTCTTTGGATTCAAGCAGTGGTAGTCCTAGTTCAGATACAAGTGGACAAAATACTGGGACATTGAAAGTTGGAGGCGGATACAAATATCTTCCTATGGGGTTTTTCTATGGGCCACAAGTTAATGCGTATACAGGTTGGGCACAGTACTCATATATAATGGATGAATCGTCTGAAGATGGCTTTGGGTCAAATTCCTTTGGTGGTATTATTTTGGGTCTCGGAGGAAGTATTCCTCTCCAAAAAGGACTTCGCTTATATGGAAGTGGTGAGGTCATGCCTTTTCCTGAATTTGAAGATGAAAGTAATATATTTGGAAGTAGTAAGTCTATTTCATCAATGGTATTTGAAATTGGCGCTCAGTACAACTGGAGCTCTGGTTTGAAAATTATGGGTGCTTTTGAGTCAATTAGCAACTCTGGAAAATTTAAGGGTTCAAACTCAGATGTTACTTACCGAGACGCAACCATTAAGCTTGGTGGAGTTTTCACTTTTTAATAAAGAGATATTATGTCGATGTTTTTCGCAATAGTTGCAATAATCCACTTCTCAATGTTTGTATTTGGGATATATTTCTTCGTGATAATTGCAAAACGATCAGGATATAAAAGACAGAACTATATAAATTTTCTTGGATATTTTCTATTCTATTTAATAGTCAGTTTAGTCGTGACACACGGACTATCTTACATCACAAATAATGCTAAGATAGGGTCCATCGCATATGCTGCTTTTCCTTTTATGATATTGCTATTGTCTGTGATCAGTTATGCTGTAAACGAAATTTTTGCATTGAAAGGAAGATTTCTATCTATGATGTTTGCCATCATAATTTCCACACCTGTTACACTTCTTATAAACCTCGTCTTACATGACTACCTACTTGAATTGTCTCACGGATTATGACATGACATTAAAGATAAAGTCATTAGAGGAAAAGATCCTAAAGCATAAAAACCTCTACTATCAAGGTAAGCCTGAAATATCTGACTTTGAATATGATGCTATTGAAGATGAGCTTCGTACAATTGATCCAGAAAATGAAATTCTACAAATTGTTGGAGAAAAGATCTTCTCACAAGATAAAATAGAGCATGAAACTAAAATGCTTTCATTAAATAAAACATATAAGCTTGAAGAGTTATTAAAGTGGAGTGATGAAAAAGATGTTCTATCGACATTCAAAATCGATGGATCAAGCTGTTCAATAATATATGCTGAGGGTATCTTGCAGCTAGCAAAAACAAGGGGTGATGGGCGCTTTGGTGAAAATATTTCTAGTAAAGTGGCATTTATACCACATGTTCCAAAGGTCATAAAAAATAAAAAGAGTCTCGAGGTAAGGGGTGAAGTTTACTGTACTGAAGAGAATTTTGTTAAACTATCTGTGAAAATGGAATCCATGGGGTTTGATAAGCCGACATCACAACGAAATATAGTTGCTGGTCTATTAGGGCGAAAAGAAAACATTGAACTTTGTAAATATCTAAGCTTTCAAGCTTTTGAACTCATTAGTGAAAAAATTGAGTGTAAGCTTGAATCAGAAAAATTTTTATTACTTCAAAGTATTGGATTTGAGACACCTGAGTTTAATATTAATAAATCAAAAGAAGATCTATCTGAAAGACTTGAAGAGACAAAAATTTTTATGACTGAGGGAGATTATTTAATCGATGGGCTTGTTCTCTCGTATAACGATCTAAGTCTACATGACAAATTAGGTGAAACAGCACATCACCCTCGATATAAAATGGCCTTTAAGTTTCAGGGCGACACAAAGAAGACAAAAATTAATAGCATCTCATGGCAGGTATCAAGAAATGGGTACTTAACCCCTGTCGCGAATGTAGAGCCAGTCGAACTTAGCGGTGCAATGGTGTCGCGAGTAACTTTGCATAACTATGGAATTGTTAAACAGAATAATTTAAAAATTGGTGATGAGATCGAAATTGTAAGATCTGGGGAAGTCATACCAAAGTTTTTGAATGTCTCGATAGCAAGTAATAATGATTTTATAAAGCCCGAGGTGTGTCCAAGCTGTAAAAAAGAAGTATATGAAGAAGAAATTCGACTAGTGTGTAAAAACTCTATATGTCCGGATAAAGTAAGAGACGAGATTCTAAACTTTATACAGAAAGTTGGTATTGAAGACTTAAG
The DNA here is from genome assembly GCA_913058265.1 of uncultured Oligoflexia bacterium. Lineage (GTDB taxonomy): Bacteria > Bdellovibrionota > Bacteriovoracia > Bacteriovoracales > Bacteriovoracaceae. The sequence goes on from CAJXPQ010000014.1 coordinate 39,682, forward strand.
TACAAAGCGCCTTGAAGAAATGATTAGATTAGGCTTCGTTAGAGAAATTTCCAACCTCTACGAGTTGAGTAGAGATCAACTTATGTCTATGGAGAAAGTTAAGGACAAGCTGGCAGATAAAATTTTAATTAATATTGAAAACTCTAAACAATCAAAACTAGCAACTGTTTTAGCTGCTCTTGGAATAAGCGGCGGTGCGATTAATAAATGTGAAAAAATAGTACAAAATGGATATAATACTATTGATAAGGTTATAGAGCTTACAGCTGATGACTTACAGCAAATAGAATCTTTTGCGGAAAAATCGGCCAACGACTTTGTTAATTCATTGCAAAGTAAGTTGCCAACGATAGTTAAATTAAGAAGTTACGGCTTTTCCTTTGAGCCAGAACTTGCACAAGATAATGACAGTAATATTGCAGGACTTAAATTCTGCATAACAGGGACATTATCAATGAAAAGAAGTGAATTACAAAAACTAGTTAAAACAAATGCCGGAATTCTTCAGTCTGGAGTAAGTAAAGATACAGACTACTTAGTTACAAACGATACTGAAAGCACATCAAGCAAGTTCATAAAAGCTCAAACACTGAATATTCCCATTATAAATGAAGAGTCCTTTCTTAAGTTAATTGGCCTATAAAAATGAAAAAATTAAAACTGAGTTACATCTGCATAAATTGTGGGTTTGTAACATATAAATGGATTGGAAAATGCACGAGTTGTTTTGAATGGAACTGTATTGAGGAAAGCGAAAAAGATAAAGTTAAAGTAAGAATGAAGTCGGACCCTTTAGAGTCAGAAAATAAGCCCATAAGAGTCTACGATATAAAAAAAGGGAATTCCGTTAAATATATTTCAGGACTACGTGAATACGATCGAGTTATAGGTGGTGGAATATTTCCTGGATCCATTAATTTAATTGGTGGTGAGCCAGGAGTAGGTAAGTCCACATTAATAATAGATATCTGTAGAGGGCTATTAAATAATCTAGAAACGAAGGTATTGTATGTTTCTGGCGAAGAATCAGTGGAGCAAATTGGAAGTAGGTGCAATAGAATGAATATAGTATCTGAAAACTTATTTCTTCTTAATGAAACCTGTTGGGAGGAGGTAAGGTCTAATATAGATTTATTAGCACCATCCTTTATTGTGCTAGATTCAATTCAAACACTCTATTCAAGGGAGATCTCCTCACACATGGGCTCTCCATCTCAAATTAAAGAGGTTGCAAGCGAACTTGTGGAGTATGCAAAATCAAAAAGGCTCACTTGCTTTGTAGTAGGACATATCACCAAAGAGGGAACCTTAGCAGGACCAAGATTCTTAGAACATATGGTCGATACAGTTGTATCTTTTGAAGGTGATAAGTCTACGCAAAATCGAAGTCTCCGAGTGATTAAAAATAGATTTGGTAGTACTAATGAAACTGGGCTTTTTGAAATGACCTTTAATGGTTTAAAAGAGATAGGGAATAACTCCCATCACTTTCTGAAGAAATCGAGAAAGGGAAACTATGGTAGGACGATTACATGTGTTGTTGAGGGACGTAGACCTATATTTGTGGAAGTGCAGGCCTTAGTTGTCGAAAATAAATATGCACAAGGAAAAAGAGTTGCGGAGGGTATTGATAGTAATCGCTTGTTACTTCTAATTGCAATTATTAGTAAGTATCTCAATATACCTGTTGATAGCTACGACATATACATTAATATTGCCGGTGGTTACAGGCTCTCTGGTAGAGAAAGTGATCTCGCTTTAGTCGCAGCACTCTTAAGTTCTATTACAAAAAAAGTTATATCTAGTGATATCATATTTATTGGAGAAGTTGGTTTAAACGGTGATATCAGAGACACAAAGAACTTCAATGATGTATTGAGGGAAGCCGTTCAGTATCAGTACGACAAGATATTTATTAGTAGAGAAGCTACAGTCGGGGCGAGCAGTAAAATTAATATTCAAAAGCTAGAAGATATTAATTGCCTAAAGAGTGAATTGTTTATGTAGTAAAAAGTCTTTTAATAAGTGATGACCATGACTTTGACTTCATTTGATAGTAGTTATCATTGATAGGATCAAATTGACAGTCTTCCTTCCAGAGTTCGTCGACCTTTGAAAGTGGAATTTCTCCCAGACCTACAACTGAGCCGAGTGCAACACCATAGGCAGTTGTCTCAATAACTTGGGGACGTATAATTTGTTTCTTAGAGAAGTTCGCCTGAATTTGCATTAAGAGATTATTTTGACAAGCACCACCATCTACGCGGATTTGATCTACAGGGTTTGGACTGTCGGCCACAATCGCCTGAATAGAGTCATTAATTGAAAGAGCTATTCCATCAAGACAGGCCCTCGCAATATGTGATTTTTTTGTATCACGTGTTATACCTAGTATTGCGCCTTTGGCCTCAGCATTCCAATATGGAGAACCTATGCCAGTAAAGAATGGCATAAACATTAAGTGCTCCATTTCCTCGAGAGACTTTACTTCCTCTGCTAATGCTTGCACTTCACTTGCATCATTTATAATTTGTAAATTATCTCTTAGCCACTGAACCGCTGCGCCAGCGATATAGCTTGAACCCTCAAGAGCGTAGCACGGCTTACCATCCATCATATAGGCAACTGTTGTAAGTAAACCATTAGAACTATATGTTTTGGTAGCGCCAGTATTTAAGAGAATAAATGCGCCCGTCCCATAGGTACATTTCAGATCGCCGGGTTTATGGCCGGCCTGTCCAAAAAGAGCGGCTTGTTGATCTCCAAGTAAGCATGTGATGGGAATTCCATCAGGAAGAAAACGAAGACCCTTTGTTAAACCAAAGTGGCCAAACGACTCTTTGATCTCAGGGAGAAAATCTTTTTTGACATTGAAAAAGTCTAATAGATCCTGGTTCCATTTACATGTATCAAGATCCATTAATAGTGTTCGTGACGCATTTGATGGCTCTGTCATAAAAGAGTTACCAGATGTCATTTTAAACAAGAGGAATGAATCTATTGTTGAAAGATTTAAATTATTTTGCGTAGATGCATCTTGAACAGAGTCGTTGTTTTCTAACAACCATTTCATCTTTGTTCCAGAAAAATACGGATCTAGCGGAAGGCCAGTAACTTTTTGTAAATCGCTGTATTTTGATCTTACAGAATCACAGTAAGTCGAAGTTCTTCTATCTTGCCAAACGATAGCATTCGCCAGGGGATTTCCTTGTTTATCAAAGGCACAAGTTGTTTCACGTTGATTAGTGATTCCAATAGACTTAATTTGATTTGGATTAATATTAGTTTTGCCTAGTACGCTTAGAGTACTTTTTTGTACTGTGTTCCATATATCGTTTAGGTTGTGCTCTACCCAACCTGGCTTTGGAAAAATCTGTGGGAATTCCATATTTACTTTATCTACAAGTTGAAAAGTATCAGCATCGATCAAAAGCGAAGTCGTACCGGTTGTACCTTGATCAATTGAAAGTATATATTTCTTCATAACTAAGCCTTTATTGAATTTCTAGAGTTTGATTAGGATCATCTAGGATGATATTGGCGATTGAAGTCCATCTATTTGAAATATTTCCATTTATAATAGACATAAAACTAAAGGAAATAATGACGATGCCCATTAAAATTAAAATAAACTCAACAAGCGTCTGGCCTGATTGATTTTTGACTGTAATTTTAGTATCTTGCGATATTGTTTTAATCATTGGAATTTTATACCACGTTAAGTTCTAAAGCTGCTTATAGTATAATTTTCTACGGAGAACCAAATAAAGTAAAATGAAGAAATTTTTACCGGCCATATTCATTTCGTTAGTATTTACATTGATGATGATATCTCAGATGCTAATTAATGGACAAGAATTGTCTGCTTCTAGGATAGAGCAAAATCGTGAGCGATTCTCCCTATATGAAGCAAAATTTCATAAGTTTAAAGCTGTTGACACTAAAAAGAACGAAATTGAGCTTACAAAAATAGAGACACCTATCATCATTGTAAATTTTTGGGCGTCTTGGTGTGCACCATGTATTGCAGAGTTTGCTTCAATGAATAAACTAATCCAAAAGTATCCAAGTAAAATTACAGTAGTAGGGATTAATAACGACACTGACAACCCAGCAAAAGCTGTTCTTAAGATAGAAAGAAAGTATAAATTACTATTCAATTCAGTAATTGATCCAGAGGGAAAATTCGCCGAGGACTTTAACGTATCAAAGATACCGTCATCGATAATTTACCATAAAGGAAAAGTTATAAAATTTTCTGGTAAGGAGATGGACTTTATGGACTCTGACTTTCTTGCATTAATTGAAGCGAAGTTCACTGAGTGAAAGGTATATTCATAATACTATTAGTATCTTCTTGTTCTATTCCAAAGCTATAAATAGATAAGAATAAACTCTCTACTTATTTTTCGTATTATTTTTAATAGAAAAATTTCTTCCCCAAGAGTATGTTATCTCATCAACAGTATCACACTGAAAAATTGAAAATCTCGGAGATAAACCTGGAATAAGAGCTCCTTGGTTTTGGAGTCCTAGGGCATGACTTGCATTTAGGGTGATAGCACACCAAAGCTCGGTTAGGTTTATTTGCAAAGACTTTGCAGATATAGAAGCAACAAGCAGAAGGTTATCACAGTGAGAAGAGCCTGGGTTGTAATCTGATGCTAGTGCTACCTTGCATCCACCATCCAAAAAGGCTCTTGCATCGGCCAGTGGTTTACCAAGAAAAAATGCAGTACCAGGCAATAGAGTTGCAACGGTCTGTGATTTGCTTAAGGCTTGAACTCCATCTGCAGTTGTGCAAAGAAGGTGATCTGCAGAAACGGCATTGTACTTTGATGCTAGAACGGCACCCTTATTATCATTAAACTCATCAGCATGAATTTTGATTTTAATGCCCAACTCTGACGTTCGTTGAAAAAGATATTCAGAATCAGAATAGTCAAAATATCCTTCCTCATGAAAAATATCGACAAAATCTATAACCTTATCTGAAGCAAACTCATTTAGAAGTGGCATTACTATCTTATCTAAATAATCTCGTGAGTTCTTAAAACCACCGGGAACAGCATGGGCGGCCAAGTAAGTGTTAAGTATTCTTATATCTGGAGCAAAGTGTTTTTTGAGACGATCAATAACATTAGTGATTTTTCTTTCACTTTCTAGTGTAAGCCCGTAGCCACTTTTAATTTCAATCGTACCAACACCATATGAGTTAATGCGCTCAATTCTTTGAACGGCATCGTTAAATAAAGAATCTGCCGAGGCGGTGATTGTTTTCTCCATTGTAGCTAAAATACCACCACCACTATTTGCTATGTCTTGATAGTCAGCACCGTTTAGTCTCATAGAGTATTCTTTGGCCCTATTTCCACCAAAAACCAAATGGGTATGTGAGTCAACAATCTCGGGGAGTAAAACTTTTCCTGAGCAATCAACCGTTTGAATGTTTTTATATTCCTTTGGAATTGAGTTTGAATTCCCAACCCAAAGAATCTTTTCGTCATCAAAAATAATGGCACCATTTTTAATTAGTGATAAGTCTTCGGGGAGTAGGCTTCGCCCATCTTTCTTGTGGGCCTTACTTAGAGTGATAATTTCATTGAAGTTTTGATAGCATTTCATAATTAATAATTTATAGCCGTGTTGAGGGAAAAGGTACTTTGAGTGCCGTATCTTCCAAGTTTAACCTGTAGTTCAAAAAGTGATAATTCATGGCCAGCTGTGAGTACGTAGCCAAAGCTAGTTTTCTTCATTTCATCAATAGAGAAACCGTCAGGTTCTGTGTATAAAGCAGATTTATATAAAACTGAAGCACTAATACCTAACCTGGTTTTATCATTATCGGGCTTCCAGAAGTATCCAAACTCGCTAATAAAGCCAGCGATTGGAACACCAGATTGCTTGTAGCTTTTTGATCCGCCTTGGCTTTTCACCGTACTGTTGCCAGAGTAAACACAACCAGAGGCTTCATATCCTCTAAAAGCATTGGTGAGTCGAAGGCCACCGCCATAGCATATAGAGGCATTATTAGAGAGAACTTCAATTTCTTCTGATGTCGTATCACTTGAAAGAATAAAGCTATCTTGATGTAAGAGACGACCACCATAGACAAAAAATTCATAGCGATTTTTTTGTAATTCTAAGTTTTGTTCTTTGGTCACAATGAGATCTAGGATTTCATTACAAGTGTCACTGAAGTCTACGTCATTACATATTTTTAAATAGCGCTTTGTTTTACTTAGTAATGCGGGAGTATTCTTTTTAAGATAAAGTTTATAATATGCCAAACCCATGAAGTAATAAGCTTGCTTTAGAATTTTGGGAATATTGTCTTCATCAATTTCATCTTTTTTAAGCGCTTTTAAAGTGAGTATGTGAGGTTTAATATACTTCTTTTTAATCATTAGATTGAAAAAGGTTATAGATCTACGATATTTTTTAAGCTTAAAATAGTTTTGCCCGGAAAGATAATATGCGATTGTTGGGGTCTTTCTAAGATTTTTGAAATTATATTTTTTTTGTAGAAGTTGGTTGCTCTTGGTGAATTGTTTATTTTTATGAAGTTTCGCAGCTGATTGTATGACAGATGATGATCTCTTGGACCTCTTCTTAGAAGATGATTGTGATAAAGCGTATTGCGAAAAGCAAAGAGTAAATATTAAGAATAGTTTTAAAGCCATAGGTGTACTTGCCCCATAAAACTCCAAGTATCATCAGTAATACTGTTCGAATCATAAACTTTGGTGTTTTTAAATTCACCACGAAACTCTAATCTTTGCATTGGGAACCAGTTAATACCTGGCGCCAAGGAATGTACTTCATTTGAGGTCGATATATCAGATGTTTTTTGATCGTAGGTCATCATAAAGTATAGACCGCGTCTAAGGTATATAAAGTTCTGTAAAAATATAAATTGGCTTGTGTTTGCCGTGCCATCAGTTTTAAGTTTAGAATCAGATAAACCATATTCGAATAGAATACTCGAGCCCTTTCCAATTCCAGCTTTAGCAAGAATAGATTTATCTTGGAATTTTTGTCCGGATTCAAGCTTCTCTTCTTCAGACTTGAACGAAATACCAGCTTTAATTCTATCAGTGACTAAATATTCAAACTTCGTCGAGAACCCTGAGCTTCTTTCATCCTCATCTCTTTGTTGATCACCAATGAAGTATTGTAGACCAAGATCAAAGTTTTCAGTATTAATGTGAACTAGTGCTGCGTGAGTTGCATCATAAATACCATTCTTTGTTAGCTTTCTTGCAGGGGACTCATGATCAGCAGAGCGAATACCAAACACCTTGTCCATTTTACCAAGATAAATCCCCACTTTTTCTGTAGGACGATAGCCAATATAGTGTTCTCGAGAATAAGTATCATTATCTTTAAGTTGTCTTCTCTCAGTTGGAAGAGTTCCATATGTTACTGTGGCAGTAAATTGCTTTCTGGATCCGAATTGAGATGATAGCGAGAAATCATTCTGCATTTTAATTTCCATTTGAGATTCGTCTTTTTCACCATAATTAGAAATAAAGTTTAGCTGTCTATAATCGTATGAAGGAGAAATAGGCCATGAGCTAGGATTATTAAAAAAGAAACTAGAACGTTCACCTAGAGTTTCATCTGTAACCGAGTCAGGGATAAAAAGCCTACCTGCTATTGCTACTGCAGAAACACCTCGACCATAGTCATTTAACGGACCATTACCAAATGGATTATAATGACATGTAAGGCATTTGGTATAACCCTTACCTATGAACTGCGGATATGAGAAAGCGTTAGGGCTAAGTAGAGTAAATAAAACAATCAATTTAAACATGCAGATATTCTAAGAAAAACTTTTAACAATGCCAAATGCTTAAAATCATTTAAAAATAAAAAAGCAAAGCACATTTGTCTAGTACTAATATATTGCAGCTAAGTTCCCGATAAGTAAGCGTCGACAATATAAAGAGCGGAGCTCATATGAATAGTAAATTACTGACCTTAATACTTATCCTGACCAGCTTAACTGCTTATGGAGGGAATGAGAGGGAGCAATCGAAGCGATTATATTCCTCGCTCACAGGTGGGACTGCCAATAAAGCAATTGCTGATAAGTACGAGGCAAAACTAATAAGTGATGGCCCATTAGCTGCAGCAGAGGAAATCATAGAAAGTGGACAGGGGTTTTACTCTGCGACACTAAGAAATTTTTTCTCTCCAACTACAAATGAAAACGGGTCACAATTTGTAGATTTTAACGATATGACAGCAACACTTATTGGAATGACTAGAGACTCAGATGGAACTACGGTCTATCCAGGTACATCTACGAAAATTAGATTTTTTGACGTTTTTTATAAAAATATTATGTATCAGTATGATGCAAGAGATTTATCTGGAAGAGATAGTACTGCATTTACACTCGTTCGAGAGGATGTCTCTAAAAGCAGTGGATGGGAAATGCCAGTTCGGTTTTGTGCAAGTTCTTTTATAAAGCCTGGTGCTGAAGCGGTATCTGCCAATTGTATTTCAAGAGAATATGCTCGAGATGAGTTTAAAGCTCGCGACCACATTTATTTTCCAGAATACGGAGTTGCTGTCCCTGAATACAATAGAACAAAGAACTATCATCACAAAAAGCTTCAAGAATTTAACTTACCCTATAATCGAAAAGACCTTTTTGTTAATAGAGGACAAGTTCCTTATACAACAATATATGACGATGCTGTTGCGGGAGTTTTTTCAACAAGAGCTTTTGCCGTTGCTTATTATAAAGGTGGGACAAACAGAACACCATTTAAATTTTTCGCAAGAAATTTTTTGTGTCTAGAGATGGAGCAGCTTAATGATACTTCAATCCCAGATGTTTATGTTAGGCGTGACGTTGATCGTAAGCCAGGTGAAGTAACGGATACATTTAAAAATTCATGTGTTGGTTGTCATGCAGGTCAAGATCCAATCGCAAATGCATTCTCATATTATGACTACGATGGGGAGACAATTGATGAAGGAACAATGGTATATCGTGATCATAAAGTTATGATTGATGGCTCAGAAGAAATTGTTGATGGTGTAGCCCCAAAAATTAATTTAAATAATATCTATTCTCAAGGAAGACCGGTTGTGAACAATAGCTGGATTAACCTTTGGAATCGAGGACAAAATAAATATATTGAGTGGGGTAGTGAAAGTTCTGGTAACGGAGCAAAGTCCCTTGGAAAAATGTTATCTGAAACAAAACAAGTTAGAAAGTGTATGGCCAATAAAGTCTTTGAGTCTGTTTGTTATAAAAAAGCAGTGTCTGAGCTTGATAAAGAAGTTGTTAGTCAATATGCCAATGACTTTGATAAGGATGCAAATTTAAAGAAGTTATTTGCGAAAATAGCAGTATATTGCATGGGGAGTAACGCATGATAAAGGTTCTTAGTTTTACACTTATAGTTCTTTCACTTACATCATGTATAGAGCCTGAAGGAGCAGTTGAGGCCACAAAAAAAGAAGATATTAAAACTGAAGGTGGACTCTTTAAACGTAGTGCAAGCGGTGGTGTCGCGGCTAAAAATTTCACACAAATAAACTTAACATATTCCAATCTTACGAAGGTACCGACATATAATGAATCCGTCTTAGCTGAATATAAAGCAATCGAATTGCAGCTTCCAGCATCTACAGACCCAGAATCATTAAATGGCTTTAACCAGTTATCTTCTACGAGACTTGCTTTTGCATATTGCGATGTTTTTTTAGATAAAGGTGAAGTGTATGGAATGTTTAGTTCTAATTCAGCAGATGTAAATTCAAAAGTGATGATCAACCTTTTCGCCGACTTAGACTTTGATAATAATGAAGCACATCAGGAGTTTAAATCTCATGTGGTCGAAATTTTGAATAATCGAGGAATAGACTCTACAGGAACAAATGTTCAATTAATCCAAGTATCAAATAAAAAAAGCTTATTAAAACTAGGTTGTGCAGCGGTACTATCAAGCTCATACCTAACATTAATATAGAGGAATAAGATATGTGTGCAAAAAAAACATTAACACCACTAGAGCAAGTACTCGCAAAAGGTCATAAACTTCCAAAAACGAGAAGAGAGTTTATTTCACATGGTCTTGTCAGTGGAGTCAGTACTGTTGCGATGCCTTCAATTTTAACGATGATCGCGCGTTCAAATAATGCCTTTGCCGAAGAGCTTGCCTGTAAGACAGGTTCAACATTTGAAGCAGGTCTACCCTATATTTGTATCGATGTTGGCGGCGGATGTAATATCGCTGGACAGAATGCCATCGTTTCAATGACAAAAGGTAGCAAGTTTCAAGAAGATGCTGCAAGTAGAGTTAAAACCGATTTTATTCGCCTCGGTATTACACCAGAGGAAGCTCCAGTCGGAGCAAACTATAGTACAAAAGTAGAAACAAAATACGGATTACATTTTCATAGGGCCTCTGGAATCTTAGATGGCATGAGATCTGTTTTAGAACCAGCTGGTGCAGAGTTAACTGTAGGTGAAAAAGAGATACCAATATCAAACTGTATCGACGGTTTAGTTTTTTGTACGCGAACAGATGATGACAGTGCAACAAACCCTATAAATACTGTCTACCAAGCAAATCTTGGTGGCGCTAAGGGACAACTTGTTGAACTCGTGGGGACAAATACCACACTGACAGGTGCTAGGTCTGCCGCCGTAGCAAGCCAAATTGATACAAAACTGAGGCCTACGGCAATAAGAAGTTTTGATAATGCAAGGGGCTTATTAAGTTTAGGACCTAAATTATCATCAAATGAGTACCTTAATCAAAGCACTGAAAAAATCAAAGCTTTTATGAATAGAGTTGCAATGATGAATACAGCGAAAGTGGATGAATTAAAAAATAAAGGATCTATTGGTCAACTTGAAACAGTTCTCAAGTGTTCAAGTCAAGAAGCGAGAAAGCTATTTGAAAAGTTCTCAAGTGCCGAACTCGATCCAGGAACAGACATAACAATAACAAATAATTTTACAAACGAATCTCAAGGTGCAGTTGCAAAACTTGTCCTTGATAATATTGCTGGCGCCGGAACAATAAATCTTGGTGGCGGGGATTACCATGGTGGAAGTGCTATGGGCACACATGCAACTGATAGAAGAACTGGCGAACTTATTGGAAGGCTGATTAAAACGGCCTCTGAGAAATCTAAAAACATGGTTATTCATTTGTACACTGATGGTGGTGTTGCAGGAGATGCCGGGGGACTGGCCGAAGCCGTAACTATTCCTGGTCAAGGTGATGTTCCTAAGGTCCGTTGGACCGGCGATTCTGGAACAAGATCAGCAGCATTAATGATTGTTTACAAGCATGAAAATGAAGACGGATCTCTTGTTAAAGAAACTGATGGTAAAGGAGAAAGACAAGTTGGCGGATTTGTGCCTGCGGGTGGAGTTGATTTAAGTACTACAATTGGAGATAGCACACAAAACCTTTGGAAAGCTATAATGATTAATTATTTAGCATTGCAGGGAAAGAACGTTGAGGAAGAATTTTCAAAATCATTTAAAGGTGAAGAGCTTCCAAATAATTGGGAAGAACTCATTAGGTTTAAGGCAATAGCATAACTATGAAGATTTTAAAAAACTATTTATTACTGTGTTTTGTATTACTCATTACATTTTCATGTAGTGAGAAAGTCGAAATGTCAGAGATGGAGTTTGAAGACAATAATATAATAAGTAGTGCTAATAAGGCTCAGTCCTTACAAGCATATAAAGATACCGTTTATCCGATTGTAAGAAAAAATTGTATTGAGTGTCATGGGGATGGCGGAAGTAGAGTAAATTTTGCCTCAAGTGACCCACAAAAAGGTCATGACCTCTTAGTGAACTCAGGAAAGGTAAATCTAAGTTTATCCTCCCAATCAAGATTATACTTAAGATTAAAGAGCGATCGACACGAGTGTTGGGATAACTGTGATGAAAATGCCGAAGAAATGCTGGCTGCAATAAAGTCTTGGCTAGCAAATATTTACAAAGAAAATACAGGAATTGAAACTGGAAATGTATACTTTAAAGATGGACTAAGAAAGAGTTCTAAAATGGTAAGAGGATCAATAGTTCTTGAAGCCGAAGAAGCAGTTCTATTAAATAAATCTGGAAATACAATTCCTGACAATGATTTTTTACAAGGTAGATACCTAGTAAACCATAATAGTGAAAATAACAAAGACTCTTATGCCTCGGGGTTAAGGTATGTGTCAGGGTATTTGCCTACTAACCATCCTTTTGAAGATACGCCGAGAGGAAACTTTATACTTGGTGGTGATAATAATAGTCTCGCATGTCAAAGTGTTTCTGAAGGTTTGAGTATTACAAATAATACTCAAGGTCGTGTTCTTACAGTTGAAGGAAACAGACACCCAGACCAGGACGGACATAGACCATATGGTGTGTCCGTCAGGTACGAATATATACGTCCAGATAAAAGAGTTGAATACAAAACTTTATTAACATCCAATCCATCAGAAATTGAGCCAGCTTTACTAAGGATAGAAGACTTTTTTATTATAACCGGTGAATTAGATGACGGCATGTATGATGGTAACCCTTTAGGTTCTGTTAATATGTTTATGCTATTACCAGACTATAAATCAGCAAGTGAATATGGTCGAGACGTGAGAGAGAATGGTTCAGAATATTCTAAAAATTTCTTTGCACCAAGATTTGGTGACCCGGCCACAAACTACTTTAGACCAAAAAATAATGAACTGCGATCAAACCTAGTCACATCTCAAAAGGAGCTTGTGTACAATCGTGTTGTCCCAGGCTTAAGAAGCTTGGTATTGGAACAAGATGGCACACCAAAGAAACCGTCTGACGTTCTAGAGATGATACGTAATATGGATTTTCCTGGAAAGGGCAGTCGTAAATATCAACTATCTCAAGGGCAAAGTCGATTGGCACTACAATCGCTTGCTGACGACTATGTAGATTTCTTTTTAAGTGGAATGACAAAAGATAATGTTTTAGATTATGTTGTTATATACTCAGATGCCAATTCAAGAATGGTTTATCCAAACATTACAAACAATGGAACAGGCAATGTTGATCTTAGAGTAGATTTTGTAGCGTTGGATAACTCTTCAATATTTTCTTCGTCAGATGTTGATTACAGAAAAATAGCAACTAAGCACTACGGCAGTACAGTACATAAAATACAAAGGGCCAATGTCTGTATAAATTGTCACAGTGGTGCAGGTCCTGGGCCCGGTCACTCTAATCCAGATGTGGACCAAGCGTATAATCTAGCTGTACAACATATAAATCTTGTAAGCCCATTGGCTTCTAACTTTTATGATAGAATGAAAAACGGAAGACATAATTGTGGCTCAAATGCTCAGTGTGATAAAATTGCAGATGACTTTGCAAATGAAATAGCAAAAATGAACTCCCTTGTAGCTACAGAATACGCTGCAGCACTGGCAAATCCTACGTTTATTCATACAAACCTTAGTCCTAGTGAAAGATCACCAGGAAGAATAAGGCTACCATTTACAGTTGTTGAAGCTGGAGATTACTCTCTATGGACAAGAACACGAAATGATGGAAACTTTAGAGTAAGACTTTTAGATGAGCAAGGTCGCGGAATTCAAAGATGTCGTGCAGACGATCTAGATTGTAAATATCCCGATGAGAGAGGTTACTCAGATTCAGCATCTTGTATTGACTGGAATAAACCCGACTCAGATAGCTGGGAATGGTATACTGAAAATTATGATAATCCATCCGCAAGAATGGTTTGGAGAATTAAGCCTGGCAAATACACTATTGAAATAATTGAGTCTGAAGTTGGAAATGTACTACCTCAAATAGATCTTGTGGCATTCAGTAAAGACAATTTATTTGACCCAAGTACAAATATTTCTGATGAAGCCTTGGTACAATCCATTGATCCAAGAGAACTTAAATATGATTTAACAGAAATTCTTGGTGAAGAGGCATATTTCTCTGTAGAAGTTGATCGCTTTGGTGGTGACTCTTATCGCTTTAGAAATCCAAGAGTCATCGGGAATAAATCGAATGTTATTGTTTCTGGCATTTCAGTTTCAATAAGTGACGTTTATTCTAAAACAAACACAAGTTATGCTGATATTGACTTTATAGCTGGAACTGAGGGTGAACCGATAACCAATTCGAGTCTTTTGGCGCAAGAAATTTTTGGACCTGAGCAAGACTTCTTTAAGTTCTCATTTGAACTTATTAAAACTTCTTCTGGCGCTGAGAGTAATATTCCTAAAGAAGATCTTACACCTTTCAATAATCGTGAGTGTAAACATTTAGATCAATTTGAGAAGACAATTTTTCCTATCTTAACTCAATTTAAACTCGTTTATCGTCATGAAGATGATGGAGACAATACATACAATTTCTATAGAATGCCAGGCAGCGGTAGGGCCGATGCTACAAGTATGCAATTCTTTACATGTACTTCTTGTCATAATGAAGATCACCCATACTTTAAGATGACGACATTCTTTGAAAGAAATCAAGATGGATCATTAAAAACTGAGAGCATTAAGAAACTTTGTTCACAGGCATTAAGTCGTGTTAAGTTTGATTCACCCGCGACATCACTTCTGTTAAGAGGGTTCGAAGGTAAGGCCAATCATAAGCGTTTACATATTGTTCAAGAGGCTACACCGACTAAGAGTGGTAACTACTATACTGGATATCAGGGTAAAACAAATTCAGTGGATGGCTATAAATCTGTATGGCGTGGTATGAGATTTCAAAAATACACAGCAGCGGACCTAAACTTATCAGCTTATTCGGGGTCTAATAGGGCATACCTTGAAAAATTTGAGGGACTGTATAAGATTTATCGTTACAATAGAGTTAATGATCCAGCGGCGGTAGATAGCGACGGCAGAACAAGTATTAATGGTGATATTATGGTGCAGGGAGATGATGCAGGATTCACAACTTCAGTGAATATTGATGGTGTGTCAAATCATATATATCCTGAAGATAATACTCGAAATAAATACTATGTCTTTGATCCGAGAAGTGAACTTTCAAAAAGTGCTGAGGATAGATTTAATCCAGCAAGGACTGTCTCTACTGATATGAATGCAAATAATAATAAAATTTTAATGGCGGATGGTTGTCAAAATACAAGAATGGCAATTGTAGATGGTGTAACAAGAGATCCATGTTTTGGTAATGCCGATGCTGATAAAGAGTTTGACGAGGTAAAGAATTCATACCGAGATGTAATTCTTAACTGGATAAACAGAGAGAAAGCCTCTGGCGGATATTAAGAATCTAATGAACCTTCTAAAATCATTTTATAAAATATCCCTGCATAATGCAGGGATTCTTTTTTATTAAAATCAAACTCAAGCTCTAGTCTCTTAGCTAATTCCTCAAGAGTCATGTCACTATTAATATGTTTAAGAATTTTAGAGAATGTATTTATCTTTTGCTTGTATGCATCAAGCTTAGCAGAATAAATGATTTTTTTAGGCTCGACATTTAAGCCTTTATTAGGAATGTTCTTAAATTTTGAACACGATGTGAATAGTATTTCTTCGATTCTTTGTTGGGACTTTTGGGCAGAATATAGATATGAAACACTGCCATTCGTAGTGTTTGTAATTTCAAATTTTGATTCAAATATATCAATGATTTCTTCTCTACAGTATTGATCAAAAATATCTTTTTTATGGAAGTTTGCAGGTCCATAAAAAGCAAGTGTTCCATTGGAAGAAAGAAATTGCGAAATAATATTAAGTGAATCAGACAAATTAAAATCAATTATATCTAAAAACCATGGTGCAATCACTAAATCAAAAGACTTTTTTCTAAAAGGTAAATCTGGAAAAGTGCCCAATATATTTTGGTGGTTTACAATTTTTGACTCTTCATCATTCCTTAGTAAGTATTCGCGTGCTGTCTGAGTAATTGAAGATGGATGATTAGTGTATTGATATAAACGAGCATCCCTTCCAGATATAAGGTCATGAGATAGAAAGGATAGGTAGGGATTATGCTCAAAAGAAACAAAGTTAACATGAGAGTTACTTTTAGCAAGGTTATAGCTCAATCCACCAGCACCAGAGCCTAGAATTAGAACGTTTTGAACCTTTGTTGTTAACAAGCCTTGAATATATTCTATGTACGATAGGAGCTCTTTATTCTCAGGTATCCAATCCCTAAAAACCAAATCAAAATATGAGTGTATTTGTTGTGTGTCTGGAACCGTGTCAATAGCTTGTACTTCAGTGAATATTTTAAGTCTAGAGTACATATCTTCAAGGTTTGTCTTTCTTGCCTTGAGTATAAGTTCTACTCTTTGGGCGGTTAAGGCATTGACTTCATTCTTGTTAGAATTATATATTTCATTTAATTGACTTTCTTCTAGCTTGAAGTAAGTTTGTATTTTTGATGCCCATTCTAGAAACGCTTGTTCAGGATTTTTAAATAACCATGGAATGTCATTTAATATCGGGTAGGTACTCTCATTGCATGAAAGTTCATTATTTTTTAAAGATAATTGTTCTCCAGTCTCAGGACAACATAATAGATCGTATATCTTAGAATTCATTTAAAGCAGACTTCCAATTTCGTCTTCAACAACATCTAATATTTCAAAGTTAGATATCAGCTTTGTAATATTCTCGATATCTTTACTGAAAACTCTATCTTGATCAATGGTTTTAACATGTTGCCTTACAAGGTTATATACAGCTTCTAGGGCCTTATTGGATTTAAGAGGTCTAAGGAGATCAAGTCCTTGAGTGTTACAAAGAAACTCAATCGCCAAACAGTATTTAACATTTCTGACGACTTCGTGAAGTTTTCTACCAGAGGTCACGCCCATAGATACATGGTCTTCCTTGTCTGTAGAGGTTGGAATTGAGTCAACAGATGCTGGGTGCGAGAGATACTTATTTTCTGAGGCAAGAGCGGCCATCGTTACATGGGCAATCATTAGGCCAGAGTTGAGTCCAGATTCCTTAACTAAAAATGCAGGTAGTCCTGAGAATGTTGGATTCATCATTTTTTCAACGCGTCTTTCAGATATACTTGCAACTTCACTCATTCCAATCGTTAGGTAGTCCATGCACATTGCAACTGCTTCCCCATGAAAGTTTCCACCAGAAATAACTTTTTTCTTATCCACAAAAATAAGAGGATTATCAGTCACAGAGTTAATCTCAACAGATAAGACTTCTTCTGCATGTTTTAATGTTTGTCTTATGGCTCCCTGAACTTGAGGTGAACACCTTAAAGAATAAGGGTCTTGTACCTTTCCACAGTCTATATGTGAGTCAGCAACTTCACTTTTTCCAGCAAGGAGATTTGTTAAATTTTTTGAAACAGCAATTTGCCCTGGAAGTGGCTTTAAAAGAGAAATATCAATATCAAAGGCAAGCTTTGTTCCTCGTACAGCTTCAAGGGTTAGTGCGGTCGCAATATCGACCATTTTAACAATCCGTTTTGATTCATAAAGAGCTAGTGAACCTAGTGCTGCCATTACAGCAGTTCCATTTATAAGGGCCAAACCATCTTTTGCCTTTAGTTGTACTGGCTTCTTTCCAATTTGATCAATTGCAAAGTCAGACTTTACAACCTTACCGTCAAAAACAACATCTCCTTCACCAATTAAAGCAAGGGCTATATGTGATAGAGGAGCTAGATCACCAGAGGCACCAACAGATCCTTTTTCAGGAACAACCGGAATAATGTCGTGATTAATAAAATCAAGTAAGAGTTCAATACACTCAATGCTTACACCAGAGTAACCAGAGCAAAGGCAGTTTGCTCTTAATAACATAACAGCTCTCGTTGTTAATTTTGGAAATGGGCTACCAACTCCAGTACAATGAGAGCGAATAAGGTTATATTGTAATTGTGATAAGTCTTCCTCATCAATGAATTTATCTGAAAGTGCACCAAATCCAGTATTTATACCGTAAACAGGATCACCTTTGGCAACAAGTTCATCAACGTAGGCCCTTGCAGCTAATATTTTTTTTCTTGAGTCATCAGTAAAAGATACTTTAATATCCCCAAGCTTTGCGACTGAAATTTCATAAATACTTTCGATTGTAAGGTTTGTACCATCGATTTTATATTCTTTTGCATTTGTAAGATCAATTTTCATATATTCCTTGATTTTTTATCTGAGTAGTCCAATTTGTTTTTGATAATCTTTGTTTTTTTCTTTAAAAATAAATGAACCGGCCACAAGGTTATTTGCCCCAATTTTTATCAGTTCTTTTGCATTCTCTTCATTAACCCCACCATCAACTTGAATTTGGAAGGTGTAGCCTTTGTCTTTTCTTAGCTCATCAAGCTCTTTGATTTTATCCATACATCCCGTAATAAATGACTGACCTCCAAATCCTGGATTTACAGTCATAATTAAAATAAGATCAATTTTAGATAATAAATATTCTGGAATAACAGATATAGGTGTTGATGGGTTTAAAGAAATTCCAACAGAAGGAAATTGTTTCTTTAGTTCACTGATTAACCTGTCATGGTGTCTTACGGCTTCCCAGTGAAAGGTAAAGTTGTGCACGCAGATACTTTTGAGTGAGTCGATATATTCTTCAGGGTTTGTTACCATTAAGTGGGCGTCTAGTTTATGATTTGTCACAGAGGATATGTTCTTTAAAACAGTGGCACCAAATGTGAGGTTTGGAACAAAGTGTCCATCCATAATATCTAGGTGGAGCCATATGTCTGAGGTGCTATCAAATCTTTTTATATCTTCTTCGAGATTTAAAAAATTTGCTGAGAGTAAGCTTGGAGAGATGATAGTCATATGTTTCCTATGGGTTAATTACAAAATCTTTTTTTAAGCCATTGAGAAGTTCAATGTCAGATGATCGCTTTTTACCTTCAAGTTGAAGCTCTTTAATTCTAATTGTTGCGTTAAGGCAACCGATGAGAAGTGCCCCTGTCTCAACTGAGTGAGTGCCAGGGGGGATTGATTGCGGATCTTTTGCTATTGAAAAAACTTTAAGCCTTTTAGAGTCTAAAAAGCAGTAAGTACCAGGCCATGGAAATAGACCTCTAACCTTGTTATCAATTTCTTCAAAGTTAGAACTTTTAAAGTCTAGAAAACCATCTTCGCGCTTTAATGTTGGAGCAATACTTACTAGGGCTTCATCTTGTTTTTTGAATGTGAGTTCAGAGTTAAATAGTTTATGAACAAATGTATCAAGAGAAAGGGCCGCTTGATACTTTAAACGGGTATAGAGTTGTCCTCCAGTTTCACTTGAAGAAATATCTACTGGATGTGATAGGCATACATCACCAGCATCCATTTTTTTCACCATTCTTTGTATACTTACACCTGTGCTTTTGTCACCGTTTAGTAGTGCATATTGGATGGGAGCTGCACCTCTGTATTTAGGTAGTAATGAAGTATGAATATTAAAGCACCCAAGTTTTGGAAGATTTAGTAGTTTTTCACCTAAAAATTGTGCAAACGCGAGAACAATGAAGCCATCAATGTTTTTCTTCTCTAATTCATTTAAAAATTCAGTTTCTTTATTTATATTTTCAGTTTGGAAGTATGGAAGCTTGTTTTTTTTAGCGTATTCTATAACTTCCGGTGAGCTTATATCCATTCCTCTTCCTGATTTTCGATCTGGCATTGAGATGACATATTCTAAATTCACATGAGGGTGATTGTGGAGTATATCAAGCGAGGGAACTGCAAAGTCTGGAGTTCCAAAAAAAACAAGATTAAGTTTGCTCATAAATTATGACTTTTTTCTTTCTTGGCCTTGATTAGTTTTTTCTTTAGAAATGTTTTCTTTAGCTGGCTAAGCCTTTCAATAAATACAATCCCTTCTAGGTGATCATTTTCGTGTTGAATACAAATACTTAAGAGGTCGTCAGCTTTAATTTGCTGTTTTTCACCACTTAGATTTTGATACTCAATTGTAATATTATCAAATCTTTTTACGTCTTCAAATATTCCAGGAAGAGAGAGACATCCCTCTTGATATGTTGTTTCACCTTCAGTTTCTATAAACTTTGGATTAATAAAGATGCGAGGATTAAAATTACTAAGGTCATAAACCCCAGAGTCTTCTTCTGTTTCCTCTCTGTCGTAGTCAGTGTCTATGACAAAAATTCTTTTACTTAGACCAATTTGTGGAGCTGCTAGACCGATTCCGGGTGCGTGATACATTGTATAAAGCATATTTAAGCAAAGAGTTTGTAGCTCATCGTTAAAGTCCGTAACTTCTTTCGCAACAGTAGTGAGGACCGGATCAGGGTAAGTGTGAATATTAAGTAATTCACCTTCTAATTTGTAATTTTCTAGTATTTTTTCCATACTTTTTTATAGCATAAGGGTTAAATTTTTTAAAACCTTATAACCTTTTATTTTTCTTGAATATATAGAGGATATAAGCGCAAAAAAGGGATGGAATTCCAAGAGTTGCAAGTAGTACTGGTATTTTGGCATTATTCCCAAGTGAGACAACCCCTGTATGGGTTCCCCAGAAGACAATACTAAATAGGAGTGTTATGACAATGCTTTGCCCAAGACCTGAGGCCCTTCTATTGGGATTGAAGATTCCTGCAGCTGGAAACAGAGCAAAAACAATACAAATAAGTGCAAGTGAGATTTTTTCAAAATACATAATCTCATATTCAACAGAACTAATATCAGTCTCATTGAGACGAGTGATAAAATTACCAAGCTCAAAGAAATTCAATGTAGTAATGTCCGATTTGAACTGGTTAAAATCTTCTGGTGTTTCAGATAACTCAATGTCCAAACTCTCAATGCGCTGGGTTATTGGAAAATCAGTATTGTTCAGAGAGTGAATCTGATGCACGTTTTTCAGGCTCCATCGATTTAAGTCGACATTTATCGCCTCTTTAGCTTTATAAATGGAAGAAAGATTATTTGATTCACCTAGAAAGTAAATTGTTACATCCTTAAGTATATTCTTCTTTGTATCGAAAGCTTTAAATGAAGTGAAGTAATCATCTGTTTTATACCAAATCAGACCCGATTTTCCGAGCTTACTTCTGGCAAGATATTTACTTTCACTTTTCTGGCTTTTCTCTATTTGAATTCTTTTAATTTTATTTGCCATCGGAACTATAAAGCCAAGATTCAAAAACTGAATAGAAGCAATACTTAATGAGCATATTAAAAATAGTCGATAGATTTTTGTAGCAGAGTAACCACCAGCTAAAATTGCCATAAGTTCACTGTGATTTTTAAGCTTATTAAGCGAAAAAAGTGTTGCTAGTAAGGCGCTTATGGGAAACATCTTTCCAGAAAGTTCAGGGAGTTTAAGTAGATACTCTATTAAGACACGTTTCGCACCATAACTACGCATGAAACCATTTATAATATCTCCAATACTTACTAGTAAAAATAAAACAATTAAAGCTCCAATCAGAGATTTAAACCATTCTTTAGCAATAAATTTTGAGAGTAATGACATGAACTAATTATACTTTCGATTAATGTATTTTGCCAATGTGTTGAGTAATGGCCTTAAGAAGAAATTAATTCCATTCTTTAGCATTTCGCTTCTTTCCACATATGAAACAAACTTAGGAGAATAGAGGTAATAATACTCAATAAACAGGCGTCCTAGATGGTACTTACTTAGAATTGGCTTTAAGCTTCTAATCGTAATCGTAGTCGGATGGCTTGGCCCATAACACATAGTTGAAACATAACACTTTTTAGATTGAACAAAAATTTGTTGTAAAGCATCGTTAAGCAACGATATATGAGGGGTAACCTTCTGGTTCTTCTTAATAAACTTTCTAAGCATTTCAGCATTTAAAACCTGATAGGGCTGATTAATTGTAAACTTCACAAATTGGGACAATGCTTGAACATATATATTTTTTAAACTTGGAGTCATCTCGTTAATGCGAGATAGTTCCCAGTATACATGACTGATAAGAAGCATTTCTGTAACTTCTCTCTTACTGTCAAACATTGAGGGAGAAAGTTTGTAGATATCATCTATATCATTGAGCTGTGATAAAATACTAAGGTATTCATTATATTTTTTTGTTGCGTTGATATAGTCTTTTTGAAGAAATGCCTCGCGTGCTTGTCTGGCAATAGTAATACGCTGCCCATACTTCTTTTGTAAAGCAAGTTGCCTTTTCGCTTTGTTTTTATCAACTTCTTTTTTCTTACCAGTCATTAAAATAAAACCACTATATTCATTGAAGATTCAAATACTTTTTCATCTCTATATATGATATCGGTTTTATTAGAAATAAGTTCAGATATTTTATTAGCGTATTCTAAAGAAAGTCGTGGTCCCATCCATGAGATACCCCAGGCTGTACCTTTTCTGTTTGCGTGAAAATTATGAAATCTTCCATACCGAATATAAACATCCTTAAAAGAGTTTAACTGGATTGCCCACTTATTAAATGATTCTTCCTCACGATTTGCCACATCACCGGAACCCATATCTGCAATAATATCTATAAATTCATTAATAGTGTATTGCACGCCTAGAGTGTATTGGAAGTACTCACTATTCTCTTGGCTGGGGTCTATAGTTGTAAACCCTATAACTAGTTTCTCAGAGTATACATGGGTTAAGCCTACAACAACTTGATTATATACTTCATCATCTATAACGCTCGAGTTTTCCTCTGTTCGTCGCAGGATGAAACCAAGACCCGTTGACTCAGATATGGTTCCGGCCAAGGATGCAGAAAACCTAGTTCGATCTCCAGATTCAAGGTTTTGCTGTTGATAGCTTATGCCACCATTTATTCCAGATGAAGTATCTATTATTGTTGTGATATCTGTTTGACCATCAGAATATTTACCAGAACGATCATCCGACTTATCTTGGAGAGATTCATTTGATCTTTGATAATAGAAACTTGATTTTCTGAAGAATACAACGGAGGCAGGGTTAAGTAGCGGAGCATCGTTGAGTGAAAGGGTCCCAACCCCAGCTCCGGCCGCTGACATTATCCTGGTAGATTCAGGTTCTGGCATTCCCATTAATGCAAAGGCATTAGTATAGTAAAATAGTAAAGTAGCCACTAAAGAATAATATTTATTCATGCTCGAAATCCTTATGTTATTCAAGTAATATAGTAATATAATTCTTCTAATAAGAAAAAAATGTTACTGAGGTTATTATGAAATTATTTATATGTTTATGGCTACTTGTTATGAGTTCATCAGTTCTGCCCTATAAACCAACTTTTGAGTCTCTTTTACGAAATGGAAACAATATTAATATAGGGAAAAATACAGTTTTAGCTAATTTAACAATATCTGAAATAGATCCAATCTCAAATCAAAAGAGAACCTCAGAAGAAGGTATTATCAATAATAGCTTTGTTAAGTATGTCATCTTCAATGAGAATGAGAGATATCCGGAGATGACCCAATTAGAATTTTCTGCAAATTCGTTTCGAACGAATATGATGAAAAGAAAAAGTGTGTATAGATTCACATCGTTTAAGAGCCTAGGCTTAAATAATGAGCAGATAGAGGCAAAGCTATATTACTCATTAATGAATATGCTCCTAGTTAATAAGAGTTCTATGTTTATGGATCTACTAAAGAGTATTGATCCAAATGTGCGAACAAATAAGGAGCTTATTAATCAGGAGAAGCTTGCATTACTAAGAAGCTATAAAACTTACTTAATAGCTATTAAGAATGATAAAGAATCTAACCTTGAAAACCCTCTTAAACCTAGCGCTGAAGATAAAAAAGAAAAAGCAAAAAGTGTCTATAATGATGTCCTGTTAAAGAATGATAACCTAGTGAAGAGGCAGAAGGTGGGGGACGATTTCTTTTACTTAGTTGATAGCGATAAGATTAAAGTGAAATTAGATGCTGACCATAACCTTCTTGAAATGACTCTCGAAACAAACTTGGGAAAATTATCTATTGTTCTTGGCAGTTTTTTAAAAATGGGATCAGGGTTAAGTTTTCCTGAGTACATTTGGATAACTGATCTTAGCGGTAAAAAATTCGAAATAAAAATGGAAAAATTTAGTATGTTTCCTGATAATCAAAACGCCCATAGAAATAGATTAAAGAAATATCAAAAATCTATAGAAACCAATAATATTACAGATGAAGCCATTCGGCCAAACTTTCTGCTGTAAAAACAGGTTGTTACAGCTTTTTCAATCATTTAAGTTTTTTAGTCTAGTAGCCGATATAGAGGTTGTAAAAGATTAAAGGACTTTAATATGTTTAGATTCTTAGTGACAGTTATGATGGTTGTACCCTTCTCTTCTATGCAAGCTATTGCAGGTGATCCCTTACTTGAGGCCGCTAGTAGTGGTGGATGGGGGAATGCAAGTAGCAATAGCGGGGATTCATCTTCGTCTTCTGATATTACAGCACCTGTGTCTTCAACTCAGCAACAAGCACCAGTTGTGTGTACCAAAGATAAGCAAACATCAATGAGTTATAAATCCTTTCTCGCACTTTTTGAGAAGGGCTCTAAAATGTCTATTAGTCGAAATGCTGGAGCAGGTACACTAACTCTTTCTGGTGGTAAGATGATTGCCAACTGTAACAATATGCTCGACTTTAATTTTTATCAACCTAAGGATGGAAGACCATATCTCTTTCAAGTTTCGTTTAAGAAGCCTGATGGGTGTTCTGCTGATAAATGTACTTATAACGTAAACTTGGCCGAAGATGGAATTGCAATAGGTGAAATGAAAGAAATTGAAGTTGCACCTAATTATGATGGTTTTAAAGAATGTTTAAAACTGACTGGTGTTATGGATGAAAACAATAAGTACGTAGAAGACAATATTGCGTCACTAGATTTTAAGCACCACGAGACTGGGGTGCAGGCGCGAAATAAGCTCTATTTTTATTCACATGGGCCGGAAGCTTCTAAGCGAGGTGGTGTCTACTCTGGAAATAAACTATCAGAAAATTCATGTCGCTTTTATGAAGATATTGCAAAAGATGGTTACACAATTTATTCAAAGTCTGATGTAGAAAGAAATAGAAAAGAAGTCATTTTTAACGATATTTGTAATAATGGAAACTATCTTGAGATTTCAAGGAGGCTACCAGAGTTTGCTGAGTTCGAAACGATGTATAACTCATTACTGAAAGTTAGAGATGCAAAAATTTTAGATGAAATTCAAGGTTTACATACAGAGCTTAAAGGTAAAGACTACTCATCGTTTGATGTAGACAAATACAAAAGAACAATTCAGGACTTCTATAATGAAATCGTGCTTCCACGAAAAAAGCAAATTGAAGCCTTAGTAACCCAAAAAGCAAAAACATCTAATAAAGATGATAAAAAGAGAATTGAAGGCGAAATAAAAACACTCGTTAAAGAGTTGTTAAAATATAATAAGAGTCCATATATTACAGTCAAGGACTACGCAAATATGAGAAGCTTTATACCTAAGTCTCCTCTACATGAGGAAGCCTGGAGAGAAGCAGCACTACTTGTTTATAAATCAAACAATACAGCACATCACTATTCTCGTTTTGACGAAGCTACACGTGTCTCTAGGGATTTAGAGCTAGCAAGTATTGGTGAGGTTCGTGAACTTGTTGAAGCTGATTTTAGTAAGCAAGAAGATAAAATGAAACAACTTGGCAGGCTTGCAACTGACCATGACTCAAGTTATGTATCTGACTATACCCAAAAGGCAGAAAGTCTAAAGTATGACCAACAGCTTTTTAATCAAGAGTCTCAGTATATGGTACAGCAAGAGCTAGCAAGTATTCAGCAAAAATGTATGAACCCTAGAATGTATTGGATTGTGAATAATCCTCTTATGCAAAGAAACTGTATTCAAAAAGCTCAGGCAAATGCAGCTATGATTAGTGAGGATACTCAATTTTTTAATCAAGATGTTCAACGTAGTCTACAAGGATATCAAACTCAAATTAATTCCTGGGGAAGTATTGAGGCTCAAAGAAATGCAGCTTACGGTGTAAAGCCATCAAATAATACTTCAAGACAAATTGATCCGAGATCAATGAGAGATCCAAGATTTTCTCAAATGATGTCAGCGAATAATTTAATGCAGAATAACTCACCACAGTTTTTTCAGCAGCAAAGTACTTTAAGGCAATCCACATTTCAGCAACCGAATCAAAACGGAAGAGTTTATACTCAACCGTTTGGACCAAGCATTCCGTTTAACCCAATAAATAGCGGGGCGAATGAACAGTTTCAATTTGGTATAGGAAATCAGCAAAGAGGGCCGGCTATGATGTATCAACAACAGCAAATGCCAGCACCGATGATGAACTATCAAAACTCACAACAGTACCAGCTATATCGTTAATTAAAAGTTAACTGAAAGGCGCATACCTGTAGCTGTTACGTTAGTAAGTGACAGCTCGTCACTCTCATTAGAGAATCCAAAGTAATCTCCAACCATATGATGGGCAAGATACCCAGTAAAAAGAACATTTGAGTTCCACTGATAATCAAAGGCAATATCAAATTCATAACCCATATCGTCTGATTGATCTTCTGTGGCGGTAAACTCTTTACCCTTTTCATGGTTATAAGCTGTGTCTCCACTGGCCGCAACTGCATTTGCTTTGGCCCAAAGAGCTGACATTTTCCATGTCCAAGCATCTGTAGAGTAATGGGCATAAAGTTGAGCGTAGGTCGTATTAACCATTGATGAGCTATAAAGATCACCACTAGCACTCATAAAGCTATGGTAGTTATACTTAAACATAATTTCGGAAATTTTATAATTCGGATGAAGGTACATTCCTTCAAATCCATTGGATTCACCATCATCACCTCTAATCATACCAGCGTTAAGGCCAACGGCCCACTTTGTATTAAGGTCATACTTTGATTCAAGGATATAAGCATTAGAGTCAATAGAAGCATCTCCGGTACCATAAACATTTCCAACATCACCAGATATCATTGGAATTTCTAGCTCAAAAGAGAACTTATTCCAAGTTTTAGCAAAGTAAATATCGATAAGTGTAACGTTTTGAGAGCTAGCAGTTCCACCGTAAAGTGAGTTATCAGATTCAACTTCTTTAATAGAATAATAAACACCAAATTTCATATTGCGGTTAGCATTATCATAAACGGCTGAGACACTTGTTTCATAAGCATCGTACTTACCGTTTGGATTTCCGTTTGTACTTAGTTTCGCCCACATTGGAGTTAGGTGAAAATTTCCTAATTTCATTTGAGCTTCAAAACCTTCATAGCCAGAAAACATTCTGTCCCAAACTCTGTTACCATCATTAACAACTGCACCAAGCCCAAAGTTTTTTGCAAAACGACCAACTCTATAGAGTGCAGTATCAGCATAGATTTCTGCATAAATTTGATTCATCTTTACATCTGAACTTGTGGATTGTGCGTAGTAAGCATTGTTTCCTGTATTTTGATCAGTATCTTCACCAAGTCTTGCACCTCGGTTATCACTACCAGCAGTTAATTCAGCTTTGATTGTTACACCATCATTTATTACAAAACTTGGATTAAGCTTTATAATCATTGATTGAAAGCGTGCATTGTTTTCTTCATCATTAATACATTGAGAGCCGTCTGAAACTGTACAGCTGTCTCCAGTTCTTCTGACATCCTTTATAATATTTGAATCTATTGCAAGTGTTCCATTCCAATCAACAGGGACAGCAAAAACAGAAAAAGATAACGTAGAAATGATAACAACGATAAGTATATTTAAGTTCACAAAAACTCCTTGAATATGATTTGCGAATTATTCTTTAAGTGATAGAAATAATATGAAATCTATACACGACTGGCAAACAAAGGGCCGTTTTAAATGCAAAATAAACAGATGCTGACGCGCCTAGCTAGGTTCGGCGTAATGCTCGTTGCAACATTCATAATTCTAGCAGGCTCATATATTTATATCGTTGTGCATGAATTAAAGAACAAGATTGATGATTCGAAAATTATCAGATCTGTAATTTTTCAAAAAATACCGAGCCTAGAGGCCAATTCAATCGTTTATAAACAAGATTTGAAAGACTTTATTAACTACAGTCTTGCTATAGAAGACAATCAAAGCATTAAAAGCCTTGAGCTCGACGGAAAAATCAAAGATATAGGGAATAAATATCGGGTTATTGAGGATATTGAATTGGCCGGAATATCGGTGAATAGTTGTACGCGATTTAGATGTATTCAAAACAGAAAAGATTTTTCGAAGGTGCCATCAAATATTTGGAAGGCTTTACTTGGTACAGAAGACTTTAGATTTCTGGAGCATCGAGGAATAGACCCTATCGCTATAGCAAGGGCGATTGTCGTAGATGTCATGGCAATGAAATTTATTCAAGGAGGCTCAACTCTAACTCAGCAATTAGTGAAGAATTTATTCCTAACGAATGAAAAAAAGCTATCAAGAAAAATGAAAGAAATTGTTTTTGCTATGTATATTGAAAACGTCATGGATAAAGACGAAATTGTTCAAATATATCTAAATGAAATGTTTTGGGGAACATACCAAGGAATATACATAAAAGGTTTTCAAGCCGCCTCTCTTGCATATTTTGATCGCTCGGCAAATACATTAGATGATTTTGAGTCAACAATACTTATAAGCCTTTTAAAAGGACCTAATTTTTACAATCCACTTAAGGGAACTGAAAGACTTAAAGGCAGGGCCGACGCAGTCTTTAAACGCCTTCAAGGACTGGGTCTGTTCCCAAAATCAAGTCAAGTTTGGACAGAGAAAACTTGGTTGAAGTTTAAAGAAGACTTTACATTGAGACAGAAGAAAAATTCTTTTTTCTCATATTATCTACTTTCACAAAATCATGAGATTCATCTTGATGCTTTCGAAAAATTAGTTTTTTATAATTCTATAGAACGCACTAAAAAGAGACTGGCGAAAAGAATTGAGGGAGCGGATATTGCGGTTAAGGTTTTCTATGCCAACAAGGACTGTGAATCATTTGAATGTCAGGAATTATTTACTCATTACTCTAAAATAGAGAGAGAAAAAAGGGCCGGTCTTACAACTGAGAAGCACCAGGTTGGAAGTCTGCTTAAACCAATTGTTTATGATGCTTTTATTGATTTGGGTAGGTCTTACACGGAAATCATTTCAACATCTCCGATTACATTAAATTTAAAATCTGGTCGTTGGAAACCTAAGGACTACTCAAAAGCGAAGTTAAAAGAAATGCCTTTAAGAATAGCACTACAGAAATCAAAAAATATTCCTCTTATCAAAGTCGCAAGTGAAGTTGGATTTGATAATCTTGAGGAAATATTGATGAAGCAGATACCTGGAATGAAGCAGCCATTGAGTGAATATCCGGCGCAGCTATTGGGGGCTTTAGAGCTAAGCCTGGAAGAAGTTTTTGTTACATATAAGAAATTCTTGGAAAGAAAGTGTGAGTTAGTAAAAAGCAAGAAAGTCGACTTTGAAGATTCAGTATTAAACTATATGAGTTCCGCCTCAGATACAACTATCTCCATACTAGCGAGAGAGCCTTTTAAAAATGCTTTAGTATTTGGCAAAACCGGTACAAGTAATAATGGCCTAGACAATTGGTACTTTGCTTTTGATGGTACAAACTATTTTATTACTTGGTTTGGAGTTGACTCTAAGCGAAAAGATTTGAACCTTAGGATATCTGGGGCAAGCTCAGCATTTTCGCTTTTTCAAGACTTCATTAATCACCGAGGAAAGGCCATCTCAGAGATTATCTGCGAATAGTTATTTAAGAAAAGTAAAGTTTTCCTCTTGCCAAAAATGCCACTGAAATGTATATTTTTTAAACAACAAATCATTGTAGGGGTGTCGTCAAGTGGTAAGACATCAGGTTTTGATCCTGATATGCGCTGGTTCGATCCCAGCCACCCCTGCCAATTTTGGAGATTATATGAGACGAATAGTATTAGTCTCCGGTACCTCAAACAAATCTCTATCCTTGAAAATTTCAGAATTTTTAGATGTTCCGTTAGTTGATCCTCAAATTAGACAATTTGCTAATGGTGAAATTTATTGTGAGATAGAGAAAAATGTTAGAGGAGCGGATGTCTTTATTGTGCAGACTACTTCGAGTCCTGTGAACGACAATTTAATGGAATTACTGATTATGATTGATGCCTTAAAGAGAGCATCGGCAGATTCTATTACGGCCGTTGTTCCTCACTATGGCTATTCAAGACAAGATAGAAAAGCCAGTCCTAGAACTCCGATTTCAGCCAAGTTAGTTTCTGACTTAATAACAGTTGCAGGTGCTAGTAGAGTTGTCACAATGGATCTGCACGCCGGTCAAATTCAAGGATTTTTTAATATTCCTTTTGATAATATTTATGCTTCACCAGTATTTTTAAAATATATTAAAGAAAATATTGATTTAAGTAATCTAACACTTGTATCTCCTGATGCTGGAGGGGTTGAACGAGTTAGGTGGTACGCAAAAAGACTTGAAAAAGATAT
The DNA here is from genome assembly GCA_913058265.1 of uncultured Oligoflexia bacterium. Classification (GTDB taxonomy): domain Bacteria; phylum Bdellovibrionota; class Bacteriovoracia; order Bacteriovoracales; family Bacteriovoracaceae. The sequence goes on from CAJXPQ010000014.1 coordinate 70,100, forward strand.
CGCCATGATTGATAAAAGAAGAACAGGTCCTAACGTTGCAAAGGCCATGAATATAGTCGGTGATGTTGACGGTAAAGACGTTATTATTGTTGATGATATGATTGATACAGCTGGAACTCTTGTTGAGGCGGCTAAGACTCTTCGTACTCACGGAGCTAAGAAAATTTATGCATTCGCAACTCACGGTGTATTTAGTAATCCAGCAGCAGAAAGAATTGATGCATGTGTTGAGATGGAAGCAGTCATTATCACAGATACTATTCCTTTAACTCCTGAACTTAAGAAGGTATCAAAAATAAAGGTTTTAAGTACTGCAGAAATTCTATCAAAAGCTATTCATCGTACTTTTAACCATGACTCTGTCAGCTCACTCTTCGAATAACTATGATTAAACTAATCGTTGGTGTTGGAAACCCTGGTATTGAATATGATCTCACGAGGCATAATATTGCCTGGATTTTAATTGATGGTCTGCCTCAAATTAGCTCAAGTAATTGGAAAATGAAATTTAAGGGGGACTATACGGACTTTAATCACAAAGGTGAGAGGATCTATGTACTTAAGCCCCAAACATTTATGAATTTAAGCGGCGAGAGCGTTCAGCCACTATGCCAGTTTTTTAAAATATTGCCGGAAGAAGTGCTAGTCATCCACGATGAGCTTGACCTCCCTTTTGGACAGATTCACTTTAAGAAGGGCGGTGGTCTAGCTGGCCATAATGGACTTAAATCAATTGCAAAACATCTTGGAACAGATACTTTTTATAGGATGAGAATTGGGATTGGTAGGCCGGATAGAGGCTCGGTATCAAGTTGGGTACTCTCAAAAATTCCAAGCTCTATGGATACAGAGCTAAATCTTGTAATGCGTAAATGCAACCAAGCCTTGGACAGCTTGTTAACAGATGGCTTTAAAAAAGCATCAACAAACTATAATAAGAAAGATTTTTTATCTTTGGACTAGCAGTCTTGCATTGTGCCTAGGCACTTTGTGCATAATATTATATTCCCTATGCAAACTTATTTATCGGAGAAAGTATGTCATTAAACGTTGGTATTGTTGGGCTTCCAAATGTTGGAAAATCTACTATTTTTCAAGCTATTACGAGTGCGCCTGCTGAGGCAGCTAACTACCCGTTTTGTACAATTGAACCGAATGTTGGAATTGTACAGGTGCCAGACGTTCGAATGAATAAAATAACAGAATTTATTAAGCCTCAGAAAGTTATTCCTGCGGTTATGGAGTTCGTGGATATTGCAGGTCTTGTTGCCGGTGCTTCAAAAGGTGAAGGACTTGGTAACCAGTTTCTAGGTCATATTCGCCAAGTTAGTGCTATCGCTCATGTCGTAAGATGTTTTGAAAACCCAGACATTATTCATGTTGCAGGAAAGATTGATCCACTTTCAGACATTGAAGTTATTAATATTGAGCTAGCTTTCGCTGATTTAGAAAGCGTAGAGAAAAGGATTAAGAATTCAGGGAGAATGCTTAAATCAAATGATAAGGCTGTTAAGGCTCAGGCATTAATCGCTCAACCTGCACTTGAAAAGTTAAAAATTGCCCTTGAAGAAGGTCATCCTGCAAGATCAGTTGATCTCGATAAAGAAGAGCTAGAAGCCATTAAAGATCTTCACTTAATAACATTAAAAGATATGCTATATGTTTGTAACGTAGATGAAGACTCCATCTCAGAAGATAATGACCATGTTAAAGCTGTTAAAGAACTTGCAGCAAAAGAAGGGTCAAAAGTTATTAAAATCTGCGGATCTATTGAGTCTGAAATATCTCAACTAGATACAGTGGAAGAGAAGACTGAATTTTTAGCTGACATGGGTCTTGAGGAGTCAGGACTAGATATTCTTGTTAAAGCTGGCTATGAGCTATTGGGATTAAATACATATTTCACTGCTGGTGTGCAAGAAGTTCGCGCCTGGACATTTGATGACGGATACAAGGCCCCACAGTGTGCTGGTATTATCCACACAGACTTTGAAAAAGGTTTTATTAAGGCGGAAGTTTATCACTGTGAAGACTTATTTGTTCATCACTCTGAAGCAAAGCTTAAAGAAGCTGGAAAGTTTAGAATTGAAGGTAAGGAATACATTGTTAAAGATGGCGATATCATGCACTTTAGGTTTAATGTCTAACGATCAAACCCTAAGTGAATATCATAAATCTGATTTAAATCATTAGAATCTGATTTATTATCTGCAAGTAACATTTTATAGAAAAAGATATTTCTAAAAATAAGTTTTACATATTTTCGTGTTTCCAAATAAGGAATATTCTCAATATTTTTAAGAATAGATTCACTGTTGAGGTAGGTCTCTTGCCATCTATCTACACGCCCTTCACCAGCATTATATGCAGCTAAAGAGTATACAAGATTATTGTCGTATCTATTCATTAAGTTGTGAAAGTACTTAGTTCCAATCGTAATATTTAAATTGGAATTGTATAGGTGCTTATTCTTTACTCGTCTTTTGAAACGCTTTGCAGTTCCAGGCATAAGTTGCATTAACCCTCTTGCACCAACATGAGATCTAGCAAAACGGTTAAAAGCCGACTCTTGTCTAATTAAAGAAAGTGCAATGATGGGATCAAACTCTTTCGTTTTACTCTTAACTTGTGCGTAATACGGAACAGGAAAAAGTAGCTTAAGTGTACTCTCATTAACAGATAATTTATTTGCTTCAATAGAGCTATAAAGAACTTTAAAGCTATCAAGATAGTAACCATTTTTAGATAAGTGATAGGCAATTGCTAGAATATGATTTTCCAATAATTTAGGATCTTCATATTTGTAAATATTCTTTAACTCACTTCTAAAGAAGGTATTGTTATTTACTGTATTCCAAAGTGACAATCTTTTTAAAGCATTTATGTTAATGTTCTTATTCGCAATTGAGCGATATTTCTTTGTACCGATATGCGATAGATAAATATTTTTTGTATCGGCGTCATTATCTTTACTAAGAACCTTAGAAGAAAGAATAGCATAATAACTTAATGGATTTTTTGAAATAAGGTCCTTAAATATTTTAGATGATCTTGCTTCATTACCAGCTTTGAAATTCATCAAACCAAGCCAGAAATATAATTTTGAATTATTGGTTGGATCTTTAATCGATTTTAAGTAGTTTGTCTCAAGCTCTGCTAGGGCATTCTTATATTCACCTTGAGAGATATAACTCCACATATGTTCAAATATGGTCTTGTCGTAATGAAAAGATTTTTCTCTCAATATTCTCTTAAATAAGCGTTGGGCCTGGGTATGTTTAGATCTTCGTGCTAATGACTTTCCATGTGCTAAAAGAGAAAGCATTGCTTTCTCTTTAGGTTGGTATTCTAATGTCAGGTTAAAGTAATTGAGAATAGACTGTGTCGATACTTTGAGTTCTTTATCTGAAATGGTACTATTATTTAATTTCGCTAAAGTCTCCTTCATCATCTTCTTTAATTCTTTATAAAAAACATGTTTGGTAGATCTTTCTGCTAAGTCTTTTGTTTGTAAATATCTCGTAAATTCAGGTGTATAAGTAATCTTTTTACGAATGTTTTTCTTGGGAATTTGATCAGTTTTTGTATAGTAAGTTATGGCCGCATTCGATAGGGCTATATTTGGTTTAGTATCACGAGCGTATAGTGAAAAGGTTTTAGAAAGATTCTTTGTCAGCTTTGGATGGAAGATATAACTTTCATGTTGAGCTAAATAGACTCCTTGGTTCTTTATAAACTTTCTATATTTAACTCTCTGAAGAATACTGAGGTACTTATTTAGGCAAAAATACTTCGCATTATTTGTAAGAATATTTTGGATTGTATTTTCACCGTTTAAATCAATATTTGAACAAGCCTTTTTAATTGAAGTAAGTGTATTTGCTTTAGAAATATCAAGCATAAAGCTTGGCCATGTACGGTACTCAGAAAAGGTTTGATTCTTTGCAAGTTTCCTCTGTAAATTTCTCATTTTTGAATGTGAAAAAAGAAAATTTTTAGAGTTTTTAAACTGACGGTTGAAATCTGAAGCAATATTTTTTTCAGTTTTAGTGATATTAATTCTAAGGTCAGAAAAGATGGTTTGAAGATCAGGGTTAAGCGCCGATTTCTTTGCAGAAAAAGCTGTAGAACTGAGGATTGCTATAATACACACTGCAAAATTTTTTAAGTACAAATCGCCTCCATGCATTTTGTAAATACGCTAATATATTACATTCTTTTCAGTCCATTGTTAAGTGCGTAATTAATGTATGTGGGTTGAGTTATTCAGTCGGGTACTTAGAGTCTTGAAATTCTTGAATTTTCTTTTGTATTTCATTCAGAACCGGCTTTTTATCCTCGGGAACGACTAGGGATATATTCTCTATATATGCAGAAACCTCTTGCAGATAGTCAATTTCATCTTCAGACTTCTGAGTTAAGTATTCAATTGTTTCATTTATTTCCACAGCAACTTCTTTAAACTGATCGTGTTCCCTAAATGTTAGGGGGTATAATGCTCCACCAGCTCTTATCTCTCGCAAGTATTTGGATACTTTATACATAGGACCTGCAATTCTATGAGACATATATAGACAGAGGGCAAAAACAAGACCGATAAAAGAAAGCTGTATTGCCATCAAAATCCAAATAAGCTGATCTCTACTGGCTGAAAGCTGCTCAACATTTTGTTCCGGTGCCATATTTATGAAATTATTGAAAAGATCCCAGATCGTAATAGGATATATAAGGCTACCTACAAAGACGATTGAGCATATGATCAAACAAAAGCGATATTGAAAGCCTGGATTAATAATAAATATATTTCTATTCTCTGCCAAACTAAATCCTTTTGAATTATGTCTCTTTTATTCTATATTATTGCATAATTTAAAAAAGGTAAATATAAGCCATAATAAGGAAAATAATGAACGAAATAGTAGAGAAAATTTCTAAGGTAATAAACCCCGTTACAGGTAAAACTCTCGGCGAGGAAGATAGAGTCATATCGGCTGACATGAAAGGTGAAGATTTACATATAAAATACAGAAGAGATGAAATTGATCCAGAAAACAAAAAAATATTGGAAAAAAATATTCTTACTGCTCTTGAAGGTACAATCGCAGAAGATAATATTTTTCTTTTGGCCCAGTCTGAGAATGCGAAAGATGTTTATGGTGCAGTGGGTGCAGATGTAGCTCCATCAGGTAAACCAGCTCAACTTAAAGTTGGACATGGAACTGTAGGAGAAAAAAGGAAAATATCGGGTGTTAAAAATATTGTTGCGATTGGATCTGGAAAGGGTGGTGTTGGAAAATCCACTTTTACATCGAACTTTGCTGTACAGTTAACAAAAATGGGACACAAGGTTGGAATTATAGATGCAGATATCTATGGGCCTTCAATGCCTATACTTATGAATAAAAGAAATCACAAACCACAGTCAACTGATGATCAAAAAATAATTCCTCTGGAAAGCTTTGGTATAAAGTTTGTATCTTTTGGAAGTTTTATACATGAAGATGAGCCTGTTGTATGGCGTGGACCAATGCTAGGTGGAGTTCTTAATCAATTCTTTTTCGAAACTGATTGGGGAGAACTAGATTATCTACTATTAGATCTTCCACCTGGAACTGGAGATGTTCAGTTATCAATGATTCAAAACTTAATTGTGGACGGTTCTATTATTATATCAACCCCACAAGACCTTGCTCTACTAGATGCTAGGAAAGCGTTGCATATGTTTGATAAGCTTGGTGTTCACGTCATTGGAATGATTGAGAATATGAGTTCATTTATTTGTACAGATTGTGGGAAAGAGCATTTTATTTATGGAACGGGGGGAGTAACTACTGCTTGTAACGATCTTGGTGTAGGCTTTCTTGGGAAAATACCAATGAGTATGGGACTAAGGAAAGGTGCTGACTTCGGAAAGCCGTACATGTTTAATCAAGAAATGCATGAAGGTGAAGAAGTATGGAAGAGCTATATAGAAATAGCTTCCAAGGTAGACAGTTATTTTAAACCCGGAGATACTAAGAAGGCAGGAATTATGTCTATGTTAATGGGTAATAAAAAGAAATAGGTGAATATTGAGCTTTGAAATTTTTAAAATAATTGAAGACCAGGCGCTACTAGGATTTACAGGTAAAATAAATCTTCAAGTGAAGTCTAATAGTGCTCATGTTGGTAGTATTTATTTTTTAGATGGAAAAATTATTAATGCAGCTTTATCAGAAATGGATTCATACAAAAGTTTTATTAATTTATGCATTGAAAGTAATGTTAATAAGAATATAAAATTTGTTGTGGAGCCAGAGCTACTAACTTTAATAAATAAGAAGATAGATATACCGTTTAGCGTTCTAAAGAAAAAAATATTAAGTGTCTATGATGAATATATTAAAGCCAAAAAAAACAAACCACCTATGAATTTAAAGATATTAACTAAGACTAAATTTTTAAATTCAAATGAGGAAGTAACAGCGCAAGAGTTTAAACTACTTTGTAGCTTATCAGATTATAGCAGTGTTAAAGATATTTATACTTACTCAGATCTCTTGGAGTATGAAATAACAAATACACTAATGTCCTTAAGAAAGAAAAATGCAATTAAATTAATACAAGTAAGTAAGGAGTAAAAATGAAAACGCAAAAGCATAATGAAGGCCCAGTAGGCGAACTCAAAGTCATGATCGAAGAAAAAATGATAAATGATCTAAACCTTATGGTTGAGAATACTGATTTCTCTATAGATGAGCTTGTTGTTATTGCCCTTAAAAGGTTTCGCTCATCTCATGCAGATTATATGGGTGTAAAGGTTGATTTTCCTTAAGCCCTTTTGAACCTTAAAACTGTCTAATATCTAGGCAGTGCCTAAACTATATACAAACTTATCTCAGAAAAGACTTTAATTACAGTAGGTTATGCCCACTGCACCTAGGCTATATATTGGCACGCCCCTTGCTTTATATATGGCATAGGAGTTTTAAATATGAAGGCCATAAAGAGCATTACAATTTTCACGTTTTTCACCATTGCAGCTTTATTTGTTGTACTGGGAGGATTCAATTCGATCTATACAGATCAAACTGCATTTATGGAAAATGACTTTGATATTAAATTTGCTAAAAGAATAGATGAAATGAATGGTGAAGTTACAGTTGGAAGACTTGCAGCTTCACTTAGACCTTGGAAAGATAGCGTTAAGAAAATCGACATGAATAAGGTTAATGCACAAGCTTCTAGCTTAGATGTATATGTAGTTGGTAAAGAAGTTAAAGCTCAAGTCGCGGCAGTTCAGGATTCATTTGTTCCAGAGCCAGCAGTTAAAGACAACTTAGTTTTAGAATTAACTGGCGGACTATATGATAAGGCATCAATTAATATTGGTAATAATATTAATGGAGCTGCAGAAACAGTAGATGGGGTCATTCAAAACGTTAAGATTAATCTTCCTGGTGGGGAGGTATTTACGATAGATACAAGAGAGAGAATGGTAGGAAACGTTTTTGAGTTCGAAGACTCACAAACTAGAGAACTACGTTCTGGATTATTTTATAAAGTGAAAGCTAATACCTATATGATTACTATTACAGACGACTCAAAGTATGCAGGCTTAAGATTAGAATTTAAGGCTGAGAGTAAAGGCGAGAGAGAAGAAAACTTTGGGCAAGCTGGTTATGATCAAGAATTAGCTGCTATTGAAAAAGAAGAGAAAGAGAATCAAGCAGAACAACAAAAAGAAGAAAGTAATGAATCACAGTTTGATAGCAAAGATAGCTATGCACAAACTGAGGAGTCAAACCAAAATAACTCTGAAGTTTACGATTATCAAAATGAATATAATGACGAGTATGATAATGAAAATATAGATCAAGAACAATTTGCTAAAAACAGTGAAGATTTTTATTCACCTGTAGAGAATGACTACTTTAAAGAAGATACAATGCAATTAGATTTAGATACTGAGCAAAGCTACGGACACAACTTTAACCAATAACTAACTTAACATTCAGTAATATTAACGGCCAGTCCTCCACGACTGGTCTCTTTATATTGTTTCTTCATATCTTTACCAGTTTGTTTCATTGTCTTTATAACCTTATCTAAAGAAACAAAGTGTGTACCATCACCTCTTAATGCCATTCTACTCGCATTAATAGCCTTTATAGCACCCATAGCATTTCTTTCAATACAGGGAATTTGCACGAGACCACCGATCGGGTCACAGGTAAGTCCTAGGTTGTGCTCCATCGCAATTTCAGCCGCATTCTCAACTTGCTCTGGCGTTCCTCCAAGGACTTCGCATAAAGCTCCGGCCGCCATAGAACACGCAACTCCGACCTCACCTTGGCAGCCAACTTCTGCACCAGAAATACTTGCATTTGTTTTATATAATATTCCTATAGCACCAGCTGTCAGAAGAAAATTAATGACACCTACATCAGAGGCTCCAGAATGAAATCTTCTATAGTAATGTAGCACTGCGGGTATAATTCCGGCGGCACCATTTGTAGGAGCTGTGACAACTTGACCACCAGCTGCATTTTCCTCATTTACAGCAAGAGCATAAAGATTGACCCAATCCATAACACTTAGAGAGTCTGTTAATTGCTGTTCAGGATTCTCTAGAAGATTTTTATATATTTTAGGAGCTCTTCTTTCAACTTTGAGGCCGCCAGGTAAAATTCCCTCGTTTTTAAAGCCTCTTTTTACACAGGCCTGCATAACACTCCATAACTTTAAAGCGTCAGATTCAACATCCTCTTTGGACCTCCATGTGAGTTCATTTTCAAGGATGATTTCAGATATAGATATATTGAGATCTTTTGAAATATTTAAAAGCTCTAAGCCAGATTTAAATGGATGTTTAATTTTTGAAGTATGGGGATTAATAATATTTGCTTTATCAACCTCTGTATCTTCAATAATAAAACCACCACCAATGGAATAGTAGGTATTTTTAAAAATTTCAACTCCGTCACTATCAAAAGCAGCAAAGCACATTCCGTTTGGGTGATAGGGTAGGTTCACCCGTCTATGAAATTTAATATCTTTAGAAGGATTAAAACTTATAATCTTTTGATGCTGTCCAAAGTTTAACTCTAGCTTCTTTATACTTTTAACATTCTCTATAATAGTATCAATTTTATCTGAATCAATTGTTACTGGGTCATGCCCTTGAATACCTAGAATAAAAGCTTTGTCAGTTCCGTGACCTTTTCCAGTAAGGGCCAGTGAACCGTAAAAATCGCATTTAATTGAAACTATATCGTTGAACTTATTAAACTCAATGACTTGATCAATAAATTTTTTTGCGGCCTTCATTGGGCCCACAGTATGTGAACTCGATGGGCCAATTCCGATAGTAAAAATATCAAAGATACTTAAGGACATTAGAACCTACAAGTGAATTCCAAATAATGCACAAATCAGCCATAAGGTAGCAGACGTGAATAGAGGAATGGTGAGATTATCATCTATATTAACTGGTATTAAATCAAACAGAGTACAAATAAGGCCTAGCAACATCGAAATGAGAAGAGTTAAAAAACTAACTTCGCCGTAATATCCTGATAGAACTGCAAGTGAAACTAAAAAGATCGAAACAAAAAAAGCTATTCCACCTTCAACCGAACGAGTTGGTGTGATTTTATGCTTACCCCATTTTATGCCAACTATAGCAGATAATGGATCGGCGAGTGCAAGTGAGTAAATCCCTATCAAAGCAATAGGCTTTGGAAAAGTAATTATAGTTAATAGTACTGCCATTGCATATGGAACCATGGCCGATTCTTTTAACTGCTCTTCTGCTCTTATAATAAATTTTGTGAAAGGCAGTAGCTTGGCGGCCGTTTCAGGATAGTTAACTCTAATTTGCTCAACAACATATAAGAGACAGGCAATCGTTCCAAGAAAATGAACCATCTGCGAGTGATTAAAGGAAATTAAATATAGCGTTGCAATTGAACCACCATTGAACATATGAAAAAGCCGTCTCATTACTTGAAGGTTATGCCTTGTAGCAAGAGGTGAGTACGTAGAATCCTGCTCAATGTCTATATTGGCTGAAATGAGATCCGAGTCTTCAAGCTCATTATCTTCCCAGCTATAATTAATATGATCCATAAATATTTCCTTACAAATAAGTATCGGAGTATGCCCCCAGCGACATAAATTGTAAATATTTACTAAACTCTATGTGCTTGAATTTATAGGGGTAGTAAAGTTATTTCTAAGGTGATTTGATAAATGGCTGACAAGAACAGTGTGAAATACTACTACACAGCACTACAAGTTTTAATATCGGCCATAAGCTCAAGCTTATACTTTGATGGGGAAGACTTTTTTAGATCTCCAGATCAGACGCAAATAAAAAAATAATCTTCTTGGGTTTTGATGGCCTTGATCGAAGGTATTTTGATTATGCTGAAAAGAACTTAGGACTATTTAAAAAATTTAAAACAGTGGTGACACACGTAGCACCATTTCCATCAATTTCAGACTATTCATAGAATAAAATTGTTGGGACAACAAAGGTGTATGGCGCTAAAGGACGAATTAAAAACTATGAAGCGACCTATTTTGATCCTAGTAGAAATAAAGTCATCTAAGGCTAACTTCGTTTAATATGAGGTTTAAGCCAATTGCTTTTCAGCAGATGGGACTTAGTCTAAAGGTAACTAAAAATGTTTCGAGCGCAAATGTATTATTTGGGGGAACTGGAAAGGATGATTCTCCATTTCAAGTTTGGTTCACTGTACGTATTAATAAAGAAGATACAATTCGAGAAAGCTTTGATGAGGATGCAGAGTCTTTTATCTTTGGCTATTATTGAGGAAATCAAATCAAAAATAGAAGCTTGGTCGATGGTGAAATTTATGTAAATTACTACTCTAAGAAGAATTTTGTTATGACTGTTCTAACTGAGGCCAAGCAATTACTATTAGCACATGAAGCAAAGGATCTTGGGTAATTTTTCGACTTTGATCGAAACATATATGAAGACATGAGAAAGCCTTCCCTGATAGGAATCTGAAGAATGCAGAAATTATTGGAATAACTTTTCAACATCATTCGAATGATACTAAAATTAATTCAGAGGCTTTCTTTAAGCAGTTAAGCTTCAAATAGCCTGTAATTATTACCTTATGCTAAGCTAGCAACTGTCAGTTAGTTTCAATTATGAGATTAATCTCCCATCAAATGGGGAGAAAATCTAATGTTTAAATCCATTATCATATTATGCTTATCAACACTATTATTTGCTGGCTGTGCACCAAAGAAAAAGGCTATAAGTACTACTTTGGGCGGTGAATCTCAGCCTATTGAAGAGGATAATATTGACCAAGATTTAGGACCAGATATAGTTCAGTACACACCTGAAGAAATTCAACAGAAATTAGTAGGTAATATTTATTGTGAAGAAAATCCTAGTCGGGAGGATAATGGTGATCTAGTAGCACAACACTTTTCATTTTTTGCTAATAATATTATCCACTTTAGCTTCGTTGGAAATGCACATAATACAAAATCTTTTGGTGGATCATGGGGACTTTCTGGAAAAGTATTAACTATGAAAATTAATATAGCTGGTGAAAGTCAAAGACTAAAAGCTTATACCGGTTTTAAGTTAAGTGGAGTCCTTGTTTTAAATCTAAGTGGTTCTATCATAACTTTTAATCCATGTGGAAAAACAGCGGATATTGATCTCAATAATGCTACTGTTACTCCAGATAGTCCTGATAGCACGCTACCTTTAATGAATATAATAAAAGGTAATCTCTTCTGTAATATTGAGGACATTAATCATCAAGTCTATTTTGCATTTGATAATAGGTACTCTGAAGCGAGAGTTTCTGGGGGTGAGGATGCAGAACCTATCTTAAATGGTGTGTGGTCACTTGAGAATAATATCTTAGTTGTTAGTGGTAATGAAGTATCAGCAGTAGAAACTTTGTTAGACTATACATACGAAGGTATCCTAGTAATGACTAGGGACTTAAGTGAAACGAACTTTAAGGTTTGCTATTAATCTATTTAGCCAAGTTTAACTTTATTAAAAGTCTAATGTAGCAGTGTCCTAGATCAAACTCACCCTTCTTATGACCCATATTGATCGCCGTAGGAGTTTTATGATGATTATTATGAAACCCTTCTCCTCCTGAAATCATGGCGAGGAGCTTTGAGTTCTTAGATAAATCTGATGTCTCATAATTCCTATAACCATACATATGACCAATGCTATTGATTGCCCAAGTTGAATTTAAGGTGATCATAAGTCTAAAGCACCCTAACCATAAAAGCATATCAACGCCGCCAAAGTAATAAAGCGCGATAAATGTCATCAATAGTAGTGGCGCAAATAGTTTTTGAAATAATACTAATGTAGGATCATTAATAAGATCTTTGGGTGGATTTATGAACTCTTCCATTTTCTTTCTTTTATCTTGTTGAAAAAGCCAACCTAGGTGAGATTTCCAAAAACCCTCTAATGTAGATTGTATATCTTTCTCAGTATCAGAATATTTATGATGAGTTCTATGAACTGTACACCAAAGGATAGGTCCAGCCTGTCCAGCTAGTGAGGCGAGAGTAAGGTGTATTACACGAATTATGGGATGAGACTTAAAGGCTCTATGAGTTAATTCTCTGTGGTAGCAAACACTAATTCCAATAGTTCCAAATAATTGCCATAGCAAGATAGCAATTAGCATAAGGTTTAAACTAAAATAATTTGTAAACGCTAAAACAGCTCCAATGTGAATAAAGAGTAAAAATAGAGAAAGAAATATGAGCTGTATGAACTTATACATTAAGGGCGATATATACTGTGAACATTGTTAACAAAACATTGAAAACCACATTATATAAACTTCGTTTGAATTCAAGTTTGTATGCTTCAAGTAATAAGTCTCTTTGAGCGACTCTTAGAATTGCTCTGGCCAAAAACATCGCTGCCAGTATTAATAATATGGCACTCTTTGTTTTTGAATCTTCAAAAGCAGCTGTATAAAAAGTAATGGCGGAAGTGAAAAGAGCAAATTTTCCAACAGCTCTTACACAGATATGATATTCAGGAGAAAACTTTTCCGGAAGATCTAGCTTGTAGGTTTTTTCACAAAAGTATCTTATCCATGAAGCAGGACCTATAGAAGTTATTCCACCTATCAAGTGATAGACTCCACTACCGTATAAAATTAATTGTGCTGCAGAATCTAAAGAATTCATATCTAAGGTTATCCAAAAAGCTTTGTGAATGGAAGTAAAAAAACATCAATAAGATTGGTATCATGTTGTAATTTTATGACTTTTAGGAGTAATTATAAAAGTTCTGTTAGTATCGTTTCTAGTTCTTCTTTAGAGTAAATACTTGCAGGTGCAAAATAAAGATCAATTGTTGAAAATGGCTTTGGAAACTTAGCTTTGTTCCATGACTTCTCAAAAATTTTGACATTACTGGCAGCTGCTCTTACTGGAATTATGGGAGTCTCTGTTTTCTTGGCAACAGCACATATGCCCTCTTTGACTTTATAGATAGGGCCTCTCGGTCCATCAACTGCGAAGGCCATCTTGTAACCTGAGCGAACTTTTTTTATTGCTGCAATAAGACCAGAGATAGCTTTCTTTGAAGATGAGCCTCTAACCGCTTTATAGCCTAGTAGAGTTGCAGCATTATTCATTATCTCGCCGTCTTTCGATATTGATATGAGAACTGACATATTTCGATTTCTAAAAAAATTAAGAAGGCATAACTCATCTTGGTGAAAGAAAGCGAGTAAGTACTTAGTTTTAAGAGTTGGCCTGCGCTCGTTGTAAAACTTATAAAAAAGTTCTTTATCACTGTCAGATTTAAAGTGAAGTTTATACTTAAGTGTCATACCGATAAATCGGACCAGGAGAAATGCAATGAACCCTAATATTTTTTCTCTCATAATAAAAAAGGCCAGACTTTCGCCTGGCCATATCTCAAGTACTCTTAATTAAGCTAATATTTTTTTAAACTCTTCAGTCATAATTGGAACGATCTTATAAAGGTCGCCAACAATACCATAGTCAGCCTTAGTAAAGATTGGAGCATCTGGATCAGTGTTGATTGCAACAATAACCTTTGATGTTCTCATTCCTGCTAAATGCTGAATAGCACCTGAAATACCACATGCAATATATAGAGAAGGAGAAACCGTTTTACCAGTTTGTCCAACCTGCATACTAGGCGCTGCATATCCAGAGTCTACAGCTGCTCTTGAAGCTCCAACTGTTGCTCCAATAACATCTGCCATTTCCGAAAGAATGGAAAAGTTTTCAGGATTCTTCATCGCACGTCCACCAGAAATAATTATATTGGCTTCAGTTAGATCAACCTTCTCTGAAGCTGATGCGATAATTTCTTTTATGGCCGCTCTGATTTCTCCTGCTTCAACAGAAGCATCAGAAGCTGTTCCAGCTCCAGCTGTTGGAGATTCCGGCATACCAAGTGCATTTGGTCTTACAGTTATAAAGTGAGGCTTAGGCCCTTGAAGACTAACTTTCGCTAAACACTTTCCTGCAAAAAGTGGTCTTGTTCCTTGGAATGTGTCTCCTTCAAAAAGAAAGTTGACACAGTCAGAGGCCATTCCAGCATCAAACTTAGTTGCAAGTCTTGGTACCATATCTTTTGCAAGAGAAGTTGCACCAGTCATAACGTAATCATAACTACCACCTGAAATAAATCCATGAAGAGCATTTGCATATCCCTCTGGTGAATATTTTTCTAAGTTGGCACCATTTAACTTATGAACTTTTCCAGCTCCGTACTCTGCTAGGACTTTAACTTGATCATCGGCAAGGTCTCCTATCACAGCTACATCTATACTTTGCCCTGTAAGCTTACCTAGGATTTCTAGTGTTACGGGTTTTACGTTTCCATTATTTGTTTCAGAAAAAACTAATACATTCGCCATCTGATATTCCTTTGTTTATAAAACTTTCGCTTCTGTTCTTAATAAACCTACAACCTCTGCAACCACTCCTGCAGCAGCAGCGTCATCCATTGCATCAAACTTTTTACCAGCTGGTTTCTCAGGTGGAAGAGAGAAGTCTGAATAAACAACCCTTCTATCTTCAAGTGATACACCTACATCTGCTAAACTAAGTTGTTGCATAGGTTTTCTTTTTGCTTTCATTATACCTGGAAGAGAAGCATATCTTGGAGTGTTAATTCCTTTATTTGTTGCAAGAACAACAGGAGTTTTAACTTCATAGATTTCGAGAGCTCCACCCTCTATTTCTCTTTTCACAGTTACAGTATCGCCAGCTTGTTCGAATCCAACAATAACCGAAACAGATGGAAGTTCCATCATGGTAGCTAGTACTTGAGGGACTTGAAGACAGTCATCATCAATAGCTTGCTTCCCACAAAGAATAAGATCTGCAGATTTTCCAGATTTATCAATTGCTCCCTTAAGAGATTTTGCAATTGTATATGAGTCAAGGTTATCTTCAGCATCTACTAGAATGGCATCGTCGGCACCCATGGCCATAGCAGTCCTTAAAGCTTCAGTGTCTTTAACTCCACCAACTCTTAAAACAGTTACAGTAGATCCAGCATTTGCAGCCTTAACTAGTAACGCCTGTTCTACAGCAAATTCATCATAGGGATTCATAATCCACTTTATTGAACTTGTTTCAATAAAAGTTCCATCACCATTTGGCTGAACTTTAGTTTCCGTATCCGGAACTTGTTTTACACAAACAAAAATGTTCATTTAATACTCCTTCATCGTTAATAATATTATTTTATTTTCCAAGTACTTTTCGCGATATAACTAAGCGCTGTATTTGCGATGTGCCTTCATAAATTTGAATTAACTTTGCATCACGCATTAGCTTTTCAACTGGATACTCCCTAGAGTAACCGTAGCCACCGTATATTTGTACCGCATCTGTGGTAATTTGCATACATGAATCAGCTGTAAATGCCTTCGCAGCTGAGGCAATCAAGGTACTGTCTAGATTGTTGTCAGAAAGCCACGCCGCTTTTTGAATAAGTAACCTTGAGGCTTCGATCTTTTGCGCCATATCAGCAATCATAAACTGAATCGATTGGTGCTTTGAAATTGGAATACCGAATTGCTTTCTCTCATTTGCGTAATCAATTGAGCAATCCATTGCTCGTACTGATCCACCTAGTGCGATTGTTGAGACAAGAGGCCTTGAGTGATCAAGTGTCTTCATGGCAATGGCCCATCCTTCTCCAACAGCACCTAGGACATTTTCTTTTGGAACTCGAACGTTCTCGAAGCGAATACCACAAGTGTCAGAGCAGTTTTGCCCCATTTTATTTTCTTTTTTACCAACTGTGATTCCATCTAGATCTGCAGGTACTACGATAGCAGTAATACCTTTATGTTTTAGGCTTGGGTCAATGGTACAGTAAACAATTAGCAGGTCAGCGTGACCAGCATTAGTGATCCACATTTTTTCTCCATTTAGAATGTAGTCATCGCCATCCTCTTTAATTCTTGATTGTATACCCGCGGCATCGGATCCATGAGAAGGCTCGGTTAAGCAAAATGAAGCAAGTAGTGGCTTCTCGGTAAATGGACGAAGAAATTTCTCTTTTTGCTCAGCTGACCCACCAATAACAATAGGGCTAAGTGCAAGATCATTACACATTATAGAGGTGTACATTCCCATGCAACCATAAGAGAGTGCTTCTCCTATGGTAACAGCATCCAAGAGTGAAAAACCATTACCTCCATACTCAGATGGAATACAGGTATTTGTAAACCCAAGCTCCCATGCTTTATCAATAATTTCTCTTGGAAATATAGCCGACTCATCAAACTCAGCAGCTTTTGGTAACATTTCCTTGATAGCAAATTTTCTAGCTACTTCAAAAATTTCTTTTTGTTCAGTACTTAAAGAAAAGTCCATTTTTATTCCTTCTATATTGGTTTGGCAGAATTGTTAAATGTACTTGGAATTATAAAGTGTTTTTGAATTGTTTGAAAGTAGGGCAATTCGAACAATGGATATACAACAAAACTTCTTTGCTCCCATGAAGGATGTGGAATTTGGAGATTTTCATCACTTAAAGAGCTTATTTCCCAAAATAAAATATCTATATCAATTGTTCTTGGACCTTTATTTATATCTCTGGTGCGGCCCAGTATATGTTCTATTGAATTTATTTTTTTTAACGTTTCTTGAGGAGAAAGGTTGGGTATTTCAAATTCAAGAACCTGGTTATAAAAATCTGGTTGGTTAAGATACTCAACAGCTAGTGATGTATACACTCTACTTTCAGCAATAAATGTAAATTCATCGGAAAGAAGCTCTTTTGCTCTTGCGAGACTGCCAGATTTGTCACCAATATTTGATCCGGTAGCAAGAATTAAACTCATTGATCTTTTTTCTTTTTCGTTTTGGCTTTGGACTTTGTCTTGTAGCTCTTGATATATTTTTCCTCAATAGAAGGAAGGACTGTGTTGTTAGGAGCCTTGGGACTTGTTTTTAATCCACATGAAGATAGAAGTGTCAGGATTACTAATAGTTTAAAACTCAATTGAAAATCCTATGCCTAAGATATCAGTTCCTAGGTCTGCTTTTATAAACCAGCCGGGTACTAGTCTTCTGAATACTGTTACACCTGCAACAATGTTGGACTTTCTGAGTCCCTCAATAACAGCTGTTTCTCTATCAGCTTTTTCTTGTGCAGCCTGAGTATTATTTTCTGCAGTACCTGCATCTGGCGATACAACGGAATAAGTTTGAAAGCCTATGTAAGGCATGAAGTATGAATAAAGTGGAGCTTTAAATGTGTACTTTAGTCTTGCAGTAAAATTATTAACCTGTGTTTGAAGAGTGTCGTCAGGGAAGCCGTCAAATACGGTACGACCAAACAATCCTTCTATCCAAAAGTTATCCGCAAACTGGTAACCATATGCAAAGTTCCATTGATTTCCAACAAACCTGTCATTACCTCCATCAACATCGCTGTCAAAGCCAAACTGGGCCCAACCGGCACTAAGCAAATTATCAGGCTTGATGTGACGAGTACCTTTATAAAAATCTCCAAGGTTTTCTTCTAGTAATGCTGTTTCATTAAAAAGATCCTCTTCAGATTCAATTTTTACAGCGCTTTCAGCAATATCATTAGCTTTTTTCTTTGGTCTAAAAAGAGAGGAATCATCACCCTTTAATATATCAACTTCAAGGCCACGCTTGAGAAGACCCCACCTTGATAGAGAGTAGACTTTGAGTACTTTAATACCGGCTTTACCATCGTAAGTTTTTGCAACAACGGCCCTTGCAATTGCACCATCATTATTTCGTAAGGCCATTGTTATAAAGTCGCCTTTTGAGAGAAGTTGATTTGAGTTTGTAAGAATAAAAATTTTTCCAGAGCGCGAGATAATCTGAATAGTCTCACTGAAGAGCTCAGCTGAATCTCCAACAATACCCTCAGTATTAAAGTCATCTACGATACCTTGAGCGTATGCGCTTTGCGAAAAGAAGAATATACACATGATTAAACAGAATAAGTTTGAATGTGTTTTCAGCCTTTTAGTATACATGTGAATATTTTATAGAACTAAGCGCAATAGGTAAACTAACTAAATAACTTAAGATTGGAAAAATAGCATTTTTGTTATTTGACTCATGTACTCAGTTTTTGATAATAATATTATATACACAAGATATGGGGGAGAACTAATGACAATCGATGCTTATAATCAGCTATCTAGTGGTGCCGATAAAATGTTTGTAGTTGTTGCTGGAAATATAGGTTCTGGGAAAACAACGCTTACAAGAAAATTATCTGAGCGACTAGGGTGGAAGCCTCACTTTGAATCAGTTCAAGACAACCCTTATCTGGCCGACTTCTACGACAATATGTCTCGTTGGAGCTTTCCATTACAGGTCTACTTTTTAAATCACAGGTTTAACACCCATAAACTCATTGAAAGTGGTCAAGGCTCGGCGATTCAAGATAGATCGATCTATGAAGATGCAAATATTTTTGCAAGGGCCCTTTTTGAACAAGGTGACCTAGATCAGAGAGACTACGAAACATACCGAACATTATATGAATCAATGATTCAATATTTAAGTGCACCCACACTGATGATTTTTCTTAAAAGATCTGTGCCTAAACTTACTGAAAGAATTAAGCTTCGTGGAAGAGATTATGAGCAAGCTATACCGGTTGATTATCTTACTAAGTTGAACGGATACTACAATGAGTGGTTTGACTCTTATGATTTAGGAAAATCATTAATCGTTGAAACGGACGACCTAGACTTCCTTGAGAACGAAGAGCACTTTGATCACCTCGTTGCTAAAATACATGACTCCATTGATCAACAGGAAATGTTTTTCCACTACTAAATAAATTCAATTCCTAGGTAATGAAAATAATTGCCTAGCCGATAAAGTACTTGAACTGAGATACAATAATTATAATTGGGAGTTTAAGTATGAAAGTTTTATTATCACTATTTTTATTATTTATTTTTGCCGGCTGTTCAGGGTCAAAATCAGCAAATGAATTAGAAGATCAAGATGCTGGTGTTGAGATGGCAGAAGGCGATGAGTTTGAAGATGACTTTTCTGACAATGAAGAAGCATTTTCTGACGAAGATACAGCTGAAGAAACAGAGCTTGCAATGGATGATGGAGACTCGCCTGTAGTTATTAATAGTGCAGGGTCAGATGGTATCTATAAAGTACAAGCGAATGAAACACTTATGCTTATTGCTTTTAAAATATATGGTGACTATGACAGATGGAAAGATCTTGCTATGTGGAATAAGGAGACTTTAAATTCTTCACACTCTATAAGCGAGGGAATGGACCTTAAGTACGAAGAGCCAGCAGAGAAGTTTGTATGGAACCCAGAAGGTAATCCTTACCTGATTAAGGTTGGTGATTCTTTGGGGTCAATTTCAACGACAACATATGGGACAACAAAGCATTGGAATGATATTTGGCAAAATAATAAGCCAATGATTAAAGATCCAAACCGTATTTTTGCAGGTTTTACACTTTATACTCCTATATTGGAGTCTCGAGACATTGCCAATAGTGATATTTAGAGTTTAAAATTAAATGAATATATATCAGCAGGTCATAATGACCTGCTTTTTAGTTTAAAGTCATGAAAATAAAGAAACTTATTGTAGTGCTATTCTTTTTTGTATCATGTGGCGTGATCCAAGTCCCTTCATCTTTTAAAAATGAAAAGAAAGAAATTAATTTATCCTCATACCGAGAGTTAGATCAAGCTGACTTTGTTGATCATCTTGCAAGCTTTGAGTCAGTATATACTGAAGAATATGCGAGTAAGTTACAAGCACTAAGCTCTTATAATGAAGTTTATTTAGCGGGAATAGTGACAAAGATAACAGAATCAAATGAACTCTTTTTTAAAAAAAAAGTTAAGCCAAAATTTTATATAGTTACCTCAAAAACACCATATCATTTCTCCCTTCCTGGTTATAAATTTTTCTTTTCATCAAGTTTAATAGAAAAATATATAAAAAATGAATCAATATTAATTTGCTTGATTACTTATGAGCTAATCAGATCAGAGAAAAACATTTATAAAAAATCTATAATCATTCCTACTGGCTCCATGTCCACAAATAAAATTTTATCTTTATTAAGGCTAGAGACAAAGGACAAAGTAGAAATACATAAGTGGGCATTTTACTTGTTAAAACGCATGGGGTTGGATGTTGATAGTTATTTATCATGGCTTCAAATCAAAAATAGAAATTCTTTAGACTTCGCATTACAGCTTGGTGATATTCAGAGTATCTCCAGAGAAGAGGCATTATATAAAGCCTTTTTAATTCAAAATAGTGAAAGAATAGACAATTTCAAAAAGTATCAAGGATCTTCAAGAAAGTTTTATAATTTTATAAATAAGATTAAAAGGTAGAGGATGAAAGCGGAAGTATCAGAGCGGTTATTAATAAAAGAACTTTTTAAAAATAGCAAAGCTAGAATGAAACGAGACGATTTAGAGTTAAAAAATATAGATGGGCTTACCGGAGATGCGTCAACGAGAAGATATTACCGTTTAGAGACGAATGATATCCCATTTGTTGTGTGTTTGGACCACCCGAGTGAGTCACCTGAAAATTCATTTGTGAAGATGCAGTCATTCTTAGAGGAAAACGGTGTCAGGGTTCCACGTATTTACGATATGAATCTATTAAAAGGATACATGCTTGAGGAGGACCTTGGGAATGAGACTCTACTACATTATCTATCTAAAGTTAAAGATATAAAGGAAGAAGAATCTATCTATAAAAATATAGTTAGTATTTTATTAAAAATGCATGAAATTCCATTGAAAGATATTCAAGAAAATGATCCAACCGGCTTAAAGTTTGACTATGAAAAGCTTCAGTGGGAAATAGACTTTACGGTAGATTTTTTTCTTAAACGGTATTTAAAAATTGATGATGAAGGTGAGTTGAATGCAGTTAAAAATTCGTTTAAACCTGTCTGTGAGAGAATTGCATCTGAGAAAATGGTTTTCACTCATAGGGATTTTCATTCGAGAAATTTAATGGTTTTAGATGATGAACTTGTTACAATTGATTTTCAAGATGCGAGACTTGGGATTCCACAATACGATTTAGTTTCAGTCTTAGAAGATTGTTACTATGAAATACCGGACGAACTGAAGGTAAAACTGATAAAGCATTACTATAATTCCTTGCCTCCAGAAACTCATGGTCAAGGATCATTTGAGAACTTTATGTCTCTCTATAACGATATGCTTTTACAAAGAGTCTTTAAGGCCATTGGAAGCTTTTCCTACATATATGAAACACGCAAAGATATTCGATATCTTAAATATATAGGCTTTGCTATGGAGAAAATTAGGAAATGTATGCTTAAGGATAGTAAATACGATGAGCTTAGAATGACTCTATTTCAAAGGTACTATGAAAGTTGACCATGTCCTAATATTGGCAGCAGGAAAAGGAACTCGAATGGGTTCTATTGGAGAGCTTTTACCAAAAGTTATTTGGCCTATTTTTAATAAATCAATATTGGAGTTAGAAGTCTGCTATGCAAAAAGATATGCCCCTGATGCAAATATATTTATTAATCTGTTTAACTTTAAAGACATTATCAAAGATTTTATAAATAAAAACATAAAATATTTTGAAGGTGTTACTGTCATCGAAGAAGCTAAAGAGATTGATATCGGCGGTGCAATTCATAATATGGCCAAAGAAGTTAATTACAGCGGCAACCTTTTGATCATAAACTCAGATCAATTTTTATTTTCAGAACAAAAAATTGTAGAGCTAGGGCTTGAAAAACTACAGACAGCAGATTCGGTTTTATTTACATACGAGGTGAATCAGAGAGACGGCTATTCAACGTTGGATATTCGTGGAGATGAGTTGAAGGGTATTGTTGCAAATAGCGAACTTTCCAAAGGATCACGAGCTCAAACTTACACGGGGATGTCACTAATTAGGCTTGAAAAGCTAGAGGAGTTCCAGGGGAAATCGTCTTTTTTTAAAACTATTGCTAACCCTAAAAATAACCTAGTTAAAACAATTGAAATATCCGGTCTAGAGTATTGGGACTTCGGAACGGTAAACCGGTATCATGAATCTATGTTTAAGACATTATCTCAAACAACTAGTAGCTTTTATAATTTTCTTAGAAAAACTAAGTCTATAGATATAGAAAAGAATTTTGGTCAATCCTATGGCGGCGATGCAGGGATTAATTTAACCAACGAGAGTCAAAGTATTGGTAGTCTAGAAATCTTGCTAGAATCAGCAGATAGTAATGATCGAGATAAGAATCTTAAAAATATAATATTAGGTAAAAGAGTAGTCACAGCTAATTAGCAATATCTTTTATCTTGATGGATTGGGTTGGGCATATCGGCACACATATTCCACACAAGGTACAGCTCCAGTTATCGATGCAATAAGTCTTCCCGTCAGTTATTATGCTATTTTCAGGACAAACAACACGGCAAGCATCACAAGATATACACATATTGTTAATTTCTATTTTTTCTAACATAATAAGATTATACTTGATTATGGAGAGAATAATAGTTTGAATGTAAAAATATTATATCTGTCTCTTATACACATCTGACGCTGCCGACGACTCCTTACG
>CAJXPQ010000015.1 GCA_913058265.1 uncultured Oligoflexia bacterium
CTGTTCATACTTTTTATCAGCATAAGCGCTTTGAGAGCTGACAATAAATAGGATTACTAATAATATATATGGCATAAATTCTTCCTCAGTACGTTATTTTTATTACAAGACTATTATCGTCGCAAAACGTATTGAGGTTTATTTATATTATGTATGGAATGTCGGTATTCTTTTATCTTTTGTGAGAAGGTCTTGCTAGTAGACCTTTAGAGCTTTATTTATTTTTGTAAGAAAACGTGAGCTTGAGTTTATATCCTTAAGAAAATCTTCAGAAACTATTAGAAATTAGGATTTTGCCAAGTTTTTGTGTGGGAGATGAATAACTTAAGCGACTTGATCTAAGTCTTGAATATCAATAAATACATGTTCACTTTCATGTGTCTTGAACTCTTCAAATTGAGTTAGCCAGTCATCACTTACTGTACGTGAGCCCGATAGGTAATCAGAAAGTCCTCGTTTATCTTCGCTTGAAAAATTAAAGACAAAAAAGACTCCAAATGAAAGAAAGCATAAAAGATATCCAATAGCTCTTTTTGTAGAAGCCTTTAGGTCTAACTCATATGACTCTTGTTTTCTATCTGTAATATAAAGCTCATTAATAACTCTTAATTTCATTGTCATTTTCCCTAGGGTTTTCCCATTTAGAATAAATGATGTGTATAAAAAATATGTTGTATAAATGAGAGCAAAAGTGAGTAAGTGAAGTACATGAGGCCCCATAGCAAGGTCTAACCTTTTTGCATAGCTCACTGGAATCATGAATTCATTTATAAAAACTCCGTAGGCGACATGAATGGCAGACTTGACCATAATGATCGCCATAAGATCAATTCCAAAAGCAATCGCTCTCTTGATGATATTACTATCAGGAACGGAGAGGTCTTTGAATTGGTGATTATCTTCAATGGAGACAATCTCTTCTTGGTTGTTAATAAATTCTGCTAAATGTACGACGTTGTTTTGATCTTTCATACAAGGCTTATCGAAAGACTCTTTGGCTTTACTGAGGTAATGTTTTAGCATGGTATCTATTGCCTAGAAAGTGTTAAATATAATCAGTCAGTTATTATTGAAATATATGCCTCCATAGGTATCTCCTTAAAATCACATTATACTAAGGTTTAGGAGATCATTTATGCGCACTTTTTTCTTAGGATCAATAATCCCTATTTACGTTTTAGTTTGGGCGCTAGGTAAATACTTAGATCGAAGTTTTTGGGGGCTTTTCTTACTTCTTGTACCTCTAACGATACTGGGTCTTAGAGATATTTTTCAGAGAAAACATATTATTTTAAGAAACTATCCAATACTTGGTCACTTCAGATTTTTATTAGAATCAATAAGACCTGAGATACAACAATATTTTGTTGAACGCTTTGACGATGGAAGACCTTTTTCAAGAGAACAACGAAGTATTGTTTATCAAAGAGCTAAAGGGGATTTAGATACCTCCGCTTTTGGAACTCAGCACGATGTTTATGCAGCAGGATCTGAGTGGTTAGAGCATTCATTGCAAGTTGTTCCTAAGTTAAAAGAAGGAGATGATAGAATTACAGTTGGAAATCATCAATGTAAAAAACCATACTCTGCTTCTAGATTAAATATTTCGGCCATGAGTTATGGCTCTCTTAGTAAAACCGCAGTTGAGGCCTTAAACTGGGGAGCTAAAGATGGAAATTTTTATCATAACAGCGGAGAAGGAGGAATTTCTCCCTATCATAAAAAACAAGGTGGAGATCTCTGTTGGCAAGTAGGAACAGGTTATTTTGGCTGCCGTACATCTGAAGGGTTATTTGATAGAGATATGTTTGCTAAGAAGGCGAGCTTAGATCAAGTCAAAATGATAGAGATTAAACTTTCACAAGGTGCAAAGCCAGGACATGGTGGAATGCTTCCAGGTGCAAAGGTAAATGAGGAAGTCGCAAAGATTCGTAATGTTGAAGAGGGAATGGATGTTTTATCACCTCCAATTCATTCAGCTTTCGACGGGCCTAAGGGTCTTCTAAACTTTGTAAAAGATTTAAGAGAACTAAGTGGTGGTAAGCCTATAGGCTTTAAACTCTGTGTTGGTAAAAAATCAGAATTCTTTGCAATTTGTAAGGCGATGGTGGAGTTAGATATCTATCCAGATTTCATCACAGTTGATGGATCTGAAGGTGGTACAGGATCTAGTCCAAGGGAGTTTACGGACTTCTTGGGTACTCCTCTTAATGACGGACTAAGTTTTGTTCACAATGCTTTAGTTGCTGCAGGTATTAGAGATAAGTTAAAAATTATAGCTTCAGGAAAAGTTATCGATGCATTTAATATGGCCTGTAAGTTTGCTCTCGGCGCTGATATTTGTAATAGTGCCAGAGGAATGATGTTTGCTCTTGGTTGTATTCAAGCACTAAGATGTAATTCTAATAATTGTCCAACAGGGGTTGCCACTCAAGACCCTTCACTTTACAAGTTAATTCATATTGAAGGTAAAGCTGAGCGAGTTGCAAGGTACCATAAGAAAACCATGCTTGAACTTGAGCATCTCATCGGCGCAGCTGGTGTTGATGAAATTATCAAACTGAAAAAAAGACATATCAAGAGAAGACTTGGTCCAGGTAAAATCACAAACTATGAAAAGCTTTATCCAAAACTAGAGTTTAACTCATTAATGGACAATACTTACGTAGGCCCTTGGTTAGATGATTGGGAAGATTCAACTTCTGAAAGATTCTAGCTTAAGTATTGAGTTTTTAATTCATGTAATTTTTGAATAGCTTCCATAGGAGTCATATTCATAGTATCAAGTGCCTCTAACTCATCAAAGATTGGAGATGTGGTTTCTTCAAAAACTATCTGAGGTTGAGCTGAGAACATATCAATTTGCTCTCGACTTGCATCGGCACCAGGAATCTTTGTGTCTTTATGATCCGCTTCAAGTTGAGCTAAAATTTGAGCTGAACGATTAAGGATTTCGTTTGGAAGTCCAGCTAGTTTCGCTACATGAATACCAAAACTTTGTGCAGCTCCTTCCTCGATTAATTGATATAAGAATTGAACATTGCCATTTTCATTCACAGTTTTTACCGTAAGATTTTTAGCAGACTCTAAGTTATTCACGAGATCAATAAGTTCATGATAGTGAGTAGAGAATAATGTTAAGGCCTTAGTTTCTTTTGCAAAATACTCTACAAGTGACCAGGCAATACTTAAACCATCGTATGTTGAGGTACCACGTCCAATCTCATCAAGAATGATGAGAGAGTTCTCAGTAGCATGTCTGATGATCTCTGCTGTCTCACTCATCTCTACCATAAAGGTTGATTGTCCTCTGATAATATCATCACTTGCACCAAGTCTTGAGAAAATATAGTCAGTGAGTCCAATGGTCGCACTCTCGGCCGGTACAAAACAACCGACTTGGGCCAAAAATTGAACGATCGCCATCTCTCTCATGACAGTGGTCTTACCGGCCATATTGGGACCTGTAATAAGACCAAAGAAGTGGGCCTTATCAAGAAAGAGATCATGATTAACAAATTGGTCTCTAATATTCTTTTTAATCAGAGGATGCCAAGCTTGTTTGATATCGAGTATTTGTTTCTGTTTAATATTTGGTCTAGAGAAGCCATCTTGAGTTGAAACCCAAGCAAATGATTGAAAGACATCAATAAGGGCCAGGTTTGTGGCAAGCTTTAAGATTTCGTGTGCAGAGTCTACTACATTTGTCACAAGGTCATCAAAGATTGATCGCTCTAATTTATAGAGCTTATCTTTTGCACTGAGAACTTCTTTTTCAAACTCTGCTAATTCTGGACTTTGGTATCGTTCACAGTTAACGAGAGTTTGTCTTCTTACAAAGCCTTCGGGAACTTTACTTGTATGTGACTTACTCACTTCAATAAAATAACCAGCAACATTATTATGCTTAATTTTTAAATTTGTAATTCCTGTCTCAGATCGATATTTAGTCTCTAACTCAATTAGCAAACTTGCGGCGTGAGTTGATAGCTTAGCAAGTTTATCTCGTTTCTTAGAGCAGCCTGCTTTTATAAGATTACCTTTTTCAAGAGCAGCGCCAACTTCATCATTGATTGTTAGAAAAATAGTATCTTCTAAAGTCTTTAATTTTAATTTTTCACTTTTAGAGAGATGCTCTAAAATTGATTTTGGAAACGATTTTAACTCTTTGGTTAAATCACTAAAGGCAATATTCGCCTTTGCAAGGTTTATCAAGTCAGATCCATTCACCTTGCCAGTAGATACCTTGGCCATAATTCGTTCAATATCACGAACTTCATAAAGATTTGATCTGACTGATTTTAAGCGCTCATGATCGCTCATTAAGTATTCAACAGCATCAAGTCTTTTTTGGATTCTTTCTATATCTCTTAGAGGTGATTGAAATAAAGATTTAAGTCTTCTTGCACCCATGGCAGTTTTTGTGGAATCAATATGGCCGAGGATACTTTCTTTATAAGTTTCTTTATTTTTTGGGAAAATCTCAAGTCCAACTAGTGTCGGGTATGTGATTTTCATATCTCTCTCAAAACTCACCATTTGAAACGGTCTCATATGAGAAATATTTTCAAGAGATTGTGTCGAGCAAATATAATAACTAAGAGCACCGATCGGCGCTAAGATTTTTTTATGAAGTTTAATGACTTGGTCACGCTCATAAGTAGGAATCATTTTTTCAATATAGATACCTGTATATTTTTCTGAGAAATACTCTTCAGATAAATGGGTACTCAGAATAGCTGTTTTATTGAGATAGTCCGACATCTCTGGATTATTATACCATTGTCCGAGGTAAGAAATAAGTTCTTTAGGCTGTAAGAGGTGAAGCTTTTCAATCACTTCATCTATTGATTCAAGTGTTAGGCCGAAAAAGTCACCAGTAGTGTAATCAATTAAGATTAAATAATATTTTCCTTCAAATACAAAAGCACTGGCCATATAGCTATGGTTCTCAGATTCGCTTTTATCGAGATCGTATGGCATCCCAGGACTAACAACCTGAGTGACTGCACGTTTTACAATTCCTTTGGCCGCTTTAGGATCTTCAACTTGCTCACAGATTGCAACTTTCTGCCCTTGAGACGTAATGCGATCAATATAAGTATTAGCAGCGTGATGAGGTATTCCTGACATAGGAATAGGGTATCCACCAAGTTTTCCTCGATGAGTTAAGGATATATTTAAAATCTTAGATGCTTCCTTAGCGTCCTCAAAAAAGAGTTCATAAAAGTCTCCCATACGGAACATCATAAGAATATCTGGATAGTCTTTTTTGATTGAGTGGTATTGCTCCATCATTGGAGTTAATTTAACACCTTTAGCAATGATTTCATCAAGGCTTAAACTCTCGATTTTATTACTCATTAACTTACCCTTAATTACAAAATTTTGTTATAATAGCTATAGGAATTAGTATCATATTCCGAGAAAAATAGTCAAAGATTAGCACGGGATTATTCCCTTTATTTTCTTCAACTATTTGAAATAATTAATAAAAAATTTTATCTCCAAGGATGAAGATAAGAATGTACAATAAAAAAAATTTAGCTGTGATAGGGATGTTTTGCACTCTCTCTATCGTTGTCATCATTATAGGCTTCACTAATATCCGTAATGCTGAAAAGCTTTTTAAAGAAAAGGAAGTTGCGGCAGTCATAAAGTCCCACTTTGTTAATGTTCACTATTTTAAGCTTAAAGACGATGCACCAAGTATTGAACTTAAATCTGAAGATCTAAATATCGTAAACAATACTATTCTAAGTTTTATTAGGCCCAGTGGAATCTTCTACTCGGGTGAGCGTAAAATCGACTATAGCGCGAATAACGGCATTTTGAACCAAGTTAGAAAGGACTTAAACCTATCTGGAGACGTTAATGTGCAGGACAATAAGTCTTTCTATAAGAGTGATAATATCATCTTCAACTCTGCCCGAGAGACAATATCCGCTAGTGGCAATGTACGAACCAAGTATATAGACGAGAAAACTAAAGATATAATTCAACTTAAGTCTTCCAAGCTTGTCTCCAAAATCAAGGAGAACCTCTTGCTTTTAAGTGGTGACGTTGAAGGTCGCTTAAACAGAAGCAGGGTCTATGAAGGGAAGCTAGACTTTAGTGCGCAAGAAATAGAACTTAACTCTCCAGAATCACTTATGAAGCTCTCTACATCAGTGAAATTACATCGCAATAATTATTATTTATCTGCCCAAAACGCAGAGATATTCCTAGAAAACTATAACAAAAAGCTCAAGTATTACATACTTTATGACGATGTTAAACTAGAGGAAAAGTTTCTACTTAAATCTGGAAAAACCAGCTTAAGAAGAGCTTATGCCGAGAAGTTGGAGGCGCACCAGAAAACCGGTAAAGTCTTTTTAACTGGAGCACCTCGAGTTGAGCAAGGAGATGATATTATCAAAGGTTACCAAATTACTCTGCGAGAGAATGTTGAGATGGTAGAAGTTGATGATTCACAATCGAGCTTTAGCTTAAAAAAGGACAAAGAATGACTAACACAAGTTTTCATGCAAGAGAGCTTAAGAAAATCTACGGACCTCGGACAGTTGTAAAAGATGTCAGTATCGAAGTGAGTAGAGGAGAAGTTGTCGGATTACTAGGACCTAACGGTGCAGGAAAGACAACCTCATTTTATATGATGGTGGGTTTAGTAAAAGCTGATCATGGAACTATAAGTTTAAATGGTGAAGATGTAACAAGTTTACCTCTTCACGAGCGCGCCAAAAAAGGTGTCGGCTATCTGCCTCAAGAAGCCTCTGTTTTTAGAGAGCTTACGGTGGAAGAAAATATTTATTCAATCTTGGAAATTAGAAATGTTTTCAAGAATGAAAAGAAGAACATTTTAGAGCGATTAATTACGGATTTTGGTTTAAACCATATTAGAAAGTCCAAAGGTCGAGAGCTCTCAGGTGGAGAAAGAAGAAGAGTCGAAATAGCAAGGTGTTTAGCACTAGAACCAAGTTTCGTCTTACTTGATGAGCCTTTCGCTGGGGTTGATCCACTTGCAGTAAGTGATATACAAAAAATAATTAAGGACCTGAAGAAAAGAAATATTGGTGTCTTAATTACAGATCACAGCGTTCGAGAAACTTTAGGTATTGTTGATCGCGCCTATATTATGAGTGCCGGAGAGTTATTAGTAAGTGGTACTCCTGAAGAAATTGTAGAATCTGAAGTAGCGAGAAAGTTTTATTTAGGTGAAG
This sequence comes from uncultured Oligoflexia bacterium, assembly GCA_913058265.1. Classification (GTDB taxonomy): domain Bacteria; phylum Bdellovibrionota; class Bacteriovoracia; order Bacteriovoracales; family Bacteriovoracaceae. The sequence goes on from CAJXPQ010000015.1 coordinate 7,221, forward strand.
AATTTAAATTATAATATTTTATGTCTGATGGTCTAGGCACAAATACTCAACAGGGATTGTTCAATAACAGTGGAGTACTTTATGGCCAAAATGTCGTTGAATCTTAAGCAAAGTCAAAGTTTGATGATGACCCCGCAATTACAGCAGGCAATCAAACTTCTTACTCTAACACATTTAGAAATGACGAGTGTTATCGCGCAAGAGATGGTTGAAAACCCTATGCTTGAAGAGTCAGGTAATGAGTCAACACAGGCAGAAGTAGATAAAAGATTATTAGATTCAAAAGAAAAAAGTGCAGAAGATTTTTCTGCACCAGATATTATCGACAACTCAAAAGATAACTTTGATTGGGACAAATATATCGATACTTATAATTCCACATCTTCAACTCCTCATACGAAAGAATTTAAGTCAAAAGATGATGCTCCTAACTATGAAAATATGGTTTCTCGAGGAGATACGCTACATGAACACTTAGAGTGGCAATTGAAGATGGAGAACTTAACTGATGAAGAGTGGAAGTTTGCAAAGGCGATTATCTATAATATTAATGAAGAGGGATATCTCGATGAGAATCTAGAAGAAATTTTAGGTGCATCTAATCTTCATAGGGAGGATGGGCTTGAATTATTAAACATGATTCAAAACCTAGATCCAGTTGGATGTGCTTCTTCAAGTTTACAAGAATGTCTTTTGATTCAAGCAAGAGCTTTGGAGGAAACAGTTCCCCTAGTAGAAATACTAATTAAGAATCACCTTGATGATCTGATAAAAAAAGACTTCAGTGAAATCTCTAAAGTTACAGGAATTGAAGTTGATCAAATTAAAGAAGCAGAATTTATTTTACACTCATTTAATCCAAAGCCAGGTCGACTAATAAGTCCTGAAGATACTCAATACGTTGTTCCCGATATTTATATTGCGGAAGTTGGTGGAGAGTTAATGGTGAAACTTAATAACGAAGGTGTACCACGTCTTAAAGTTTCAAACCTTTATAAGGGATTACTGAAAACATCAAAGAAGGATGACGAAGCTGCTGACTATGTTCAGGATAAGTTGAGATCAGCTTTATGGCTTATCAAGTCTATCGAGAACAGACAAAAAACAATCGAGAAAGTGGCTCACGCCATCTTGAAATATCAACCAGAGTTCTTTAAGAAAGGAGCTTCTTGTTTGAAGCCAATGATCTTAAAGGATATTGCGAATGAAATTGGAGTTCATGAATCAACAGTTTCAAGAGTTACAACAAATAAATTTGTTCATACTCCACTTGGAACCTTTGAATTAAAGTACTTTTTCAATGCCGGTATCGGTGGGAAAAATGGTGGTATCGATATCGCTAGTGAAAGTCTTAAACTTAAAATTAAAGAACTCATTGATAACGAAGATAGAAAGAAACCTCTTTCCGATCAAAAAATCGCAGATATCTTGAGTAAGTCGGATATAAAAGTCGCTAGAAGAACAGTGGCAAAGTACCGTGAAGGATTGAAAATTCTTCCTTCATCTAAACGAAAAATGGCTAGTTAGTGTCTGGAAAGCATGATTATTATTCTGTTTAAGTAAAATTAAAGAGAAGTAAGAAATTGTTTAAAGGATGGGAGCTAAAATACCGTTATAATAAGTAGTGTTTGTAAAACCCACAAACATAAAGAAAAAAACCATAAGGGGAATTATTTATGAAGATCGTTAGTACGTTTAAGCAACTTGAGCACACACCAGCTCTTGATGAGAAAATTAACAGCAAGTCGCAAAAATTAAAAAAATACTTTGAGGGTAATTTTGAAGTTCATTGGACATGCTATGTAAGAGATGATGGTGCTCAATGTGCTGAGATTAAACTGCTAGGGCCTAGCTTTGAATATCATGCAGCGGCTCACTCAGAAAAATTATATAAGACTTTAGATCTTGCTATTAATAAGATTGAGAAACAAGTTCATAAAAAGAAAGATAAATGGAGAAATCCTATCTCTCATAAGCATGCACCTTCTGTAAAAGATCATCAGGTCGCAATGTCAGAACAAGATGAAGCGTACTGGGAAGATAAAAAAGAAGCCATTTAAAATATAAACTAAAAAGAAAAATACTAATGCCCCTCGATTGAGGGGCTTTTTTATGTCCACAAAATTCTTGGCGGTTTTTAGTTATATCGATTGGTTACAGTCTCTATCTATTGCTATAGAATATTTTTCTTGAGTTAACCAATAGGTTAAGTTATACTATTGGTTAATTGGGGGCAGTTTGTATAGAGTGTTACTAACAAAAAAATGTTCGAATGAGCTTTTAAAACAAAGGAAATCAGGTGAGCTTTCAAATAATGATCTCATTACGATAAGAACTTGGGTGAGTGAAATGACTCATTTGGGACCAGAGTATATCGAGTTTTGTGGTCATTGGAGTGACTATGAGCTGCAGGATGATAGACAGGGCCAAAGATCATCAAGTTTTAGTTCTTCTGGACGTATAATTTATAAAATTAAAAATAATAATATCGAGATTAGTGTTGTGAGAATAACAACTGATCATGACTACAGCTAAGTCGAGGAAGTACAGTATGACGAAAAAAATTGAAGCATTATCTTTTTTAGACGGCCTTATTACAGGTAAAGTTACTCCTGGTGCAATTGTTAAGGCCAGAAGAGAGTCTTTGGGATTAACTCAGAAGGATGTATTTGACTTAACAGGCATTAAAGCGACATTCTTATCAGCAGTTGAAAATGATAAGAGGAATTTAGGTGTTGATACGGCATCTAAAATAGCAGCTGCAATAGGACTTCACCCGTCATCAATATTATTTCCAGAAAAATTTGATGTAGATAAAGAAATTGCAAAAATCATAAAAAAACGAGAAAAGCTTTTAAAGGGGAAGGCGGCATAATAGATGGCTAAGAAGTTAATAAAACAAAAACATAAATGGAGAAAGTGTCCCTTGGGTTTTCATTGGAGAAACTCATCCGTTGTTGATAAACATGAACGAAGAAAGGCGACAGTTAAAGAACATTACAGAGGAGGATCTTGTGTTAGAAATAGATCCAAAAAAAATACTTTGTATGCAGATGAAGTCTATATCATGACGAATACTTACTTTCTAAAGCGGAAATTAATTATCTCCTCCAATACTCTCGGATATAAGAAAGGCTCTGAATTTGATCATATTATAGATGGATGGGTTACATATTGGAATGATATTTTAAAACCAAAAGTTGCGCTTGATCCTGACTTTGTAAAAGTGATGATTGCAACTGAGTCTTCATTTAACACTAAATCAAAAGCCTTTGCAGGGAAAAGAGCAGGTTACGCCCGGGGATTAATGCAAGTAACCGATCAAACATTAAAGTACTTAAAAGGGCACAAGACAGAAGCTCAAAATCAAACTATTATTCTTGATGAAGAAGATATGAATGATCCTGTTTTAAACATCGCGGCCGGAGTGAGGTGGTTATATAGAAAGAAAGAGATTGCTGACTCAAGGTATAAAGGAGAATCCTCTTGGTTAAAGTCTATAATGCTTTATAAGGGTTATCGTTCGATGAATCACAAACAAGTTCAAAAATTTATTGGATTATACGAAAGGATTAAAAGTGAAAAAAATAAATAAAATGCTCTTAATAAATTTGCTCTTACCTGGTATCGCTTTCGCTGGCTCGCACTTTTGTTTTGAGAGAGAGGTTTCAATTCATTGCGAATCTGAGCTTGGTGAAAATTATTCACTTAATGGTAGCTTTGTGAAAGAAGGTGTGTCCTATGAATTTTCAGCACGAAGAGCCTTTCCTGGTCGCTGGTGCGAAGAAGCGGTGGAGAGTATTTTAAAGGTTATGAAATCTGGTAATTATTGTATGAAGTTTGAAGAGAAATCAGTCAGTGTCGATTTAACAATTGGTGCAGTGCTGAGTAAGTCTAAGAAGTGGACTTATTTTCAATAGGTCTCAAGGTAGTGTTGCGACCTTAACCAAAGATTAAGATCACAACTAAGAGCCTTTTTTTATTGAAGCGTTGAAGTCACTTCTTCATTGGTTACAACACCGTTTTCAATCATCTTAAAGCTCTCTTGAATATCTCCATTTTCAAGACTCTTAACCACACCCTCTGAAAAGAATAGATCAGATACCGAAGTAAGCTTCAACTTACCCTGCTCGCATGATCCAGCATAAGTGAATCGAGCTCCTTCGATAGTACCCTGATGAGAGTTACCATCAATAATAAATGTATCATTATCAAGCTTATATATTGTTTGCTCTCCATCCTGTGAGAGCTCTCTGTATACTGGCTCAAAATCGGTAGCATCTTCTGTATCATTTTGCTTATAAACGCCTCTAATGGCAGGACACTCATCATTAGAGTGATTCATATCAGAGACAATACTTTCTAACTTTTTTGAACCTTCTTTATTTGAGTTTGAATCGTTATTGCTGTTGCCATCATTACTTAGGTCACAAGATGTACCTATGATTAGAATTGAACTTAGTAAAAATAATTTTGTAAATCTCATAATATCTCCGTTGTATTTATATTTGTTGTCTTTAGCAGAACATTAAAGTGTGTTGTCTCGCATCTAGGTGAGAGTAGATGGCAGCGTAGGGGACGCTGCCATGTATGATGATCTCTGGGACAAAGGATTCATTTGCGTTTTTTAAATCCTTATATTGATTAACTCTGGGGTGGGACTCACTAGCAATTAGTGAGTTTAGATATGTTTTTAGCTTCTTTAGTAATTTCATTTCGTATCCTTTGTTGTTTGTTACAAAGGAGTAAAGCAAGAGGCTTGCCAAAAAAAACAAAGTAAAAACAGAGAGTTAGGGAAGTGTTTTATTCGCTTTCAGAATATCACATGCGGATACCGAATCCTGAGTAGGCTACTCAATCTTAAAATTCTAGTCATTACAGACGTTTATAACGTATTATGATTCTTAGTTGAATAATGGTTTTTCTAGGAAGGAGAAAATTATGACATTACATCTATCTATTAAGTTAATGGCAGCAGCTTTACTTGCACTATTAATCTTAAGCCAAACAAACTAAATTTCTATTATTTATAATTAGAAAGTATCTCTGAGTGCTTCATATGATGGAGCACTGGATTTATCCGTTGTCGTTAAAGTTCCATTCGTTTTTTCATTTAATTGTCTAACTAAGTCCTGAAGGTTATTTCCGTCAAAGGAATCTTTCACATACTTATAGAACATCATAAACCTTGCATCTAATTCGTTCTCAGTATGTCTAAATTTAAAAGATCCGTCTGGCCTTTTAAGAATTGTTATTTGATATGGGGAAGCCTGACTCTGGTCCTCTTCACCTTTACTAAAAAATAAATTAATAGCTTTTGAATTATTTGAATCTAAGAACACTTTGATCTTGTCCGCATTATCAGGGTTTAAATCAATTGTTCCATTTGTCATCTCACTTTCAGAAAGCTCAACTTCACCTGGCCTAATTAACGCTCTACCTGAACTAGCACCAGCGCCACCAGCAATTGATCTACTAGCACCTGCACCTCTAGCACCTGAGCTCGAAGCAACCTTAGCTATAGCAGCTCCCGCCTTAGGGAAGGCATTAGCTCCTTCAGCATTTTTTCTGGCCATAACAGCTTCAGATGCCGCCATAGTTCCTAATGCCTCTTCATATGATCGACTATACTCAGAGTCAGCAGAGGCTGTATTCGATGTAGGTGTTTCAATAGAAGTCACCCCGTTACTTGCAACGTAAGTAGAGGGAGTATCAAAAAATGGATCAACTTGAGGATTAAATGTCGGAGCATCTGGCGACTTTGCAATAAAGCCACGCTTCTTAGCAGGACCTGGACGTCTTAGAACATCGCTTAAATTTTCTTGAAACTGACTTGATGTTTGTGAGCTTTTCGCTCTTGTAATTCTTCTCGCTACTTCACTGAAAACATTATTTGTATTCTCTTGAACTTGAGCGTTGAAACTTTTTCTTACGCTCATCTGCCCTGAGGAATCAGCGCTATCGCTGTTTGAATCATAGTAACTACTAATTCGTCCTGAGCCTGTTGTATCTCCACTCATAACAACTTCTGTAGAGTCACCTGTTAGGGGAGCTCGCGATTCAAACGGGGCTTCACTAATATTACTTGTCGTTGCAGTATCGCTTAACTCAAGACCCTGAAAGGCTTGAATAATAACTGGCTTTTTTGTGTAGGGATCAAATATCTCTTCCATTTTAATTGCGGCCTTACCTGCGGCCACCTTTGCAATAAATTGCTCTTGATATTCTGGTGTGCTTTCATCAATTCCAGCTGTCTTTAGCTCATCTATAACTTCTTTTTCGATATTTGAAATTAAGTTATTAACTTGTGGTTGAAGGAGTGCTTTTGCTGCTTCTCCGTAGATACATTTTTTTGATAGTTGATCTTCATTACATGCTTCTCTGACATTTTTTAGTACATCGAGTGGTTTGTCTTTGTTGAAGAATTCACAGACTAGGTTTTCAGATTCGATGATTGCATCATTATAATTTTTATCTGCAACAGCCTCAAAACTTTCTTGATTTTTCATTTGAGGGGGCAATATCTCTTGTAGTTTATTAAAGTGCGTGTCAAAGTCATTAGAGCTTTCACTGTCGGTACATTTTTTATTAAGAATCATACTAGAGGCTAGGTAATCAGTTACGGAGTCCTCTTCCTGCGCGCTTGACAGTATCGTTCTTAAAGTCGTTGGATCAGATGGAATTAATTGATCAGAATTAGAACATAGAATATTTTCCATTTCAGTATGTAGGGTGTCACATCGTTTTGTAATATCGTCTCTAATTGCTTCATCAACATTGCTTGATGTAAACTCAGCAGTAACTAGATCAAGTAAATTTGGAGAGTTTTTATTAGATTTTAAAGTTTCAAAAAATTCTTGATTATTATCAAAGTTCTTGTATACAGGGTTTGATCTTAGTTCAGCAGTGATATAGCTTAAATTATCGTTATCATTTTTTTGAAACTTTGAAATCGTCTCAGCCATTGTTGCCGAACTTGAGAGAGCCTCAAGGAAACTTGCGTCTTGAAAGAGAGCTAGACTCATATTCCTAGTAGCAACAGATTTTAATTTGTTAGTGAACGAATCGGGAATATCAACTCCACAATCATTTTTATTTTCAGTTCTATCAACTAGGGTGCCTGTTATATCAGGATTGTCATAGCGAGCTTCAATTTCATTATAAAAACTATCATGTAGTTTCGATGTATATCTTCTCAGTTCGGCTTGAGTTAAGATACTATCACTGTTCGGACAATTCATATTCTTGATTTTTTTAATACTACATAAATTTCCAAGCTCTCTGTCATTGGCTAAACTATCTATCTCACTAACTACAACGAGATCATTTGCAATAGATAGTAATCCCATATTGGCTTTATCAGACAGTGCATCTAAGAACATTTTTTTTCTTTTTGAGTCAATTATATCAATTGTCGGATTGAATTTTTCAATTTCACTACTTGCGCAGTTACAGGTTAAAAACTCTGGGACTTTAGTACAATTATTTGGAGTTAATCCTTTTAGTGTCTCAGTAAGTTCGTTTGTGAGATCACTAAAGTTACAAGCGAATGCTTGAGTGGAAACTATAGAGAATATAAAGAGAAGTATTTTCTTTATACTAAGTCCTCCGCATTTTTTGCATTAAAATAATCAACAAGCATGCTTCTTAAATTTGTAATATCTGAGAGGACAAATTTCTTTTTTGAATCCGGGTCAGCAATAATATCATCTAAATAGTCTAGAACTGTCTCAGGCTCTCCGTTAACGTACTCGATTGCATTGACATCAGTATTAGGACTATTTAACAAAAACTTATAGAAAACATGGTTGTGAAGACTAAGTGCAATCGCTCTCTTCATTAAGTGCTCTGTTTCGCGAGTTGCAGAGTCAACTTTACCCTCACAGATAAAATCATTCTTATTGGCGTTCCAAAAACTGATTATCTTTTCTTGGTATTTTGGTGTATCTCTTGTGATTTTCATATAACCAAGTATTTGATCTTCCATTACTTTAACAATATCTTGGCCTCTTTCTCCAGCAGTCATCATATCTATGCATAAATCTTTCGCAAACTCTCTTACTTTTGGATCACCAGTGAGGTTCGAAAGCTTAGCAACTTCATCTAGAGCAGTATTGCCAGGAAGTCCTTGAAGGCTGTTATGGCATTCTTTACAGTCGTCATGCAGATTCGCTTCTTTGGCGAAGACAGTTAGACTTAGAGAAAAAAGTAGTACTATCAGTACACTTTTCATGTGTAATCCTTTGATAAAATTAACCTTTTATTATTAATCGGGTATTAAATAGCGTTCCTTTAGGGATTAATGAGAAAAAGTGGATTAATTTAGGAGGTTTTAGTGCCATGGTATAAGTCTATGTTGGTGAGTTAAATAAAAAGTATCTAATTCTTACTAGTTTTTATATCATATGGACTTAAGTAACTACTAAGGAGTATATCTTGCGTCTCATCGTCATATTATTCACAACTGCTTTTATTACCCAATATTCTCATGCGAGTTATCAGGTCTCTCTTGCATGGTCACATATTACGAGAACAGCGAACTATGAAATAAGTAGTGAGGTGAAATCGGAAGAAACGCGAAGCCCGATGGAAATAAAGTTTGGAAGTGTTTTGAGTAATAAAATATATTTAGGTGGTATTTATAATATTGGTACTAGAACAGTATCATCGACATCATTGACAAGGACAGAGAAGCTGACTGCTTATGGTGCAACTATTGGATATGATCTAGCTGATTGGTATGTTCATCTATCTTATTATTTAAGTGCTGAGTTAGATACCGATGATGATAATATTTTTAAAGAGGGCTCTGGCTTCCAAGTAGATATCGGTAAGAAGTTTAAGTGGGGTAGTGTTTTTGTTATCCCTCAAATCGCTTACTCAAGTTTAAGTTTTAAAATAAGAGATAACAATGGAACCGAAGCGGATGTAGATTCTTCATCTTTCGGTGGAATCATTCCGCAAATTGCCTTTATGTATGAATTCTAGGGCTAATAACCTAGAAGAGAATCATGTGGAGCTGCTCTTTTCCAGAACTCCATTTCCATTTCAGATACACATTCAAAGACACCGTCCATTAATTTCTCTGCGTATGATCCGCGAGAGCTAACAATATCAGAGACATTGAATAGGTTGGAGATTGTACATGTCTTTGTGTAGTGAAGGTTGCGTGAATAGTTTTCGTCTGTGTCACTGTAGATATCAGAGTAAGTGCTAAGCATAATCTTTTCGTATTTCATCCAGCTATTAAGTCGTTGAACATCTTGCTCGTCTGATAGATCAAGGTCTTCAGTGTAGAACTGCTCAATAAGTTCCATATCTAGGGAACATACACCTTTGTCTAGATCACAGCGAAGGTTATCGTGTGCCCAGTTGAAGTCACCTTCACAATATGTATCTCCACATATATTATCAATATCTAGTGCAACTCGATCAAGAATTTTTTGATCAATTGTGGTTGCAAAAAGACTTGTTGAGATGAGTAGTAATGGGATAATTGAGCAGAGATTTTTCATATAAATTCCTATTTAGTAGATGTTTGAGCTAAATTGCCATGAGGAATAGATATTGAATAGAGAACTTGAAATTTTTACTTACTGCTAGCTAGATAAAGGGCTTTTAACATAGGATAACTTATGAATTTTCCAATCCAATATGATGAACCAGTATTCAGACCTCCGAGCGAGGGGAAAGCCTTTCTTATTCAGGTGACTATTGGTTGCTCTAATAATTTATGCACCTATTGTGATATGTACAGATCAAAGAAGTATAGTGTTCGTGCTATTGCGGATATTGAAAGTGATCTAGATAAATCGGCAGCTTACTTTAAGCAAATGGGTTATTCTCCAAAACGATTATTTTTATGTGATGGAGACGCTCTTGGGGCCCCGATGGATGTACTTGTTCCTGTGGTTCAAAAGATCAATGAGCTTTTTCCAGAACTAGAGCGTATTGGAATCTATGCTACGGCACAGAATATGCTTGATAAATCAGATGATGAATTAAGTCTACTTGCTTCAATGAAACTTAATATGGCCTATCTTGGAATGGAGTCAGGAAGTGATAAAGTTCTGCATATGGTTGTGAAGGGTAATAATCAGTCAGATATGATTGAGGGTTCTTTAAAAGTTAAAAAAAATGGTTGGAAGTTATCGACTATTGCGATGTTGGGACTAGGTGGAAAAAAGCATAGTGCTGAGCATATTAGAGAGACGATCAAAGTTATAAATGAAACATCTCCGGAGTATTTTTCATTTTTAACGACTATGGCATTACCTGGAACACCTTATCACCGCATGGTTGATAGAGGATCTCTTGAGATGTTAACAACTAAGGAATTATTGGGTGAGATGAAAGAGATTATAGCTGGATTAAGGCCAAGGCTTAATCCTATCCTTTTTCGAGCAAATCACGTTTCAAATCAATATCCACTTGGAGGTACACTTCCAAATGATAATACGCAAATCGTACAAACTTTAACTTCATGGATTGATCAGACACCTGAGGGTGTGTTTCCTCCAATGCCGAGCTCGATGTGATGAAAAATAAAACAGCAATAGAGATTATTGAAAAATTAGGACTGATTCCACTACCTGAAGAGGGCGGCTACTTTAAAGAAACCTTCAAGTCTAAGAGACTTGTAAAATCAAGTGAACTTGGTCAGATGAGTGAGTGTACTTGTATATATTATCTCATTACTGAAGATAGTTTTTCTGCTCTTCATAAAGTGGATATGGATGAAATCTTTCATTTTTATGGAGGCTCAGCTGTAGAGATGTTTCAGATTGATGAGGCAGGTGAAGGAAAACTAATTACAATTGGTGGTGATTTATTTAATGATGAGATTCCTCAGCTTGTTGTCCCTCGTAATATCTGGCAGGGAACTAAGCTTAAGAATCCGAGTAAAGATGCGTGGGCACTTTTAGGTTGTACAGTCTCTCCTGGTTTTGAAATCCAAAACTTTCATATAGAAAATAAAGATAAATTAAAAGAGATGTATCCAAAACATAGTGATCTGATTGAAATATTTGGTCGGGATAAGCCTAAAGCTCTTTAATATCTTTTGCCACAAAATCTTTATAGTCTTCACGGACAAGCTTTCCGAAACGTTGATATTCATACGCTGTATCAGTGAATCTTTTTTGCCAAAGAGGTGAGTTTTGAATGATTTCCAGTCCATCTTCAACAGCTACTTTAAGGTCAGTTAATAGATCATCGGTCATTGCCAGTAATTTTGAATTATGATCAATCATCCTCTTTGAGACTGCATTAATAACGGTTTGCTTCTTAATTAGCTTTTGAATGATGAGCTCATAAGAGTCTTTAGTGAGACTCACTTCTTCAAGGTGAAAGGCCCTATCTAATTCATCAGCGAGCTTTGTACCATTCGTTTTTGTGAGATCAATTTTTTCAAAGTCTTTGGTGTATTTTATTCGCAGTTTTCCTCGAGCTTCTAATATGCTTTGGGCCGCTTCTCTCATCGTGTTTGAAAGAAAGTCACTCATCATATGATTTGTGCTTGGGTTTACAATTGAGACAAATACCGCCTCATCTATGTTTTGTACGACGTCATGGTTTTGATTTGTGAAACGTACTTTTATTTGTGATGTATCTGAAATGTCTGCCTCTTTCATTAGTTTAATAAAGACCTCACTCACTTCGTCACTTTGCTTAAGTATTGGAGATGTCTTCTTGATATAACTCTGAATTCCTTGAATATCATTTAAAGAGTCCTTGATATTATAGCTCTCTAGCTTTTTAATCCTGGCAGATGCCCAGTAAGGATTATTAGCGTAATTATAGATCTCTTCCACTGACATATATGTGTTGTAGATGGAAGTATCTGAACTGGATAAAGCGGATTGGTTTAAACTAATATATTGGGGATGATAAATTGAATCTTGCCCCTTGGCGCGCATATTTGCAAAACCAGCATGTTTGAATTCGTGTTTTGTAACCATTGTTACAATATCATCGACAGCGATATTTCTAACTCCTCTAATTCCTAAGTCAACAAGTCTCTTGTCTGCCCTTGAAAATCCGGCCGAGCCCATTTGAATATTTTGAAAGAAATCAAACGTAACTGTCTTCGTATTCATGGCACTCATATAACGACTCAATAACTTGTTTGCAAATGAAGATGAACCTGCGTTTGGAATGAGTTCAAGATATTTTACTTTCACTCCATCACCAAAATCTTTAAAACGAATTTGTACTGAAACTCCTACGTCCTCAAGGACGAGCTTTGATTGATTTGTTATAAAGTTAATATGTTCTTTGTGCTTTGAGATAACCTCAAGATAGGCTTCTCTATAGAGCTTCTGAATTGCTTCTTGATCAAGGTTTTGTGACTGAATAAGAACTTTGATTTGTTGATCATTATTGGTAATAATATTTGAAATGAGAGCGTACTCTTCTTCTATTAAGTCGAGTTTCTCCCTTTTGTCTGTCGCCGCAAGAATTCTCTTTTTAAACTTTCTAAAGCTTCCTCTTCTGATTTTTTCAACAGCTTCGATGGAGTTTGTTTTATAGTTATTATAGAAAGCTAGTTCACATGAATTCGAGAAGACTTGTGTTGGTAGTAAGAATAGTAAGATCAGGGCTTTTATCACATAGTACTTATCGTATTTCTGTCAGTAGACCTTTAATGAGCTTTTGCCAGTTCTGTCTTGTAATAACAGTAGCTTAGGTGTAGTATGCTATAATATATTTTCACTTAGTAGAGAGTCTTATGAAGTCTTTTATTTTAATTTTTTTCTTTTTGTCTTGTGCAAGTTCTAAAGTTGCAGAGCTGAGCCAAAAAGAGCGAATCAAAATTCAAATTAAGTATATCAAAACCCTTAGGCCTATTTTGAAGTCTGATGAATTTGCGTTTATGAAGTGTACGGAACTTGGGCGAACGAATGTGGATAAGCCAAAGGATTTCGATGTAGATACTTGGAAGGGCTTCGGTATCATTGAATTGCGTGAGGCGGGCCATAAAGCGGGAGCTAATATTCTAGCGACTAATCATCTTGAAGTTGGATCAAAGAATAGATTTAATGGAATATATTATCGATGTGAAAATACGAATACTATAAATGAAGTTGATGGCCCCATTGGAATGTGTGGAGCATCAGAAGAGCGTATCTTTTCGCTAAAGTATCCAAATGATGACACCCGAGAGTTTGGAAAAGAAATGTTAAAGCAGAAAATTAAATATCACGGTTTATCAAATCATTATATTAGTTTTAGTGTCGTCGATATGAAGTATAGTTTTACAAGAAAAGAGTTTCAGGCCAAAGGCTATTTTTTCAAATGCCTATAATAAACTGTACTTTAAATTAAACAATCTCTAGAATCACATTAAGCATCAATTGGAAGTTCGGTTAATGTCCGACGCTGTCCCGCAACTGTAAAGCCAGATACAATTTTTGCATAATATTGACTCGCGGAGGTTATTTTTGAAAGTATTACTTGCACTTGTGGGAGTTTTTTCTACCACCGTTACTTTTTCTCAAACATTAGATCCCATCGTTTTTAGCTCAAAGTCAGAAACCTCTACAGAGAATATGACGAGTTCATACTTTATCTATGATGTTAATGAATTAGAAAAGAAGACACATTCTAGAACAGTGGATTTACTCAAACAAATTCCTGGTGTTGAGTATAGTCAGACGGGTCTGCTGGGCGGACAAGCTGCACTTTATATCCGAGGTCTCGAATCTAAACATACAATCGTTTTAATCGATGGTGTCAGATATTATGATGCCTCTAATACCGATAAGCAGCTTAATACTGCCACTTTGAATTCACTTGATATTGAGAAAATGGAAGTTTTGAAAGGATCTCAGGGAGTGCTTTATGGTGCTGATGCTATTGGTGGTGTGATTAATATTATTACTAAAAGCGGTAAGATGAATAATACCATCTCTTACTCTGATGGTTATTATCGACAGTTAAGCCTTGAAAATACTTTTGATTTTGGAGATCACTTATTTCAATTAAGTGGTTTTTATCAGCAAAGTGAATTTGCAAGTGAAGTGAAGGATGGAGATGAAAATGATGCCCATATCGCAAAGGGTATTTCTCTAAATCACAGTGTCGAGTATAAAAAAATTCAATTTAAATCCTATTTGAAATTAAACTCAGCTTTCTCAGAAGTGGACGGGGATCAAGTTGACGATGATGAGGCCTACGGGAAAGATGAATCAATTTTTGTTAAAGAAGGAATTGAATATAATTATAATGAAAATACACAAGTTAAATTTGATATAAGTTATCATAAGATCGAACGAGAAAATAAGTATTTTGATTCTTTTACAACATCTAGCTATCAAACGCCTGAGTATGTCTCAATTTTATTTAATAGAGAGCTTAGTCTCTTATCCAAGGTTTCTGATGGAACTTGGCTCTATGGTATTAGTCATAACACTGAAACTGTAGATACTAGTGATATAGACTCTAAAGAGAATACTCTCGTTGACACTTATTTTAATCGTGTTCTTAAGAGAGATATTAGTACTTATAATTTTGGAGCGAGGCTGGCGTCTAATGATGACTTTGGATCTCATTTAATTTATCAGCTGGGATATAAAAGACAGTTAAATAAAAAACATACTGTGAAGTTTTCAAGTGGAACAGGTTTTAAGACACCTTCTATTTTTCAAAAACTTGATCCGACCTATGGAAACAAAAACTTATCTCCAGAGAAATCTTATAATGTAGATGTAAGCTATGAGTATGAAGACCTAAATTACTTATTCTCTAGTACTGTTTACCAATCAGAAGTTGAGAACGTTATTGGATTTACTTCAAAATATGCCAATGTCGATTCAGGAAAGTATAAAGGGGTTGAGTTTTATACCTCAACAAAGGATGAGATCAAAAATATTTCTATGAGTTTAAATTTTGTGAATATCAAACTCTCTGATGGAAAGGAAGCTTCTAGAAGACCTAACTTTACTTACCAAACAACATACTCTGAAAAGTATAATGATAATCACCAATATAAAATAAATTGGGAGTGGAAAGGTAGACGGTTTGATATTAATGAAAAAGAAATGAAACCTTTTGATCTTTGGAGCTTAGATTATATTTATAGTGCCAAAGAAATTCAATTCATTACAAGCTTTAAAAATATATTTGATCGTGAGTATGAAGTGGCGAGAGGGTACTCTACTCTTGGTAGGTCTTTACAGGTCACTTTTCAGTATAAATATTAGTGATTGTGATCGTCTATTTCTGCGACAACAGACTCTGCATAGTCTAGCAGGTCTTCGTTTTCGATTCCTAGGGTGTCGCAAAGAGTTTGTGTTACAGTTGGAATTTTTAAGCTAATATCTAGGCCCATTTCATCAAGCTCTGTTGCTTTAATTTGGGCAGCTTCCGATTCTTCAAAAGAGAACTCATACATTGTTTCACCTGTTGTGTTCTCAATGATTTTAATTTTTGAGGGCATCGACATGCTGCTATCCTTTATGTTAGATACGGTGATGATAGCTGAGAATGATCAGTTTTAATAGTTTGGAGTCAGATAATGAGTGGAATTAAGTTAAATCAAATATTTCTATTACATTCTGTTAAGTTTGTGTGCGAAGCGTTAGGAGTCCACGCCAAAAACTCAGACGTTTCAATCTATACTTTAGATGGGCCAACAAACCTTTCTTTTTTCATTGAAGATATGAAGCCTCAAGTGGTCTTAATAAGAGAGGAGGACTTGGGTGACCAGTTAGATGCTTTTTTAGCTGAGTTTAAAGATCATCCTAAAATTTTAAAAGTCCTTTGGAGTAAAAGTGATGACTCAGAAATGGGAAGGAGCTTTGATGCTGTCTTGTCTGAGCCTATCTCACCGCGAACAATTTTTTCTGAACTTGAAGGCCTGCTTGAATCTTATGTGAAAAGCCATTAGAATACTTAGATGGATAGAGATAAACTTTATGCCCTAGGCGGCATTTGCATAGTCATTATATTTTTCTTGTTAACGATGTACTTTAGATCAGGCGCTTTTGGAAATTGAAGTGACTTTCTTTTTTGGTGCAATAAAAAAACAACTATATTTTCTATCATGTGTAAGAATCACTGTATCTACAAGTTCTTGGTAATGTGTGTTAATCCATTGAGCAGCGAATTGTGTTTCTGTTTGTAAAAGCAAAATATTATCTTTAAGAACAATCGGCTGAATATTCTTAAACCATTGAGTGTGGACTTCAGCATCCAGGATAGTTCTTAATTGCTCACTTAGGATTTGCCATGTTACAAATGCTTTTAGTACAGGGTTATCAGATGTTCTTTCAAGTGTATTTTTAAACTCATTTTGTATTTTTAATTTTAATTTATCATCAATCGCTTGATTCATTTCAGCTCCACAATTACGAACCGGAATACTACGAGAATCAGTGCACTTAGACAAGAACAATTTTAAACAATGACTGCTTTATTTAGACTTCGCTTAAAAGTTAGCAGAAATTAGTTGTTATCAAAAATACTGCTTCGAGGGTCGTTAGGAGCGAGTACAAAGCTAGCTAAACCTAGTTGATGAAAAATAAAATCAGGGATTCTTATTCTATAAAATGTTCCAAGTTCGTGGTGATGCGTTGTGATTATATTTGCGTTACCAAGTAATTTAGAATGTGCATCGCCATTTACATAAGGAACAAAGAGGTCAAAGTGTTCCTGCTTAGAAAGAAAGTAGTCAATAACGTATTCTCTAAGGCCTTTGATGTCCTCTGGATCTATTGCTGAAACGAGAAAGCTGGCTTTCAGATTTCTCATAACGATTTTGGGAAGGAAAGCGTCTTGAACCTTATCTTTTTTTGTGAATACTATGATTTGGTCTTTGTTTTCAATATTTAATTCATCAATGACTTCTTGGGTTACCTCTAAATGTTTTTTATAGTTTGGATCAGATAAATCACACACAACTATTAGTAGGTCTGCTTCAAGTGCCGATTCAAGAGTGGTCTTAAACCCCTGAACAAGTGTACTGGGAAGGTTTTGGATAAATCCAACTGTATCAATTAAAACCATTGGTGGTTTTGAGTCAGGGTTTAGAGTTCTATAAGTTGCATCAAGTGTAGCAAAGAGTTTATCTTCAGCTAATACATCAACCTTACAAAGTTTATTCATAAGAGTTGATTTTCCTGCATTGGTATATCCAATGAGGGCAGCAGTTACGACTTTGTTCTCACGTCTTTTACGCTGCTCTGTTCTAGTCTTTTCAATTTCAACAAGCTGCTTCTTATAGAAGATGATTCGATCTCGAATAATACGTCTGTCGAGCTCGAGTTGTTGCTCTCCTTCACCTTTTTGATAGGCACCACCTCTTTGCTTTGAAAAATGGGTCCAAAGGGTTTGCAGGCGAGGAAGCATATAGTTAAGTCTGGAGATTTCAATTTGTATTTTTGCCTCTTTAGTCCTGGCATGATGGGCAAAGATTTCAAGAATAACCATACAGCGATCGATTACTTCTAGTTGGGTAATCTTTTTAATATTTCTCATCTGGCTGGCAGTAAGTTCAAAGTCAAACACGAGCAGACTTGAATTATCTCTTCTGGCGGCGTCAGCAATTTCTTGCAGCTTACCTTCTCCAAGCATAGTTGCCGGATCAAGCTTATTTCTATTTTGATAGAACTGCCCTCCAGACTCAACGCCTAGAGTTCTGAGTAACTCGTGCAATTCGGCCAAGGAACTTTCTGTTTGTGCTAAGGTCTTGTGGAATTCAAAGTTATCGCACACTATACTCACAAGAGTGGCTTTTTTATCGAGTTTTACATTATAGTCGTCAAAGTTCATTTATTTCCTAAGTTAAGCTCAGTTTATAAGATAAAAATTGGCCCTATGCAACGAGAAACTCAAAAGCTATGCATTGCATCTATCTGTTTTCTGGAAAAGGGCCAACCAAAGTGCTATATAAGAGCTATGTCTATCAACGCACACATACTTAAGGGAGACTCAATCTTCACAAGCTTTAGGTCCATCAATGGCCTAGTAGTAGGACTTTGTGATCATAAGGCGAGAGTTTTATCCCAGATAAATGAAAGCTACTTTCAAAAACGATTTGATACCAAGTACCTAGAAGATTACTTTCTTAAAGATTTATCAGAATATATTGAGCAGCATCCCAATCATTATATCCGGGTGACATTTTATCCTTCCAGCAAAGATTTGAGATTGGGGATTGTAGACCTTGAAGTTTTGTTTTCAAGTAGCGTGATTCCAGTAAAAACTAAAGAGTTAAAGCTAAAGCAAATGTCTTCACCTTACTCTAAGCATCATAAACCAGTTAAAGCTGGAAGCTATTTTCAAGTGCTCGATCTAAAACGTGAAGTTTCAAGAAATGGCTTTGATGATGTCTTGTTAAGTATTGGGGATATGATAACTGAAGCCAGTACTTCAACAGTTATTCTAGAGAAAAATGGATTCTTTATCATTCCCATGCATGCAACGAATCTTGAAAGTGTAACCCTAAAGCAATTTGTTAACTATCTCACTTTGAAAAATATTCCCTATGAGGAAAGAGTGGTTACAAAGAATGAACTAAGCCATTGTGATCATCTTTATCTTTTAAACAGTATTAATTTTATTTCTGGAGTTAGACAGGTTGATCTAATGCCATTTAAAATGAATAATAACTTAATAAACAATTTTAAAAACTATTTAGAGGAGCTTTGTCGTGAGTAGTTCTAAAGTCATTATGGTGAAATGCCCAACTTGTACAAAAGAGTTCTCTTACTATTCATCTGAGTCCAGACCATTTTGTACTGATCGATGTAAGATGATAGATGCTGGGCATTGGTTGAATGAAACTTATGCTATCCCAGGAAAAGATAACACTGTTTATATTGAAGACAGTGAGAACCTTGAAAAACTTCTAGAAGACACTGATGAAAATTACTAAAAAAAATATTAATGAAACTTTAGTTTTCCTACAAGATGTGGCCTATGAGGCCGGTGAGGAAATTCTAAAGTATCAAAAAAATCGTCAAAATCTTGGAATTATTAATAAGGGTGCCGACGGTATTGCATCTGAGGCGGACGAGGCTTCGGAAATTATTATTCTAAGAGCGATTAAAGAAAAGTTTCCTAAACATAAAATACTTTCAGAAGAAGAATTCTCAAAAAGAAAAGTTTCTACTTTTGATCAGGCAAAAAAATCAGAATTTATCTGGTTGATTGATCCACTAGATGGAACAAATAATTTTGTGAATGGTATTCCTATTTATGCTGTCTCAATTGCTCTTATGCATAAAACGCAAGTTCTTCTTGGTCTTGTTTATAATCCACTTTCTGGTGAATGTTTTTACGCTGGAAAAGGTGTGGGAAGTTTTTTAATTGATTTCAGAATTAACCCACTAAAAAAATATGAACTTAAAAATAAAAAAAATACCAAAGACATGAGTGCTTGTATTTTTTCCCCTGCACCTGTTTATGAAATTAATAATAAATTCGAAAGGCAGTTATCAGTCTTCAAGAAAAATATAACTGGCGCTAGAGCGGTTAGAAGATTGGGCTCAGCTGCACTTGAGCTTTGTTATGTCGCTTGTGGAAACTTTGATGCCTATTGGGAAAAAAATATGAAGCCTTGGGATCTTGCTGCAGGAATAATTATTTGCACTGAGGCCGGAGTCAAAGTAACAGAGTTCAATGGTCGGGCGATTACTCCATACAAAGACTCAATTATTGCCGCATCTGAGCCATTACACTCCAAAATCTTAGGAAAAATCAAGGCCTAAGAGGTAGAATCTTTCACATTCCAAAGCATTTGCAAATAGCTCTCTAAATACCTATAATTAAGTTGATAAGATTGTCCATGGAGGGATAGCTTGAATTCGATGATTAATTATATTGATAAGTACACGACTCAAATATTTATGCTGCAAATGGGTCTTCTTGTTATTCTGGCAGCGATTATAATATGGGTTTATTACTATAATAGAAAAAAATATCATAATCTAAAACATCAGATTCCAGCTTCGGTTGTAAAAAATTATCTAGATTCAATAATTCAAAATTCAACAGCATTAAAGTCATCTCTTTTTAGAGGTGGAGGACTTGACGTTGATCCTTCGAGCATTCCTTCTGTAATGCCTTTAGATCAGCTTCAAGCTGGTGCTTCTGTTAGTCTTGGATTTGCGCCGGGTGAAGGCGGAGATGAGGCTTTACAAGCAGAAATTGCAAAGTTGCAATCACAGCTTTCAGAAAAAACAAGTATCATCAAAGATCTTGAGGCCAAGAATGTTGACCTTGAGGGAACTGTTAAAGCAAAGCAAGAGCGTATAGAGGAACTTGAAAAACTTCTAGCTGATGCGCAGGCAGGAGCTCCAGCTGGCGCAGCAGGAGATGCAGAGTTACAATCTCAACTGGATGAAGTTACAAAAGAGAGAGATCAACTTAAAACGGATTTAGAGCAATATAATGTTATTGAAGATGACCTCGCAGATCTTAAACGATTAAAGCAAGAGAATGAGCAATTAAAGCAATCTCTTGGTGGTGAAGCAGCTCCAGCTGTTGAAGAGCCTACGGCAGCGGTTGAAGAGCCTGCAGCGGAAGCGGCAGAAGAACCTGCAGCAGAAGCGGCAGCGGCAGCGGCAGTTGAAGAGCCTGCAGCAGAAGCGGGAACTGAAGAGGTTGAGGCAGCAGCGGCCGAGGAAACTGAGCCTGCTGACGAGAAGTCTCCGGAAGATCTTCTAAGTGAATTTGAAAAAATGCTCGGATAATAGTTAAATAGTATTTAAGTATTACGAGTACTGTTGCTTGTAATTAGATTGGATATATCATATGAAGTTAATTTTGTGCTCGCTACTTATTAGTGGTGTTGCTCTTGCAAGCAAAAAAGAAAACTGGGTTCCAAAATACCAACAAAAAACAATCATAAAGAAAATTTCAAAGACTCTTCAGACTTCGAATATAAAAAGTGGCATGAAGATAAAAATGCCTTCAACCGCATTGGAAGCTTTATATATGAAGAAAGGTAAGGGAGCTGCCTTTGCCAAGAAACTAAAAACTGAAACGTTAAAGCTAAAACAAAAAGCTGTTCCTACATTAACTAAAGTTATGAAGAGTGCAGATTTCCCAGATGGGAACCGTTGGATAGCAACATATATGCTAGGGCGGATAATGGGGAAAAAATCAGCTCCTTTCATTTCAAAGTTTAGTAAGCATCCCAATTGGATGATGAGACTAGCTTCACTTAAAGTTTTACTTCATTTAGATCAAAAACAATACAAGGGTATATATGCACGACTTCTAGAAGATAAGTCGTTAATTGTGAGACATCAGGCCTTACAGAATATCAAAGAGTTTCAACTGAAAGGACTTGCTCCTTATGTTTGGAAAATGCTTTATAATAAACAGAACTATGTTGGTATGAAGGGTAAAAGAAAGCGAAGTAATATCATCCGCGATGCTATTAAGCTTGTTGGAGATTTAAAATTCTCTGAAGCTAAAAAGCCAATGCTTAAGATGATGAAAAATAAAAAATATCGAGATGTTTATACTGAACTTGATTATGCTCTATCAAAAGTCTCTCAGAAGTCTTCTCCAAATGGTTCAATGACTGAGAAAAAGCATTTTTGGAATAGAGAATTACTTAAGTCGACAACTATTTAGAAGCTTTCTAATTGTTCTTTTTCTCTGGCGTCATCAATCTCTTTTAACTTATTTTGATTCTCAATTATGACGCCGATACGGTAGAGAAGTGTCTTCTCCTGGATACCATCTGTCGGGATTTCCTTCCAGCCTTGAAGAAAGTCTCTTTCAACTCTTTGACGCTTATAGATTGTAACCTTTGCTACTTTACGGCCATAGCTAAAGCCTTCAGAGACATTGATCAGAAGTTTAAACTCTGCTGCTTTAACGGCATCACTATTACCAAATGAATCTGTGAAGTTTACTTGAAGTGTATTATCCATCCAGCGAGTTTTAATTTTACCAGCTTCTTGATTTTGGAAAGCAATATCAAATCGCTTCATAATTTGTATCACGGCTTCCCAAGTAAGATTAAAATCAGCACGATAGATTTCTGATGGGATTTCTAGTTCCTCAGTCACTTGTCGATACTTCTCGTAAGATGCACATGAGGAAAAAAGAAATAGAGCTAATAAGCTAAGAGTTTTTATCATAGTCTAATTTTATCAGTATTATGTGAAAAATAAAGTAGAGGAACCAGATGGGTAAAATTCCCCAAAATCCGTACTGTTGAAAGAAGGTAGGGGCAAGTAATTGATCTTTCTTTGGTAGTTTAAGACTTAAGTCTAGGTTCCCCGTCTCATTATAAGCTAATCTTCTTACTTCTTGACCGTTGTGGCCGATGAAGGTTGAGATACCACTGTTAGTAGCACGTAGGATAGGAAGGTTGAATTCAATTGCTCTCCATCTGGCCAAAAATAAATGTAGTTCTGGCTCAACCGTATCTCCATACCATGAATCATTTGTGAGATTAATCATAAGATTAGGGAATTTGACCGTATTATTTAAGTACTCTCTTACAAACTCTGGGCGTAAGATTTCGTAACAGATGGAACTGATGAAATGTACATGATTGTCAGTTTCAAAAATTGGTTTTTTACTTCCTTCTGCAAAAAAAGCCATCTCAGGAACATAGTTACTTATAACTTCATTTAAAGGTCCAAAAGGAAGGGTTTCTCCAAAAGGAATAAGGACATGCTTATGATAAACCTCTTCAAGTTGTCCGAGTGTATTGAAATACAGTGAAGCATTGTATTCAGTTTTAAAGTAGCTTCCGTTTGAATTCTCTTTGTTGTGATCATATCCACCAATAAGCATTGCAGCGTTACTCTTATAAATAATATTTTGAATAAGAGGTGGTACTGGTGATGCCAGAATATTCTTCTTATTTGTTCTAATAGGGTAAGGGTAAGCTGTCTCAGGCCAAACAATTAAATCTAATTTTTTATCTACGATATTAAATGGTTTTAAACTTAGTTCTTCATACCTTTCTAGAACCGCCTTGACTGAAGCTGGACCGCCACCTTCTGAATCAAGTTTTAAAAAATTACTTATATTTGCTTGTACCAGTCTAATGTTGAAAGACTTAAATTCATTTTCATTAATTCGCTGAACAAGAAAGGGATTAATAAAAATAAATATAAGAACTGAAGATAAATTGATGAAGGAAGCTTTTCTTTTTAGTCTCATGCGAATCATTTCAAGAGCGACTAAATAGCTTAAGAATGAGAATACAGGTAACCCAAGGTACGTAGCAGCTCCAAGGTAGTCTGATAGTACTATCCACGGCTGACCTAGCATGACAGGAAACTGTTGCGGTAAAAAATATTCAATACTAGTTAAGAAGATCGCCAAAAAGACATTGAATAGTCCTGTGGAGAAGAAAAACTTATTTAAATGTGGAAGGTGAGTATCCTTCCAATGTAAGAAGAAAATGAGGACAAAATAGTGTGGATTGAATACAAGTGCATAGCATGCGTTCATTAGCGCCGCTACGATCCATGGAAGTCCTCCAAACTCTTGAAGGGTGTTCGTAATCCAATAAAAGCTTAGGAGAGTTATGATTAAGTTATAGTAAAGATAGTAAAGTAATCTTTGTTTCGTTGTTGGCAGCGTAAATATATAGTAAAGAATGATGGCGGTAGCAATGATTGGAGTAAAAGGAATTAGAATTCCAAAAATATTGGGAAAGCCAAGAGTGTAGAGTACTGCGGCTAAAAGTAAAAAAGCGTACGGTTTATATTTTTCCATACGCTTATTCTATGTTGTTTGATCTAAAATTTATAT
Organism: uncultured Oligoflexia bacterium; assembly: GCA_913058265.1. GTDB lineage: Bacteria > Bdellovibrionota > Bacteriovoracia > Bacteriovoracales > Bacteriovoracaceae. The sequence goes on from CAJXPQ010000015.1 coordinate 30,954, forward strand.
ATTATTTTTTTGCTACTGATCTACTTCTTTTTGGGTAAAGTCTTTGGTTGATGAATCCTGCAACTTCAAGAGCTCTCGCCGCATCAAGTTTTCCGCCACCAAGTATTTTTCCCTTAAGCTTCTGAACCTTTCTTGAAGAACTAAGGATGATATTTTTTACTTGATCATAGTTTAATAAAGGGTAGTTTGATTTAATTAAAGCGGCCACACCTGTAACAAAGGCAGTTGCTTGGCTCGTCCCAGTCATAAGTCCTGCTCCGTTTCCTGGGATAGCTGATTTAATTCTAAAACCTGGTGCAGCAATATCTACTGATTTCTCACCAAAGTTAGAAGAAGCTATTACTTGATTGTACTCGTCGTGTGCACCTACAGTAATAATATTTGAGAAGCCATAACTTGCAGGATAGTAAGCATTTTCTCTTTGATCGATATTTGATTTTTCATTACCAGCAGCTGCTATAACAAGAATACCTTTTCTTTCTGCTTGGAGAAGAACTGCTTTTTCTTCAGCTGAAGGCTCTGGTCCACCACCAGAATAGTTTATAATATCTACATTATTATCAACAGCATACTTTAGCGCCTTAATTGTTGAGTTTAAGTTTGCTTGTCCTGATGCATGTGGGTTGTAATATTTTAATGAAAGAATTTTAACGTCTGGAAAGATACTTTTAACGATACCAGAAACGTGAGTTCCGTGACCATGACTATCTTTTGGTGTTTTTAGAATCGATTTCTGTGAGAAATCTAATCCGTAGTTTGTAGCTGAAGTAGCTCCCTCTGGTACAAATAAATTATCTTTAAGGAATGGGTGATTAAATTGAATTCCCGTATCAATTACCGCAACAACAATGTCTTTTTGTTTCTTGAATTTTTTCCATGAATCTTTCAGATTAATAGAGCCTTTCTTGTAGCTTGGATCAATTCCCCAGCTAGAGAAGGGACTATTTAATAGTTGCTCTGAGTAAGCAAGCTTGTCACTCTTAGTTTTAGTAGGAGCAGCAATTGCCATGGATGCACTTAGGATCGTTGTAGATAGTGCCAGCGTCAAAATAGAGTTTAACTTAGTCATAATGTCTCATTCCTTTAATTGTTTCTAATGTTATAGAAGCAAGAACATTGCCAACCGCTCTTAAGTAATATTAAGTGTTTAGTACCACTTAATGGGATTCTGACCGACTAAAAAGCAGCAACTGTATAAGTTTTATACATTTTAGAGTGCTGTAAAGGTGAGGAATTTCAGTATGTTATATGAGTATTGTTTAGTTTTTGATTAAAAAAAAGACGCCCTTAAGCGTCTCTATAGTATATGTGAATGTATTGAGTTTAAGCTTTTCTCTTTAGCATCTCTCTTTCATGCTCTTCCGCTACTTCAATACAGAATTCGGCCCAAGGCTGAGTCTCTAGTCTTTTGTTCTCAATCTCTTCACCAGACTCTATACAGAGGCCGTAGCTTCCATCTTCAACTCTCGCTAAAGCAGCATCTATTCTTCTTAGCTTATTCATCTCTTTTTCACGAATGCTAAATGTAATTTGTTGATTTATCGTATTTGCTGCTAGATCTGCTTCGTCAGCTAAATCTTCTGATTTGATTTTTAAGTCATCGAAATTACTTAGAACACCGCTGTTCACAATTTGGTTTCTGGCCTTAAGTAATTTATCTCTAAAGTGCTTTAATTTCTTATCATCCATCTTAATCTCCTCCTGACGAGATATATAACCACGATCCATAGTAGTTATATAATTGTACCGTCTATCATCGGTTGAAAGCAAAAAAACTTAAACTAGGCAAAATTTGTAAGAGTTTGTTTGTTTAAGGGTTGAAGCAGGAAGTTTCTTATTTGACATATACATGAGTAAATCAATAAAATTTATACATATGAATTTATTATCAAAACTCTTAGTATTCGCATTATTATTCAACCTTAGCTCATGTGGTAAAAAGCCAGGTGGTGCTAGCGAGTCAAGTAAGAAGCCAGAGCGTGAAGAGCGGGATGTTGTCATTGGTGACTACCTTAAGCTTCAGCAGTTAAAGTGTCATAAGGATGATGAGTGTCCAGAGTATTTAGTGAAAGTTATTGTAGAGAATGCCGGTGTTAGAACCCAGTGTTCTGGAGTACTAATCGACGATAATCAAATTCTAACTAGTGCTAGTTGTCTGCCAAGAAGATTTAGAATTCCTCAGCTCAAGTGTGCAAACAAGATTTTCGCAATATTTCCTGAAACAAAAAATATAAGAAGTGAAGTTTTTGGATGCTCAAGAGTAAAAGAAGTTAGTAATAATATATTTAGTGAACAAAGCTTATGGAAAAGTGACTTTCTCATTTTTAGTTTAGATAGAGAAGTTAAACGTAGTAGCAGTAGAACTTCTATATTAGGCTTAAAAAATAATGAAGAGTTAGACATCTGGAAGATTGAAAATAAGTCAGACTACCTAGGAATAATTAAAAAGGACAAGTGTAGTATTATACATGAATCATATTTGAATCCTTTTGCTGATCATCACTTCTCTCCCATGCATGTTGCCAGAGATTGTAACTTATCAAGCTCTCAGTCTGGAACTCCTTTGATGAGAAATAATATCGTTGCAGGAGTCTACTCAACAGAGATGAATAAGAGTATGTATGATTATCTCAGGTCTGGAGATCTTTTATCTGAGACACTTGCTAGATACTTTCATATTTCAAATACAGTTTGTTCTCGTTACTTGAATTTTAATGTGTTAAATCGCGGTGAGATTACGCCTCCTGAATGTAACCCTGTTATTAGTCATGGCCGTCTGGATCGTTTAAGATCAAATATTCTTAAAGGACAAAGTATTCATCAAGGTAATATGACTCAGATTCAGGATGAAATTGAATTACCTCAGAGATACTTTAAGTGGGATGTTAAATTTTTTACTGATACGAGAACCAACCGTTTTGAAGGAAATCTAACAAGACCAAAGTGTATCTTTAAGAGCTCTGATTGGGCATGGGAATTTAGATCTAGAGTGACAAGAAGATACTTTACTTATGGCCGTATCGAATTCAGTACCCCCTCATTTGAACTTAAGACTAAGTTAAACGCAAACCTTAAGCCTGTCTCTGTAGTTAATGCTACTGATGAAAAGCTTTATATTGTTGAGTTTAATCCGGCCAGTGCTCACATTCAGAAGGTCACAGATGTAACAATAACATCGAAGCTTTTCGGTAAAGAAATTGTGAAGATGTATGATGGTGTTACTACTGATTGTACTAACTAAGTTATTTCTTTTTCTGTTTGAGATCTCTCCAGCTTTTACCAACTCTGTTCTTTCTATTACGTTGCCAGTAATCAACTGCTTTTAGATGCTCTTTATAAGTCGAAGTAAATTTATGAGTTCCATCGTTCTTACTTACAAAATAAATATACTTATGCTGCTCTGGATTCATGACAGCTTTAATGGCGGCTAAACTTGGATTCGCAATTGGCCCGAGTGGAAGGCCATTAATTTTATAAGTGTTGTAGGGTGTCTTTTCAAGTAAGTGTCTTCTTCTTAGATTGCCGTTGTAGGTTTCCCAGATACCGTAGATGGTTGTAGGATCAGCTTGAAGCCTCATCTTTTTTACCAGTCTATTTAAGTAAACACCTGCAATGATAGGGCGCTCCCATTTCGCGCCAGTTTCTTTCTCAACAATTGAGGCGAGAATAACGACTTCATGGGGACTGAGAAAGCTATGGTTAAGATCAATATCTTTGGTCTGCTTTCTAAATTGTTTCAGCATAGTCACAATAATTTCTTTAACGGATGTCTCTGGTGAAAACATATATGTTTCAGGGAAGAGATAACCTTCAAGTGAAGGACCATCTACGCCTAAAACAGCTTTCATCTTTTGTGATTTAGAAAGCTGAATAAACTCTTTGGCATCAACGAGTCCCTTGGCCTCAAAAATTTTTGCAACTTCATACATATTCTTTCCCTCAGGAATAGTCACCCTAGTTAATATGGGCACTCCTTCTGTGAGAATAGTGAGTACCTCAGACATCGTTGCACCTTGAGGAATGGTGTATGTTCCAACTTTTAAAGAAGACATCTTATTTTTAAACTTGGTATAGCGATGAAAGATTCGAGGTGAAGAGATAATCTTTGCAGATATAAGTCTGCCGTTTACCGATGAGAAACCTTCCCCTGATCTTACAGTAAAGGCTACTTCGTTACCTTCGTAAGGAGCATAGAATTGCTTCATAATAATTACACTGCCACCAATGGCGACAATTATGGGAAGTACAACAAACGTAAAAATTAAAATATTCTTTTTTGACATGAATCATCCTCTAAATTAAACAGTTAAATTTTAAGAGAAGAAAATTAATTTGACGAGTTTATAACGAATTGCTCAAGTATTATTGTGGCGCTCAGTTCATCTATTTTTTTCATATCGACTTTGAAGTTGTAGCGGGGATCATTCTCCATCCTTTGCTTTGCCTCGAAAGTCGTAAGTGTTTCATCTACAAGATACAAGGGAATTGGGAGGGCACTTTCTAGCGCGGTGCCAAATATTTTTATCTCTTTGGTCAGAGTTGATTCCTTTCCATCAGTGAAGTGAGGGACACCAAGTACAAATATATCGATGAACTCATCATTAACAAGCTGAACTAGCTCTTTAATAAGTTGCTTGTCATTCTCATAACCAACCCTTCCCCAAGGGATAGGATAGGGATCATTTCCATACTTAAAGGTCGCGACACCTGTAAATTTGCGCCCATAGTCAATTGCCATAATATGCTTATTTACAAATTGAGCTTTATCCAGTCTTTCGTCCATATATTTAGCTTATTATCAGTGAGAAAAGGTCTTTGTAAAGCTTGACAACATTTCTTTTAAGGTTATTATGAAGATAATCAATAAATATAAATTTACTAACATAAATTCATTCACATCCGAATGACCTTTTCCGAATTTTAATTCCTGGAGTAAAATTAATGCATTTAACGGAACTTAGAGAAAAAGACATCAAAGAATTAACTAAAATGGCTTCAAAAACTGGTGTTGATAATAGCGCTAGTATGAAGAAGCATGAGATCATCTTCGCACTTTTAAAGAAAAGTTCTGAGGAAGACGTTTCCATTTATGGTGACGGAGTTCTTGATATCCTACCAGACGGTTTTGGATTCTTAAGATCACCAATTTATAATTACCTACCTGGTGCAGATGATATGTATGTAAGTCCATCTCAGATAAGAAGGTTTGGTCTTAGAACTGGTGACACAATCACTGGTGAGATTAGACCTCCTAAAGAGGGAGAGAGATACTTCGCTTTATTAAAGATTGAAACGATTAATACTCAAACACCTGAGAAGCATAAGCAGACAGTTCTCTTTGATAACTTGACGCCACTTTACCCTGAACAAAAAATTAATCTTGAAGGTGAGCCAACAGGTTATAGCACAAGAATTATTGATCTTTTTGTTCCTCAAGGTTTTGGACAAAGATGTTTAATCGTTGCCCCACCAAAAGCAGGTAAGACAGTTCTTCTGCAAGATATTGCAAACTCTATCGCTCACAACCATAAGGATGCAAAACTAATTGTACTTCTTATTGACGAGAGACCGGAAGAAGTTACAGACATGAAAAGAAGTGTAAAAGCGGAAGTTATATCGAGTACATTTGATGAGCCAGCTTCTCGACACGTACAAGTTGCAGAGATGGTTATTGAAAAGTCTAAAAGACTTGTTGAAGCAGGACAAGACGTCATTATCCTTCTTGACTCAATCACAAGACTTGCAAGAGCATACAACACAGTTATTCCACCAAGTGGAAAGATTTTATCTGGTGGTGTTGATTCAAACGCACTTCATAAGCCTAAGAGATTCTTTGGTGCCGCTAGAAATATAGAATTTGGTGGATCCCTTACGATTATTGCAACAGCACTAATTGATACAGGTTCTAGAATGGATGAAGTCATCTTTGAGGAATTCAAAGGGACGGGTAACTCTGAAATTCAACTTGATAGAAAACTTATGGAGAAAAGAATTTTCCCTTGTTTAGATATTAATAAATCAGCAACAAGAAAAGAAGACCTTCTTGTTGATCCTGCAGACCTTTCAAAAGTATTCGTATTAAGAAGAGTCCTTCACCCAATGAATACTATTGATTCTATGGAGTTTGTTTTAGATAAAATTAAAAACAGTAAAACAAACGATGCTTTCATGGAGTCCATGAACGGGTAATAAATGTTACAAAGCTTGAAAAGGATTTCAATTCTAATCGCTAAGCAATACACAAGTATTGGTGGGCAAGCAGTAATTGAGGGGGTCATGATGAGATCTCCTAATGCCTTTGTTGTTGCAGTAAAAAAACCTGATGGAAACATCCGCCTTCGTCGTGACCAGTGGTATGGCATATCCCAAAAACTTAACTTTATGAAAAAGCCTTTTTTAAGAGGTGTTGTAATGTTAATTGAAGCGATGGCAAATGGAATTGTGTCTCTGAATTACTCGGCCAATATTGCCATGGATGAGGAGATGAAAGATAAAGCCCTAAAAAAGGGCAAGACAGAAGAAGAGTACGAAGCAGAAAAGAAGAAATCAGAAAAAATTGATTGGGTAACATTTCTAACAATTGCCACAAGTTTTGCTTTTGGAATGGGACTATTTGTTTTTGTTCCTCATGCCGCTACAGAAGGAATAAATCAAGTTTTTACTCTGAACTGGAACCTTGATGGTTTTATGTTTCATTTCATTGATGGAATTATTAAGGCCTGTATTTTTATTTTATATATATGGATAATTGGTTTTATTCCAGATATCAAAAGAGTTTTTCAATATCACGGTGCTGAACATAAATCGATTTCAACTTTTGAAGCCGGCGAAGACTTAATCGTTGAAAATGCACAAAAGTACACGACGCTACATCCAAGATGTGGAACATCATTTATCTTTTTTGTTCTTTTTATCTCTATTATTTTATTCTCAGTTTTATTTGTCATTATACCCGTAGAAGCATGGGTAAATACTTGGATACCTCAAGGCGGATCTGGATTTATTGCAGAACGAGTATATCCAAATGTTAAACATATTGTTGCGATTTTTATTAAAATCCCAGTCATGTTACCGGTTGCAGGTATAGCTTATGAAATTATTAAGTATGCTGGAAAAAATGCTGGTAATCCTCTATGTAAGGCACTTAGTTTTCCTGGAATGATGTTACAAAAGCTAACTACGAGAGAGCCTGATGATGAACAACTCGAAGTTGCATTGGCTTCAATTAAAGCAGTTCTTTTTTTAGAAGAAAAATATAAGCTAAAAGATGTAAAAGAAAAAGTTCTTAGCATGGAAGAAATAGATATAGAAAATATCTCTGCTATGGAAGAATCCAATTCTACATTAAACGATTTCTTGGAGTAATGACGTGTCGATGTTTGATAAATTAGATGAAGTTGTAAAGAGGTTTGAGGAGCTTACTGAGAAGTTGGCCGACCCTACTATTTATGATCGTCAAAAGGAATTTAAGCAAGTATCAGAGGAGCGCGGTAGTATAGAAGACTTGGTGAACTGTTACCAAATTTACAGAAAGATTAAAGGCGATCTCGACGGAGCTAAAGAAATTTTAGCGGAAGAGAAAGATGAAGAGATGCGTGAGATGGCCAAGGAAGAAATCTCTGAATATGAAGGTCAAATTCCAGGCTTAGAAGAAGAATTAAGACTTCTTCTACTCCCAAAAGATCCACTTGATAGTAAAAACTGTATGGTTGAGCTTCGAGCTGGTGCTGGTGGAGATGAATCATCAATCTTTGTTGGTGATATTTGGAGAATGTACAAAAATTATTGGTCAACTCTCGGGTTTAAAGCAGAACTTGTATCTGCAAGTGAATCAGACTCAGGTTATAAGGAAGTTATACTTAATGTCGTCGGAGATAAAGTCTATTCAGTTATGAAATATGAATCGGGTGTTCATAGAGTTCAGCGAGTTCCTGAAACAGAGTCTCAGGGGAGAGTTCATACTTCCACAATTACTGTTGCAGTTATGCCTGAAGCAGACGAAGTTGAGTTTGAATTAAATATGAATGAAGTTCGTATTGATGTCTATCGTTCAGGTGGTAAGGGTGGTCAATCAGTAAATACAACCGATTCAGCAGTTAGAGTCGTACATGAACCAACTCAAACAATTGTCGCCATTCAGGATGAAAAATCTCAACTAAAAAATAAAGAAAAAGCATTGAAGATTTTGCGAAATAGAATCTTTGACCGCATGGTACAAGCTGCACATGATATTGAGTCAGCTGAAAGAAAAGGTCTCGTTGGTACTGGAGATCGATCGGAGAGAATTAGAACTTATAACTTTCCTCAAGGAAGATTGACTGATCATCGTATTGGCTTAACTCTTTACTCACTAGATAAAATAATTGAAGGTGATCTTGCTCCAGTTACAAATGCACTTGTGGCGCATAATCAAGCTCAATTACTTAAGGGTGCTGACGAATAAGGGCATTACTATATTGCAATCTGTACAAGACTATATTTCTGATTATTTCACTAAAAATAATGAACATTTAAGTAAGTTTTATCCTGGTATAACTTCGTCTCGACTATTATTGGCATTTTCGGATACGTGTAAAGTAGTGGGCAGTGATACTTACTTAGGACAGGGTTTCGAATTTTTTAAAGATTTAGAACGAGGGAAACCTCTTGAATACATAGATCATAATGCTTATTTCTATCGTAGTAATTTTTATGTGGATAAAAGAGTTCTTATTCCAAGGTCAGAAACCGAAATCCTCGTTGGTGATGCGCTTAATATAGTAAAGAAAAACTATCACGAAGAGTATAGTATTGCCGAGGTTGGCGTTGGCTCTTTTGCTATTGGTCTTTCTCTTCTTATGGATTTTGATAAGAAAATAAACCTCTGGGGAGGGGATATTTCTCTTGATGCATTAAAAGTTGCTGAGATAAATTTATTTCGCCATCAATCAAGACTTCATCCTGAAGCGAGTGTCATAATCGAGAAAAGTGATAGATTCGAAAAACTAAATCATAAGGTTGATCTTATTATTACGAATCCTCCTTATATTAAGGTCAGTGCAGGAAAAGTCGGTGTACATATTCAGGCGGAAATATATGAACCAAAAATTGCACTTTATCTGGAAGATGGAGAATATGATCTTTGGTATGATGACTTTTTTAGGGACGGGAGTCTGAAACTTCGAGAGAAGGGTCTCTTTTTAATGGAGGGGCATGAAGATTGTCTTTTGGATTTAAAAGAGATTGCGATAAAATACTTTAACCATGTAGAAATAAAAAATGACTATACTGGGCGGCAACGCTTTTTACATGCATCTTTATAGGGAAATAAAATGGATAAATTAATTATAAATGGACCGAATACATTATCTGGAACTGTCAGCATCTCAAGTGCGAAAAATGCTTGCTTACCAATACTAGCTGCAACGATTTTATTTCCACAAGATATTACTTTTAACAAACTTCCGAACCTAAGTGATATAAGTTTCTTTGTTCAGATTTTAGAGAGTTTAGGCGCGGGGACAGAAGGCGATCTAGATAAGAAGACGATTTACTCTGCACGAATTGACAAAACAACAGCTGATTACGATCTAGTAAGAAAGATGAGAGCATCTATATTAGTACTGGGTCCTTTATTATCTCGATTTAAGGAAGCTAAGGTTTCCCTACCTGGTGGATGCGCTATAGGCTCTCGTCCTGTCGACATTCACTTGAGTGGGCTTGAAAAAATGGGAGCAGAGATAACAATTGAAAAAGGCTATGTTCATGCCAAAACAAATGGGCTTAAAGGTGCTGATATTTCTTTGGCGTTTCCATCTGTAGGCGCGACTGAAAACTTAATGATGGCAGCTGTATGGGCAGAGGGCATTACGACCTTAGATAATGCAGCAAGAGAGCCTGAGATTGTCGATCTAGCAAACTTTCTCATTCAGTTTGGAACCAAGGTCGAAGGAGCAGGCTCTAAGCAAATTAAAATTCACGGAAGAGCTCTAAAGGATTATAAAAATGTAGAAAGTAACGAATATCAAATCATAGGTGATCGAATTGAAGCTGCAACTTATGTCATTGCAGGGCTTATGACTAATTCCGATATTCGAGTACAAGACTTTAGTCCACAACATATATCGGCGGTACTTGATACATTAACTGAAATGGGAGCGAAGCTCGAAATAGATGAAAATGGAGTTAGAACTCTTCCATCTGGAAAACTTAAGGGAACAAATATTGATACAGCTCCATTCCCTGGCTTTCCAACAGACGCTCAAGCCCAACTTATGGCCTTGATGGGAGTTTCTGAATGCAGTTCAAAAGTGAGTGAACATATTTTTGAAAATCGCTTTATGCATGTACCAGAGCTTGTACGAATGGGAATGGATATTAAGCTTGATGGAGGCTCAGCAATTATAAGCGGCGTTGATTCTTTAGAGTGTGCACCAGTCATGTGTACTGATCTTAGAGCAAGTGCAGCTCTTATTTTATCGGGATTAGTTGCAGAAGGTGAAACTCATATAAGCAGAATTTATCATTTAGATCGAGGTTATGAAAAACTCTTTGAAAAATTTTTAGCACTTGGTGCAAAGATTCAAAGAGTTAAGGCATAGGAATTAGATATGGACTGTTTATTTTGTAAAATTATTGCAGGCGAAATTCCTTCAAAAAAAGTATTTGAAAATGATAAGGTTTATGCATTTGAAGATATATCTCCGATGGCAAAAGATCACTATCTCTTTGTATCAAAAACACATACTAAAAATGTTAATGAAACCCCAACAGAACTCATTAGTGACATTTATTTTGGAATTAAAGAATTCACTCAAGATAAAAACTTAGAATCTAGTGGGTTTAGAGTTGTGACAAATGTTAATCAGCATGGTGGTCAAACGATTTTTCATACTCACTTCCATGTCTTGGGTGGTGAGCAATTAAAAGGTTTTGGTTCTTAGTTTAGGTACTTAGGAAGAGTAATTTTAAAGCCTGTATGATTATCTTTTTCTTCATAGATGAGTTCTCCTCTATGAGCATTTATAATTTTAGTCGAAATACTTAATCCAAGACCAGTTCCTTTATCGACATCCTTAGTTGTAAAGAATGGCAGAAATAACTGTTCTACAATCTCTGGTGCTATTCCGGTTCCTGAGTCCGTGTGATGAATGATTATGTTATCACCTGCAAAATAAGTGTAAACCCGTATCCATCTTTTAGATAGATCTTCAATTGCATCAATAGAGTTATTAATTAAATTTAAAATGACCTGCGATATTTGTACACTTTTACATGAGATTGTTATTTCTTGATCTAGTACCAATTCAAACGAGACCTGCTTCTCTTTAAGCTTTATATTCGCAAAATCTAGGGTTTGACTGTAGAGGGCCGAAATAGTTATTTCTGTGAATGATTCATCCTCGGAGTGTCTAGAATAGCGACTTAGTCCATTGATGATCTTATTCATACGATCAACAGTATTAACTATTGGTAAAAGTAGGTCTTTTAGCTTGTCATGGGTCAGTTCATTTTTACTCGATAACCTGTCTATTACCTGAATAAAACCGCTTATAACGAATAATGGATTCTTTAGTTCATGGGCAAGACCACTGCTCATTTCTCCTAAGGCAGCAAGCTTTGCAGAGTGTAGTTGTTTTTCTTTTTCTATATTGAGTTCACCTTCTATTTCATCTTGTCTCTTGCCCGCAAAAGATGAGAATAAACCTAAGAAAAAAGGAGCGGTATCTATAATCCATAGTAATGGGTGGCCGTAAGTTGTCTGAGCTTCAATAAGAGAGCAGTTATGATCATACGCCCATATCAATGTGGCAATAATGGGAAAGCAAAGCCCAAATAATGCTCCATAATATGAATACTTTAAAGTATTACTTTGATCGAATGGTCTTAGTAATTTACTTCGCATTTATTATTCTGCCTGTAACCCCGTGAATAGAGCAATTAGTACTGATTGTTGTAATTGATTAAGGTTTGGAAGGTTTGCCATTATAAGAACTGGACTTAAATTAATTTTTGCGCAAGCAACAATCTGACCTTTATCTTTTGAATACTCGGTAATATGAAACTGATCGGTAAAGTCATTAGTGTACTCTTTCACTAAAACCGTATCAGCTTGGTCTCCAGGGACAATATTAGGAACTTTTGTACCTATGACTTTAGAATAACAAAGAACTGGTTTTTCACCTTTCTCTTCTTGCTTTTTAGTTGGCTCTTTAAGATCATGAAAGATCATAGAAAGTTCCGTCGTGGCCATATTAGTTTTAAGTAGAAACCATAATTCTTCAAAAAAAGTATTTCTATCTTTAACCCATAAGTCTTTTAAGTATGAAATTGTAGGATAAAGCTGCTCAATCGCCTTAATATTGTTATTTAAGATCCATCTTGCTGAGACTTTTGAGTATACAGCTTCAAAGTCAGTTGCTTCCATCATTTGGACGGCATCTATATCTAAATTTAGTACATCAAGGTTTATTATTGGGTAAAACTTATCTTCTTTATTTAAAATGTTTTGAATCGAACTAAGGTCTTCTGAAGTATTTAAAAGTAGAAGGTTTAGACTCTCATCGCTAATAGAGTGAGTATCCGCTTTTTTTGACTCTATAGAGTTGCTCAGGGTATTAACTGAGTAAACTTGTATTTGATTTGCTGTTTCTACACAACCTACATTTATAAACATGGTATTTCCTCTAATATTTTGATCGGATCTATTTCTGTATTCTATCAGAGCAATTTTTAAGATACAATATAGATATGCGTATTATCATTTGTTTCGCACTATGTTGTTTGTCCCTCACAGTATCCTCTCAGGATGAGCGATATTACCGTGACATTTTTACAGGCGATATTAATAAAAATCTCAAAAAAGACTTTAAGTATAAAGTTGAAGTGATGAGTCCAAAGTATATGATCGATCTAACTAGGGATGGGGTTGAAGACTCACTTCAAGTGGTAAAAAAAGACGGAGTTGATTTCATTAGAATTAATAATTCTCATGGCAAATCAATGTTTGAGCAAAAACTCGAGGTGAAAGGAAAGAGAAGTCGAATCTTTAAGGCACACTTAAGAAAGGTATCTTCTAGCGCTGACGTACTTGTACTCCATTATTACGAAGGACACAACGAAGCTGCTATTTTTGAAGGAAGTGCCAGGCTATACTTTGTTACGATTCGTGGAAGATCCCTTAAAAAAATTAGTATGACTAAGGGACCATTCTTTTGGTCTGAGCGTGAGAGTGCTGCTGATAAATATTTTAAATATTGGCGAAAGAGATATCAAGTTAATATTCTTGATTATAATAAAGATGGGATAAACGAAATCTCTGTAAGTTTTAACAAGTCATCCCAAGTTTATTTTTATTTAAGTGATGGAGCTTGGAGTAAACTCTAAGATGCCTTCTTTACATCATCAGACTCAGAGCTTTTTCTATAATCATCTAAACTAGTAACTGGTGAACTATTCACATCCAACTCTTCGGTTGCATACTGTGCTTTTTGTTGTTGAGTAGTACCTTTGAAACCTACAATACTAAACCATAATAAAAAGGGAAGTGAAGCAAATGCTCCTAAACCAATAATGCTAAACCAAGAGGAAGATGCGATTTGAGCTTCACCTTGTGCTACGGATTCAATTTTGTTACCAAAATTGAATAAAACTTCTGTACCCTTTGGTGTTTTTTTATAAGTTTCAGATTCGACTCCAACAAAGTCTTCAACAGCTGGCTTTCTACCTTGAGCAAAAGCGCATACAGAAAATAGTAATGTAAATGTTAATAGTGACCTTAAAATCATACTAATCCTCTTGTCGTTGTTAAATCTCATAGAGCTTTCGGTAATGCAGAGAAATAACTTTATTAGTTGAACGGAGTAGTCGGTCGATTGGCATAAGTCTTTCAAATTGCATTAGACAGTGAAGCGCAATACCGACTCCTTATATAAGTATAACATATAACCCCTGCTCAAAGCATCTAAGCAATTAAATCCCTAAAGTTTTTTGATTTGTATCCGAAATGTTCCATAAGATTAGACCTCTAAGGTGAGACTATATGAAAGAACTAACATTATTTAGCGTTTTAACTTTTATTTTTGCGTATGCCGTAGGCGAAGCCGGGCTCTGGGATGAGTTCAAGCAAAGAGCTGCAACTGTGCATCAGTATGAATATAAATCATTAGAACTTGCTAAGAAAGTCAGAGAGCTGCAACTCGAAAACCACAAGCTGAAGACACAAATCTCACGACTAACGGATGAAAAAGAGCATCTAGCAATGAATTTAACTGGAAAACAGGCAAGAACAATTGCAAGTATTCCATCTAAATCAGCAAATGATCTTGTTAATTTTGAATTGTATAAGTGGACTGCAGATAAGCTGTTAGGTGTTGGAAAGCAGGCCTTACACTTCAAAAAATATGACAAATCAGCACAATACTATCAAGCATTAGTTAAAAATTATCCTAGACATAAAGCTATAAATGACAAGGTTCTATTTGAGGCTGGTATTGCAGCATATGAATCAAAGATTCATTACAAGTGGGCGCAAAATCATTTTAGCGCTCTTGTTGAAAGATATCCAAAATCAAAGTATCACCTTGGTGCAAAGCTCTGGCTTGGGCTTTCACACTTTTATCAAGGTGATCAAGAAAAATTTGTAGCAACAGTAGATGAATTCAGAAAGAAATATCGAAACACAAGAGAGTGGAAAGTTCTTAGTAAATACTATGAAGAATTAAACTATAAATATAAAAAATAGGTACTAAATGAAGTTATTAATCATCGCCATTTTAAGTATTTCATTCACTGCTCAAGCGACAATTGTTGCAAGAGTTATCTCTGTGGAAGGAAATGCATTTTCATTTTCAGGTAATCAGTCAAAAACACTTGCTTATGGAAGTCGTATTATGGATCTCTCAGAGATTATGGTTGAGGATGGATCTACATTATCTGTTTCTTCTGTTGATGGATATATCATACATATTAACGGCGGAAGTCTAGTAAAGTTTTTTAAAAAGAATATAGAGTTAAAAAACGGTCATATTTGGATTAACAACACAAATAATATTGTTGGAACTGTAAGTTCTGCGAACAGTGTTGCTGGTTTTAAGCAAGGACAGTTTATCTATTCATTTGATAATATTTCAGGTCGAACACAATTACTTGTTTTGACTGGTAATATGAAACTTGCAAATGCTCTTGAACCAGCTCTACAAATTAATATTCCTTCGGGACATTTCTCCTTAATCGATAAAGAGTATGAGAGAGGTTTGCCAAGGGGAGCTACTAAAGTTGGGTTAAAGTCTTACAAGCAAATGAAAAATGTTTTTGCAAACTTTAAAAACCTTGAGGATTCAAAACTAGATGAAATGCTTATTACTAAGACTAAAGTGAAGAGGGCCATCGCTTCAGTTGCAGCTAAGTACAACTCTAAAAAAGCGAGCTCAGTTCGAAGTCACAATCACAAAAGAGGAAAACTTATAACTGTGACAACATTTAAGTCTTCTCGAACTCCTGCTTCTACAGGTCCGATGAATTACTATTTAGGAATTAAGAAGAGTGAGGCGAAGCGGAATAAGCCACAGAAGACAGGTAATGAAGCCATTATTAATTATTACGGTCGAACTTGGAACAAATCTTCAAGAGTTACTAGACCTAGTAAAGCTGTTAGAAAACCTGCGAGTGTTAAGCCTATAAGTATAAAAAGAGAAAGAGTTCCTGCTTCAGTTAGTAAGTCGAACTTGATCAATGATTTAAGAAGTTCAGGCTTTGAGAAAAGCCTTGATAGGGAAACTCCAAAAATTCAAAGACATACTAATGAAGTCAATCATCTCATTGACGAGTTAAATTCTTTCAAACAGGACTATAACAAGAAGTATTAATCAATTCGAAATTCTGTCCTATCTATCTAAACAGTTGAAAATATGGTAAATCTATAGAGAATCAAATTCTTTTTAAGAGGTTTATTATGTTTTACAGCGAAGAGCCAGGTCTAACTTACGACGATGTTTTATTGATGCCTGCTTACTCAGAAGTCCTTCCTCACGAAGCGATTTTAAAATCACGATTTTCAAGAAATATTACTTTAAATATACCGATCGCTTCAAGTGCTATGGATACAGTCACAGAGTCGCTAACCGCTATAACAATGGCGCAGGAAGGTGGAATCGGAGTTATTCACAAGAATATGACGATTGAGGAACAAGCAAAAGAAGTTATAAAGGTTAAGCGGTTTGAGTCCGGTATGGTAACAGAACCTATCACTGTTGGTACTGACGATACTTTAAAGGAAGTTAGGCAGAAGATTTCACGTTTTGGGTTCTCTGCTTTTCCAGTTGTTGATAATAATGGAAAGATAACAGGAATTGTCACAAATAGAGACATGCGATACGAGGAAGATGAAAGTACTTTAGTTAGAGAAATGATGACGACTAGAGAAAATCTGGTCGTTGCAGAAGAAGGGATTGAATTGGAGGATGCCAAAAAACTCCTTCATGTACACCGAATCGAAAAACTTCCCATCATTACGCGAGAAGAAACATTAGTTGGATTAGTTACAGTTAAAGATATTGAAAAATCAAGAAAGCATCCTAGTGCTAATAAAGATAGTCTTGGACGTTTAAGAGTTGCAGCAGCTGTTGGAGTTGGTGAGAAAGAACTTCTTCGCGCTAAGGCCTTAATTGAAGCTGGTGTAGATGCTGTTGTTGTTGACACCGCTCATGGACACTCTAAGGGAGTTCTTGAAATGGTGAAGGCTGTTAAAGGCTTTTCTGATGAAGTTGATGTTATTGGTGGGAATGTCGCTACCAGTGATGGTTGCAAAGCTTTAATCAAGGCTGGAGCAGACGGAATTAAAATTGGAATTGGCCCAGGTTCAATTTGTACAACAAGAGTCGTTGCCGGAATTGGTGTTCCTCAGCTTCAGGCATTGTTTGATTGTAAGGATGTATGTAAAAAAGCTGGAATACCTTTCATTGCAGATGGAGGGATTAAATATTCTGGAGATATTGTAAAAGCACTTGCAGCGGGAGCTGAGACAGTGATGATTGGTTCACTTTTTGCCGGAACAGATGAAGCCCCAGGTGAAAGAGTTATTTATCAGGGACGTGCGTATAAACTGTATCGTGGAATGGGTTCACTTGGTGCCATGGTTAAAGGCTCAAAAGATCGCTATGGACAAGCAGGTGTTACCGAGGAAGACAAACTTGTTCCAGAAGGTATCGAAGGACAGGTTCCTTATAGAGGTTCGCTTTATGAGAATATCTATCAGCTGATTGGTGGAATTCGTTCTGGAATGGGCTACACAGGCGCTGCAGATCTTGATGCCCTTAGAGAGAATGCTAGATTTGTAAGAATTTCGCCTGCAGGTTTAAAAGAGTCACATCCACATGATGTTACGATTACTAAAGAAGCACCTAATTATAGATTAAGTTAAAAATTAAAAGGTATAAAATATGTCATCGATATGGATAGTTGATTTTGGTTCCCAGTACACACAGTTAATTACAAGAAAATCTAGAGAGCTTGGCTTTGCAAGTGAGATTATGCTTGTTGAGGATTGTATAAAAAAACTTAAAAACGAAAAACCCTCCGCAATTATATTGTCAGGTGGACCCAATTCTATTTTTGAAGATATTACTGATTACTCGACAATCTTTGATACGAAGCTGCCTATACTTGGAATTTGCTATGGAATGCAATTAATAAGTAATCACTTTGGTGGAAAGGTTGAAAGAGGTATCCAGGGAGAGTATGGACTTGCCAGCGTACATGGAG
This sequence comes from uncultured Oligoflexia bacterium, assembly GCA_913058265.1. GTDB lineage: Bacteria > Bdellovibrionota > Bacteriovoracia > Bacteriovoracales > Bacteriovoracaceae. Next base: position 48,693 of record CAJXPQ010000015.1, read on the forward strand.
AAGGTGAATTTACAATCCCGGGAGCAAAGACAAGTATTAATACATGGATGAGTCACTTTGATCATGTTACTGAAGTTCCTCCAGGATTTAAAACAATATTGAAAAGTGATAATGGTTTAATTGCTGGTATTGAAAGTACAGAGAAGAAAATAATGGCGCTACAGTTTCATCCTGAAGTAGAGCATACTGAGCACGGCAAAGATATTCTTCTTCATTTCTTTAAAGACATTGCGAACTTAAAAACGAACTGGTCCAACGAAGTTATGCTCGAGGGCTGTATTAAAGAAGTTAGTGAAGTGAAGGGCTCAAAGGTTCTATGTGCATTCTCTGGTGGAGTTGATTCTCTTGTCGCAGCGACAATTGCTCATAAAGTTTTAGGAGATGACCTGTATTGTTTCTTTGTTGATAATGGACTTCTCAGACCACAAGATTATCATCATATAGAATTACTTAAAAAAGAAACACCTCTGAACATTGAAGTGATAGATGCTAAAGAACTTTTCTTTGCAAAATTAAAAGATGTTCCTGATCCTGAAAAAAAACGAAAGGCGATTGGGGTAACTTTTATTGAAGTGTTCGAGCAAAAAGTACATCAGTTTGAAACTGAACAAAATATAAAATTTGAATATTTACTTCAAGGAACATTATATCCAGACGTTATTGAATCAGTATCACCTCATAAGAAAGGTGGTAAGTCAGTAACAATCAAGTCCCATCATAATGTTGGGGGACTTCCAGAGAGAATGAAATTAAAGTTACTAGAACCCTTAAAGTTTCTTTTTAAAGATGAGGTTCGAGTTTTAGGTGAGGCGGTTGATTTAAAATACGACTGGGTTCATCGTCATCCTTTTCCTGGTCCAGGTATCGGTGTAAGAATTCTAGGAGAAGTCTTCCCTGAGAGTGTACTTAAAGTTCAAGAGTCAGATCAAATACTTTTTGAAGAGTTAAAAAATCAACATTTATATGAGGCTTGTTGGCAAGCCTTTACCGTGCTTCTGCCTGTGAAAACAGTTGGGGTTAAAGGTGATACTCGTGCCTATGAAGAGGTTATTTGTATCAGAATAGTTAATTCAACCGATGGTATGACGGCAACTTGGACGGACCTTCCTTATGAGTTTCTATCTAAGGCTTCAGCCCGAATTACCAATGAAGTGTCTGGGGTGACTAGAGTTGTATATGATATTACATCTAAACCACCTGGAACTATTGAATGGGAGTAACTAACTCCCCATTTTGTAGGCAAAACGGCGCTTATTAGTGTTAAAACTTGTTGATCCGTCTTTTTCCTAAACTTCATAAGTATTTGAAAATAAAATGATTTTTTATTTAGTTCATATTTTTATAAGATCCCTTCCATTCTATTTTAAAATGAATTTATTGATTTATTGATTTATTGATTTATTGATTTATTGATACGAATGTCGGAGGAAAATTATGATTGATCAAGAGATCCTTCTTGATACTCTTAGGGAGGAATACCCTGAAGAAGTAACAGAAATTATTTACTCATGCCAATTTGCTGGTAAGCATTATCTCGATACCCGGGGATTAAACAATAGACTGAAATCACTTAAAATCTTTCATTTTAACGCAACCTTAAGTGAAAATGATTGGTATGAACTAGTATACGAGCTAACTCCTGAAATTTACGATGATTTATCTTATGGCCAGGCCGCTTAATCCTTAGAATTGAGGCTAAGCATTTATAGGTCAAAAACGCCTCCTTGTGGGGCGTTTTTTTATTTCTTTAAACCCCGTAATATAGACCATTTATAGTGCTTCGACTCTTTAAAATCTGTGGCAAAAGTGGCATAAATAAAGGACACACAGAATTTGAGAGGCCTATGAAAAATCCACTTCAGTACCCAGAGTTAAAGATAGCTCAAGATCATGATAGCAGCTTTGTTCATCTTCATTTACATACTCAATATTCACTTTTAGACGGGGCATTAAGACTAGATGACCTTTTCGAACAAGCGAAGAAATTTAATATGCCTGCGATTGCCATGACTGATCACGGGAATATGTTTGGAGCCATAGATTTTTATACGAGAGCGATCAAAAGTGGAATCAAACCCATTCTGGGATCAGAGGTTTACTTTACACCGGGATCTCGTTTTGATCGCAAAGCACCAAAAAATACTAAGGTCGTCTCTTCTCAAGATGAAGTTGAGGGAAGGCACCAAATACATCACCTTGTTTTGTTGTGTAAGAGTAACAAGGGTTATGAAAACTTATGTAAACTATTATCAGTTGCTTACCTTGAGGGCTTTTACTACAAACCTCGGATTGATCTTGACCTTCTTAAGGAGTACTCCGAGGGACTAATTGCAACAACCGCCTGTTTGAAGGGGGAAGCTGCTTATAACTTTTTTACAAATCAAGATGATAAGGCCCATCAAGCCATTCAAAAGCTTAAAGATATTTTTCAAGATGACTTCTATCTTGAGGTCCAAAGACATGGACTTGAGGAAGAAAAGGTTTATGATCAATTAATTGATTATGCCAAAGTTCACGATATAAAACTTGTGGCCACAAATGATTGTCATTATTTAACAAGAGATGATGCTGCTGCTCAAGAAGTCTTACTTTGTGTTCAGACAGGAAAAACTTTTGCTGACGAAAAGCGAATGAAGCTCACAACTGATGAATTCTACTTTAAGTCTTCTGAAGAGATGAGAGAAACATTTAAAGACATGCCAGAAGTTTGTGATCGAACATTAGAAATAGCCGATAAATGTAACTTGGAAATAACATGGGAAGATGAGGACGGGAAACAGGTTTACCATCTACCAGATTTTGATGAGCAAATCACAACAGATGAAAATACTGAAGAGTACTTTGTAAGAATATCTAGAGAAGGCTTGGAGAAGAGATTCACAGGTCCGCACTTTAGAAACCTTATCACTCTTCCCAACTGGGAATTAGAGTTAAAAGCAGAGTACTACGATAGGTTACAAATAGAACTGGATACAATCTTACAAATGGGATTCCCAGGATATTTTTGTATTGTTGCAGACTTTATTCAATGGTCTAAAGAAAATAATATTCCTGTTGGTCCTGGACGTGGCTCTGGTGCCGGATCTCTTGTTGCCTATGCACTCGACATCACAAATATAAACCCGCTACCTTACAACTTACTTTTTGAGCGTTTTATAAATCTAGAACGTATCTCTATGCCCGATTTTGATATCGATTTTTGCCAAGATAGAAGGCCAGAAGTTATTGATTATGTAACTGAAAAATATGGTGCAGAAAGAGTTGGTCAAATAATTACATTTGGTAAACTTCAAGCAAAAGCTGTCCTGCGAGATGTATCACGTGTTTATGGACTTCCTTATGCTGAAAGTGATGCTCTTGCTAAACTTATTCCTGATGAGCTTGGAATCAATTTGGAGAAAGCACTTGAGATGGAGCCAAAGCTTCTTGAACTTTCAGAAAAAGATCCAAAAATAAGACGAATAATTCAAATTTCTAGAAGACTAGAAGGCTTGTTAAGACATGCATCTATCCATGCTGCTGGGGTTATTATTACAAGTGAACCTCTTGTTAAGTATTGTCCTTTATACAAAGGTCGAGAGGGTGAGCAAGTCGTTCAGTTTGATAAAGATTTCTCAGAGCAAATCGGGTTAGTTAAATTTGATTTTCTTGGTCTTAAAACCTTAACCGTTGTTGATAAAGCATCTAATTTTATTCGACGTGATTTTGATCCAGATTTTGATATTGAATCAATCGATATTGAAGATAGTTCTGTTTACGACTATATCTCGGATGGGAAAACCACTGGTGTTTTTCAACTCGAGTCTTCTGGTATGAAAGACTTATGTTCTAGGCTACAGCCAGGAACAATCGATGATATTACCGCAATTAATGCTCTCTATCGTCCGGGACCAATGGGACTAGGGATGCATGATGAATTCATCGAGCGTAAATTTGGTCGTAAAGAGGTTGATTACTTTTTTGAAGGCGAAAGAAGCTTAGAGCCAATACTCAAAGATACTTATGGAATTATTGTCTACCAAGAGCAAGTTATGAACATTGCTCGTACAGTTGGTGGCTACTCTTTGGGAGAAGCTGATCTTCTGAGAAGAGCAATGGGGAAGAAGAAAGAATCAGAAATGGCCCGGCATAGAGAAATCTTTCTCGCAGGAGCAAAGAGCGGTGGATATGATTTGAAGCGTGCTGAAGAAATTTATGATCTGATGGCCGAATTCGCTAAGTATGGATTTAATAAATCTCACGCCGTTGCCTACGCGGTAATTGCCTATCAAACAGCTTTTCTTAAGACATATTATCCTGCTTGTTTCTTTGCGGCCCTTCTAGGAACAGAGATGAATAACATGGATAAAATTACCATGTATATTAATGATGCAAGGGAGATCGGAATTGAAATTCTACCTCCTGATGTCAATGAGTCACTTTATTTATTCAATGTTATTGAAGATAAGATTCGCTTCGGAATGGGAGCAATTAAAAATGTAGGATCAAACCCTGTTAACGCCATCATTTCTGAGCGAATTGATGGAGGTCCTTTTACAGGCTTTATAAATTTCTGCGAAAGAGTGAGTATGAAGTCTTGTAATAAAAGAGTTCTTGAATCGCTTATCAAGGTTGGGGCTTTTGATGAATGTGAAAAGCTTAACCGAGCTACACTTCTAGAAAGTCTCGAACTAATCACAACCTATGCTTCTAAAAAACAACATGAAAAAGAAATGGGGCAAGTAAATCTCTTTGATATGGGAGATTCTCCTGAATCTACAGAGGAAATGCTAAATATAAATGAGGTTTCAGACTTTGATGATAAAGAAAAATTAGGCTATGAACAACAACTTCTAGGTATCTATGTTTCAGGACATCCACTTGATAAATTTGGAGATATATTAACTGAACTTATCTCTATGCCAATTTCAGAGATTCATTCTCTCCCTCAGATGACTAAGCCAGACTTTGACTTTAGAAACAAAGGTGCAAAGAAGAAAGATCCAAGCCAGCGTAGTTTAACCATTGCTGGAATGATAACTGAGAAGAAGGTTATTAATACCAAGAAAGGCGATAAAATGGCCTTTGTTACCATTGAGGATCTATCAGGTAAAATCGAATGTATCTTCTTTCCTAATTCTTATATGGAGAATTTTGAGCTACTAGAGACAGATGAACCTGTGGTTCTTCGCGGATATGTAAGGCTGTCGGATGATCGTCGAAGTTTTTATGTGGACAAGGGACAGGAGCTGACAGCAGAGTCTGATGAGCGAGTATCAGCAGTAAGAATAAGTCTCGAGACGAATAGGCTAAATGATCATGTTCTTCCAAGACTTAAGCAGGTACTTTTGAGCTATCGTGGAAGTGTTCCCGCGCATATTATATTTGAAGCTGAGGATGGCCGTGCTAGAATGAATTTGAATGAAAATTACCTTGTAAACCCTACGCCACAGATGGCGGCTAAGGTTAATGAGTTATTAAATACAAACTCAGTGAGTTTTATTGTTGATGGAAAGATAGAAAGGCCAGCAACACACTAAAAGGATTTAGTTCATGAAGTGTACTCTTTTTTTATTACTCATACTTAATATTGGTTTAAGTTATGCTGACTTTACTCGAGGTGAAGGGCGCTTTTATGCTTCGGATGATGATAATCATCAATTCATAAAATCCCAATTGATCTATCAAGGTTTCAAAAATATACTTTCAAAAGAGATAGAAAAAATCGGTTTAAATAAGGAACTTTTTTGGAATAAATATAACGAAAAACTTGAAGTTGCTTACACAGAAAGAGAGACTTCCCTCAGAGAAAAATATAAAATAACGCCAGAATCATCTCCTAAAGAGAAGCAGAACTTTCAGAAAAGACTAAGGAAATCTAAATTATTAATTCAAAGGAAATTTGGTAAGCTAGATAATATCGTTCCTAAATATGCCATCAAGAAAGTTTCTAGATCTCAACAAAATTCGAAACTAAGATTTATTAGAATGGAGGGAGAAGTTAATATCGCAAGGTTGACTAAACTATACTACACCTTCGTTAAGGGGAAATCATCCTCTGAGTATGGAACATTATTTATAAATGCCAACTTTGATCGAAATAAATTCTCATATTCAGACCTTGGAATTGATAATGACAAAGACTTTGAAGGTGTGGTCCTGAATAATTGGTTAGAATGGTTTGAGAAAAATAAACCTCAAAATATTGCAAATGTAGAAATTCTTGGTACAGATAAGCAGAGTAAGTTACAAGACTATCAAAAACTTCCTTATGAAAATATGCTCGCAAATGTTCCTGAGGTTTTTGTAAATTCTCTATTTCTTGATATCGAAGTTTCTATCGAGAAAACACGCTATAACGAAAAAACAAAAGAGTTTTCATTTTCTTATGCAGGTTCTGCATACCTAAAGGATCTGCAAACTAACCTGATTATTAATACATATAAATTTAACTCTTTCGACAAGACATATAGAGATTCACCGGATGTCAAACTCGCGAATGTCGTGGCGACTCATGTTTATGGAATGGCAAAGGATAATTTTTTAAAAGTTCAAGGACATATTAAAAACTTAACACCTATAAATTCTATTCAAAGAATGGTCTTAACTGATTATCGAAGTATAGATCGTGTGAATGATTTTATTACTCTGTTGGAATCAAGGGGAATTAAGTATTCTATTCGAGCAAAAGTAGACTCGATTGGAATGAATCGAGCTGACATAATCGCCTATTATGATGGCAAAGAAACAGACCTAAAGGCTCTACTAAGCAGCTTGCAGTCGGCAAAAAAAGACCTACCATTTGAGCTTGTTGATAGTAGTAGCAGTATTGGTATAAAATTTAAGAGTATAGTGGAAAATCTATAACTTAAAAGGATTACTGTAGTGAAACTCTTAGCTGTTCTATTCGGACTTATTTTCTTTATCTCTGCTTGTACAAATCAACCGGTAAGAAGAAGAAACTCGGGGTACTCTAACACTCGTCCACCCACTAATTATAATAAAACTAAAAATAATAACCTATTCAGCCCTATAAAGAAGAAAGTAGCTCTCCTTAATATTTATAATGAATCACCTTTTGGAAAAGAGGATTTAGCGATTCATGCAACTGAGCATATGCGTTTTGAGATCTCAAGAACGAAAGATTTTGTTGTTGATCCAGAAGCTAGTTCACTTTTTGGTAACTCAAAAGAAATCTATGCCGGAGGAGGACTTAAGTTAGCTCAGCTTTCAAGAAAGGCAAAGCTGTCTGGAGTTAACCTTGTTATTTTTGGACGAATTACCCATGCTAGAGTCAGACAGAATGCAGATGAAATTGGTTTTGTTCGAAAAACAAAATCCTATGCCGAGTCAGTCATTGAACTACGTGTATTTGATGTTGTGGCCAATAAAGAAATTTTTTCTGAAAAAGTCGATGGAAATATTAACGATTCTTCTTTTCGATTTTTCATGAGCGAGCGAGATGCTCATATTGATTATAGACGTGGACTACTAAGATATTCTGTTAAGGTCGCGGTACGAAGAATTATTCCGAAATTAGTGAAGTTAGGAGAAAAACTTGATTGGACTGGTCGAGTCGCTCGAATAATTGGTTCAAAAGTTTATGTTAACGCTGGAAGGAAATCGGGGCTTAATGTTGGTGATATTTTAAAAATTATGACAGAGGGGCAGGAAATATATGATCCGGAATCTGGTGCTTTACTTGGAGTAAGTGAAGGGCAGGTCAAGGGCACTCTCGAAGTTATCGATTATTTTGGCCCTGACGGTGCCGTAAGTATTCTTCACTCTGGTGGTTCAGTCACAGAAGGTGACTTCGTCCAACTCTATTAATCTATTTTTTAGCTGCCTTCATTTGCGATCTCTTTGCCTTATTTGATGATCTTAGTGCTTCCATTGATGTCTTATGAGTCTTACGACAAGCTTTCATGCCATCTTTATCTGATGATGAACTCATACATGACTTAAGAGTATTCATTGTCGCGATTCTTTTATCAAGATTCTCTAACGCCATTTTTTTTCGTTGCTCAAAGTTTTCACCAGCTGCAAAAGCGGCCGAAGCAAAAAGTACACTTGTGATCATTAATGTTTTCATATTTATCTCCTTTAAAGATATTGAATTGGGTCTTTTAGGCCTAGTTCTGTAAAAGCTCTTAATCTTAAAGCGCAAGAATCACAAACCCCACACGCTTTGTCTTCTCTTGCATAACAAGACCAGCTTAGTTCAAGGGGTGCATTTAACTTCTTTGCCTCTTTTATAATTTCTGTTTTCTTCATCATGATAACAGGAGTTTCAATTGAGATATCTCCATGTTTGGTTCCCTTAGCAATCAATTGATTATAGGCCTCGTAGTATTCTGGCCTGCAGTCTGGATATCCTGGAGAGTCTTCATAGTTAGCACCTATAAAAATCTTTTTTGCCCCAATAACTTCTGCCCAAGAAACAGCAATAGCTATAATATGTGTATTTCTAAAAGGTACGTATGAGCTTGGTATAATATCAGAATCGCCGTTAAAGTCGGAAACATTAATACTATTGTCTGTAAGAGAGCTGCCTCCAATTTGTTGGAGAAAAGTCATGTCGACTACTTTTATATTTTCTTTGGTAACTTCATAAAAAGAGCAGATTTTATCAAAGCAAGCACGTTCTTTGTTTTTTGTTTTTTGGCCGTAATCAAGATGAAGAAAAGCTAAATTCTCATACATCTCATTGGCCATGGCCGCTACCGCCACTGAATCCATGCCTCCACTAACTAAAACAATAGCTAATTCTTTCAATTTACTCACTTTATAGTTCCTTAATCTTCTGATGGATAAATGACTCTACATCCTTAATAAGCTGTTTAGCTTTTAATTTTTTAGATTTAAGGTCACCCTCTTTAACTTGTACCATTGTATAGAATTTAATTTTTGGCTCTGTTCCGGAAGGTCTTACAAATAATTGATTACCATTTTCAAAAACAAAACCAAGAACATTACTCGAGGTCATCTCAATCACTTTCTCGGTATTTTCAAATAGATCTTTTTCGATGAGAGGTTTAAAGTCTGAGAACTTACATATTTTATTTTCAGCAATATCAGAACTGAAGTTTTTTCTAAAGTAGCTCATGATATTATTGATTTTTTCTTTTCCACTTATCCCTTCAAATGTAAGTGCAATCAAGCTCTCTTGAGCATAACCATACTCTTCATAAATTGAATCAAGCGCCTCAATTAAGTTTTTGCCATTAAGTTTATGGTATAAAGTGACTTCATTCATAAGAGCAATTGATGCAACAGCATCCTTATCTCTAACAACATTGTGAGGCATATAACCAAATGATTCTTCACTGGCAAAAACAAAATTATAGTCGGTTCCTGCTTCTTCTAACTCTCTCCAAAGTTTTGCCATCCATTTGAATCCTGTCAGTGTATCAAGGACAGTCCCTCCGAATGACTCTACAATTGTTTTTTGCATTGGACTTGTCACTATACTTTTAATAACAAGTGGATTTTTAGGAAGAGTGCCAGCTTCTTTTCTCTGAGTGAAAATATAGTGAATCATTAAAATAGATATCTGATTCCCATTTAAATAATGCTCAATCCCTTTATTGTTCACCACAACTCCGAGACGGTCACCGTCAGGGTCTGTCCCATAAGCAACATCAGCGTTACCTTCTTTCATAAGTGCAACCGCTAGCTCAAGGGCTTCTGGGTCCTCAGGGTTTGGTGTTGTTTTTAAAGTGGAAAACTCTGAGTCAAATTCTGCTTGAGACTGAACGATTTCAAAGTTAGTGAAACCTAGTCTTTTAGAAATAGTTTCACAAGGTATATAACCTGTTCCGTGAAGGGGTGTGTAGATAAAGTGAACCTTCCCACCGTTTTCTTTACACATTTTTGGGTTAATAGTGTGGTCTTCAGTAACTTGGTAGAAGCTTTCAATGCATTCTTCATCAATCCAAGAGATCATTCCAGCTTTCATTAACTCATCAAAGTCTCCGGATTTAACTAAGTTCCAATCTTTAAGATTGTTGTATTCATCAATAATATATTGATCTTCTGGGGGGGTGATCTGTGCACCATCACTCCAATAAGCTTTGAATCCGTTGTATTGTTTCGGGTTATGACTTGCTGTCAGCATAACGCCGCAATTGGCTTCATAATATCTAACGGCATAAGATAGCATCGGTGTCGGCATGAGAGTGTTATAGATATAACACTTAATTCCATTGGCAGCATAAACAGATGCAACTTCCCGGGCAAACTCAACAGAGAATCTTCTACAGTCGTGAGATACGCAAGCCTTTGGATTTGTAGGATTGTCTTTCAAAGCAATATTACACATTGCTTGGGTCGCTTTTCTTATATTGTATTTATTCATTCGGTTGGAGCCGAACCCAATGACGGCCCTCATTCCACCTGTACCAAACTCTAGGTCTTGATAGAAGCTTTCCGTAATATTTTCTTCATTTTGTTCATAGTCACCGAGAAGATCTTTTAGTTGTTGACGGTCATTTTCGTCAAAATACGTATTTTCTGACCATGATTTGGCCAACTCTAATGCATTTTCTTTCATATACATTTTTTCCTTTGTAAGCTATAGTCCCAAGATATTAGTAAATTATCTCTAAAAGGGAAAGTTGAAGCTTTAAGATTTAGTCGGAGGAAATATATATGGCAAATGCTGAAATGAAACATCCAGAAAATATCGAAGGTCGTTTTTATTGCACTGACCCAGATGATGATAATGGAGAGGGATGTATTGCGTGTAATGTTTGTTATAATGGGGCTCCTGACTTCTATGCAGAAGATGAAGATGGTAATGCCTATGTTGTTAAGCAACCTGAAACAGAAGAAGAAATAGAATTGTGCATCGAGCAATTAGAAGCTTGTCCAGTTTGCTCAATTGGCGATAAAACTCAAGAATAATTCACAAAAAAATATTATTTTTCAATAGCATTAATTTATGTTTGCCCTAAACTATATAATAGTTATTAATTTTTATAAGGGGTTACAGCGATGATGGACTTAGTGCTTGAAACTATCACTGGTGATAGAACTGTTCAAGTTGTGGGTACTGCGTTATTTGGTATTGCAGTTATTCATACATTTTTAGTGAAAAAATTCGAGCATATTGCTCATAAATTTCCTAAGGGATCTCCAGCGGGGGAATTCTTCCACTTCCTGGGAGAGGTTGAAGCCGTTTTTGGTATGTGGGCCGCAGTATTGGTGCTCTTCTTACTTGGGACTTTTGGCGGGTCTGGTCCAATTCTATATCTTGAATCATTAAACTTTACTGAGCCGGCTTTTGTTTTCGTTATTATGGCCATGGCCGGAACTAGACCTGTTATTAAGTTTGCAGAGCAAATTATTGTTCTGTTCTCTAAACTAATACCACTACCTGGAAGAATGCCATTTTATATGTCGGCGCTAATAGTTGGGCCAATCTTAGGATCTTTCATCACAGAGCCAGCGGCAATGACGGTAACAGCTTTAATCTTACAAAAAAACTTTTATGCTAACGATGATGAGCAAGAAATGTCCATGGCATTTAAATATGCAACTCTAGGTCTATTGTTTGTAAATATATCAATCGGTGGAACGTTAACTCACTTTGCAGCACCTCCTGTACTAATGGTAGCTACAACGTGGGGTTGGGGTATGTCACATATGCTAGGTCACTTTGGTTATAAAGCGGTAATTGCTGTCATTATTAGTACTTGTATAATTGCTTTTAGATATAGAAAAGAGTTAACAGGGTCATTTAATTTAAGAGAAGAAAGAGATGATAAAATGCACCCACCTTGGTGGATTACTCTTGTTCATTTAATATTTTTAGCTTTAGTGGTAGCAACAGCTCACCATATGGTAGTTTTCCTAGGTTTATTTTTATTCTTCTTAGGATTTGCAACTGTTACTCAAGAGTTTCAAGATACATTAAAATTGAAAGAATCTTTATTGGTTGGATTTTTTCTTGGAGGACTAGTGACTCTGGGGAACCTTCAAGCTTGGTGGTTACAACCACTTCTAACTAGCTTAGATAATATGCCACTTTACTTTGGATCGACAGCTTTAACTGCCATAACGGATAATGCAGCATTAACATACCTGGGGTCTTTGGTAACAGGTATTACTGATGAACAAAAGTACTACCTTGTTGCTGGTGCAGTAGCTGGTGGTGGTTTAACAGTTATTGCAAATGCTCCAAATCCAGCAGGTTTTGGGATTTTAAAAGGTGACTTTGGTAAGGATGGAATTTCACCAATAGGTCTATTAAAATCAGCACTTGTACCAACTATCATTGCTTTAATTTGTTTTAAGTTCTTTGTTCACTTATAAACATACCGATTTAGTTTGCTAATATAGGGGCCGTTTCTGGCCCCTTACCATTTGTGATGTTCATTTTTACTCAGTTTAAGTATCATTAGAGACAAGATATAATATTTATAGCAAGGAGACGGAGTTTGTTGCTGTGAAACTAATATTAGGATTATTTTTTATTTTTCTAAGTTCAACCTGCTTCGGGAAGATCTATCTTGATGAAGAAGAATACCCTATATCTAAATATCAATCTAAAGTTTTTGATAAGACAAGAGATGCTCTTTTGTCTGTGGACTATATTGAAGAGAGAGCAGATTATTTTGTTTTCAAATTAAAAAATCTAACTTTTGGCGAATACGCTGAGGATGTTATGTATGTTGCACCTCTTTTTACAGGGCGCTTTGAAGTGAGGGCATTTAATTTTAATCTTTACTATAATACCTTTCAAGAGAAAGGTGGTTTAAAATACAAAGTCTCTTTCTGATGAAATTTATTCTCTTATTTATAATGTTCACTTTTATAATACAGTCTGTGTTGGCAAGCTCTGCAAATGTTTTATTTTCAAAAGGAATAAATTATAAAATCACATCAGTAAACAAAAAACTAATACTTTCAAAAGGTATGAAGGTGTTTACTAACGATACTATCCATACAGAGCAGAATGGATTTCTTATCTTAAAGATTGATGGCCACTCGATGATAAGGATAGAGGAAGATTCACAGGTTATTGTGAGCGAATTACCTGTGTTTAATAAAGAGGCTAAGGATCTTGAGAAAGGAGGAAGTTTCCTTTTAAAAATAGGAACTATTCTTGTCGACGTAGAAAAAGAGTTCGATACAGAAGCTGTAAATGTAAAAACGAGTAATAGTATTTTTGGAGTGAGAGGGACAAGATTCTTAGTTTCAAGAGACAGTGATACATTGATTACTGTCAATTCTGGCACTGTTGAGGCGATAAATACATTAATAAATCAAAACGATTTTATTGAAAAGGGTGAATCAATTCATATTGAAAAAGATATGAATTTTACCGCCAGACAAAAATACGATAATACCAAAAGTATTGATTGGAATGTTAGGTCAGAAAAAAGAAAGACGAAGTTCAAAAATCTTCGCGCGAACCTTAAAGGAGAGTTCAAAAAGAAAAGAAAAAGATGGAAGAAAAATTCAAAAAGAACTGAGCAGTTTAAAAAGAAATGGAATAAAAAGAGAGCATCTTTTCTAAAGAAACGTGGATTGAATAAAAAATCACCTAGACCAAATAATAGTTTAAGGGAAAAGAGGAAGCAGGGACAAAAAGCATCTCCGCTTAGAAGGAATTCAAACAGTTTAAAACCTCAAAGAAATAAACCTAATAGAAGTAAATCGAGAAATAATAAACCCAGGCCTTAGTGAGTAGTAATTAGAAACATGGTGGTCGTAACAAGGATTGAACTTGTGACCCCCTCGATGTCAACGAGGTGCTCTCCCGCTGAGCTATACGACCATTTGAACTGTTGAAATTCTAGTTTTTAAGCCTAAATACGTCAAGTTCCATTGGAGTGATAACTTCACTTTGTTCTTATGCTTATTCTCTGCTATATTTATCCGATGCATCACCGTTTACAACGTTCATTTGGACCATGGCTCGTATTTCATATTTTGGAGTACTGGTATTTTTATATTGCAGGGACTGTATGTCTTTATTCTCTTCATTATTTCTCGAGTGACTTACCATTAATGGCCAAATCTTTAGGTGATATGGCCATGAGTAATAAATTGTCTGATATCAAAATTTCAGACTTCATTTTACTCGCAGTTTATATTCTTTTTTTTAGAACCATGTCGCGTCTACTTTTCTTCTATCCTGCGAGAGTGCAACAACGAAACCTTAGGATGGAACTAGTAAATCGTTTAGAAAATTCTTTACCGCGAAATTTTGCTAAGTATAATGAGGGTATGTTATTTCAAACGATTTGGAATGACCTCAATCGAATTCGTGGCTTTATGGGCTTTGCAGTTCTTCAGATCGGAAATATCATTATTGCAGGTACGATATTCATACCTAAAATTCGTGAATTCAACTCCGACTTCTTAATAGCGTTTACGCCATTATTACTCTGTGTCTTCTGCTTCTCAATTATTGTATATCTTTTCTATCCTTTAACGAGAAGAAATATGGATGAATATGCAGATGTTCAGAAATTTTTAATTGAATGTTATGAAGCCAAGAAAACAATTCAAAATTATCACTCAGAGCAAGATTTTTATAAGGTATTCAGCGATACATCAAACAAAGAACTTAGAACCTTTTTTATCGCATCATTCGGTAGAGTCCTTTCTTTTCCTATGATCAAAATAGGTGTTGGAGCTTCCTTAGTTTGGGCAGCACTGATAGTAAAACAGGGTAACCTTCCTGTAAGTGATCTAATTTTCTTCTCATCCTTTCTTTTCTTAATACTAGAACCGTTAATGTTTCTTTCATGGATGGGAATTGTGACAACTCAAGGCTACGCCGCTTGGACAAGGATCAGGGAACTTGTAACTGATTTAGGAAAAGAAGTTGATGATGAGTTTTTAAAGAATAATGACTTTACTCGTCCCGAACTTCCGTTATGGGATAACAAGATAAAACTCAATTTTCCTAATAGTCAGTGGACTGTTCTGATAGGTGATACTGGGTGTGGAAAGTCTTGGTTACTTGAAAAAATGGCGGAGTTACTTCACTTTAATAAGCTTCGGTTCAGTTTAATTCATCAGGAACCATATATCTATAATGATACCGTTGCTGGAAATATTTTTCTTGGCCTTGATATAACAGATGCTAGTTTGACCAAGGCAAAGTTTTACTTAAAAGAGTTTGGACTGGATACATTAAATCCAAATTTAGACGATCTATTAAAAATGGAATTAGGTGAAAATGGTAAGCGAATTTCTGGCGGACAGGCTAAGCGTATCGCACTCATTCGCTCAATAGTTTCAGATGCTGAATATATTTTATGGGATGATCCATTCTCATCTGTAGATTTAATATTGGAGTCAGACATTGTGGAGAGACTGAGGAATGATATCGATTTGAAAGGCAAGACTTTTATTTTAACTTCACATAGGTTGAGTACCGTAAGGTCATGTGATGAAATTATTTATATTGATAAACAACACGGAATCATTGAGGAGGGAGCTAAGAGCTCACTTCTAAATACGAATAGTAGGGTGAATGAGTTTTTCAAAAAACAAATGGTCTGAGTATTTATACTTAAAAGATCAAAAATTCATTATAGTCATTGTACTCATTACTTTGGGAGCTTCTTCCTACCTAGGTTTTATTACTCCTCATGTCATCAGAGAGCTTTATGACAGCTATGCAAAGAGCGATGAAACATTTTATAAGGCGTTATGGTTATTAGGCTCTATTTTTGTTGGAGAGTATTTTATCTCAGTAATCTATCAAATTTGTACCAGCCGTTATGTGCAAAAACTTCTTAATCATATAAGGTGTAAAAGTTTTAAAGGGTGGATTTTAAGTATTGAAACTGCTGGAAAAGGACAATTTGGAGATTCAAAATATCCTATGGGAGAGGTCCTATCTCGAGTTTTAACTGACACAGAAGCAGTTATAGAGATGGTGAGTACTGGTAGCTTTAGAATCTTTATCGATGTAACTTTTATTATTTCCTGCCTGATCGGCTTTATCACTTTAAATACAACTTCAGGGATTGCATTAATCATTGCAGAAGTATTAGTTTGTGGCTTACTTATTTATGGTGGGAAACAAATGGGAAAAGTCTATATGGAGGTGCAAAAGTCTATCGGTGTAATGTCTAGGACTATTGCGAATCTATCTGGTGGCTTTCGTTTTACTTTCTTTCACCCTCATGGAAATTATGCCAGTAAAGTTGGGTATGATGTTTTTGAAGATTTTCTTAAGAAACAATTAAAAGCAAATATATGGGATGCAAGTTATTTCTCTATTGCAGAATCACTCTTTCCAATTCTATTGGCCTTACTCGTACTTATTTTTCCTTATAGTAATATTACTGAGATCGCTGTGTTAGCAGCAATAGTGGATCTCATACAAAGATCAATTGCACCTCTGAAAGATATAACAGGAAAAATCTCAAGTATTCAGCGTGCAAGAACAGGTATTGTTCGTATAGAGGAATTTAATAATGACCTCAAGACATTACCTAAATCAAAATTTAAATCTTTATCTCAGGCAATGAATATTAGTGAAATGAGATTACAGGTTAAATATTTTGCTTATCCTGAAAAGAAAGGACAAGATCTTTTTACTTTACAGGATATCGACTTTGTTACGAGGCCTGGTGAGCTGGTTGGAATTGTTGGCCAGTCTGGATGTGGAAAATCAACTCTTTTAAAAATTCTATCTGCCGATATTGTCGCCGAAGAAGCCTCAATCGATATTATGGGAGATAATCTAAAGAATATTCACTTCTCTGGTAAAAATGTAGATGATATTTTACGTTATAAGAGTCAGGTTAGTATTGTTAGTCAGGACTCGCATGTTTTCTCAGCATCTCTTCGTTTTAATATCTCAATGAGCTATCAAGAGCAGCAAGGCTTTGACAAATTCTGGACAGAGGTTAGTGATAGTATTCCCTATATTTTAACTTGGGGGATTAAGCCTGATGACATCATCAATGTTAAAGAACTCTCGCTTGGGCAGAAGCAACTACTCTCTGCTTTGAGATCTTGTTATCTCGCTAAACCAATTGTTTTATTTGATGAGATCTCATCTGGTCTAGATTCCGAGCTAGAGCAAGGGCTAAGAACACTTGTTCTAATGACTCAAAAAAAGTCACTTACTTTTATTGTGGCCCACAGAATTGAGACAATCATAAAAGCGAATAAAATTATTGTAATGGATAAAGGTAGAGTTGTTGCCGACGGTAAGCATGATGAGCTAATGGGGTATTCTGCTCCGTATCAAGACTTTATTTCTCAACTAAATAAAACACATTAAACTTTTCAGTATAGATAAAAATCAGGTATTATTATCTAGATTTAATATGAAAGGAGTCATTATATGAATCTTAGAATTCTCAGTAGCCTATTGATGTTAGCAGTTGTTGTCAGCTGTTCGAAAGCAACATCTACACCACAATACAAATATAAAAAGAATGCGGGAGATGGAATTGCTGCCAAAATTGGAGATATCACCATTACCGATAAAGAACTTTATTCTGGTATTGAGGCAGATATTTTTGATGCAGAAACAAAAGTTTTTCAAATTAAATTTGCAAAGCTTAATCAGTTAATTGTTGAAAAAATTATTGCAAAAGATCCAGTTTCTAAGGGAATGACTAACGATCAGTACTTTGAAAAAAATATCTATAGTAAGATTGAAGTTTCAAGCAAAGAATTCAATGACTTTGTTGCGGAAAAGAAAATACCAAAAGAGCAAATAAACCCTCAGATCACTGAGAAAATTAGAAATTACTTATCAATGCAAAAGAAAGAATCAGTACTTAAGACTTGGCTTGCAGGTAAGACAAGTAAGAGCGGAATAGAAGTATTTCTTGAAAAGCCTATGAGGCCTTCATTTGATGTTCCTACAGAAGGTTCTCCATTTACTGGTGGAAAGAACGCAAAAGTAACTATCGTTGAGTTCTCAGACTTTCAATGTCCATATTGTGCAGAAGGTGCAAAAGTACTAAAGAAGCTTAAGGATAAGTATGGCAATAAAGTAAAAGTTGTTATGAAGCAGTTTCCTCTACCATTTCATTCTCAAGCTAAAAAAGCATCAGTTGCTACTTTATGTGCTAATGAGCAGAGTATGGAAAAATTTTGGACTATGCACGATAGACTCTTTTCTGGTCAATCAAAATTAAAAGTTGAAGATCTAAAAGCATTAGCTAAGAATATAGGTCTAAAGTCTGACCAATTTAATAAATGCCTTGATGATAATAAGTATATAGCTCAAGTTGAAAAAGATATCCAAGACGGCAAGTCAGTAGGAGTAAAGTCAACTCCAACATTCTTTATCAATGGTAAACTGATCGCTGGAGCTCTTCCAATTGAAGAATTCTCTGAGCTAATAGATCAAGAACTAAGTATGTAATACCGATCTCAGCACCCCTAGAGGGGTGCTGGCATATTTTACCCTCATTTAAATTCCATATATCAAAATGCTATAATTTATTATGGGTGTTACGGCCCCTTTATCAATTGCAAGGAATATATGAACGGAGTTGACTACAGCCAAAAATTCAGTCGTCAAAATGAAATCTATAGAAATGATTTAGATAATTCTAAGCGGAACTATGAAGAGCAAGTAGATAATCTTAAGAAAACCCATGAAAGTAGAGTCTCCACCCAATCAGCAGAACATAAGAAACAAGTAGATCGCTTAGAAAAAGATTATGTAAGTAATATTGAGGGTGTTGATGAGTCACAAAGAAAAGCACTATTAGACAAAAGTGGTGTTTATGAAAAATCTCTAAATGATAGTCGAAAAGAATTTAATGAAGAACGTAAAGATAATCTTCGTTCATGGAATAAAAAGTTTGATGAACTAAAAGGTACCTTTAATAATAATCTAACTAATACAAGTGAATTAAACACTTCAATTCAAAAACAATTAAGCAAGAACTACGATGATAATATCGAAAGTGTCCGTAAGAAAGCACATGGCGACCTAAATACTTATATCGATAATAATAAGGTTGTAAAAAAAGAATCAGATATACAGTTTAGAACTGAAAAGAACAAAATAATTGCTGATAATCAAAAACGAATGGCTGATTTGTCTGTCAGAGAAAGTGAAAAAAGAAATGCCTTATTTAATGGCGGAATAAAAGATGTTCAAGAATATAGAGAAAAACAAGTCACAAACTATCTTGATCTTAAGAACCAAGAAGAACAAAATTTTAAAAATCAAATAGCCTATACAAACGATAAAATCGAAAAAGAAATTATACAACGAGAAGATAGAAGCCTTGCAGCTCAGCAAGCAGATAATAGAAAACAAAATAAAGCTTTCTCTGAAAAAATAGGGGAGCTGGCTGAAAATTATAACAAAGATGTTAGAGAGATCCAGTATCGAACGAGAGCTGAGAAAATTTCTCAATCAGACGAAAATAAAGCAATTAAGAAAAGATATGATCAGAATCAATCAGAACAGTATCAACAGAAAGTAGATACTCATCTGAATGAGCGACAATTAGTTGAAAGTAAGTTCCAAGACAAATTAAAGTCTACTGTAGATTCTTATCAAAGTGAGATTCGAGAAAGCAATATCGAGAACGGCGAACGAATGAGTGAGCTTCAGGCTAAAATGACTGAGAGTCGCAGAACAGAAAAATTTAAAGACAGTATGGAAAAAGAGAATTTAATTCATAAGAGTAGAGTGGCCTTAAAGCATGAAAAAGATCAAAGCACTGAGACAAATGCAGACATGCTTAAGCAAAATAATTTAAAAGTACAAAATTTAAAGCAGAGTTTTAGTCGTAGTCTTGCCTCAGTTCAGGAACAAAGTAAGCAAAATTTTGATGATACAAAAGCAGAAATGCTTCAAGATAAGAAGGAGTTGTCGCAGAGGCTTCATGAGCAAAACTCAAAGCAAGCTGTAGCAATCAGACAAGTGTATTCCGATAAGATGCAAAAAACTATCGACGGGTACGAACAAAAAGTTAATGCTTTAGAATTGCAAAATAAGATGATTATTCAAAACTCTAATTCTATGTTGCGAGATGTTAAGCGTAATACTTCAGCAGAAATAGAGAGGCAGGGAAAACTCTCTAAAGAAGCAATGATGGCAGAAGTAAATACTCAAAAGCTAATGGGAAAAGATAAAGAAAACTCTTTGCTTAAAAAAATTGATTCAATGCAAACAGAATTTACTAAGAAGATGAACGAAGAAACCCTTCGTAACCGAAATAAAAATAAAGACATACAATTTGAATTAAATCAGACAATTACATCTGAAGCTAATAGGTATCAAGACATTATTGATCAAAATAGTAAATTCTTTGCTAGAGAGTTACAAAGAGTTCAGATGGCCAGTGGAGCAGAGAAAGAGCGTATTGTTCAACAGTACGAAGAGCGTATTGAACAATTACAAAACGTTTATAGAAATCAAACTAACGAAATGAAAGAATTCAATAAAATTAATAATTCTACTGCCGAATCATAAGTTTTCTGTTTAAATATCAATTAAATAGGAGATTTTGATGACTCGCCGAGCGAAAATTGTAGCGACCCTAGGTCCTAGTTCTAATACATTAGAGAAAATTGAAGAGTTAATCCAAGCCGGTATTAATGTTGCCAGGATTAATATGAGTCATGGAACACACGCAGGCCATGCAAAAGTGATTCAAACAATTCGGCAGGCCAGTAAGAATACTGGTTATGAAGTCGCAATTCTTTGTGATCTGCAAGGTCCAAAAATTAGAGTAGATAAATTAAAGACTAATATAGAGATAAAGCCAGATCAAGAGTGGGTTATAGGTCCTAGCCACGAATTAAAAAATTATCCTCAGTATAAAGACTGTTTTATTCCAACCGTTTATAAGGATCTAGTTCACGATGCTCATGTTGGGGCAAGAATACTTTTTGATGACGGCCTTATGGAAGCGATCGCCACAGAGAAAGACGGTGAAGTTCTTAAAATTAAAATCATTATTGGTGGAACTTTAAAGTCCAATAAAGGAATTAATCTTCCAGACTGCGATGTCTCAGCACCAAGTTTTACTGAGAAAGACAGAGAAGATTTAATTTTTGGCTTGAAAAATGATGTGGACTATATTGCTTTGAGTTTTGTGCGTAGGGCGGAAGACATCTTAGAAGTTAAGTATATTCTTCATAAGCTTAAGAAGAATATTCCAATAATCTCAAAAATTGAAAAACCAGAAGCGGTTGCAAATATCAAAGAGATTGTCGAAGTCACCGACTGTATTATGATTGCAAGAGGCGATATGGGAGTAGAGGTTGGAAATCACCTCGTTCCAGGTATCCAAAAAGACATCATAGAGCTTTGTAATAATGAGGGAGTCCCTGTTATTACGGCGACTCAAATGCTTGAGAGTATGACAACGAACTCAAGACCAACTAGGGCCGAGGCAAATGATGTTGCGAATGCTATTTGGGATGGTACTGATGCAGTCATGTTGTCAGGAGAGACAGCTTCAGGAGATTATCCTTTAGAAGCAGTTGTGATGATGAGTGATATTATTCTCGAGGCTGAAAAGAAACCTAAAGAAAGGCCTTTTCTTCGTCATATGGAACTTAAAAATATTACTTCAAGTTTACAAATTGCCGCTTCATTAATTGCTGAAAAAACACATGCTCGTTGGGTTTTATCTGTTACAGAGTCTGGTAATTCTTGTTTGAAGATGAGCCGTTTCAGATCTAGTAAAAGAATTCTTGGGGTCACGAACTCTCTCAGTGTTATGAGAAAGATGGCGCTCTACTGGGGAATTACACCTTTTTATTTTAAAGAAAAAGAGAATGATATTCTTACAATTCAAGATCAGATGATAAATGTTCTTAAAGAGAAAGATCTTGTTGAGAATGGAAACAAAATTGTTATTACTCATGGTGATGGTAAGTATTTTAAGCAAGGAACATCAAATTCACTTCGAGTCGAAATCATTAAAGATATACCGAGAAAAGATCTAGATAATATTAGTCGTAACAAGTTTCAAGAAGTGAAGATTGATAATGATTCAAGAATCTTACTAGATACAAGTATCTGTGCTTCTTGCCAGAACTGTATCAGAGTATGCCCTCATAAAATCTGGATACCAACAGATGATGGACATAAGAATACGAGAATCAATGTAGATACTGCCAATGCCTGTACTCTCGATATGGAATGTGTAGAGTCTTGTCCGACTGGGGCAATAGAGATTATCTCAACTAAAGTCTAATGAAAGATCTGCTTAACGTTTCAATTGAATCAATGAGTAGAATGCAAATTGTCGATTGGGCCTATACAGAAGAGCTAATTCCTAGAACTTACCAAGAGTACCTTACTTGGGTGGCGAATAAGCATAACGGTCCTTTAAAGTATCTGGAAGATGAAAGAAAAGAAAAAAGGGAAAGTCTTAAAAACGTTTTTCCTGAATGTGAGAGCTCACTTGTTTTTTTATTTGATTACCGAGCAGCTAAAAAATTCCAACAAAAAAATAACTCTAAATTTAATATCGCTTCTTATTCAATTGGGTTTGAGGACCAAGACTATCACTCGTGGATATGGGAAAAACTTGATGTCATAGGCACGACACTAAAGCAACTGTATCCAGATCTTGAATATAAAGTCTCATTAGATATCCATCCGGTTTTAGAGCGTGATATGGCCTATCGGTCGGGATTGGGCTGGTTTGGAAAGAACTCCATGCTTATATCAAGAGAGTTTGGTAGCTATAATCTTATTGGATCTTTATTAATCAATAGAAAACTATCATTGAATAATAAAGAGATCGAAACAGATCATTGTGGGACTTGTACTAAGTGTATCGATGCCTGTCCAACTTCTGCAATACATATTGACTCTAGAACTATAGAGACAAGTAAGTGCATCAGCACTTTTACAATTGAACTGTTTAAAGATGCAGGACCACCGGCAGGTTACCCCACGACTTCAAATGAGGTCTTTGGTTGCGATATTTGCCAAGAGGTTTGTCCCTGGAATCATAAAACTCTGAATGATATAGGCGAGATTCAGTTTAGTCGTATCGTCGACTTTTTTAACCGTGATTTGGAGCTCGTTGTTTCTGAAGTTAGTCGTATGAGTAATAAAGAATATAAAACTTATTTTAAAAATACTTCAATGCAAAGGCTTGGTAAAAAAGGACTCTTGAAAAATTTAAAGTATTATCAAGAGCTAGAGTGATAATTCTTTCTTAAGGAAGCTGTAGATATGTGAACCTGCAAGCATTGGCTCGTGATGAGGAAGCTTCTTTGGCTCGTGGATAGTGACTTCATTGTCATTACTCTCAAGCACTTCCATTAGAGAATCTACTCCACCTGTACCAACAACGACATCATCAATGCCACAAATTAAATGTATGCGGTGGCCTGAAACGGATAGACCGGTTTTTTCTTCATTTATCCAGGGAAAGACATGATCTGGACCGATATTTTCATGCACAAGTTGCTTTCGTATATTTAAAGTCTTTTCATAAAATGATGATTCAAATAAATGGAGGGATTTGTGTTGTGAGATTCCAAAGCCTACACCAATCGCTATTTTCTCAAAGGATGCAAAGAATTCAAGCTCTAAGGCCTTCATGGATAGTAATGCTCCTAGTGAGTGACCAGCAAGAATAACCTTCTCACAGTCAGAATCAACGTGCTCTAATAGGCATTTAAATGCATCTTCAAATAATGTGTGAGCGTGTTCTTGGTAGTGCTCAAAAGAAGGGACTTCGTTGAAGCTTCCAAGGTGATGACCTGGTTGGTCAAAAATAATACTTGGAATCCCCACGTCACTTAGACGCTGTGCCCAGTTAAGGCAATCACCTTTGTGAGCAGTGTATCCATGTGTCATAAGTGCCCACTCAGAGCGTGTTTCAACATCAGGGGAGGGCAGGAAAATCATTACATTAAATGAAAAGCTTTTAGTCTCAATAGTTTGTTTAATTATTTTCACACTCATAAGATAATTCTGGACCTTTTTAATTGACGAAATCTGTAAAAAACAATAACTTATGTATCACGTTTTTAAAAGAAACTTAAGTGCGCCCTGATAGCTCAGTTGGTAGAGCAAAGGACTGAAAATCCTTGTGTCCGTGGTTCGAGTCCGCGTCGGGGCACCATTCTTTTGAAGATGATAAAAAGCCGCTTTTCGAAGCGGCTTTTTTTATTTTAGCCAACTCTTTAAACGGAGTTTTCAAAGTATATTCAATAGTTACATCATCAACAGATTCACAGGCAGTATTTAAACTCTGGTTCGAGAGTACTAGTTTTAGGAACTCTACCTTTTCAGTGTCAGTGCGTGTTTTCCATAATGATTCCGCTGACTTCGCCAGTTCGATAATTTTATCACTTGTCTCATAAAACTTCGCAGTAATTAGTACTTGTCCATCCTCAAGAAGATTTTCATAATGCCTTTTTTTCTCTCTAATCTTTTTTACCTGACGTTTATATAGAGCTTCATCAATTGCAGCACTTGCAAAAAATTCGTAAGCCTTATCTTCTTCTAGTTCAGTTTGACTTATAACGGATCTAGAAACTTAGTGGTGGGCAGAACTCGAAGAAGCCCAATGACAAACCAAT
>CAJXPQ010000016.1 GCA_913058265.1 uncultured Oligoflexia bacterium
CAAAACGTATTGAGGTTTAGCTATATTATGTATGGAATGTCGTTATTTTTTTGTATTCTAACGGGAAGGCCTTACTGTTAGACCTTTAGAACTTTATTTATTTTTGTGAAAAATCGTGAGTTAAAGTTTATATCCTTAAGAAAATCTTCAGAAATTAGTAGAAACTAGGTTTTTGCCAAGTTTTTGTGTGGGAGATGAATAGGTTTATTCAAATGCTAAAATATAACTCAACGATAGATTTCCACCAGACTCTCTTATATTTTTTGTGAGTCCTTCCGTTTTTCCAGTATCGTCGTCTTCAATCTGAGTGTACTGATTTCTGAATTCAGTATAGTTAAGCATAAGACCATTATGGATTCTATAACCTAGAGAGAGTGATACATACTGTCCAAAGAAGCGAGTACTGTTATTGTCTATGGGCTCTAAGGATGAATTCATATAGCTTGTGAGGATACGAAAACGATCTAAAAAATGAAAACCTATAAAGGTGCCAATACCACCTCCGTCATATTGCTCATAAGAATTTGTGGTAAGTGTATCGTCATAGAAGTATTGGCCCTTTTCGATACTTAGGCCGGCCATAAAGTATTGACCAAGATAGCCCGTGCGAAGGCCAAATGTTTTTCCATTAAAATCACCAGAGCGGTCAGCTACAGAGAAACTTCCCTGTGAATAAGTGATAGTTGGCTCAAGCATAAATTTTGCTTGGGCCAGGGGAATAGTCATAATGAAAAATAGAGAAAACTTAGCTAGCGCTATGACCGAAAACTCTTTCTTTATATTCTGGTAGTTCAAGGATTTCATCTCTAAATAGAGCGACTCTGTAATTGGCCTGCTCTTGGTTAAGAACTTGTATGTCTTTTTTATCAAACATATTTGCCATTATAAGTAAGGGAATATTTTTTTGATCTAGTTCTTCTTCTAGTCTTAAAATAAAACCATTCTTCATTAAATAGTAAAATGCTGATGATTGAATTTGGGGGGATGTTGTTACTGCTGCTCGTGTTTCTAGTGCTACATTCATTGCTCTACTCCTTAAAGCTTACCGATCCTATCCTGGATCTAACTAAATTTTTCCATATTTTTTTAGCTTTTGCAATTAAGTTTATAATCTTGAGAAGGATGCTCTATAAAAATTATATGGTCCTATGTGGTCACCTTTTTTATAGGGGCATAACGGCCAAATTGACCTCCAGTAGGGATGTTATGGCCATGATAAAGTAGATGCTATTTGTAAGTGCTTATTATTGTGTCTGGGCTTTTTGGCACGATTCCTGCTTATATATACCTGACAGTGACGGAGAGTTATCAGGAAGATACTCCAGCAGGCCAAGGATGGCCGAGAATATCTTTAACCTGTGAGGAAAACATGGAAGCACTAAACGCAGAAATTTTTATTTTATTACTTTGTTCATTAGCTTTTGGAAGCGCTCTTATTCATTACACCGCTTATGCAAAAGCAAAAGCAAGAGTCAAAATTAAGTCTGATCTTAGACACCCTATGAAATGAAGTAGACTATAATATCTAGTTAAGCTATATAGGAGGTATGAGAATCTCCTATATAGTTTTTTGCTATTCAACCCTTTTTATCTTAGGTTTCATTGATAATTCAAGAGGGCCTCTTTATCCCGAATTTTTAAATTACTTTCAAGTGAATCCCGGCAAGGGCTCACTAATATTCTCTCTTGCAAGTTTTATGGGCTTTATAGCAACTATAAGCTCTAAGTGGTGGCTAGGTTTACTTGGCGCTATAAACTCGACCAGAGTCGCCCTGGTTATCCACAGTGTTGCCTGTTTGATTATGGGGCTTGCACCCGCTGATAATTTCTACTTATTTTTATTTGCAGCTGTTCTTTTTGGTACAGGTGTTGGGATAGAGACTATTTGTTTAAACTTGATTCTGGCAGTTTCCACCGATAAAACTAAGCGTAGACGTGTTCTATCTGGTCTTCATGCTATGTACGGGATTGCCTCTTTTGCGGCACCATTTTTTATTTCGCTTTTAAAGACTAGATCTGAAAATTTTCAAGATATTTTTCTCTACGTATCAGTATTTCCCATTTTAATATTAATAACAACCTTTCGCCTCAAGCCTTTAAACATCTCCAAGGAATCAAGTGATCCGTTCTCTTTGCCTTTAAAGCATATGCTAACTCTGGGAGTTATGATGGGCTTTTATGTAAGCTCTGAGATTGTTCTATCCAGTAGACTTGTTTTCTATATTGAGAGTTTGGATATAATGGATAAGGTGATGTCTAAAAATATGCTAACTTTATTCTTCTTAGGGTTACTAAGTGGGAGAGTGCTATTCACGTTCAAGCACTTTGATATCGATAATAGAAAGCTTCTGATTATGTCTATTGCAGCTTCGCTTCTTGTGACCCTAGTTGGTATCTCTTTTTATCCTCCGCTATTAGTCTTAAATGGTTTTACACTGTCTTATTTCTTTCCTACAGCACTTGATATGTTGGGTGAGCATTTCCATGAGCACCTTGATATTATTATGTCTCGTGTCTTTATTGGAGTAGGCGCCTTGCTCTTTATTGTTCACTGGGGCTTTGGATTACTTACTGAAACCTTTGGTATCTCCATCTCTATTTGGCTGATCCCAGTATTTATGACTATAGTCTTGTATTTATTACAATTTAGGCTCAAGTTTTTGCAAGAATACCGCTAAATTGATACCTCTTATTTAGTCTTTTTTTGGGGTAAATATGAAGAATCTTTTGTTTCTAGTCTTATTAATTAATAGTTCTTATGCTTTAGCTATTACCTTAAGCTCCAATCAAAATATTAAGATCAAAGCTTAGCTTTAAGGTCTTACTTCAACTTTATGAAATCCATCTCTTCCTGTATCAGGATTAATAAAATAGAAAGTGTACTCTTCAAGAGGCAGTGTTTTAGGGGACTACAGTCCAAGTATTCTCTCCAATAACATCAGTTTCAATGTTTTTGAAAATCAGGCGGAACGTACCATTTACATATGTAGCATCGTCTTTAATTTTTAAAGATTAGACGAAATGTCCCCTGTACATAAGTATGAGCACAAATAGTTAGCAGAAACTCTGTAATTTTTAAACAGAAAGGGTTGTTTGGTACTTTAGGGATTTAGGTGAATAGGGTACTAATTTGTCCTATACTTAAAGTTGTTGATGCGTAAAGTTGAGCAAAGGCTATTAAAAGCAGAGTAGATTACGCCACTATCCTTCGGCATTACGAATCCCTATGAAAATTCATATTTTCAATTACTTATGAAGTATTTTTCTTACCTTCTTAATTTATATCCTAAACTAGGATATAATAATTACGATAAGCTATGTAAGGAATTTAATTATGAACTTAAAAAGAACTATCAGTCTTTTGACCCTTTTATTTATAGTTGCCTCATGTCAACCACAAGCTGAATACGAGGAATACCAAGGTCCAGATTATCAGGGTAGCCGTAATTTTAGCATTGATAATTCAAAGGCAAAGGCAGAGGTCTCAGTGCACGGTGCATTTATGGGAACTCCTGACTGGGGAAGCGTTAAAGATGAAGTTCAAAGGTTTCAAGATAGCGGTGATATAGAAAGTGTAAATGAGCACTCACTTGGAACAGAAGGTGGTTCAACTTTTTGTTTTGAATTTAGTTCAACAGGAGATAAGGGCCGTGTTTATAATGAGTTCAAAAATTTATCAACAGACTTAAAAGAAACAAATTACAGTGTAACATCATTAGATAACTGCTCTGATTCTAAGTAACACCTATTTAAAATGCCCCGTAAACTCGCTCTTGCACCAGAAAATCTAAAAAAACAGTACATGGTTATACAAGAAAGATATGGACGTGACATATTCTCTAAAGCCAGCAATCTCTACCACTTTTGTTTTTTCAACATTCATTCATACCAAATCTCAGACCTTAAACAGAAAGTGAATGAAGCAAAAACCGAGGTTAACTTTCCCTTCCTTACTGGTGGAGAAAGAGAATGGCCGATGATTTACACATTCTTACTGGCGGAATTGCTCAAAGACCATCATCATAACTATTGGGGTGATGCCATCTACATTATCTATTTCACTTATTATACTGGTTTTAACAACGACTCATGGACACATCTTAATTATGAAACGCTCTATTTAATCGACAATATTGAAGAGGGCATGGCAAAAGATAACTTCAAGAAAGCCTTCCAAAAAGTTTCAAAATATAACTTCAATACTAAGGTCAACACCAAAAATGATAAGGTTAAACGCTTTCTTGTTGAGAAGGTTAAAAGTTTTAAGAAAAAATATTCAGAACCTGAAAAAGTAGAAATTTTCTTAGAACATGCCCACGATATTATAAAAAATGGGCTTTAACTCTTTGAAACTTCGTATGGTCTAATTCAAAAAATCCATTTTCACCCCACAATAAATTAAACCTGAGTAATGTTTTAGTAAGTTCATGAATGGAAATGAACCTTTATCAACATTAACTGACATAGAACGTTTAAGAGTAGTAAACTTCACTCAACTTCTCTGCAAAGTATCTCCTAGAGTATCAAGGCAAAAAACTACGTCACATGATACTCCTGTGCAGCTTGGTAGAGGTCTAATTGATAAGTTAGAAATATACTTACCAACTACACTATTATTAAGTGACACAATCTCAAAGTGTAATGAGCTAGGTCTAAAATATAAGGACAAATATCTAGGTAAGCTATTCACTCTAGAGATCTAATTAAGAAAGATTAGCTTTTCCTTCCAAATCTTTCTTGTTTCAAACATTTTTCATATTATATTGAGTAATAGAAGTAATTTTTAAACAGAAAGGGTTGTTTGGTACTTTAGGGTTTAGGTGAATAGGGTACTAATTTGTCCTATACTTACTATAGTCTTGTATTTATTACAATTTAGGCTCAAGTTTTTGCAAGAATACCGCTAAATTGATACCTCTTATTTAGTCTTTTTTTGGGGTAAATATGAAGAATCTTTTGTTTCTAGTCTTATTAATTAATAATTCTTATGCTTTAGCTATTAGCTTAAGCTCCAATCAAAATATATACGCTAATATCTATGCGGACTTTCTTATTGATGCCTATGATACCAGGTTAAGTATTGCTACATCTCACGATGATGCTGTCTTAATGGATTTATATAGTAAAATTCTCGCCGCCAGAGATATTTTGGAACACGAGGGTAGTATTAAGAGTATGTCTACGTACTCTGTTGTTGAGATTGTAGACTCAGACGAGTTCTCTTCTATTGTTGCCAAGGTTCATAAGAGATCAAGTGAGATTGCTTTTGATATAAAGGTTATAAGGGATAAGCAAATGCTTGAACCGGTAATTTATCCCTCATTAGGAGCAACTGGGAATCTAACAGGTAATACTTTTCCTAAACATATATGGTCTCTTACTTTTGATGACGGGCCACATGCATTTAGAACAAATTCAGTGGTAGATAACCTACATTTTTATGACATGAAGGCGACCTTCTTTATGCTTATGAAGCAAGTTAATAGTTATCCTAAAGCATTAGAATACGTTTTGAGTAATGATATGGAGCTTGCGCTACATAGTTATAATCATCTTAACCTAGTGAAGCACGATCCAGATACGGTTTTGTACGAGATTGCCACAGCTAAAAAAGAACTTGAAGAAGTATCTAATCAAAGTATTAGTCTTTTTAGGTTACCCTATGGTTCAGGCATGAGAAATAATGACTTGCGCTTAGTAATAGCAAACGAGAAAATGCTACATATTTTTTGGAATGTAGATACTCTCGACTGGAAGGATAAAGATCCTCAAAGTATCTTTGAGAGAACAACCAGGCTGATGAAATTAACACCCAACCAAAGTGGTATAATACTATTTCACGATATTCATCCCCAAACAGTAATTGCTTCAAAGATGGTTATGGAGTTTCTTAAAGAAAACGATAAAACGGTCTGCTTATTGGATGAAATAGTAAAGTATCATAACGGCATTGATCAGGACTGCTTGTAATATTCCTATAATTTATTAAACTATTACCATGAAACTATTTAATCTTATTATTTGTCTCAGTATTACCTCATGTGCAGTTCAGTTTAAAAAAGCTGCTAAGGATCCAAGTTCACCAGCTACGAACTTAGAACCTGTTAGTACTATTGAGAGGGACCCTATTAGGATCGCTCAAATTCAATATGATAAACCAGATAATTGGGCCAATTATTATTATAAAAAAACATATTTTAAAGTTAAGAACCCAATTGTGGTTGATAGCTATAAGCAATTAGTAAAAGTTTGTAAGAGTGATGATAAACCATTTTTGGCCGACTACCAGCTTGTAGAGCCTTCACCGGTTGAATATAAAGTGAGTCCTATTTCTATCAAGTCACCAGCTGGGTTCAATGAGAAAGTTTATCTCTCTCGGGGAGCATGTCGCGAGCTTTCTTTGTATAAGTCACCTAAGATTAAACGGAAAGATCAATTTAGAAGAAAGATTAAATCTATGACTCTTATCTATGTCTATAATATGGCGACTTATATTAAAGATATTACCTTCTCGACTCAGTACTCTGATGTTGAATTTTATGTAGAGTAGTTTTGCAATAAGCAGATATGACTATTTTTTTAACACTCTAAATCTCCTAACTCTTTGATATTACTACCGTGCTAGTGGCATTATTCATGCAACTATATTTATATGAAATACTTAACTTTAATTATGATGGCGATGCTATTTATCTCTTGTGGTAAAGATACAGCACTATGGCCCAAGCAAGAAGTGACTATTCAGAAAATTGCTCCTGCTGTTGAGGAAGAGTACTCCTATGAACTTCGTGGCAATTCTTGTACTACTGGAGTCCATAGCTCTGAGAGCTTTTTTAAAATATGTGATAGATTACTTGATCATGGTGAAAATAATGACTGTGCTGAAGAGAAGCGTAAAGAGTTATTTGAAGCATCAAAGTGTGCAGGAGAGTTTATTTAAAATAAGGCCATACTAGGAAGCAATGTATGATTAATTCTGAGAATAGCAACTGCACCTGGATCATAGTCGCTTGAATGAAAGCTTCCAATCCCAGTTAGAATATCAAACATCGAATATCGAATTTTATAAATTCCTAAAGTCATTTGCGAATTTTTCTCACTTCTTTGAAAGTGATGCTGATCGCTGACAAGTCCTATGAGATCTTCACCCATTTTATAACCTAAAAAAGTACTTCTTTGAATAACTTCTTCGTTGAGTGGATTTGCAATAGTTACAGTCTCATATTCTGCAACACCATAATTATTATCATCTACTTGTTCGTATCCATTCCGATATTCTGTATAGGTATATGATGTCAAAATATTTGATAGCGCCAGTGCAACTTTACCAAAATTATAGTCTTTCTCCATATCTCCCGTACAGCGGACTTCGTCTTCACAGTTATAGTACTCAAAATCTTCATAGGTCGACTTATAAGATTTATGTCCGGCACCAAAGCCTATAAAAGATATTGGAAAAAATGTTATCTTAGAATCTGTCGCTGAAACGACTCCGGATGTATCATAGTTGATGCTTGGTCTGATAAGACCGTACATAAGATTGTCTCCACCAGCTGTTCCCCATAACATCTGAGAGTAACCCGCTTCTGCATTCATTGAACCACCAGTAGGGTAAGACCTTGCTGAAGCTGCATATTTAAAGTCTACTTGAGCGTAAGCTTGTCCAATTATGAGAATTAGTGAACAAAAAAATTTCAAGGTTCACCCGCTAAATTCATAAAACCCTGTGGGAAAAATTGATTATGGGGATCATGAGTTGATTTCAAATTTTTAAATACTTTGTATTGAGAATCTGTCCAAAAGTCTGTGATGTATTTTTGTTTTAAGATGCCTATCCCGTGTTCTGCAAAAGGAGATCCACCGATCTTGATGACTTCTTTGTATAAGAACTCTAGTTCCTTTTGACATAGGTCTTCTTGTTCAACTGTAGGCATGAAATTAAAATGCAGATGTGCATCTCCAAAGTGTCCAAAGAGATTATACTTAATGCCCTTTGAACTCATTTCTTTGTAGATGTTCAGTAAGCTTTTAAAGTCTTCGATGCTTACTTGTACGTCGGTACCTTTTTTAACAACTCCCATATGGGAATTCGCTTCAAAGACAGCACGAGGAATAGATGCTCTAATATTTTGAAACTTTGTCTCGGTAAGCTCAAAGACTTGTTCTTCATCTAGAAAGGAGAGTTTTTGTAAGTAATCTTCATAAAACCTTTCAAACGCATCCATTTTAATTTCAAAGAATAAGGCGTCCATTTCCATATTGGGTCTTTCTTCTTTTGGTAGATAAGAAAATGAATTTGAATCGATGAATTCACAAACGATGACATCGTCTCTAAAGTTTTGAATAAGGTTGCAAGCTTCTATATGAGCTGAGTTATCTTCTTCCCATTTGGGCAGTAACATAAATAAGTGCTGAACTGGTTCATCTTTAGTCGTTTTTATTGATAGCTCAGTAATAACTCCAAGTTGCCCCTCAGTTCCGATTAAAAGATCTGTTGCTTTTTCAAAACGAGGAAACGGAGCATTTTTAAATTCAGAATACTTTGCATACTCTTTATTATAGTCAGCATCTATCTGACCAAAGTTTTGGTCAGCTGCTAAAGTTATTTCAACACCTTCATGGTTGAGATATTTAATTTCTGTAATTTGAGATCTTAGAGTTCCAAAGTGAAAACATCTTTCACCTGTGGCACTTGTGGCGGCACCAGAGCTTATAAGTGCAAGGTTCTCTGTCGGGGCCGTCATAAGGTTATGCCCTTTAGATCGCAAGTAAGCTTTGGCATCTTGCCAGTTTACAGGGCCTTCTATCTTTAAAATTCCATCATCACTTAGCTCCATTGATGATGGAAGCTGAGATAGATTTCCTAGAAAAAAATCCTGGTCTTTATATATTTCTTCTAATTTATCGTAGGGGATAACTGTTGATGTTTGGGATGAAAAATAAAACGTAGGTTCATGTGATTGAATATGTTTCTTTAACTCATCAAGGTTCTTAAATGTAATTTTTCTTAAACTCATATTATCTCGTAAAAACTAGTTCATTATTATCTGACAGCTTTTCATTAAATTTATAGTTATCAAGGTCAAAATTCTTGATATCGTCTATAGTTTTGACTTTGTTTTGAATAATATATCTTGCCATCATTCCGCGAGCTCTTTTTGCGGAAAAACTAATGATCTTATATTCTCCATTTCTAAGCTCTTTAAAAACAGGAGTAATGATTTCCCCAGCTAGTTTACTCTGATCTATAACTCCAAAGTATTCGTTTGATGCACAATTGACTAGGTACTTATGTTTCTTTAGATCTTTATTTACTTCTGTTGTGACATCCTCTTTCCAGTAGTCATAGAGGTTTTTAAATGTCGAGAATGTAAACTTAGTTCCCATCTCCAGTCGATAGGCCTGAATCAAATCCATAGGTTTTAAAATACCGTATAGGCCTGAGAGAATTCTTAATCTTTGCTGAGCATTCTTTAAGTCTGTTTTATTAAAACTCTTAATATCTAGGCCAGTATAAGTATCACCATTAAAGGCAAAGACTGCTTGCTTACTGGTTGTAGGATTATATGTTTGTTTAAAATTTTGAAAACGTTTGAAATTTAATTCAGACAAGGGGAGACTAAGCTTCATAAGCTTCCCGATATCTGGGGTTGTGAGTTTTCTTAGCTCTTTTGATAATGTATTGGTTTTTTTTATAAAAGCTGGCTCTGTTTGTTCTGTGTGGGAACACTCTGATTCAAAATCAAGCTTCTTTGCGGGGGATACGACTACTAGCATAATAAACTCCATGTGTTTTTATAATGCTAGCGAAAATCTGCCATTTTGGCATTAAAAAAGGGCCCAATTTGGGCCCCATCTTTACTATATAATTAATGATTAATTAGAATGCTGTAAAAAGCTGAACTCCAGCTCCAAGCTGGTCAGCTGCAACAACTCTACTTGGATCGTGTTGAGTATAAGCATAAACGTTTACCCCAAGGATATCCATGTTAACACCTGCTAGAATTCTTTCTTCTCCAGCTGATGCGGCCATGTTTAAGTCGTCACCACCTGCTTGATGTCTAGAAGTTAACTCTACATCAGCTTGAAATTTGTATTTCTCAGATAGCTTACTGTTTGTGTAGCTTGCCCAGATCGTACCATAATGTCTTGAAGTTTCATCTACAGATGCAGGAGCACTTGGATAGATATCTTTATTAAATCCAACTGCAGCAGCAACACTGTTTACATCATCAATTTTGTGACTAACGTCAACCGCTGGTTTAAATCTCATGATTTTATTAGCGTCTCTTGAAGCTTCAGTAGTTGGTAATTCAACTGTTTGTCTAAATCTTACTCTCGTAGATGCTGTTTTTGATAGAACTTTTGACCATCTAATTCTTTGGTCTAGTTCTTGATATCTATCACCTTGACCAATACCTTTGTTAGCATCAGTAAGGTACATTCTAAAAGTTGTATCTATTACACTTGTACTGCTTAGTTCATAAGCAACATAAAGATAGTTTAAAAATTCTGTTTCTCTTTCGCCTTTAGTTTGTGCTGAAGTCGTAAGAGCATCAGTATCCATCTCACCGTAGTAAGACATGCTTACTCTTTCAGAAAGTGGTTTTGCTGATACATCAATGTCAGTTGTTGTTGTAGTTGTTTGTGACATTGCCCCTGTCGCTGCGATCATGGTCGCAACTGCGATTAGTTTTTTCATAACTGCTTAACTCCTATAGTATGTGTAAATTTATTTATTTCCCTTCACCTATATAACTCGATTTTCTATACTTTTGTAAACTAATAAACTATTACTGGAAAGTTTACATAGAGCATTAAATTTCGTTGTGTAAGTGTTTGATATTATGTTCTGTCTAAGAAAATGGCAAGTGCGTTTTGGCACTATTGCGTATCATTAGTCTTCAAAGTCGAGCTCAAGCCCATCTTCAGATATAAACAGGGCCAATTTGGCCTTACCTTTTTCAATCGCCATGGAAATAAAGCCTTTCAAATCTTCAACTTCGATCTCAGGATCAAGAGCATAGTCTCCTGCAATCATAAATATTATCGCCAATGACTCTTTTATTTTATGATCATTATCAAAGTCACTTAGTTTAAATATCGCCTTTGTATGTATCTCTGGTTTCTCAATTATTTTAATATCCACTAGCATATTCTTGTCCTCTATCGATTTTTATTTATTATTTCTTTGGGGTCAATATACTTCCACATTCCAGGCAGCAAGTCATCCATTTGATAATCTCCCATAGAGAGTCTTATGAGTCTCAATGTCGGGTATCCTATCGCAGCTGTCATTCTTCTTACTTGTCTGTTCTTGCCTTCAGTTATTGTGAGTTCTATCCAGGCGGTGGGGATGTTCTTGCGCTCTCTAATCGGTGGCTCCCGGTCAGTGATACCGGTAGGTTCCACTAGTTTTACCTTTGCCTTTTTGGTGAAATAATCCTTTATTTTTATAACACCATCACGAAGTTTTTGTAGATCTGCCTCCGTGGGTTTCTTTTCAATTTGAACCAGGTATGTTTTCTCTTTATCATTTTTAGGATTAGTCAGTTTCTGATTAAAGACACCATCATTAGTTAGAATCAATAGGCCTTCACTATCTTTATCAAGTCTTCCGGCGGCATAGACCTCTTTTGGTAGATCATAATCAGCGAGTGTTTTGTCACCTGGCTCACCAGTGAATTGAGTGAGTACTCCATAGGGTTTATTGAAGGCAATGTATTTGTACTTATTCATAGAGCTTTGATACATTTAAATTATTGAAAAGGAAATATCCATGGCAAAACTTATAAAGAAGGACGAAGAAGTTAATATCTTGTGGACCGATGACCCTGAGGTAGAAAAAAAACAAGCACTAAAAAATAAGAAGATGAAAATAGAAGTTATTCCTTCAGATTATACATTATCTATTAGACCCGAAAAGAAAGGCCGTGGGGGCAAAACAGTAACCGTAATCTATGACTTTCCTGTGGGTGGAGACGATTACTTCAAAAAACTAACCAAAAAGCTTAAAAGAGAGTGTGGTACTGGCGGGACCTATAAAGGGGATTCTATTGAAGTTCAGGGGGATCATATTTTAAAGCTTAAAGATTACCTTTTAACGCTAGGTTTCAAGGTTAAAATTACTGGTGGATAATATTTATTAAAAGTATAAAATAGACCTATGAAGACTATTAGCAAATCTGAAAACATTGATGACATGAAGTCTTTCTTTAAAGATTTATTAGATGAGCAATCTGTGCTGACAACATGGCAGGCAGTTGATTCTGGTAGAATGATCCAGAAAACAAAAATCAGTAATTTCAATCAAGATGATATTGTTCAATATATATTGGCGGCTGATGACAGAGTTAAATTTGTCCCAGGTCATATCTTTTTCTATGAGCCAATCAAAAAAGTTATTTTTAAGTCCACAGTCGAAGTTATTGAAGGTGTTAACTTTGAGAGTATTTTGCCAAATGAAGTAAAATTTATGGATGAAGAAGAAGAGAGAAACTTAGGTCATATGCTTAATGCCTTTCATGATGATATGCACTTTGTTGAAGGGGAAGGCCGCTCGAGTCAAAATAGTGACAATATCTTTGTTGCTGGAAGTGGTGAAGCAAATATACATACTGAGAAATATCTCAAGGGATCTGTCGCCGGTACAGATACAGATAATGATAAAGAATCGGCCAGGAATTTATCAGAGCAATTTATTGATAAGCGAATGGTAGCAAAGACTAATACTGAAAAAATCGAAACCAAGTGGGCTACATCATCAATGTCGTCTCATGATGCGGATTTATTTGCTACTGAACTGAGTTTTATTGAATTAGATGATGAAGATAAACTTTATGAAGGTCAAAGAGCTGCACCTAGGGCCAAGCCTCCTGAGGGAAAAATGGTGACGGTTCAAATTCATGATGAAACTCGTCCTCAATCTACACACTTATTATATGATCTCTCTCAGGGAGGGATCTCTTTCTTTGTTTTCTCTAGTGATGAGTTTAGTGCTGGAGAGACTTTGCATATAAAGGGCTTTGACTCCAAGAGCTTTGACCAGCCTATGGTTGCAGAAGTTAAGTCTGTGAGAGAAGCTGATGCTATGGGGATTCAGTTTAAAGTTGGCTGTGCTTTCTCTGGTCAGTAGTCAGGTCTACCTTAACTTACCGTAAAACTCTTCGTCGTATCCAAATTGTATCACCTTGCCGTTCTTTTCAAGGATTGGTCTTTTAATCGCTGATGAATTTTCAATCAAAAGCTTATGCTTAGCTGCTGTAGTGGCGACCATATAATCGTCTTTGATCTTTCTAAAGGTAGGACCATTTTTATTTACGGGCCATTCGCCAAATACTTCTTTCCAGCTTGTTAGAAGCTCTTTAGTTGGAGGGCTTTTTTTGAAGTTTATGAATTCATATGTGAGTTTCTTTTTATCAAGGTGTGTCAAAGCTTTTTTCACTGTTCCACAGTTGGGAATCCCATAAATCTTGTACATTTTTGATGCCTTTTGTATTATAATCTTAAATATCTATTAAATTATGTTTTATCTAAATTGAAAAGGAAAGGTCTAATGAATTATTACACAGACTCAGAGGAATGGAAGTGGCTATTTAATAATGCTATTGATTGGGATAGTATTATTCCTTTATATTACCCTGAGTTCCCAACACCAGATGGCTTTAACTCAAAAGAAGATGTCATAAACTTTATTGAAGAGATGATTACAGCTACTGGAGAGTGGTCAGGAACTTCAATCACTGACCGTGCGAGACGTCTCGATGAAGAAGGTGCTGGTGATTTAGTCGATGGTAAAACCATCCCAGGTCCGGCCTTAACTGAACTATATAATGAAGCAAAAGAGTTACAAATTCTTGGGCTTGCAGGGCCTACTGAATACGGCGGTATGGGTGCTCCAGCAATAGCCGGTTTATTGGCATTCACACAAATGAATAGGGCCTGTATCTCATCAGCAACTCAAGTGGGATTTTATACATCTATAATTGATATGGTGGAAAGATTTTGTGATGAAGATGATAGAGCAAGATTACTCCCGAAGCTTATTGCCGGAGAAATATCTGGTTCTATGTGTTTAACAGAGCCTGGTGCTGGTTCAGATGTTGGCTCATTAAAAACATCTGCAGTTTTACAAGATGATGGAAGTTATCTTCTTAACGGATCTAAAATATTTATCACAAATGGTGGTGGGGGAATTGGATTCGTTTTAGCTCGTATTAAAGACGGACCCGAGGGGTTGAATGGAATTTCACTTTTCTTATGTGAGCAAGAGCTTGATGGTAAAGCTAATTACTTTATAGGTAAAAATGAGCATAAAATGGGTCTGCATGGCTCGTTTACTTGTGAGGTTGTCTACGAAAACTCTAAAGCTAAGTTAATTGGTAAAGAGCACCAAGGTTTTAGGTATATGCTACACCTTATGAATGAGGCCAGAGTAGCTGTTGGATTGCAGGCACTTGGTGGTATTGAAGCAAGCTTACATGCAGCAAGAAAGTATGCTGAAGAAAGATCTCAGTTTGGTAAGAACCTACTAGAGCTTCCTTTATTTGCTAGGAATATGAAAGACTGGGATATTGAAAGAGATGCCTTTAGAGCACTTATGGTTGATACGATTTCTTATTTCGATCAATATCAAAAATTAGATATGATAAAGCGGCATGGTACAGAGCTTACTGCTGATCAGCAGAAGCAATTACATACCGCCAAGAAGTGGGTACGTAGACGTACTCCACTTGTTAAGGCCTATGGTGCTGAAACATTTACGACCTTATCTCAAAGAGGAATACAGGCGCTAGGTGGATACGGCTTCATTGAGGAATATGACTCAGCTAGATTACATAGAGATTCTTTTGCACCTCTTCTGTATGAAGGGACAACGCAAATTCAAGCTCTAATGGCGATGAAGGATCTCATGAAGTTTGTTATGAGAAGTCCTGCCAAGTACTTCACAGCGCTTGTTAATGCCAATCCAGTTGCAAATTTCTTTGGTGCAAACTCTGAGTGTGAATCACTGTTTAACCAAACACAATATGAATTTAAAAAGAACTTTGTAAAACTCCTTATTAAAACTCTTAAGCCCGGTACAAATACTGAAAATCCAGTTGAGCTTCGTAAGTTCTTTAATGCTAAAGAGTGGCTGAAAGAAGAGAATGTTATGAAGTTAATGGTCCATGCTGAAACTATTATGTATGCACTTTCTTATATTGAAACTCTTAGAGTTCTGATGAAGCATGCTAATAAAGACAAAGCTCGTGCCACTCTTTATAATGATTACAGTATGTTAGTGGCACCAAGATTTGCCGGAATTTACACGGATTGGTCTATAAGATAGTATTTAGTTGGCTTAAAATAAGGCCCAATGTGGGCCTTATTTATGTGTAATATCTTCATAAGCCTCTTCATTTTTAGGTATTGCTGTTAAGGTCTCTTTTCTTTAGGAGAATTAAATAAATGAAATCGTTCGTCAATTCCGTATCCGAGTTTGCTTCACAATTTACGCAAACAAATTATGATATTAATATTTCTTGCCTTGATAGTTATAGTGAACTTGATAGTACTGAAACGAAAAAGCTTCTCAGCTTAATCAAACAAACTGTTACCAATGTTTATTTTAAGATGGGAAAAGAAGACTCCCTTTCTGTTGTTGAAGTGACTTACTCATGTACAGGTGCCCCGCTTAAAAATGTTTATTCTGTTGTTACGATAGAGTCAGAAACCGGCTCTCTGGGGGCCTTATCTATTAAATATGATAGAAAAGCTGATTTACTCTCTATTCTAGATCAAACTTACGACCTCTAAACTTTTAATAGTTAAATTTTTCTGCTAATAATCTCATATAAGGACTTACTATAAGATTAATAATACTTTTTTGTTTATCAATATTACTTTCTGCATGCTTAGCCAGTAAAAAGTCATTTACTGGCACATGGAAGCTTGAAATAGCTCTTCAGGATCAAATACTACCAGTCATTATTAAACTTGATGAAGTCGATTCTGAGATCTCGGGTACTCTATTTAATTCTGATGAAGAAATTATACTTACAGGTTCAGTACAAAATGAAGTGGCGATTATAGAAATTGGATCCCATTATGCGAAGTTTGAACTGGAGCATGCTACTGATAACAAGCTTAAAGGGAAGTGGATAAGAACTAATAAAGATGATTATATTGTTTCTTTGACTGGAGATAAGACTAATCTAAAGCTCTATTCAAAAAAATATGAACAAAAGTCCAGTGCTTTAAATCTTTCAGGTCGTTGGAAAATTAAGCTTAATGATGAAGGAAAGTATGGGCTGGGTAATTTTATTCAAAAAGGAAGTCGAGTAAAAGGAAGTATTCTTACAACAACTGGTGATTATCGATTTCTAGATGGTGCTATTGAGAAGAATACTTTAACTCTTTACGGCTTCGATGGCGTCTTCTCCTTTGTGTTTAAAGTCGTTGTTCAAGCTGATCAGTTTACTGGCATGATGTACTCTGGAAATTCATACAATACAAAAATATCGGCAGTGAGAGATGAGCTATTTGAATTGGAAAGTGCAACTGCTATGACCAAAAGTACTGCAAAAAAAATGGATAAGTTTGATTACGTAGATATTTCTGGTGAAAAAGTTAATTTTGATTCTGAAGAGTACAAAGGCAAGGCGAAAGTTATTCAATTATTTGGTTCTTGGTGTCCAAACTGTATCGATGAAACGAATTTTTTTACAAAATGGATGAAACAGAATCCTGCTAAATTAAATCATGTTAAATTTATCGCACTTTCATTTGAAAATACAAAAACAAAGAAAGAGGCAATTAAAAATCTCGTAAAAGTAAAACGCAAGTTAGCTATGAATTATCCTCTAGTTTTAATTGATTTCGATAAGTCTGTTAAGACAACTGAGATTATTCCACTGGATAAAGTTCGATCTTTTCCCACAACAATTTTTCTCAATAGAGAAAATGAAATTATTAAGATACATACTGGCTTTGCTGGCCAGGCAACTGGAGAATTCTTCTCAAATTTCGTTATCGATTTTAATGAAACGATTACGAATATGATTAAAGAGTAGTGGGATAAAAGAGGAAAGCATGCCAATGTAGATTTCATCTAATTGGTAATACTCTTTAAAGCCACTTAGTCTCCATAAGATTGTTGCTATCGCACCTGAACTTGCGGCCACAAGAAATACATTATCACTAATTTTTCTCTTTGATATATAACCAAAAACTACTGGTATTAAAAGTGCTGAACTAGAGATACTACCTAGAGTTTTCCATACCTTTTTTATATTTCCATCAAAGATAAGAGAAAGAATAATCGCAAATATGGCCACACTTAAGATACCTAAGCTTTGTGCTTTAATACTCGCCTTAAACTTCTTTGGAACGAGGTCATAAGATATTGTTGATCCGGCCAAAAAGATATATGAATCTAGTGTTGATAATATTGTGGCACATATTCCTGCGAGAAAAAATCCCCTTAGTCCTTCTGGCAAAAGTTGAAGGGCATATAAGAAATATCCAAACTCCGAATTTGCCTCCGGTATAACAGCTCGAGCATAAATTGCGCCAAAAGTTAGACATAGATCAAAGATGATCCAAACAATTGTTGATATTAGTATTCCTTTCTTTGCAATCTTAAAGTCTTTTGCTGCGAAACACCTTTGGTAGAAGTTTGGGTCTACCAGCGTACTTAAAGCTATGAGTCCCCAGGAGAGTGTTTCTAAGAAAGTGAATGTTCCCATCGGCTCAAAATATGATGCTGGCAGAGTATCAAATATTGCTGTGCCGTAGGTAAAGTAGGAGAGAAGATAAACAACAATTACGGAAGACACCATTATGAAAAATTGAAATATATCAGAGTAGACTACAGATCTGAAGCCACCAATAAATGAATAACATAATACAAAACTTACTCCTAGGATGATACCTATGGGTAGGCTTATACCAAAGATCATCTTTAATAAAAGTCCAAGGCTTATAGTGTAAACAATGGGGACGAGGTTTAAGATATTGAAAATGGCAGATAACTTTTCAGATTTTGGTCCAAACATCTGGCCGATTAAATCCGGCAAGGTGAGTGCCTTAAAGCGAGAAATCTTAGAGACTATAAAGAGCGCAAAGATTATATATGTTAGATACCAAAATATTCCTTGGCTTACAAAATTAAAAATACCATTATCGAATGCTATTTGTGACACACCAAAAATTCCTCCATACCAAGTCGCAACTAAAGTCGCAATAAACATGGGTAGAGTAAGTTGTCTTCCCATAAGCATATGGTCTAGAAACTTATCTTTAATATCTTGTTTATTCTTCCTGTAATTACCCCACAAAACAAATGCAATTGTCATTACCATAATTAAGGCAAAGACCACATAGTCTAGCGTACTCAGAATATTCGAAATTGTTGGGTTTGAGAGCATCTCTGAATCCTTAGTAAGGCATTGTTTGATTTAAGGCATCTTGAATATATCCTACTTGCTCTCTTAAATCAAAAAGCTCTTTCTCCCAGTATTGCTGTGATCCATATGTTGGAAAAGTTCTTTTAAAAGACTGATCCTCATACCTGTGACCGATCCAGGCTGTAAAGTGAATGATTCTCAAAGAGCGTAAAACTTCAATAAGCTTAATCTCTCTGAAATCAAAGTCACTCATAGAACAATAAGCATCTAAGAGAACATCTTTTTGCCGAAGTGAATAGTCATCTCTACCAGGTGTAATCATCCAGATATCTTGAACTCTAGGCCCTATACTCATATCATCAAAATCTATAAGAAAGGGATTGTTATTATTGAGAACTATATTTCCATGATGGCAGTCACCGTGAATTCTTTGATAATTAATATTTTCGAACAAAGGCTTAGATATTGCTAAAAGGTCTCTACAGGTGCTTTCATATTGTGAGCGATATTCGTCAGGTAAATACTTTGATTGCAAAATAAGTTCTAAATTTTGTGCTCCAAAAGTATTGAGGTCAAGCTTCAGTCTATTTTCTGCTTTACGCATAAGGCCCGTATTATGAAGTCTTGCTAGCAGTCTACCCATCTGACCAAGTAGTTCATCATTCCATTCGTCACAGGCCCTACCACCTTTCTTGGGAAAGATAGTAAAGAATAATCCTTCCTTTGTTTCAAAGACAGTCTCACCATCAATTTTTAACGGTGCAATGGCATGAATATCGTTTTCGACAAGATCAAAAAGAAAATCATGTTCATCTTGAATTTGAGCTTTTGTCCATCTTCCAGGTCTATAGAATTTTAATATTCGAAACTGATCACTTACATTATTAATTTCTACATCATCAACTTCTACTTCAAACACTCTGTTTTCCATTGAGCCAAGTTGCATAACTCTACCAGTGGTAGAGAAGCCTAATGACTCAATTGAATTCAGAACAGTTTCAGGTGATAGGTGATTAAAATATTCGGTATTTTCGTTTCCCCAAACACAAGTTGTCACTTGTGATTAAGCTCCACAACATTTTTTTGATTTTTTACCTGATCCACATGGGCAAGGCTCATTTCTTCCAACTTTTGGCGCTGATCTTTTGATAGGACCTGTTCCCACAATCTGGCCTTCATCGTAGTGCCAAGCACCATCAATTTTTTTAAAAGTAGATATTTCGTGGTGAAGGTAGTCAGTATTTTCTTTATCTGAGTATAGTGCTTGAAATTCTACAACACCTTTATCGTGTTCTGCCTGGCCCTGTTTTGTATTAACAATTTTAAGACCCTTCCAGGTACTTGTTGTGGCCCATTCAGCTGCTTCATCAGCATTAAAGTCTTTTGTTCCAGGAATATGGGTATCTGCAATATATTGGACTTGATTCTTAGCGAATGCTGAATACCTTGCTCTCATGAGTAATTCCGCCGTTTCGGCCTTAGATTCACCTTTATGATATTTCTCACAGCAATTTTCGTACTCTTTTTCACTTCCGCAAGGACATGGATTCATATATTTCTCCTTAATATGGCTTTATAATTGGTTGTATTCTGCAATTATAGCTTAAAATACACAAAATATTGGCAATAATAGTCATTATATTGCCTAAATATTC
This sequence comes from uncultured Oligoflexia bacterium, assembly GCA_913058265.1. Classification (GTDB taxonomy): domain Bacteria; phylum Bdellovibrionota; class Bacteriovoracia; order Bacteriovoracales; family Bacteriovoracaceae. The sequence goes on from CAJXPQ010000016.1 coordinate 20,045, forward strand.
TTATAAATTCAAGTATTTAACATTATATAAATCTGACCGATAAAGAACTCATATAAAATGGAGATTATGAAAAAGCTATCTTTATTAATATTTATCTTGTTGAGCTCCAATGCACTTGCTTGGGATATCAAATACCTTGAAGCCCAGATGGCGCTTGCACCTCAGAGTGTCTTTGTCATGCCTAAAGCTGAGTCAGATAAAACATTTGCTGAAATTGAATTAATATTTAAAGTTCCAGAAGGAACGAATGCTCAAATCGATTTTCTTCCAAAGCAACTTGAAGATAATTTTTATAGAAAAGTTCAAGTACACTTTAAGGCGGGTTATGTTTCAAAGGATAATAAGAAATTTTGGGAAAATGAATATAAAAAACTAATTGAATTAGAAGAATCAACAACTGCTGCTAACTTAGTAAATAAAGATCTATGGAAACAAAAGTATACGAGTTTGTTTCAATCATATTTTAATAAAATTAAATCTCTTCCTAATAAATGTGCACGGATGAATGATAATGCAACTTCAAAAATTTGTTGCCAAGGAACGTTTAGAGTCACTAATAATTATCTCGTTGAAAACAATCAATGTGTATTTCGCGGAAATGAATGTACTCAGGATAGTAATTGTTGTTCTGGTGTTTGTAATAAGGCTTCAATTGCTGAAGCTGGCGTATGTGCACCAACGCTTAAATGTACAAGAGGTTATCAACTAAATGAGCAATGTTCAAAAAGAGGAGATCCTTGTTTAGAAGGTATCTGCTATAAAGAATCAATATCTAGCGATAAGTATAAATGTCAAGATTGTAAGATTTTTGGTGACGATGTACTTCCGCAAGATAAATGTTGTCCAGGCTTCTATAAAGAAGGGTTAAAGTGTTTGATGCTTAGGCCTGTTGATAATTCAACTTCATATATCAATAGTGTAAAGAATATTTTTAAAACTCTTTCACATAATCTAAATCCTTTTAACTCTGCTTATGCTGCAGGACCAGAGTCAGAGTCAACTCTTACTGATGAACAACAAGCTCAGATAGATAAAGGGTTCGCCGATTGTACTGCTAATCACCCCAAAGTAGATAATATACCAAGTCCTGCATATGAGGCTTGTGTTGTTGTTGTTGATGAATTGAAAGCTTCTTTCTTGGCGACTGATACTGTTGGTGACAGTGGTACCGAAATAAACACGAAAGAATATGCTGAAGAATATGGTTATCCTGAAGTAACTTCAAAGACTTATTCAGATATCAAAAAATGTGAATTTAATGCATTTAATGATTCTTGGAGAGATGCTTCATATGAACTTAGGAATGCAGAAATTTTTCTGAGAGGTTTTGAATTTAATTACTCACATAAGGGGAATTCAGATCTATGGTATTTAGATTTTGATTATCAATCTACCGAGAGTGGTGGAAAAGAAAAGTACCAAGGTAATATTTTTGAAGGTGCGAATAAAATAGCACAAAGTTTTAGATCAAATCGTTCTGATTATGAGCGTGAATTAGTAGATATTAATAAAAGACTTGGTTGTAAGTGTATTGCCATATTTGGCCCGAGTAGTTTTTCAGCAGAGAAACAAGCATTCTTTGAAAATAGTTGTATCGAGGAAGCTGCTCAACTGCGATCAGAGCTGGCGTTTAAAGCTGGACAAGGTGAAAGTAAAATTGATGGTACATCCATTAAAACCGTTAATGATGCAGCTGGGGAGCAAAGACAGTCCGAAGCTGAAATTGAAGAAGTTGATAAGGGAGCGATTGGCCTTTCTCATCAAAAACTTTTGATTGACTACCTTACTTTTAGACGTGAAGCCTTAACAAGTAAATTTCTGGATACTTATAAAGATGAAATGTTTTTAGAGGAACTGAGTAAAAATATTGATGAAATCAATTTTCATAAAGTTTATATGGATCGTGTGGAGAATGGTGATGTCGTAAAATTATATCCTGAGGCAAATACGGTTACTTTGTATAAATGGGGAATGATTAAGAATGTTTCGTTCTTTACAGCTTTCTTGGAAGCCTTAACTTTTAAAATGTTCAATATGGTTAAGTTTAAGAAACCTCAAGGTGTTAATGGTTTTGCAACCGTTGCGGACGCACTTGAAGCAGCTTGGCATGAATATGAAGACAACCCAACACCAATTGATGCTCAACCTAAGTTCGCTGATATTGTAGAAGAGCCAAAATGTATTAGGAAGCTTCTTGGTGTATGTAGAAAAATGTTTTTTCGCTTTGAACGAATTTTCGTAGGTCCAAGATTTACAAATAAAAGGTCAGATAAATATAGTTGTGATGTATTTTCTAGAGCATCAACTTGTATTAAATCTGGATACCTTGTTAAAAAAGAAGACCCAACAGAAAAGAGTACTTATATTATTGACCCAACACTACCTCTTTTTGTGGACTCTAAACATGTATCATTAGAAGTTATGCATAATTATAATTCTAGCTTTGATGAAATGATGAATCATGGAAGTATAGATGCTCTTACATTTTTACGAGGGGATATAAAAGTTCAGACAGGTAACTCTAAAAGAGGTGTCTATCATACTTTCTCTTATGGAGCGGGAAAAACTTGGATGAATACATATAACCCACTTGATATTGCCATGGATGCTGGTTATTTTTATCCAAGACCAAAAAACGATGGTGTATTCCAAGAAGTCACATTTGATGATGATAAAATTAACGCCGTTATTGCAGCCTCTAAGAAATATGCTATGTGTGATAGCTTAGCAGAATGTGGTGCTCCAGCTGGATCTTTTAAAGAAAATGATATTGGTTTTAAACACTTATTTGAAACAGATGAAGATGCTCAAAATTTTGCACAGTATGTTCATGATATTCACTTCCAATGGAGTCGTGTTACCACTGAAAACTATATGGGGTATCCGTTAGCAAACCTTTCAGAGTATTTCCGTATGGTTGCTGACTCAATGAAGACAATTAGAAAGTTAACTGCGAATAAGGTTCAAGAAGTTAATGAAGTTTTGACACTTTATCAAAACAACCAAGATCAGTTAGCAAGCGAGTATCAATCACTTGGTGATGCTGGGGTTGCTTCAGGATCTAGTAATATTACTTTTAGAAAACCTTTTTATGATATGTTTGCAAAACTAGACTTTAATGGAGATGTGGATGTAAAAGCATTTGAGTCCCAATTTGCAGAAGCAAAGAAATCTGGAACATTCAATGATGCCGAGCTTAAAGCATTAAATGCTGGTCTAAGTTCTGCTATAACGAATAAATCAGAACTCACAAAAAACTCTGAAATTGCTGATAGAGTAGGTAGTTTAAGTAAAGCGGATCAGCTTTCACTTAATTCTTCTGGGAAAGGTAATTTAAATGCTTCTAAACCTTTGAACACATTTGCTGTTAAAGGTTTTGGAGGATCTAGAGGAAGTGCCTCGACTCCGGAACCTGCTGCTGTAGCATCAACTAACTCTACTCCTAGTTCTAGTTCAGGAGGTGGTGGAAGCGATATTACACCTTTTACTTTTAAAAAGTTTGATGCTGCCAATAGAAGAAGATCTCTTCGTGCCGGTATGAAGAAAGTCGCAGAACAGGCTGAAAGTCTCGGCTCTATGGATGATAGCGGTTTAAATAGATACGATATGAATAACATACTTGTTAATTCTAGGAATAATAGGGCACTGCTTGGAAATGATGCAGATGGTATTTTTGCAAAAGTTTCTAAGGCTTACCAGAGAAACTATTCTAGAGTTTTAGAAAGATCTCAGCCTGTAAGTTTAGCTCCAGCACCTGAAAAGGTGGATGAAAAGATTTCTGATCAGGAAAAACAGGAACTAAAAGAGTTACTTGAAAGTGGCGGCATCTAAAGGAAACCTTTTATAAATCTTCTTAGGTCCAATCGATCTTACAAAGAGTTCTCCGCCTTTATGATTTTGAAGAGGATTAGCATCCATTGGGTTGAGATAGACGCCGTAACTTAAATTGAACTTTATATCTTTCGTAGACTTTAGCAGCATATCTTGCATTTGAATCTTAAGTAATGGTTGATCCTCAAAAACGACTTCAAACTTCAGCTTTCCACTTATGGACTTTATTTCTTTTTGATTTTTTACAGTCAACTTTACTGGGAAGTACTGATCCATTTTCACTGTATACTTACCTGCGATATCACAATCTTTGTTATAGCTAATCACTTCCGTAAATGGTTCTTTGGTAAGTACTATTGCTGGCCATTTTTCTTTTTGATAAGCACAGCCATGTGTCTTGATCATGCTCTTGGAGCTCGAGATGCCTGTTATAATTGCCTTTATAGTACTTAATGACGTATCTTTAATAGTACTCCCATAGCTTGATTTAGCTACTAGAAGAGTGAGCATTATAGATACTTTTGTCAGAGTTTGTAGAGGTATCTTAATAGGCTTCAGAGCTAGCTTCACTTGCTGATTCAACAGCTTTGTCCGGGCGGTTATCTATAAACTTGAACAGTCCATTTCCTACAGCTTTTATAATGTAATTGTATGGCTTAAGTTTCTTTCTAAGATTATAAATATGCACGTCTAATGTATTTGGATGAATAGCGATATTTTTCCAGATAACTTTTACGATCTCATTTCTGTGAAGTGTTTTTTCATCTTTAATATTAAAGCTTTCAATGATCTTGATTTCTTTATTGGTGAAGTCCGTAAGATCTAAGTTTAGCGCCTCAAGTGATTTTGATGATTCTTGATTTTTTTCATCTATATTCTGTAAGTGCCTTTCAACCTTTGCACGGATTTCGTTTTGATTAAATGGCTTTAAAATATAGTCTATCGCCCCAGCTTGATAAGCTGATCTTATAGTGTCTAAGTCATCTGATGATGAGATTACGAGATAAGGTACTGTTAATGTGATATCGGATTCATTTAACAATTTAAAGAAGTGTCCATCTTCCAACATGATGTCAGCAATAATGAGGTCTGGATGATTTTTTTCATTTGAATAAGATTTTCTAAACTCATCAAAGGACTTAAAGAAAGTAATGACATTTTCTTCTTGATCAAAAATATGCTTGTATATTGGTTGGAGATCTACCATGTCTTCAATAATCCATAGTTTTTTAATTAAAAGCATTCCATCTCCTCATATTGATCTTTGCTTAGACATCCCTTGGGATTGTTATACCGAGCTTACTCAAGTCCTTAGACAGAGATAAGATTGGGATGCCTATAATGGCCGTCTCATCAACAGTATTAATTTCTTCCATTAAAGATATGCCCTTAAGTTCTAGTTTATATGAACCTGCACAGTCAATGGGATTATCGGTACTTAAGTATTTCTTTAACTGTAATTCAGTCAAGTTTTTCATCTTTAATTTGGTAATATTGGTATGAACTATCTGTGTTCCCTGATAAATGATGGCGTAACTGGTGTATAGCTCATGAGTCTTACCACTCATATTTGATAATTGCTCCAGTGACTTGTCATAACACCCTGTTTTTCCGAGTATTGTATCTTCAAAATAGCAGACTTGATCAGATCCAATAATAATCGATGTGGGAAAATCTTTTTCAATTGCTTTCGCCTTAGCTATAGATAATTGACGCGTAAGCTCATATGGATCAGTGATTTCTCCTTTTAATGAACTTTCATCAAAATCAGAATTAACACAATCAAAGTCAAAATTTAGCCTTTCTAAGAGCTGTTTACGATAAGGAGATTTACTTGCTAGTATTACATTTGTCATATTTTCTATATACATTGGAGTGATTAAAAATGCCACTATATACTTACAAGGATTATAAGCCTGAAATTTCACCTTCTTCTTTTGTTGCCCCTTCGGCTGATATTATTGGACGTGTCTTATTGAATGACAGTGCTAATATTTGGTTTAACTGCGTTCTACGTGGAGACGTAAATGAAATTATTATTGGCAAAAATACTAATATTCAAGACCTCTCGATGCTTCATGTAACAGAGAAAGACTCTCTTCATATTGGAGAAAATGTAACCATAGGTCATAGTGTGATTTTACATGCCTGCAAGATTGGTGATGGCTGTCTAATCGGCATGGGAGCAAAAATTTTAGATGGGGCCGTCATAGGTGAAAATTCTTTGGTAGCAGCTGGAAGTGTCGTTCCTCCGGGGAAAATTTACCCAGATGGAAGCTTCATTATTGGAAGTCCTGCAGTTGTTAAAAGAGCTTTAAGTATTGAGGAAATAACTCAGTACTCAACACATTATAAATCTTACTTGGAATATGCTTTAGAATTTAAAAATGAAAACTATTTCTCAGAACTTAAATAAGTGTAGCCTGTGATACTCTTCTCATAGAAGTCAGTGAGTTTAACACCTCGACGTGGCTTTATTTTTCCTTCTTTGATTTTTTTATCTACATCTACTTTAATGATTTTGCACATCTCTTTAGAGTTATACTGCATTATTTCTAAAACATCCGAGGCGGAATTACCTTTGATAATCTCCTCAATATAAAAGTCTGTAGGATCTTCATCATCACAGTAAACATGAACTTCATTAAGTCGTCCAAATAGATTGTGCATATCACCCATGATATCTTGATAGGCACCTGTGAGAAATAGGCCAAGATAATATTCTTCTTTATCTTTGAGGTCATGAACAGGTAGTGTTGATCTGTTTCCATCACTACCTAGGAAGTGATTAATTTTTCCATCAGAGTCACATGTAATATCTGCTAAAGTACATTCATTTGTGGGTTGCTCGTTTAGTCTTGTTATAGGAACAATAGGGAGAATTTGGTCAATTGCCCAGGCATCTGGTGCAGATTGAAATAAAGAAAAGTTACATAAATACTTATCTGCTAAAACAGATTTAAGACTTCTTATCTCATCTGGTACATATTCTTCATCTTGGGTCATTTCTATGATTCGATTACATATATTCCAATATAAAGACTCTACAATTGATCTTTCAGTTAGATTAATTAAGCCTAGTTTAAAACCTGAGATTGCCTCATCTTTTATGATACAAGCGTCGTTATAGATATCTTGATAATTTTTTTCATTTAGCTCTGTAGATAGCGCCTTTATTTTTTTGATAATGAGTTTATCTTTATCGTTAGGAGTCGTATCTACAACTCTTTTATCTGTTAGATTAATTTTACCAAATACATTAGTTATGACACATGAGTGATGGGCCGCAATAGCTCTCCCTGTCTCCGATACTATATTGGGGTGAGGAGTATTATTTAAATCACAAATATCTTTTAAAATATAAACAACATCACCTATATAGTCATCCAATGTGTAGTTTGTTGAAGAGCTGCTATTTGACATTGTTCCATCGTAATTTATTCCAACCCCACCACCAACGTCGAAGTATTCAATAGGTGCACCTAGTTCTCGTAGATTTGTATAAATCCTTGCACCTTCAGTAAGACATTCTTTTATCATTCTGATATCTGGAATCTGAGACCCCACATGAAAGTGAAAAAGTTTAAGCCAGTGGAGCTTATCTTCATCTTTTAGTAGTTGAATAAGGTCTAGGATTTCAGGAACAGAGAGTCCAAATTTTGCAAAGTCTCCAGATGACTCAGACCATTTACCACCCGCCTTGGTACTAAGCTTTGCTCTAACGCCTATAACAGGTTCAACATTCATTTCAGCTGCAACAGACATTATAGTATGAATTTCACTAAGTTTCTCAACGACAATGATGACATCTCTGCCAATCTGTCGTCCTAGTAGTGCAAGTTCTATATATTCACGGTCTTTATAGCCATTAAGTATGGTAAGAGACCGGGGGTTTTTATTGTAAGCTAGTACTGTTAAAAGCTCTGGCTTTGAACCAGCTTCAAGGCCATAGCGATAATCCATTCCTATATCTGTTATTTCTTCAATGACTTCACGTAACTGATTAACTTTTATTGGGTAGACACCGCAGTACTCACCTTGGAAGTTTGCTTCTTTTATAGTTTCGTTGAAAGTCTCATTAAGTTTTTTTACTTGTGATCGCAAGATATCGTGAAATCTAAAAACGATAGGAAACTCTAAACCCTCTTTTTTGACCTCATCAATTATATCCTTGATATTCATGATGGGCCCAGCAGGGTTTTTATCTGGGTAGACACATAGGTTTCCAGAGTTATTGATACCAAAATAGCCTTCACCCCATCTAGGTATTTGATAGGTATTCAGTGAATCTTCGCTGGTCCAGGGATTATTTTGCGTCATTATTAATTATCTAGTAGTTGGTAGTAATGTCTTTGTTCATCGATAGTAAGTGGCTCGATAGAGTCTAAATTCTTTCTTTTGATTCCTTTATCTCTAATGACGTCATCTAACAACCTGACTTTACCAGTCATACCTTTGGCCATAATTAATAACCAGGTAGGTAGGCTTTTTTGTTTAAGGCCACTTGGAATTTTTATTAGCTCTGTATCCTCAATTGCAATAACATCTGCTGAACGTGGCAGTTTATCAATAAATGACATTTCACCAAAATACTCATTATCAGATAGATAAGCTATCGGTGTAACCATTTTTCCTGAACGAGAACAGACCATAAGCTGGCCTGTTACGACAAGGTAGAGGTCGTAAGACTCATCACCAGCACGACAAAGAACTTGATCTTTTTTTATAGTAATTTTTGTTGTTTTATTGTCCATATTATAATTTTAGCAGGTTTTTGATTCTATCTGCAAGTGCATCTATTAAATTTTGATAATAAATATCTTGGGGGTAGACCTCATCTTGAAATACCCCAGCTTGAGCTATATTCTTATTGATCATTTCTTCGAAATCAAAGTAGGTAATATTGTATTTATCAGCGTATTTTTTGAGGATAGAATTATAGACAGGATTTCCATACTTATTTCCACAGTCAAAGGCAATGGCCTGCTTAAAGTACTTTATGGCCTGCTTTTGTTTTCCCGTCTTTAGCATTACTTGAGCATGGCCATGAAGTACTGCTGAATGACTTGGGTGGAGTAAAATTAGGTCTTTGGACAAAATTTCAGCATCCCTATATCGTCCAGATTTTATGAGTTTTTGTAAGGCCTTCAGGTCCTTTGATCCGTCTTGATCAATGGCACCATAGCAACTTCTCTTTGGGAGTGTCCTATAATTTAATGGGCTTGTTATGGGGATAATGATTGAACCTTTCCGTTTACCTAGGTTAAACATCTCATTTAAAGCTGCCTCATATAGTCTAAAGTTTATTGACCACATATTTTGAATACGCGCGTCACTTAACTCTTTATCAAAATGCTTCGTATGGGGTCCAAGCTCTACCCTGGAAGTAGGATTGTAGATGAATCTCGATAAAAAGGGCGCAATGAGCATACCAGTTTTAGCGTAGTCATTATCAAAAAGTTTAAAATTACGCTTCACAAGTCCTGCGTCTTTAAACTGGTATAGGCGCTCATAGGACTCATCATTATTTCCCATATATATAATGATAAGAGGCATTTTAGAGAGCTCTTTTAGCTTTTGCAGTGATCGATGAATGTTTTCTCCATCCTGTGCAAATGTCTTTATTTTAATAGCTTTAGATAGTTTTACTGAAAGTTTCTCCGTAAGTTCTGGAATAAAGGAGCTAAGACGCTTTGAAAGACGGTCACCTATGATAACAATAGGTGCAAACTCAATATTTTTATCTAAAAGTGGCGCGGTGAACTCAAATGGATATGGTGTTATCTTTGTTAGATTTTTATTATATCGGTCCAAAAGAAAAGCTGAGCCGAGCACGAGTGGAAAAACTATGATAATTGTGAGTATTTTTTTCAATTTTCTAAACCTTATGCTTGTCTTATAGCCTATATTTTATATTATTGCCCCCTAATGTAAATGGATGAAATTATGACAATAAATGTTCCGGAACTCTTATCACCTGCAGGTAATCTGGATAAATTAAAAGTAGCAATAAGTTACGGGGCTAACGCGGTGTATCTTGGTGGACTTAAGTTTGGACTTAGATCAGCCGCAGACAATTTCACCGATGAAGAGCTCCTTGAGGGTGTGACCTTTGCTCATGATCGAGACGCTGTTGTTTATGTTGTGCTTAATGGTTTCCTCCACGATAAAGATTTAGATGAGCTCGTTCCATTTATAAAATATCTCGAAGAAATAGCGATTGATGCGGTTATTGTTTCTGACTTAGGTGTTATCGAGACAATAAAAGCTCACACTAACCTTGAAATCCACTTATCTACTCAGGCCAGTTGCTTAAATAGCTATTCCGCAAAGCTTTGGAAAAAGATGGGGGTGACAAGAATCGTACTTGGACGTGAAGTCTCAATTGATGAAGCTGCAAAAATTAAAAAAGATGCTGACATAGAAATCGAAATGTTTGTTCATGGATCAATGTGTATGGCATTTTCAGGAAATTGTGTCATTTCTAATTTTACACAAGGTCGTGATAGCAATAGGGGTGGATGTGCTCACAGCTGCCGCTTTGAATATAGCTTGAAGTTTGAAGATATGGACTTTGAAAAAAAGAATCATTATTTTATGAGCTCAACTGATCTGAATGGACTTAGAGTTCTTGAAAAATTTATAGAAGCCGGAATTGATAGTATTAAAGTTGAAGGACGTATGAAGAGTCATCTGTATGCTGCAACGATGTCCAAAGTTTACTCAGAGGCCCTAAGATATTATAAAGAAAATGGTCATTTCTTATCCGACAAAATAGTTGAATGGGAGTCGGAGCTTAAAAAAGTGAAGCATAGAACTTACGCTCCAGCTAATCTAGTAGAGAAAGCTGCTACCGATACAATCTTTGACGAAAGAGTACATGACAAAGACTCTAACTATGCCATTGTTGGAAGAGTTTTGGACCGAGCAAATGAAGATGAAATTATTATTGAAGTTCGAAATGCTTTCAATATTGGTGATGAAGTTGAACTTATTCCTTTTAAGGGAGCGACTGCAACGATTAAAATAAATCAAATGCGCCTTATGAATAATACCGCTATTGAAAGAACTAATCCATCAACTTTAGTCAAAATACCTTTTAGTGGATTCTGTGAGGCGAATAATATCGTAAGATTGAAGGTTCTTTCATGAATCTTATAACTTACGCAAATTCAGTTCATGATTTATCTCTTATTAAAGATAGTAACTGCCAAGAGGTTATTATCGGTCCTAAGGACCTTAATCGCAATTCAAAACTGAATCTAGCTGATACTACAGAGCTTTTAGTCCAGGCAAAAAAATTAGGCTTGAGGGTAACTCTTGAGTGGGATGTCCTTTATACTGAGAATCAAATCTATCAGGCCATAGATATATTTAAAACTATTGATGATTCTCTTATAGACTGTGTCAGAGTTCAAGATGAAGGAGTTCTTGAGTTTGTTCTTACTGAAACAAATTTTCAAATTCAATTTATTGCAGAAACAGGAAACCATAATCTACTTGGATTAAATAAGTGGGTTTCATATATTGGGAATAGACTTGATCGCCTAGTCATTTCAATTGAACTTAGTAAGATCACTTTGGCGGAATATATAGATAAGCTTGACTGTGATATTGAATATCTTGTTCTTGGAAAAATTTTACTATTCTACTCACCAAGGAAACTATTGTCTCCACTTCTTGATGGTGAAAATGAGAAGGTTAATTATCATGCTGATCGACTTGAAGCTATTGGAGAGTCTGAAGAATCTCCCCATAAAGGTTTCCCGCTTGTAGAAAATGGCCATGGAACATTCATGTATCATATAAAGGATTTATTCCTGCTGGATAAACTAAAGGAGCTAAAAGAACTAGGTCTTAACTATCTGAGAGTAGACCTGAGGTTTGAAGAAGATCTGAGCTTACTTCCAAAGATAGCAGGTCTATTATCAAGTACGGAAGTTGATCCCAATACAGATTCAATAAAAGCTGATTATAAAAATGACCTTATACGTGGCTACTATCAGATAAATAAATCTGATGTTTTATTCAAAAAACTTAAGAACTATAGAATTCAAAGAAAGGATTCAAGTTATATCGGTGAAGTGATTGAGATTTTAAAAGGCGAGTACCTTGCCATTAATATTAAAGGACAAGCCTCTCTTATGACTAAGGATTGTAGTCTTAAATTTATAACCCCTGAAGGGAAAGAGCTTTTTTGTAAAGTTCATAAACTGCAGGATGCTGCTTTAAATGATTCTGAATCTAGTGATGGTCATGAGTTAATGTTGATGAATTATATGAGTGGTGTTTGGCCTAAGTCACAAGTCTATTTAGTAAATCCCTTATAAACTAAAAAATACGCAAGGCGAGAGCTCCTTGCGCATTTAAGAGAGAGATTCATGCAGTGGTTTATTACTGCATGAAAATTGTAATCTTTGTTCTTTTTGTCCGTTTTGATTTTTTTTAGTAATTACCTGGGTACTGATTCGCATTTTGACATAAACTCGATGGAGAACTAAGTCCTATCGGGAAGAATGCTAAAAGGTATGTTCCATAGTTTGAATTTAGATATACATTTAAAGCGCTGATCTCACTCACTTGACATGATTGAGAAGAGTTAATAATTGGTGATTGATTAAGTTGAGGTTGTTGACTCAAGTTAATTGAAGGTCTCTGACAAGCATAGACTTCTAGTATTGAGTTATTCCCTGATCTTGATATTACTGCAATATCGCCTTCCATTGTTACACCGACATGGATTGACCCAGCATTAACATTAACAGCACCTTGTAAACTCATTTGAGATCTAACTCTTGTGTTACGATTGCTTCCGCCATTGTATTGGGCATTCACACAAGGGTACTCATTTTGAAGTGTAGCTAACCAATTACTTGGTAAGTCTCCGCCTCCATTTCCTGCTACAGTGGTATTGCTGCTGTTGCTGCCGCTACCGCTACCGCCTGATTCGTTTTCTTTACCACAACTGGTAAATAGTGTTGCTAGCATTGTTACAGTTACTAGCAGTTTTAAAAATGATTTTGCTCTCGTTTTCATTTCTCTCTCTCCTGCTTAAAGCATTAATTGCTTACCATTATATATACAATAGCTGTGCCAAGTTTCTAGATGTGATTTAGGGGTATTAGATGGGGGGAGAGTGTCGTTATTATAAAGTTTGTGTCTAATTTTTAGACAGTTTTAGCATATTTACTTAGGAGAAGCCTATCAGATGATAGGCCCTATTAGTCAATTATATCTTTGTTTAAAGCCTATTTTTCAAATACAAATACTAGCTTTTTATTACATATATTTTTGTTTACCTTAAGCTCTGAGAAAAAGAACTCAATCTTAGAACTTGTTACACTCTCAATTAGTAAGTCAGAACTATCTTTCATTCTGACAGTATTTGGACAACTATCTGGAAAGTTTACTAGTTTCTCACTTCTGAAGTGCATTCTAGTTGAGTACTCCCTGTCATTTATAGAGTAGATGGCCCTACTTGCGCTACATTCATCAACAGAGCTAAGTACAACATTATTGGCAGTTATATTTAAGACTGTTAGATCATCATCCATTCTATCTAGTATACTGGCCTTAACATCTTGTTTGATTGGATTTCCATTACAATAAATATCAGTTAATTGGTACTTGCCATTCTCTACTGCTGCAAAAGATGATAGTGAAGCGAGTAGTGTTATCGCTATAAATAGTCTTTTCATTAAGTTGTCCTTTTTTCTGAGTTTTAAATTCTATTTGTGTGACAGATGAACTGATTATTTGGGAGAGGCTTTGTAAAATTTACTGTGGGTGAATAGATTATTTACAGTTTTGTAGATATGATGAGAAATTCAACCTTTATCCCATTTTGATTAAAAGGTATCCTTTGATCGGCCTTTATCTTGCTGGCAAAATCTCTCGGAATGATCATCCCTATGTCGATAGGTTTGTATTTGAGTTGGATCGCTTTTATAAGTTTTTTAAAGAACTCAATCTTATCTCCAGTAATTTTTACTCTTTTACCGTAGGGAGGATTTATTATAACTATATTCTTTCCGCTTATAGTCTTCTCTGCATCTTCTTCAAGGATATTCTCAACTTGAAAGTCTATGGTGCTCTCTAAACTCTTATTTTTCTTAATAACCTCTGAATCGATATCTCTTCCAAACAATTTATTTGGCATAATATTCTCTGTTAGAGCGTTATCAAATTGCATTTCATTTTGCTTAAAGTAGTGACATAGGAACTTTCGTTTACTGGGCCTTTCAAAGTTTAAAGCTTCAAATAGAAAAGTACCCGTCCCACACATTGGATCAATAAGATTCGTATCGCTCTTATGATCAGCTAATAATTTCAATAATAATAAGGATGCTATATTTTCACGAATTGAGGCATGTCCTCTATAGCTTCTATCTCCTCTAATGTGCATGAGATCGCCAGATGTATCAAGGCTTATAGTTAAGGTATCTTGATGGATGCGTATATAGACTCTCTGGGCAGGATAGTCTTTAGACTTAACTAATTGCTTCTCTTTTATTTTATTGGCTTCAAAATAGGCATTTAGAGCTTCTGTGCAGGTACTTTCAGCTCTACCTGTGTGAATAATCCTTGATTCAGAGGTGTGACAAACAAAGGTAATATTAGTCTGAAGAAAGATTTCCTTCCAGTTGATCTTCTTAATGATATTGAAAAGCTTGGGATAGTCACGGCACTTCTGCTCTTTTACTCGCATTAAGATCTTACTAGGAGTTTTAAGGGTTATATTAAGACCCAAACCTATGCTTGTCTCGGCGTGAACCTCAAGCCCTCCAGGATGTGCTTGTGCTATCTTGATTTGACCACTTTGAAGTAAACAGGGGTATTTTAGCTCAATTTCACGTGCAACAAGGGACTCAAGTCCAATGGGACAAACTAAGAAGAATTCTTTCATAAGTGCTTAATAATTTATTCATAGTCTCTTGTCATCAAGTAAGGGATTTTTTATAAGGTTATATGCATAAATTACATCAACATCATTCAAATATCTCAGATGAATACAGTGTTTCTGTCGCTATAAATTCAGACTCTAAATATTTAAAAATCACTTATAGAGTGATTTCCCCCAAACTCAATACCTCCAATGACTTTTCAACTACTGACCTTGATAATTGGGGACTATGGGAATTTGATGTCGTAGAGGCTTTTTTGCAGAAAGGGCAGGAATCTGGAGAGTACTTAGAGATACAAGCTTCACCCTTATCTCAAAGGTTTGCCTTAAGAGTTATTAAGCCTAGAGAAGAGACTATTAAGGTAGCTGAAGCTGAATTAGACTTTACAGTTAACGTTAAAGAATCTTCAGAATTTATTGAAATCACTATCGCCATCGCTCTTGATGATATTCCAGGGAAATCAGATGCATTAATGTACGGTAATATTTTTACTTGTTTAGGCCCTAAGGGGAATCAACATTTTTTTGCTTTAAAAATTAATTCTGAGATCAAACCTGATTTCCATAGACCTGATCTCTTTTGTAATCTGCTAGAGGAGTTAGCATGAGTGGAATACTGACATTAATACCTACACCTATTGATGATATTAATACTCTCAACCCTGAGACAAAAGAAATTATCCTAAATAAGGTAAATAATGGGTGTATTATTCTTATTGAAGAAGAAAGAGTAGGGAGAAGACGTTGGCTTAATTACGGGCTTCCTAGAGATTGTATTGAGGAATTTGTTCTTTTTAATGAACATACCCAGGGGGAGTTATCTCCTCTTATGATTAAGGAGCTTAAAGCTGGAAAAGACATTATCCTCATGAGTGATTGTGGATTGCCAGCATTTTGTGATCCGGGACAATTACTTGTAGATCTCTGTCATAAAAATAAAGTAAAGGTTACTGCTACGGCATTTTCAAACTCAATTGCTTTGGCAGTTGCTCTCAGCGGCTTTCCCCATGCACGCTTTATATTTGAAGGTTTTATTCCTATTAAGAAGCCTGAAAGATCAAGTGCATTGAAGCGAATTCTAAAGCAACCTGAGATGAGTATTCTTATGGATACACCTTATAGATTAGTTAGGGTTTTAGAGGAATTAGAGCTTTTAGGTGCAAAGCGACAAATATTTGTTGGACTGGACCTGAACAAGGTTGATGAGCAATTGTACAGAGGTGCTATAAGTGCTATTAAAGAGAAACTTAGTAATTCGAAGAGAGAATTTATCTTAATTATAGGACCCAAGTAGTGAGTAAAGATAGAAAGAAAGATCATATTGAAATGGCATTTAACTCTGTACCCTCAGAACAGTTTTTAATGGATGGTTTTGCCTACGAGCCCTTAATGGAAGCTCACCCCACTGATAACGGACAACTGGATAGAGAGTTCCTTGGAATGAACTTTAAGATGCCCGTATGGGTCTCAAGCATGACTGGTGGTACAGAGATGGCCTCTGTTATTAATACCAACCTTGCTAAAGCTTGTGGTGAATTCGGTATGGGCCTTGGTCTTGGTTCATGTAGGCCTTTACTTGATGACAATAACCGCTTTGGTGACTTTGATATAAAGCACCTTATGCCAGAAGCTCCATTATTTACTAATTTTGGAATTGCGCAAATCGAAGAGCTAGTTGACGCTAACTCGTTATCTGAAATAGACAATATAACAAAGTCCCTTAAGGCAGATGGAATTATTATTCATGTAAATCCGCTCCAAGAGTGGAATCAGCCTGAAGGAGACCGGTTTAAGCGAGCTCCTCTTGAGAGCATCAAAGCCGTACTTGCCCAAAGCTCTTATCAGATAATTGTAAAAGAGGTAGGACAAGGTTTTGGACCTAAGAGTCTGAAATCACTTATGGATCTTCCTCTTGCTGCTATTGAGTTTGGTGCCTTTGGTGGTACAAATTTCACTTTACTAGAACAGGCTAGACTTTTAGGGGATGAATCAGGTAAAAGAGCACATCGGAATGAATTTGGACATATAGGTCACAGTGCATTGGAAATGGTCACTTTCGTAAATGAGTTACGATCTGATGCAGATAAATGTCAGAGGTTTATTATCTCTGGGGGTGTTAAGTCACCACTTGATGCTTACAGATTACTTCAGCAGTTAAATGCAAACTCGGTTGTGGGCGTAGCTTCAGGATTTTTAAAGTATGCTATGAAGGACTATGATTACTTGAGAGAGTATGTCGCTGAGTATAAAGATTGTCTTTTGATGGCTAACGCATTTTTAAAGAGGGTTTAGTGAATAAAATTAGTGGATTTTCAAAGTTATCAAAAGTTGAAAAAATAGAGTGGTTAAAGTCTCAGGTTGCTTCTGATGATCAGAAGTTTCTTAACTGCATCGAAAGTTATTGGCACCCAGACTCTGGTAAGCAAAAACTCTTTGATGAGTTCTCAGAAAACACAGTCTCAAATTTTATCTTTCCATATGGGCTTGCGCCAAATTTTTCTATAAATGATAAAATCTATACTATTCCTCTTGTTATTGAGGAGAGTTCAGTAGTTGCTGCCGCTAGTAAGAGTGCTAAGTTTTGGCTAGATAGAGGTGGTTTTAAGACTCGTGTTCTCTCTACTAATAAGGTTGGTCATATTCACTTTATTTGGAAGGGTGATAAGAAAAAATTATTTAACTTTTTTAATCTTAATAAATCAGCTCTACTCTTTTCCGTTAAAGACTTAGTCTCAAATATGGAGAAAAGAGGTGGTGGGGTTGTTGATCTAGTCCTAAAAGATAAAACTTCTGAATTGGATAACTACTTTCAAGTTGAAGGTAAGTTTGAAACTTGTGATGCAATGGGTGCGAATTTTATTAATTCTGTTCTTGAAGTTATGGCAGGGCGCTTACAAGAACTAGCTTTAGAGTATGAGTCTTTCAGTGACTCTGAGAAAGATCTTGAAGTTGTGATGAGCATTCTTTCTAACTATACTCCTGAATGTGTTGTTTCCGCTTATGTTGAATGTCCTGTCAGTGAACTTGGAGACTTTCCAAATGGTATGAACGCTGAGATGTTTGCTAAGCGTTTTGAGCGAGCTGTAAAGATAGCCAAGGTCGATATAAGTAGAGCTGTTACTCATAATAAAGGCATTTTTAACGGTATCGACGCTGTTGTTGTTGCTACTGGTAACGATTTTAGAGCTATCGAAGCATGTGGACATGCCTATGCTGCTAGAGACGGACAATATAGAGGTTTATCTAGTTGTACCCTTGATGATGGAATCTTTAGGTTTGAGCTGACTCTTCCAATGGCCTTAGGTACAGTTGGTGGTCTTACTTCATTACATCCTATGGCCAAGACCACTTTAGAAATTTTGGGTCAACCGGATGCTAAAGAGTTAATGCAAATAGTTGCCGTTGTTGGATTAGCACAAAATTTTGGTGCTCTTAGATCCTTAACAACGACTGGAATTCAACAAGGTCATATGAAAATGCATCTGCTGAATATACTGAATCAATTAGAAGCTTCAGATGAACAAATAGCTTATGCTAAAGATTACTTTACAGACAAGACTGTCACGTTCTCGAATGTGAGAGATTTAGTTAATAGTACCAAACACTTGCAATAAAGAGAGATTATGAGTGAACAATATTTTTATGGACATGGAAAACTACTCTTAACTTCAGAGTACTTCGTGTTAGATGGTGCAAAATCTATTGCCCTGCCAACAAAGCTTGGTCAGAGAATGCATGTTAAGAATCGCCCATCAAATAATCCAAAACTTTATTGGAAAAGTTTTGATACTCAAAGCAATTGTTGGTTTGAAACTAGTTTTGAGTTATGGCATTTTAATGTCTTAAATGAGAGCGATGAAGGTCTACCTGAAGTTGTAACTCTACAGAAAATATTAAGACAAGCTAGAAAACAAAATATTCATTTTCTAAGAGATGACCTTGATGTGTATGTTGAAACTGTTTTAGAATTTCCAATTACATGGGGGCTCGGCTCTAGCTCTACTTTAGTTTATAATATTGCTCAATGGGCCTATATTAGTCCTTTCGAATTACAGGCTAAAACTTTTAAGGGTTCAAGCTATGACATTGCTTGTGCCCAATCTATGGGACCTATAACTTATCAAGTTAGAAGCCGTGGACCTCACTGGGAAACGATTCTTTTTAATCCTGTCTTTAAAGATAATATCTACTTTGTTTATTCAAATAAGAAACAAAACTCTAGGGAGGGAATTCAAAGGTATAAGGATCTTGTAGGTGATAATAAAGATACACTTATTAAAGATTTAAATCGAATTACAGATGATATCCTTGACTGTGTTGACCTCAAAGACTTTGAAGAACTCATTTTTGAACACGAATATATTGTTGCAAAAGCAATTGATCTTCCCCGAATTAAGGATGATCAGTTTACTGATTATTGGGGTGCCCTTAAGTCTTTAGGTGCTTGGGGGGGAGACTTTTTGATGGCCACCTCTCACAAATCAGAGCTTGAGACTAAAGAATATTTTCATCAGTTAGGTCATGAGACTGTCTTTACTTTTGATGAACTGATTTTACAAAACTTTCAAAGACTTGGTGGGGTACTTTCCCTTACTGAAGGTGAACTATCCCATGTCGGATCTCAACAATAACTTTAAAAAAATTACTTATAGAGCACCCTCAAATATTGCCTTTGTAAAATACTGGGGGAAGCACGGTCGCCAACTTCCGATGAATCCTTCTATCAGTATGACATTGGATAAGTGCTACACTGAAACTTCAGTGTCTTTCCGCTATAATGAAGTGTGTCCTGGACTAAAGTCATTTAAATTTGATGGTGAAGAAAATGATCAATTTGCAAAAAGAATTAAGCTATTCACAGAATCTATTTATGATGTTCTGCCAATTCTTAAAAACATTGAGTTTAATGTTGAATCATCTAATTCTTTTCCACATTCAGCCGGTATTGCTTCTTCTGCTTCTGCTATGGCGGCACTTGCTTGTTGTTTGATTGAGATTGAAGACAAGCATACACCCTTATCTGAGGACTTTTTAATTAAGGCGAGTACTGTTGCTAGACTTGGATCTGGTTCTGCTTCAAGAAGTGTTTATCCTAATTTTGCTATTTGGGGGAAAACTAAACTTGATATAGGTACAGATGATTTTGCTATAAAGGCACAAGATATACATTCAAATTTTAACTCCTTATGCGATGCCATTGTTATTGTATCATCTGCCGAGAAGGAAGTTTCTAGCTCAGTTGGGCATGAACTTATGAATTCTCATCTCTTTAAAGAGGTGAGAGAGTTTCAGGCAAATGAAAATTTCCGTCAAATTCTGGGTTCTATGAAATCTGGAGACTTAGAGCTTTTTGGAGAAATTTTAGAGAATGAAGCACTCACGCTGCACGCCTTAATGATGACATCTTACCCTTCATTTATACTTCTTCGCCCTGACTCCTTGGCGATTATTGAAAAAATTCGAGAATTTCGAGCTCAAAAGAATGTTCCTTTGTACTTCACAATTGACGCAGGTCCAAATATCCATATGATTTACCCCGAGCATTCTAAAGACACTGTTGTTAGCTTTATTAATAATGAGCTTAGTCATTTATCTGAGCGAATTATATTTGATAATATTGGTAGCGGTATTACTAGAGTGAACAGCTAGTCCTTTTTAACCTTAAGACTTCTTTACGATGCTTGCAGAACTGGCGAGTATGGCCTTTTTCTGATATATTCAAAGACTAATTGTTCTAATCATAAGGACTATACTTAAATAAATTGAGAATATATGCAGGGTGAATTTCGTTTAGCAGGTAGTATTGGTGAGTTTGTATCTCAGTTAAAACTTCCTCGGGAAGCCGAACATAAGTTACTTCTTTGGCAATCTGTCGGAGGATCTAAACGTAACAAAGTTGAGGGTGTATTTTGCTCAATTAAAAAAGAAAAAGATAGAGTCATTATTATCATTGAGCTCGACCAAACTTCTTCTTTTAACCAAAAAGAATCTATTTTTATTCTTGATGACGAATTTGGCTTACTTTTTAAAGGTCAGTATGAATTTTGTGTAAATAAGAAACTACAACTTGTTGTAGATGATAAAGTTTTTCTTAGAGAAAAACGCAAACAAGATCGATATAATTTTCACTACACTAAAGTCAATGTCAGTCTTGTGTATCAGGATTCTGTACCAATAGATAATGCGACAGTTCGAAATCTAAATGAAGCAGGAGCATCTATTATCGTTAAAGATACGATTGGTAATAAGCTTAAAGTGGGTTCAGACATATCACTGACAAAGATTCATGGTATTACTCTACCTAGGCAAATTGATGGGACAATCGCTCATATAACCTCGTCTAAAAATGTTAGAGGTCTTGAAGGAAGTTTTCTTGTTATAGGTGTTAAGTTTAACCAGAAGTCTAAACTGTTGTTAAAAGTATTTCAATCAATGTAAATTGTTTTTAGTTGCTAGAGCGAGATTTGCTTATAGTAGTTTGCATAGTTACTCACAAAGCTAGAACATACTGCTTGAGCGTACTGATCAGCGGCCATAGAGCAGTTGTAATCCATCTGACAACCTGGGTAGGCATTTAAGTAATCAACTTTAGCTGACATACATTGCATATATGGTGTTAATGCATTTGCCTTTAATACCATGACACCATTAATAGTCTCAGACCTTTCTTTTGTAAGGATCATATCATAAACTTTATCAGCTTCATTGTGAACACACTCAGCAATTCCAAGCTTGAATGAATTACCATTGCTCTGAATATAAACAGGCACAAAGCATGTTCCCACTGAGAAATCACTATTTTGCAGTTTTACCTTAAATTGAGTTTCAACGTTATCACTTTGACATAAGGCCATATAACCAATCGCTGAGCCTGCGAAGTATTGATAGTTTGTATTACACTGCTCAAAACCAACATCTGTCATATTGTCTTCTTCGCCGTCGCCATCACCTTCGTCTTCGCCATCTTCATTTTCTTTATCACTACCATCAGTAACGTTGCCGTCTCCACCTTGAATTATGCCAGAGCCTCCGGCGGAAACACCAGGATCCCGAGTTTTCATGGGAGTGTCACAAGAGATAAGTGAAAATAAGAATAGAAATAAAGTTAGTAAACGCATAATTCTCCTATCGTTCTGCTCTGCTAATCGGCATAATGTGCTAAATACTTAATGTTTTTTAAATTCAGAAAATTCTAATGTAAGTAACTAATATTACGATAAGAAAGTATGCGAACAATTATTGTCATAACGGTTTTGTTTATATCTATTGTTTTATGTGGTTTTACTGCTGCTTATGTAGTCCCGCACTACTACTATCACAAAGTAGTGAATAAGAACTTCCAGTCAAAATGGTTTAGATTAAATAAATACTCACCAGTGTTATTACAAACAAAAAAAGATATAACTATAGATAGAGTTGTACTTGAAAATGAAAATCTTTGGCAAAAGTTTCATTTCTCAACAGTTAATATTCCACTGCCAGTTAAGAATCCATTTTATTTTGTATCTCCAGAGCTTATTTATAACAAAGATAGCAAGCAAACAAAATTTGGCGTCACAATTTTAAATGCAGAGAACACAAAAATATTTCAAGTCTACTTTCTGCCAAGTATGACATTCCCCAATCATTTATCAAAACAAAAAATATTCCAATTACCACTGGTAGAAAACGCCATTACCAGTAAATCCTCTCAGGAGATATGGAAAGATGTATTTCAAAAAGATATAGATAGTTGGAATATTAGTTTTGAAGAAATGGTTTATAATATTTATCTCTTACAGTTTCGTTCAGATTTATTTAAGGATACTGTTAAAAGATTTGGACTAGTTGAAAATACTAATAAGGCCATTATTGATCTCAAATATAGAGATTTGGATTATAATGCTGAACTTATTATGGAGCTTAGAGGGGAGTCTCTCTACTCTTATATGCTCATAACACGTAAAGATAATCGAGAAGCAAAAATTATTAGAAATAAATATATCAATGAGACAGAATATATTGAATCGACTCCAACCCTTCAGGACATATTAATAAATGAATTTAAATCATTAAGCTATAATGAACAAGTTGATCATGAAGGTATGCTCTATCTGACTTCGGCATTAAGTCATAATATAGCGAATGAAGAGGTTCTTAAAAAGATTATTTTTTATCTCGAGAGAGGATATAAAAATGAAAAGCAGTTAGAGCCTTTTTATCGTTATGCATATTACCGATATGATAAGGTCTTTTCAAAAAGACACGTAGATAATCTAAATCTTGGTTCAGATATTATGTTAAAACTTAAAATTGAGTTGGAAAAAAATAGACTGCAGCAACAAAAGAAGCTTGAATCAACCATTCTAAAGTCTGAACCCTTACCAGAACTTTCTATTAAGCAGGAATATGACTTACTAATAAAACAGACAGAAAAAACGAAGGGCAATAAAAATCTTATTCGTATTGATTAAATAAATTTATGAGTGATCTGGTGAGGGCAGGCTTCAATTTTTTTATAAATACAGGGTTTAGTTCTTTTGTATTTTCATCCATATAAATTGCACGGTTAATTTCAATTTGAATATTATTAGTATTTTCAAATTCCTTATGCACATGTTGAGTAATATGGCCGCCAAAGTAGGGTGTATTGATTTTAACGTCTGCATAATCTTTACGAAGCTCTTCCGCAATATAATCTATAAACTCTTGAGTACAAGTAAGGCCTGTTTGATCACTAACACAGAAGTCTGGCCGAAGTTTGTCTTGTTGAGGGTTAATCTTTAGATGGTATTCTTCCGCCACACCAGGCATAGAGTGCAGATCAACAAAGTTACAATGTCCTGTCTTAAGCTTTAGCTCGTTTATTAGAGTTTTAATCATTTCAAAGTAGGGGGAATAATACATTCCAAGTAATTCTTTTGCTTGAGATATATCAGGCTCTTTAAGAACTAATCGCCTATTCTTTGTGTTTTGCTTCCAGTTTAATAAGGCAGTTGCCTCTGTTCTATTAAGGTCAATTGCAACTCTTATAATATTTGACTTGATTACAGCTATCCCAGCTTCCTGTAGCTGCTCAATATCAATAAGTTCATGGACTCTATAATCAATGTCTTGGATGAGGTCATCCCAATTATCTGTTAAAAAGCTGGTAAATACTGATGGTAAGTCTTCTCCAGAATGTGGTATAGACAAGACTCCAATGAATTTATTCTTAGGCGGATAAAAGTTAAATATGGGCGATTTTTTATTCATTATACTGTGTTCCATAATGTAAAAAATACCATATTTTAGCCTGTTATGTCTAAAATACTTATTTACTTGGTATATATATAAGAAAATATTGAGGCACTTATGAAATTTCCAGGTCGTAGGAAAACGAAACATTACTTCCCTGTAACTGAGAAAGGGCGAATATCCCTTAGTGATATTGATAAGATTAATGACAATGTCTACGTTGTAGGAATTGATCAACTTCTTGTAGATATTGAAATTAACGTAACAGATGAATTTCTGGAAGATTACAAGTTTCAAAAAGGTCAATCATTTATTATTGAGGATGATCTTTGTGAAAAGGTTTATAAAGTTTGTCTTGATAATAATGCCATTAAAGGAGAGTTTCCTGGTGGTGCGATTGGAAATACACTTCATAATTATTCAATATTATCTGAGGGACCATGTGTTGCTCTAGGTTCTATTAAGAGACAAATTGAAGTTGGAGACTACGCCTTTAAGTACTTGTCCAAAACTTCTGGACTCGTCGATATGGCCCACTTACAACCTTCTGAAAAAGCGATGGGTAGGGCGCTATGTTTTATCACTCCTGACTTAGAGCGTACCTTTGCTATTAGTAAGGGCTGTATGAATGAATACTATGCTGAAGGCTTACCTGAGCATATAATCGAGAAATCTTCTGCTTTACTTATTTCTGCCTATACACTTAGAGCTGAAGATGACCCTATCTATGAGGCTACGATTAAAGCCTGTGAGATTGCATCCAAGAATAATATACCAATTGTCATGTCTCTTGGAACCAGTCAGTTAGTAGAAAGTAGAGTTGAATATATAAAGTCTTTCTCTAAAAAATACGTTACTGCTCTTGCTATGAATCAGGAAGAAGCTTTAGCCCTAACTGGTTTAGAAGATCCTTTATTAGCAGCAGAGGAAATTCTTGAAATTGTTGATATTGCCCTTGTAACTGTAGGAAAAAAAGGTCTCTATTTGGCCAGCTATACAGATGATTCTGTTAAGAGAGAATCTAATGAGCCTTTGGTAACTAAGTCTATTGTGAATTATAACGAGTTTGAATATTCTAGAGGTATGCGTAAAAGAGACTGTGAAAAACCAATTAAGATCTATACTCATATCAGTCCTTTTAACGGCGGTCCACTTGCAATCAAAAATACAAATGGTGCTGGAGACGCAGCTCTTTCAGCGCTTCTCCATGATATTTCAGCAAATTGTCATCACCATTATATAGTTCCAAATTCTCCTAAGCATGAGGCAAAATTTCTGACATACTCATCAATCTCTCAAATTAGTAAGTACGCTAATAGAGTTAGCTTTGAGGTTTTAAGCCAAAATTCTCCTAGACTTTATAAAGGTCTTCCCGATAGAGAAGATTCTCTTGAAGAAGCATATTGGAGTAAGTAGTTTGTCTTCTTCAGATATTAGCCAGCTTGCACTTTTAAATGAATATAAGGGGAGTCTTTTTGAATACCTGGTTTCTTTAAAACTTGCTGAACAATTAGATCTATCTCTTTCATTTTATAATTCAATGTCTGAGAATCAACTCTCAATTTTTGAACAACAAGAGAGCTTTGTAAGAAATTTCTTTCCAAATCTTGTGTATGAACTTCCAAAGCTTGCAGGGACAACTGCGAATAAAATTCTTATAGACCTCGGAACCAAAGATATAGATAGGATAATCATTGTCGGTAAGTCTATGGCCTCAAATAATACAGAGTCTTACTCGGAAGCAGATATCGTCCTTGTGGGTCCAATTAAATCATATAATCTCTCATTGAAGCTTGCGAAAAAACAATCCTTCGTTAATACAAAAAGTGCTGGTATTAAATCTTTTTTTTCAAAATACTTTGTGGACTTTAATGTTGATCCTATTCAAGCAAAGCTTAACTCCTTAGTTGATAATGCTTTTGAGAAAATGGCGATGAATATGCATCATGAAGCTGACATAGAGTATTCAAATGGCTTTGAGAATTGGGAACTTGAGAATCAAGTCGTCTTACCTGGAAAGCTTCCAGATGACCTAAAAGTATTTTTGTACCAATACTATAGTATTCTAAATAACTATATTTATGAAAATATATTAAAACTCATTGAGCTAGATCAGGAAATGTTTGTTAAGTCATGTGCTGCTCTTATAGGTCATAGCCAAGGTGATTTGATTTCAGTTATTTCTTTTTATGAACAAAAAGATGACCTTTTTGTGAAGACTGAGACCTTAGTTACAAAATTTGATACTAACCAAAAGATTCTTGATGTGAAGCTAAGAGATAATAGCTTTGATATTATTTTTGAAACTCTTATTTTACAACTTCGAATTAAACCAATGAATAAGTTTACATCAAAGTCATATAAAGTGAACTGTGCTGTTAAGTTTTTAACTAATTAAGCAATTTTCTTTGCTTCCTGGTAGTGATCAATATCACTAGTCTGTTTCGATTTTGTACTCTCAATGGTTTTTTTGATATACGAGTGTTTCTCGTCTTTTGTTATAAGATGAGTTGTAATATCCAACCATGTCTCTTTTTGGGATGGCTTAATCATAAACTTTCTTTGATGTGTATCAACCTCAAATAAAATACATTGCTTAAGTGTTGCAATAGTTTCATAACTATCAAAACTCTCAGGCTCAACTAAAAATACAAATTCACTTTTTGAAACCATTGCCTTAATAAGACTCGTTAGTTTTAATCTTTCAATAGATAAATTTGCTACTTTATCGTTCAGATTACCTAAGGCTTCAAATAATTTTATTAAATATGGGTTCTCTAAAGTTTTAAAAAACTCTTTAAGATTATTTTCATTGTCACGTATAAGGCTTGTTGGAATTGAATCAAGTAAGAGGTTCTCTTTTATTGTTAAGTTACTATGTAGAGAATCCTTCTCCCATGAATAGGAAAAATCAATAATCCCTTTTTGACCTTCAAACTTTAAAAAATAGAGGAAATCCTTAAGTGGATTAACCTTGAGGTCACAGAGCGGTCCTGTATCGAATAGAAATATATGCTGATATTGAATTTTAAGTAAATTACTCATACTTCCTTATCGTTATTATTACCAAGTTTCTTAATTATTTGTTTTAGGATACAATTTACCTAGGGAGATTAATCTATGAGTTTGAATACAGTTAATTATTCTGGTAAAAAGGTAGTAGTGGGGTTAACTGGTCGGGTAGCTTCTTGTGTGACAGCACTTTTGCTTAAGAAGCAGGGGATGAACGTTATTGGACTTACAATCGTGACTAACTCTAATGATAATTTTGCTGAAAAATCTTCCTATCCAACTTGTCATGTTGAAGATTTAGATAAGATCAAAGTTTTTTGTGAGGACTTAAAAATCCCGTTTTATGCTACAGATGGCAAATCTCAATTTGATAGTGAAGTGATGGATCCGCTAATTTCCAATAAGCTCTCTGGTATGGCCAATGTTTCTTGTTTTAATTGTACAAAATTAAGACTTGATATTCTTTATCACAAAATGAAAGAGATTAAAGCTGACTATTTTGCTACAGGGCATTTCTGTAAAGTTCAAAAGAATTTAACTACTAATGATTTCTATATCCATTCAAATAATGACGTTGATTCAGATCAAGCATATTTACTTGCTGGTATTGATAATAAATATTTAAAGCATTTATTGCTACCTATAGGTGAACTTAAAACGAGTGAAGTTGATAAGATCGCTGAAAAATATCAATTAGCGACTTTGCCTAACCGTGAAGCAACTGGGTTTTGCTTCCGTGATAAAGAGTCCTATATGAATGCTGCTAAAGCAAGAATACCAAAATCTATGAAAAGAGATGGTCAAGTTTATAATGTAGATACAGATTTAATCCACGGAGATCATGATGGGATTATCAGTCATTACGTAACCGAGCCAGGCACTATTTTTAAGGGTGTAAATACCAATGACAAGGATTTACAGATTGTTGGCTACGACTTTGTTAAAGCACGAATCCTCATTGGTGGTAGTGCAAATCTTTCAGGTAAGGGGATTCAGGCAATAGATTTACAATTAAGTTCTGGTCTAGATATGAAAAAACCAATTCATTGCTTTATCAAAAGTAAGTACTCAAAAGAATACGTAAAAGTGAATTTATATTTTAAGAATAATAATTCCGCCTTACTTGAGCTTGATGCTGAGCTCTACCCTCTTATTGAGGGAGAATATATAGTTATATTTGATAAGAACTCCCGAAATGCCAAGGTCGTTGGGCTTGGGAAGATTGGAAAAATTGGTGAATTTGAACTTGTAGATAGAGTTGATGAGTTTAAAAGCACTGAGAGCATTGAATCAAGCTCTCAAAAAGCTTCAAGGCTATTTAAATTTTAATTGATTATCTCTCTTAACCTCGATATAACACACCGTATGAAATCGATTACTGAAGCACTTAAATATTTAAAAACCATAGGTATTGAACTATCTGAGGATGAATACCTAGCAAATGGAAAGAAAAAGTCCATCGTGGGTATGAGTGGTGGAGTTGACTCATCTGTTTGTGCCGTATTAGCCCAGCTAATGGGCTTTGAGACTATTGGTATTTTTATGCGTAATTGGGAAGAAATTGATGCCAGTGGTGTCTGTACCGCAGAAGAAGACTATAAAGATGTCATTGGCGTCTGTGAACATTTAGATATTCCGTATTACTCATTAAATCTTTCGCAAGAGTACAAAGACTTAGTTTTTGATGAGTTCGTAGAAGAGTACAAGAAAGGGCACACGCCTAATCCTGATATTCTTTGTAATAGAGAAATAAAATTTAAAGTTTTTTTTGAAAAGGCGATTGAACTTGGCGGCGATTACTTAGTCACCGGCCACTACTGTAGAAAGTCTTTGAATGAGAAGAATCAGTTTCAATTGCTAAAGGGGCTTGATCATAACAAGGATCAATCTTACTTTCTCTATGCCATTAAGGGCGAAGTACTTAATAAAGTCTTATTTCCTATCGGCCATTTAGAGAAGCCAATTGTGAGAAAAGTTGCTGAAGACTTTAAGCTTGTGACAATGAAAAAGAAAGACTCCACTGGTATATGTTTTATCGGTGAGCGAAACTTCAAAAAGTTTCTTTCAGAATATATTAACTCCCAAAAAGGTAGCTTCATTCACTTAGATAATAGACGTGTTATGGGTTCACATGATGGAATGTGCTTTTATACTATTGGGCAGAGAAAAGGTCTTGGACTCGGTGGTCCTGGAGGCCCTTGGTTTGTTGCTAGTAAAGATATTTTATCCAATACCGTATTTGTTGTTGAGGGTGAATATCATCCAGCGCTTTATGCTGATGAATTGATTGCAGATGAAATCACTTGGATCAATGATGCTCCAGAATTTCCAGTAAAGTGTCAGGTCAAGATTCGATATAGGCAGGCAGATCAAGCATGTACTGTTCACCAAGAATCTGATGGAGAGTTGAGGATAGTATTTGATGCTCCTCAGAGGGCGATAGCAATCAAGCAGTCAGTTGTTCTATACCAAGGTGATGTATGTTTGGGGGGAGCTCAGATTAAGACTGTGGGGCCTTCTTACTATGAACAAGGTAAATTACCAGTACTTTGATTCTCTTAGGTCTTTTTCTTTTTTCTTTTGAGCTTTTGCTTCAAACCCCATACATTCCTGACCATTGTTGGCTGCTTTTATGGCAACCTCAGGAAGTCTGGCAGATTTAATCGAGAACGCCTTACATCCATAGGGTGTCTTTGGCTCATGAGTAATAAATAAGTGCTTACAATTTCTGCATTTCATAAATACCTCTTATTTAGATTTTATCATATCTATTTAATTTTATCTGGTGGGGAATTATTGCTTCAAGAATAAGAGCTGTATCTGATTATGCAGCTTTATCTTCGGAATCCTTACTTTTATTATCAGATGCGCGCTTTTGATATATTTCATTATATTTATCACCAAGCTGAGGATATTTTTCTATAACTGCTTGAAAATCTTCTTTCTTAAATGTGTAAAGGTCACAATACGTTGTACTTTTTACATCAGCAGTTCTGATGGTATCTTGCAGAAGTGCTATTTCTCCAAAGAATTGTCCTGGCTTCTGTCTGCTACAACTTTTTCACCAATGCTGACCTGAACATCGCCGTGACCTATAATGAACATCTCTTCTCCTGTATCACCTTTATTTATAATGTATTCTCCAGGTGAGTGAAATGTTTGTTCGAGTTTTTCTGCAATCATCTTTAAACATGGTGTAGATGAATCTTTAAAGATATGTACGTTTCTTATAAGTTTAATCTCCATAAATATATTCAACTCATTTTGTAGCTCCTGAGGCATATCTTTTACAATTTGAGTATCATCATCAGATAGACTTTTTTCTAGTATGTTATTGTAGAAGGAGTAAGCCTGTTTTGTAAGCTAAAAGGAATATTGTAATATTTTATAGAATGACGAAGATTATTCATTTTTTCTTTGCGCTCTTGGGTATACTTACCTTTAAGCATCATAAGTCTCGAGAAATTGCCTATGATCATACCGTAAACACCGATACCTATTAACATCACTCCCATGGTAAACATCCTTGTAATATTTGGTGCAGGAGTAATATCATCATATCCTACAGTCGTTAGAGTCGTTACCGCCCAGTATAAGGAAATATTGTAGAGGTAAGATTGTCTACAGCTGACCTTGGGCTTATCATCATCCAACCACAGGCAATACAATGAATCGCAATCATGACACCGGTTATGACGAATATAACCTTTAGTGACTTAGGGAGAAGCTCACCAATATATATAAAAGATCTTAGTTTGATAAATCGAAGAAGCTTTAACATTCTTAACATATTGAAAAATCTAAGGACTGTTAGTGTTCAGTCGGTATAGATATTTATGGCATAGATTATAATGTCAAACGGGATAGAACTGATGCAATCTAGGTAAAACCATTTAGACTTGAAGTAAGTATGAGGTTGTTCATGCGGGCGATCACTCATCGCTCTATTTTGTGGTAATTTCAGTTTATTAGTCATTCTAAGGTAGATATCAATGCAGAATATAAAGCTAAATAGGCCGTCCCACCATAAATTATGCTTTCTTCCACCTTATAATCTAGAGCAAGGCTTAGAGGCGTCTCAAAAGCTTTCCAGGTGACAATAAGGAATATGAGACCCGGCCATAGCATTGATGGCAAATTTTCCCTCTCTGTCGGGTTGTAATGGTAAATCACCTAAATGCTTCTCTATAAGCATTATCGGTTAAACAAAACTTAAACTTAGAGGATTTTCAATCATTTTAAGTGCTTAAAATTTAAACACTTTGAATAATAATTACAACTGCTGTGTCTATTTCTCTCAATCAAAGGTTTAATCAATATGTGGACAGTTGCTTGGAGCTGCTAAAGCGGAAGGTATTAAATTAAAGGAGTAATAGTTGATGAAAAATGTTGTAAGTAGACCAGGCTCAAATATTATTGACGTCAGCTTTGGTGCTTCACAGGTGGGACAAGAGATTATCTCTGATTCTGAGCTTAGTAACTTAATTGAAGATTATAAGCTTGAAGATGATCCCTTAGAAGATTTATTCAGTGAATTTGATGACCTAACAGATGAGATCGACCTCGATCACCATGATGTTAAGCTCGATTTACTTCCTAAACCGGAACTTAAACGTCTCTCTGTCAGTGATAATCCAGTTCAAATGGCAGATATGCTAATAGAACAAACAGGAATCATCAAAACAGACCTCGAAAAACTCAAATATTATTTAAATGAAATGAACTTAGACTAAGCTTAGTAATGCCAAGGGAAACCTGAAAAGTCTTTCTCTCTTTTCTCGACAAATGCATCTCTACCTTCTCTGGCCTCTTCCGTACCATAGGCAAGCCTAGTTGCTTCTCCTGCAAATAATTGTTGCCCAACTAAACCATCATCTTGCAAATTAAAACCAAACTTTAGCATTCTGATTGCTGTCGGTGATTTAGTCGTAATCTCTTTTGCCCATCTTAAAGCTTCAACTTCAAGTTCTGCGTGGGGCACTGATTTGTTAATCATACCCATTTGAAAGGCTTCATCTGCGGAGTAGTTAAAGCCACAGAAAAAGATTTCTCTTGCTCTTTTTTGGCCACATTGTTTTGCTAAGTATGCCGAACCATAACCGGAGTCGAAGCTAGCAACGTCTGCATCAGTTTGTTTAAATATAGCATGCTCTTTTGAGGCAAGTGTTAGATCGCAGACTACGTGAAGCGAGTGTCCACCGCCAACGGCCCACCCTGGAACAACCGCCATAACAACTTTAGGCATAAATCTAATAAGTCTTTGAACTTCTAAAATATGTAATCTTCCAAGCTTTGCAGGGTCTACTTTATCTGGATCCATGCCTTCGTATTTATAGCCATCCTTGCCTCGGATTCTCTGATCACCGCCGGAGCAAAAGGCCCAACCACCGTCTTTAGGGCTAGGTCCATTTCCAGTTATGAGTACGACGCCGACATTTGAGGTCTGTTTTGCATGGTCTAGTGCTAGGTATAATTCGTCTACTGTTTTAGGTCTGAAAGCATTTCTACAATCTGGTCTGTTAAACGCTATTCTAACTGCACCGCCTTGTTTGGCCTTGTGGTAGGTAATATCGCTAAATTCAAAACCGCTAATTTTATCCCAAAGATTAGGATCAAAGATTTCAGAAACTTGCTCAGACATTTTAAACTCCTCAATTCAATATATTGAGGGCGAGAGTAATTTTTTATAAAGAGATAGTCTAGTGAAAAAACGTGGCCTGTGAGTGACTCGGTCTATAAAGCTCAAAGGCCACAAGAATTTTATTCGTAACACCATTATAACACATAGCTTCATGAGAATTAAGAGTTTTTATGAAAAATTGATTCCGCTTTGATTATTAACTATTTAGCATGCTTCGTTTTGGGTTTGCGAATAGTAATAAGAAAATATACAGCAACTCCGGCCAATAGATGTTTTATACTATGCCCGCTATAGTCTATCGACTCAAAAATTTTAATATCTGAGCTCTCAGTCATCTTAGCTGCAACATAAAAAACGACAGCAAAAATGAGGTTTCTTGGACGCAGACTGCTAGAGGAAACAATGAATGCTATATAAAGCATCAATACTATCGGTGTGAATTGTACCCAAAGGTAGAACCTTAAATCATCGAATTTAACCCAGTAGAATAGAGTCGAGAGGCCAATAATTTGCGCCAGTAAAAGGTATAAATTTCTTTTAGTTTTCACATTATGCATTTCAAAAAGAGCAAAACAGGTTAGAGAAATAAACCCCATTGTCATGGGCAGTCTATCCCAAAAAAGGGTTTGGTTATTAGGGGTGTAATGATAGTAAGCAGATCCAGGTCCTACAAGTAGAATACTTAGGATGAAGATGAGCCAGTTCAAGTCTTTTCTATTTGATTTTATATAATCTCTAAGGCCCATAGTCCCCAGAATAATAAAGACAATATTAGTCATAACATTATGAAAATTTTTAATGCCAAAGATTGTGTGTGCGTCAGCAAAGTTATGATAGGCAAGGCTTTGCGGCATAGGATTAACAAAAAAGAAAATTACTATTAGTGGAACTAGTATTATAAATAGAGGCGCTAAGTTTTTTAGTTTATTCATTCTTTAAGAATAACGACAATAGTAATTATTGTCTATTCGATGATTCATTCACATCAGATGAACTAGTGAAAACATCTTTATTTTTATACATGATGAAAATGCTCATAAAAACTAAAAAGATCGCAAATCCTTTTTTCAATTTATCCGCTGGAACATAATTAACCATCTCTGATCCCATTAAAATACCTATAACAGTAAAAAATGTATAGCTAAGCATAAAACTCCAGTCGATAGCAACTAAGTTCAAATAACTAATAAACCCAGCAATCGAGTTAAAAGTAATGATTAGTAGAGACGTTCCAATAGCCTGTTTCATGGGAATATTACCTAGCAGTACAAGTGCTGGAACGATGATAAAGCCACCACAAACACCAACGAGACCAGTGAGAATACCAACAAATAAAGCTTCTATAGTAATGAGTTGATAGTTCAACATTGCTGTGTTCACTTTATTCTCGATGATCTCCTTCTTACCCTTGAACATAGAAAGACTGGCAATGAACATAACAACGGAGAATAAAATTAACTGAACTGGTGCACTCAAGAAAGCGGATATCTTTGCACCTAAAAAAGTACCCACCATCGCCTTTTCTTTGCCAAACCGACCAATTCTTTTTGTTCTATATCCAACGGTTATATGCTCATTTTTAAATCCCGTAATTTCAATATTATTTCTCGAGCATGTATAATCTATGAGAGGAAACTTCTTAGCTTTATTCTTCGGTATAAGAGTGATTGTGCCAATAATCTCTTTTGCACGCATAATTTTTATAGAATGATCCTTATATAATGAGATTTCTAGATCTGTGTAAGCTGCTTTCTTGGATTGCAGAAAAGAGATAGTTTTATTTTTGTATACTATGAACTCATTTGTATTAATATTCTTAATTCTTAATTCTTAATTCTTAATTCTTAATTCTTACTTTGAGTCTTGCTTGGGGTAATAGTAAAACTTCACTATAGGGTAGCCATACTAATGAACTACTATCAATAATAGCTTTTATCTTAATATCAAAGTCCTTTGTAGATAAATCATTTCTTTTTTGCGCTATTGTTGCATCTTTTAGATCAATGAAATTAGCAGCAAATAAGTTTGAATTCAGTAAGAAATTAATATTAAAAAATTAAATAGCTTTAACACAGATTTGCATCCAAAAATTTCCCAGGTCAGAATGAAATGGAACTAATAATATAGGTATACTTTTGTTATTTATAACTCTATGTCCTCGACCTCTCATGACAGATGGAACAGCTCTATCTAAGTTATAGCCTCTTTCTCTTAGGACTTCTTTTGTTTGGCCAAAAATAATATTGATGATTTCAGCGGCGCCATCTTGATTCTCAAGACTTATATCTCCAACACTTTCTTTTACCATTTGACCTATAATAACTTTATATGCCTCATCTTCAAAGGAGATTCCGATAGTTCCTTTAAAATATGGAGATGAAATTTCCAAAGTTCCACTTATATCGATTTCTAGTTCTTCTTCACCCAATAAGTAAGGTTTTTGTGCCTTTATATTACTGACACCACATAGTCCATTGAGTGTTTTCATTGATGAATCAATAAATGGATTTATAAAATCAACATCTAATCTAAAGCGCTTTAATCTAAAATCCAGTAAAGAAAGATCTTTTATTTTACTGGAAAGGTCTTCATATGAAGTTGTTTTCTCCATGTATTCAATACCTTTTATACCTCTTGTCTCTGTCTTAGCTTTTTCTATCTCTTTGGTATAAAAAATAATTGGTGTGTGCACATTATTACTTGTTTCTCTGAGAGCTGCGACTAGTTGAACTCCTGAAATCTTTGGTAAATTAAAGTCTGTAATGACTACGTCAAAACTTTGATTTTTTGTTTTTTGATATGCCTGTACTCCATCTGAAGCTGACACGACAATCATTTGTGTGAGATTGGTTAGTTCGTTGACTAGCTGTTGCCTAACCTCGTCATCATTATCAACAATTAATAAATACTTCTTAGGCATGAACTATATTCTCCTATATTTTTAAAGCATAGAAATTTTTACAACTAAGCTTTGGCCAGGATAGATTGCTGTCGATCTTAGATTATTTAATTTTTTCAATTCTTTAATATTTGTTTTTGTGCGATTCGAAATGGACGATAAATTATCTCCAGCCTTCACCGTGTATGTTTTCTTTGTATGGGCAGGTACTTTTAACTTTTGACCTGCATAGATTTGTTTCTTAGATAATTTATTCAAATAAACCAATTTCTTTATTCCTGTGTCAAATAGAGTCGCAATTCTAGTTAAATTATCACCTTTTTTAACAATGTATGAATACTTCGTTGTTGCAGTTGATTTAGAAGGTAAATATATCTTTTGCCCAATAAAAATTTTACTACCATTGATCTTATTTAGTCTTTTTAGAGTCGAAATTCGTACATTATAACGTTTACTAATTGAAAAAAGTGATTCGTTGCTCCTAACTTTGTGTACTTTTGAGGTCTTATAGTTCGTGATTCTTTTTGTTTTAGATATGGTTCTTCTTGCTTTATTCTTCGAGTATTGCGCCAATTGTCTTTTTGTACTCTTGCTTATTGATTTATAGTCTGGGATATAAAGATCAAATCCTTGTTTACCCATATAAGGTAAGTAGTCGCCTTTAAGGTCATGATTTAGTTGCTTTAATGTGTGAGTCGGAACTTTTATCTTGTTAGATAGCTTGCTTAAACTAATCGACTTATTGATCTTTATGGACTTAGTGGCACTGTAGAAATTATTCTTTGGTTTGGCGATTTTGATATTATATTTTTTGGCATTCTTATAAACATACATCGCCGCTAGTACCTTAGGTACATAATTTCTTGTTTCTTTTGGAATGATTTTTCTAGTACTTAACTCGTAATACTTACGTGTGTTAGCACCTCTGATTCTTCGTATGATTCCGTATTCACCTGCATTGTATGCTGCAAGTGCAAGCTCCCATGATCCAAAAATATTGTATAGATCTTGAAAATATAATGCTGCTGCCTGAGTTGATTTGTAGATATTTTTTCTTTCATCAATACTTCTAGTAACTTTTAATCCATACCTTCGACCAGTTTCTTTTATAAATTGCCACGGCCCTACAGCATCTGCGTGGCTTCTTGCATGATTTAAGTATCCACTTTCAATTAGACCTACATAGTATAGATCTTTTGGAAGTCCATACTTCTCAAAAGTGTCTTCTATAATTTTTCTGTAGCGCTCGCCATTTTTGGCAAAACGCTCAAATCCATTTTTATTTCTTGTGGTAAAATAATTAACCCAAAATTTATACTTTTTACTTTGATGATTCTTTAGGAAGGATTCATCTTTTTTTTGAATGCTACCAGTTTCAATGGCGGAATCAAGGCCTCTTTTGGCAGTGCTATCTTTGTAATTATTTATTATCGTCGTT
The DNA here is from genome assembly GCA_913058265.1 of uncultured Oligoflexia bacterium. Classification (GTDB taxonomy): domain Bacteria; phylum Bdellovibrionota; class Bacteriovoracia; order Bacteriovoracales; family Bacteriovoracaceae. The sequence goes on from CAJXPQ010000016.1 coordinate 56,985, forward strand.
GGTGTCTGTTTTTTCGCTGAAACATTCTTCTCTCCAAGTGAATTACTCGGCTTTATGTGGGCACAACCATTAATAATGATTATCGTAAAAGTTAGAATAAGTGTGTAATACATATTGAACCCGTTTTTAAGTGTTGCTTTGTATGATCTATTTTAACACCTAGTTACATTTTTGATATCGGGAAATATTTGACCTGATTGTATTTCTTTCCAATACCTTTAAAAATCATTATTATTTATTATATTCAATTGACATCCCATTTGAGGTTCATTAATGAAATATTTTCTTATTTTAACTTTTCTAGTATCTAGTATTCTTTTTGGTTGTAGTGCATTTAAGGGCCTACGCAAAGCTGACCTGATTGAGGGCAAAGATAAAAATACTTATGAGAGTTTTGGTAAAAAATATATGATTTCTACTCAAGGAGAAGCCACTACTAAGGCGGCCAGATTTGTCTTTGAGAAGGGTGGGAATATATTTGACGCTGCTACAGCTGCATCATTTGCAATTTCTGTCGAGAGACCTCATTCTACTGGAATCGGCGGTGGGGGCTTTATGCTTATTCACCATGAAAAATCGAACCATAAAGAAGCATATGATTTTAGAGAGATGGCGCCGCGTATGGCACATAAAGGAATGTTTCTTGATGCTAATGGAAAGCAAATTAAAGAGAAGTCACTTACTGGTCCATTTGCGTCGGGGACTCCCGGTCTTGTTGCTGGTGTTTTAGAGGTTCATAAACAATACGGTAAATTACCCCTTGAAGTCGTTATGGAGCCTGCCATTAAAATGGCGGAAATGGGATTTAAAATTTATCCAGCTCTTGAAGTTGCTACTAAAGCAAAAGCGAAAAAACTTTGTAGCTATCCATCATCGAAAAAAATATTTTTGAATGAGGACTGTACTGCTAGAAAGGCCGGAACAATTCTATATCAAAAAGATCTAGCATTAACACTTAGAAAAATTGCAAAAGAAGGTTTAAGTGGTTTTTATGAAGGAGACGTTGCTAAAAAAATTGTTGCTTCTCAAAAAAAATACAAGGGTCTAATGACCTTGAAAGATTTAAAGAATTATAAAGTTAAGAAAAGAGAACCTGTTGTTGGAACTTATCGTGGTTATAAGATCCTTTCAATGCCACCACCAAGTTCAGGGGGAACACATATAGTTCAAATACTAAATATTTTAGAGAATTTTGACTTGAAAGGTTTTGGTGCTCAAAGTGCCAAGTCGATTCATTTAACTTCAAGTGCTATGCAAATCGCCTTTGCAGATAGAGCAGAATATATGGGGGATAGTGACTTTAAAAATGTCCCGGTAGATACACTTATTTCAAAGAAGTATGCTAAAAGACTTGCCAATAAAATACCCCATGCAAGGGCCTTAAGTTCAAAAGATTTTCCAGTTTCAATGAGTAAGATTATGCGTGAGCCAGAACATACTACACACTTTACGATTATGGACGGTGAGGGGAATGTTGTGACTTCCACCCAAACAATTAATGGTTGGTTTGGATCTTCATTAGTTGCAGAGGGGACTGGTATTGTGATGAACAATGAAATGGATGACTTCGCAAGTCACGTGGGGGGAGTTAATTTATTTGGTGCTATTGGTGGTAAAAATAATCTTGTAGAACCTAGAAAGAGACCCCTTAGTTCAATGAGTCCAACTATTGTATACAATAAGGAAGATAAACCTTTTTTAGCACTGGGAACCCCTTCAGGAACAAGAATTCTAACTTGTGTCATGCAAACTCTACTTAATGTTTTAGAGTATGATATGGGACTTTGGGATGCTGTTGCTGCAACTCGCTACCATCATCAATGGAAACCGGAAGAGATTAGAATTGGACCTCCATTTTTTGATAAAGATGTTGAAGCTGAGCTTAAGGCGATGGGGCATAAGATAAATCACAAAGCACTAGGTTGTAAGATTCAAGCGATAATGAAAAATTCTGACGGAAATCTTCATGGTGTTTCAGATCCTAGAGAAGAGGGAATGAGCTTTGGGATTTGATTAAAGCCCTTTTCTTGGTTTTAATATAACGTTTGAAAAGAATAAACCTGCGACTATAGAGATCGAGATAGTAAACATCTGAATTCCAGACGTAACACCATTTAAAAAATCATTTTGCATAAGGAAACTAAGTCCTTTAAGTCCAATACTACCTGGAACCATAAAGATCATTCCTGGTAGGAGCATTGTCATGGCAGGTCTATTTTTAAATCTTGAGAAAATATTTGAACAGAGTCCAACCATGAAGGCAGATATAAACGTTGCTAAGGTAGGGCTAAGGTAAAATAGCCCGATCTTCAAAGATGCAACCGCGATCACACCTGAGTATAATATCCATATGAAATCTGATTTAAGTGCCTTGAAAACAATATTAAATCCAATTGATGCCAGGAAGACTGAGAGTGGGAGGGCCCATTTTGCATTATTTATTTCTGCCAAGTAATCAATAGGGTAAAAGAAAATGGAAGCTGTTTCAAGTCCTATATAAATACCGAAGGCCAGTTTTAGTAAGTCAACTAATGATCCCATAAGCCTGGCGGTCCCAGATGCAAGGTTTTGAGTTGCTAATTCAATCATCGCTATGGTTAGACTAAGTCCTGGGATTATAATAATTAAGGATGAGATCAAAACAGTTTGAAAATTAAAAGGCTTATAGAAGTTAAAGATGCAGTATAAGAACATGGTCACGGTAAAAGAGATAAAGAATTCATAGATATTATTAAAATGTTCATACTTTGTTTTGAAATAGTATCCGACTCCAACCCATAAGCCGAAGATTGCAGAAAGAATATTCTCGGTAAGCCCACCATTTAGTAGTAATGAGATTGCCATGGATACAAGCGAGAATGAAAAGAGAGTAATCGCCGTTGAATAATGATTCTTCTCAGATTCAATATGACTCAATTCTATCAACGCATCTTTAATATCAAGGTTGCCGACACAAATTCTCTCTGCTAAAGAATCAAGTTTTTGTAGTTTTGAGAGATCGGCTTCACCTGGAAGTACCCGTAGATGCTTGGTGACTTCAGTCTCATCTAGAGAGTCTGTAGGACTAAAGGCCATCGCTAGATAGGTAGGAGTACTAAAGAACTGCCCATTCATTTGTAATGCCGTGGATATATTTCGAAGTATTTCTTCTAGTCTGTAAGCATTGGTCCCATGTCTGTGTAGAGAGAGCCCCATAGAGGAGACAAGTTTCATTCTTAAATTTAAATCGGTTGAACTCATATATTGATTGTAGCATAGTATCTTATGAAATCTAAACTTCTAAGAAATATCCCCGTCATCCATACCTTTAATT
>CAJXPQ010000017.1 GCA_913058265.1 uncultured Oligoflexia bacterium
ATATCGAACTTTTTTCCTCACGATTCAGCGCGCACACCATCAAATTTGGAGACCCGTAATAAGGAGCGTAGGCGAATTATGGATTATCGCTCCGGTCAGCTAAAACCAGATTCCAAGATTAAAAAGGTGTTTAAATTATGAAAGTATTAATTATCGGAAGTAACGGTTTACTTGCTAGAACATTTATAAAAGAGAAATCTAAGAATATATCTAAGCTTTATGCAACGGCAAGCTCCAGCGAGAGTATTAACAATATTGAGATCAATGGTGACATTGAAACTTACTCATTAAGTTTTAAGAGCAGAGAATCCATAAGCTCCTTTTTTGCTAATCAATTTGAAGCATTAGATTTGATCTTATTTTGTGCTTCACCTTTTGAAGGAACTCTGAGGGAGAGTCGCTTTGATGGGTTAGATATTTGGTCAAATGCCTACGAAGTTGCAATTAAGGTCGCCAAGCTTGCAAGTGACAAACTAAAGCCTACGGGGAAGCTGATATATATTGGCTCTGTTGTAGGTTACCAGGGTCAGATAGCGGCTTCATGCGTCCCATACAGTGTTTTTAAAGGGACTCTTAGTTTACTTGTAGAAGGCTATAATAAAGAAGTTTCAAAACAGGCGTACTATATAAACCTCGGTGGCTTTAGAGATATTAAATCGGAAGAGTATTTAAGTGTGGATGAAGTTGTTACTAACCTGGGGAGAGTTCTTGATGGAGACTTCGTGGAGAGCCATGTCAATGTCGTTTCAGAAAAAGACAAGATGACTTATAAGTTATGATATTAACAATTCCTACAGATGAAGAACATACTTTAAAAACAGAACGACTCACCTTAGAGCCAATAGTAACTGAACATGCACAAGAAATGTTGTCTGTTTTAAATGAAGTCGAACTACATCAGTTTATCCCAAGTGAGCCATTTGAATTAGAGCAGTTGCAAAGACGATATAAAATATGGGAAAGAAGAATATCTAAAGAAAGGGATGAGGTGTGGCTAAATTGGGCTGCTCGTGAAAACAAAACGGGTGAACTCATAGGACACTTTCAAGCCGGAGTTAGACTTGATGAGGATTCTTACATTGCTTATATAGTTAACTCTAAGTTTCAAAGGCAAGGTTTCGCATCTGAGGCTCTTCATGAGATTATTGATTTCTTGAAAAGTCACATGAAATTAAAGAATATAAAGGCTTGGATTGATACTCGCAATAAAGCCTCTACAGGATTAGTTGAAAGGTTAGGGATGAATCAAGTCGATTTTATAAAGGATGCTGATCACTTCAAAGGAACTAGTAGCGACGAATATGTTTATGAGATGAAGCTCTAGTTAAATTTTTAGAGTACACCTGTGACGATCATGACACTTATTTTATTCATTTCAAGGTTAGAAAAGTCAGTTTGGGGTTTTAGGGATTTTTTGGGGATTCCCTAAAATAGATGCTAACTCATCTATATTACTGGTCTTATGCTACATAATATTTAAGAATTGCGTTTCGATATTCCACTACGTCGGGGCACCAAATCTTTTATAAAACGAACCAAATTTGCGTCCTCAGAAACGTCAAAACTTCTGAGGACGAAATTTACCTCTCGACTTCCATCACTTTTAATACCACCAATGTTTATACGCTCAAATAAAAGCCTGTATGTTGCTTTTAAAGCTGTTGGATCGTTTTCTTCGATACAATCTATAGCCTTTCTTGCTACATCCTGAATGGGCTTTAGAATAAAATTCTTGTTATTGTTTTTTGTGTATAGAGTTTCTAACTCTTGAATTTTGTGCTTACACTTCAGTATCTCATTATCTATTCTTTTACTTTCAGCTTTAAACTCAGTTTTGAATGCCTTTGCTTCTTCTATGTCTGCATCTTCAATTAGAAAATCTAAGCGTCTAATAAGCTTTTTCTTTTGCTCCTTGTAATCCTCGACTCGACCTCTCTCTAAATTTATAAGATTTGAGAATTCCTTTTTATTAGGGCTCTAACAGTTCTTGGTAGTGCTCTCGAACCAACTAACAATCCTAATGCGACGATGATAGCAATTTGAATACTAAAAACATTAAAACTAACGATCATATGGATCATATGATCGAGGAAGGTAAGAGCAATTATACGGAAGACGACCTTAAGTAAATGATTACCTCACCAAAGTAAAAACTTACTCAATCCAAGGATATATTTCACAACTAAATAAGTTTCCTTAATTTTCAAAAGTGTGAGTTAATATTATCTTTGTTATAAGGGAATCAAAAAGACTGTATCTAAGTTATAAATTCAAAATATTTAATCAGTAATAAATCGTAAAGTTTTCATAAATAATATCTGGATCTTTTATGAGAACTCTATTTTTTTCTTCAAGCTCTCCTTGTCGATGAATAGTTCCATAAAGTCTCATTGCAAGTAGAGATAGGGTGTCCCCTTTCTTGATAAGGTAAGGCTTACCATCGGGCGGCCAAACTGGAAGATACAATGGTGGGATATATTTTATCTGAACACCGATATTTAAGATTTCCTTATCAGACCGAATTTCAGGATTTAATCCTTTTAAAGATTTACTTTTGTCTAGGTCACGAAAAAGCAAGAATACTAATTTCAAAAAACTAATTTCTTCTTTGACTTCATAATAGTTAAATTTTTGTTTAATGTTCTGCTTTGTATCTATCAGTTTTTCTTGAACCATCTTTTGAATTTTAGTTTTCCATTCATTTTTATCAGAATAAATGTATACTTCTTTTCTTCTAATTTGGTCAGAGCTAGCTTCTCGCCTTCGTTTGATAAACTGTGGGTCATCCAACGAAATAATCTCATCGCTAGAGAAACTATTTAGTGAAAAGATGAGAAATAATAATCCTGTCATTGCCAAACTACCCATACAAAGCCGAGCCCCGTTCGAGTGATAGTCATCTCATCAGGTCCATCTAAATAATGCTGTTTTCTCATCAATTGAAAAAACAGGTCATTCCATATTCTAAACTTTAAATATAAATAGAACTTGTACCCATTATAGTTGCTTGAATAAGCATAATCACTATCCCCTAACTCTTCTTCTGTGTTGGCAATTTGTGAGTAACTTGTTTCAAAATGTAGCACTTTCCCAAGAAATGTAAAAGCCTTGTATAGACCGACCGTATAGTAAGTTGCTTTAATTCTATCGACCTCCACTTTTCCTTGAGTATTTAACTTTCTTAAGTTGAATACAGAAAATTGCTCATAATCTAGCCCCGTAAAAATAAAGAACTCTCCTTTCTCAATAAAACGCTGAATATAAAAATTCCACCCAACTTCATTCGGAAAAGAGACATTTTCTCCCTCGAATCCTTCTCTTTCATCAAAACTAGCCTGAAAGTAATCAGAGGTAAGAGACCAATTGGAGTCTGCAAAAAAATATGCTAAATCCACTCCAAACACTTGATTGAGTTTTTGATCATACTCAATTGTACTTCCACTACTTTGTGCTTTTTGCTTAAACTTACCAATTGTTGGTAAAATATGAATTGAACCTTTTAGACCCGCTGGCCGAAACTTTACCTCCGCTATTTGTTGTTTAAAAGCTTGGACTTTTTCTGATTTTTCTTTTTCATTATTTATATAAAGAGAATATTTTTTTTGATTTAGACAATTAGTCTTAAAATATAGTTTAATTTCCTGGTTCTGCTCTAAGCTTCGCCAGTTTGTAACTTCTGAATTGTTCGATTTTATAAAATCAATATCTTTTTTAATTTGATCTTCGGATAGTTTGGCTGCAAGAAAGTATTCATAAATATCATCAATTTTCTCACCTTCGTTGGCAAAGTACGTAAATTCATATAATTGAGCCATCGCAATATTTCCAAAAAAGCTACTCGAAATAACGATTAATTTAAAAATAAGTCTAATGTTATTCATGACTTACATTGTATTTTTTTTAAACTTTTAAGCAAGCTTTAAATAAGTTTTTTTTGAAAAACAAGTTTCAAGTAGTCCTTATTATAAATTATCAAAAAAAAATAAATTTAACCGATAAGTCTAAAGTGCAAGCTTTAGTTGGCAAACTCAATGAGCTTAAGTATTAGCTAAGCGCCTAAAAACCCATAAATTGCTGTAATTATGTGGGTAGAGAATTTTGTATTTAGGGCTTATCAATATGAGTTATAATTATTTAGAGGTATAGATAATGGAAATTGTTCAAAAAACTTCCTTGTTCTTATTTTTGACTATAAGCTTTTCAGCTTGTAACTCAGGTACTGTTGAAAACGGACTCTATATAGGTCTAGACTCCTCATCATCAGTAGGCACTTCAGTAAGAAATGCAAACTTCGATGCTGGTCAACATGAAAGCTATTATATTTCACTTGATTTAAGAAGTACTGATAGCGATCTGCCGATTCAAATACACTTAATGACTCATGCGGTCAGTGAATCAGAAGGTTACGGCTGTAAGTTCGATCGAGATATTGACCCTAATTACTTCCAAGTTACTGTTGGGGGGATATTGAGTTTATCTTATTTCCAAGGTGCCACTATCACAACGACTTTTCATCGTGATGATTTTGTAAATTTCATTAATTTTGGATGTTACTATACCACTAAAGAAGATGGAAGCGAAGTCTTAGCAGCATACATTAATAATCAAAAAATCATCGGATCAAATTATACAATCGGGAGCGATATTCTAGACCCAGTAATATTAAAGAGTAGGGTTGGAATTAATTTTTTTTCAACTGGACACAGTTCCATAGAAGCGGATAATTTTAAAATCTCTGATCGGCCAGACTATTAAAAGGGGTAAATAATGAAATTTTTTATAACTTTATTTTTTGTATCAATTCTAATTACTTCATGTGAGGAAGATATTAGTTCTGAGCTAGACATTGATCAGGGAGTGAACCAACCCAATGTAGATGCAAGAAATACATCAATTATTTTATATCAGGATAACTTTGATTCATATGTAAACGGAACTAGTCTACAGAGTACTTCAGATTGGGAAATCTTGCCCAGCTCTTAGTCTATTTCGCTCATAAAAAATCTTGTAATCTTTTTCACTTTCAGATTGAATAAGATGAAAAACGAATTAAACAACTTTTCACGGTCAATGGTCAAAGTGATAACCTTTTATAAAATCAAAAATTTATGAAACATCCGCTTTTTTGATTTTCACAAGCTCAGTATCATACCTTAACTCTACCAGTGAAATTTCCTTTAATATTCTTTTTTTTGAAGAACTTCTACGAGAAGTAGTCTTAACATAGAAAGACCATAGAAAATCCACACTATTTGCTTAAATGAACAGAGTTTCTCTTAAATAATCATAGATATAAAACTCAAAGCAAAGGCAATAGCGAAGGGGAGGATGTGAATTTACCCTCTAATTTGCCCTATACTTTCATATGCCTTCTTTTCACTTACGAACTTTATAAAATTAGTTAATTGCATTCAGTTATATGTTTGGAAATTTAAAGATATCAAACTCTGTTAACTTAAACGGAGGAAATAATGGATATTCAACTAGATCAAATTCAAAACATGATTTATGTAATTTGAGGGCAAAAAGTTATGTTGGATAGTGATCTGGCCAAGCTGTACGGGGTTGATACCAGACAGTTGAACAGGCAAGTCAGAAGAAACATAATCCGCTTTCCAGATGATTTTATGTTTGAATTGAGTAAGTTAGATTTTTAAAACTTGAAGTGCCAAAATGGCACATCAAGTTCGGAGTATGGTGGTCGGAGAAAGCAACCCCTTGTTTTTACTGAGAATGGAGTAGCTATGCTTTCTAGTGTACCTACAAGCGACCAAGCTTCGAAGCTTCATGATGCTTGAGAGGGAACTGGTGACACGAATCAATCGATTAGAGTCTGATACGACTGAAGTTTTTAAAGTCGTGTTTGAAAAACTGGACGAACTTGATGAACAACTTCCAAGTCATCACAATGACAGAGCTAAGATTGGTCTGAATGATAAAGATTAAGAGTACCATTTCTAATAAATGTCCATTTAATCTCACTGTTTTAGATAGATATATTTAATACTTCACCAGTAGGATTATAATTGTTCCTATATTTACTTAGAGTTCAATGCTTTCTTTTACTCTTTTTTATCCTTTATAATAACTTTCGATCCTTGAATATCGACAAATACATTTGATTTTTTTGAGTTTTGAATTTTTCCTAAACACAAACCTTCGGTGGGATAGTTCTTTTTAGGATTATCAATTCGGTCAATATCCTTCAATGTACCGGTCTCAATAATTCGGGCACAGTCTTTCCAATGATTAGGGCCAAAGACAGCTCTGGTCTCATAGAGTCCTCGCTCAAGTTGGTAAAAAGTTAGAATCAACAGACATATATTAATTAGACTCTTTGGTGCCAATTTAAGAAAAAGGAGAAAAATGATAGCGGTACTAAAAGAGGCCCCCACAAAATAATAGTCATGAATAAAACTATGGTCTCCATTAAGCATGGCTATGCCTAAGATTTGCAAGAAGAAAATTCCGATAAGCCCTTTGTACTTTACGCTTCTATTCTTAAAAACCCTCCATAACATCCATCCTCCCATGGGAAAGATGAGAAAGCTGGTGAAAAGATCTTTATAGATTAATTTGGCAATTTTAATTGGGTTAGAAATAAAGTTAATCAATGACTCTATAGGATTTCTAAACTCAACTTTAAAGTAGGCATGATGATCCGAGACGGAACGAATGAAGTCTATGCCCTTAGTATAGTACAAAATACAAACGATAAAAGCGGGGATAATCCACAGCATATGTTTGAGTAATGTTTTTGGCTCTATTAATAAAATACCCATGGCAATAATGGCAGGAGGTTTTATCAAAAGACCTAAGGCTGCAAGAGGAAGGGATGCTTTAATATTAATTTCTTTGAAACTTAGACCTACTGCCAGAAGTACCAAGCTGAATGCTAAATAGTCTGGCATGAAACGTCCCCAATACATTTGTGAGACACCAAAAATTAACATAAGCCAAATCGCTTCTCCTGCATCCACTCCAAATAGCTTTATACCTCGCCACACTCTTGATAGGGCATATGTTAAAGACAAGTATAGTATGATCACAAACAGTGCCGACAAAGTTTTGCCCCAATCAGCACCAAGGGCAAAAAATGGAGCTGTTATCAAATTTAAAAAAGGAAACTCCATTGGCGTTATACCATAACTATCACCAGCAGTTAAAACAGCAGGTAGTAATGGGTATTGCAAATCAGTCTCTAAAGTCCATCGCATCCAATAGCGAAGCGCCACGGCCATAGTATCAGTTTGACGAATAATATGGGGGTGAACAAAAGGTGAAAAAGCTGCGAGTATAGCAACGGCAACTTTCAAGCCTATAAGATACTTTATCCATTTATTCATTTAATCTTTGCACCTTAAAATGAGGGTTTAAAATATTTTCTTTATTATAAATAAGAGGTTCACCACTTTCCCATTCCAGCATTTCACAGCCACAGTGTTCTAGGATTGACTGAGCTGCAGCGGTATCCCACTCTGAGGTGGGCCCTAGGCGTGGATAATAATCTGCTGAGCCCTCAGCGATCATACACATCTTGAGTGAGCTTCCGACACGCTTAATCGTTATGTCTTGATGTTTTGTTTTTAACTCTTCAATAATATTTTGAGTTGGCTCATTGATATGAGAGTTGCTTACCACAACGGTAAATTTATCCGTCTGCACGCAAGGAAGCTCAAGAGTCACTCCATCTATTTGTCGATAGGCCTTTCCAGAATCAGTAAAGTAGAGCTGATTACTAGCTGGAGCATATATAACGCCGTTGACAAGTTTGCCCTCTTTTAAGTGAGCAATATTAACAGTGAATTCTCCATTTCTTTTGATAAACTCTTTGGTCCCATCTATAGGGTCGACAATAAAGCACTCACTCCACGTTTTGCGAGTTTCATAATCTAGTATTCTAGACTCTTCAGATAAAATAGGAATACCTGTAAATCTTTTTGTCAGCTCGGCTACAATAATTTCATTTGCAGCTTTATCTGCGAGGGTAATAGGAGATTCATCCGCCTTAAACTCAACTCCAAAGTCATCTTCGTCATATATTCTTAGGATCTCAACTCCAGCGAGGCGAGCTATCTCAATTAAGTCTTTCATGCTCCTAATATAGAACACTCCACACAACTTCTCAATGATATTGGGTATATATAAAATATTTGAAAGAACGGTTAAAAGTTATTCGCGCTAGTGTATTATTTTTCACTAAATCCCTAACCTTTACGTCTTAGTGTAAGAGTACCTTTAGCATAAGGAGTGTCGCTGTGACTTGTTTTCATAAATTTTTCTCTTAGGTTTTAATTTCTCAAGTAATAATATACAATTACATAAAGGATATATAAGTTTATGGAGAAGATTAGCGCGATTATACCTACGTTTAACGAAGAGCACAATGTTAAGGCTGCAATAGAATCATGCCTTTTTGCTGATGAAATAATTGTAGTAGATTCATTTAGTACCGATAAGACTTTGGAGATTGCACGAGAGTTTGAGGGGGTGACAATCCTTGAGCATGAGTACAAATATTCCGCGGCCCAAAAGAACTGGACTATTCCACAAGCTAAACATGATTGGATTTTTTTACTTGATGCAGATGAGGTTGCTGATGCAAAACTTATTAGTGAAATCAAAGAGACAGTAAGTAGTAATCCTGAAGAAGTTTGCTTTTGGATTCCACGGAAAAATAAATATATGGGACAGGTTATAAACTATGTTTGGAAGGGAGATGCTGTCATTAGACTTTTTAGAAAGTCTAAGTGTAAGTATGAAGACAAGCATGTTCATGCTGAAATTATCACTGATGGTAAAATTTCTCGTTTAAAAAATCCTCTTTATCACGACACATACAAAGGAAAAGGTTTTTCACAACAGCTAAAAAAAGGTGAACGGTATTCAACATGGTCGGCCTATGACCATGCAAAAAAAGTGAAAAAGGTAACTTATTACCATTTAATTGTTCGACCGTTCTTAGGCTTTTTAAAAAGATACATTTTAAATCGTGGTTTTCTTGATGGAAAAGTTGGATTTATCATATCCTGTACAGGAGCATGGAATACATTTGTTAGGTTTGTGAAGGTCTGGAGAATTCAACAAGGCGAAGAGTTTAAAAAAGAATAACATTATTACGTTTTCATTATTAACCTCCATTCAAATACGTAATTCCCTGAAAATAAGTAGGCAGTGCACAACGGTAGAGATGAAATGCTAGTGACATAGTAGTTTCTTAATATAATTTGTGATAAAACAAAAATATGCGAATACTACATATAAATTCTGAAAAATCCTGGCGTGGTGGAGAGCAGCAAATGGCTTATCTCGCTGTCGAATTAAAAAACAATGGTGTGAATTGCAATCTTGCCTTTCACGGTCAAAACTCGCGGCTTAATAAGTTTGCAACTAAAAATCAATTTGAATCTCTTTATCTCCCTTTTGGTGGCCTACAAATATTGGCGAGCTTTAAGTTAATGCTTTGGCTTAAAAAGAATAGGATTGATCTAATCCACAGTCACACCGCCAAAGCTCACACGGTAGCAGTATGGGCGAATATTCTAGGTGCTAAAACGCCCTTGATTGTCTCTAAGCGTACAGATTTCAAAGTGAAATCTCCTTATAAGTTTCACCATAAATGCGTAAAGGCCATATTATGTGTATCTGAAATGATTGAGAAAATTACACGTGAGGGAATGCATCTAAAGAAAAGAGAATTAGTCAAAACAGTTCATTCAGGTGTTGATATCAATCGCTTTGACTCAAATGAGCAAATCTCTTTAAAAGAAAAATATAAAATTTCAAGTGAAAAAATTCTTATTGGTAACTGTTCGGCGATTGCAGATCACAAAGACTATGAAACCTTTATTGATACGGCAAAAATCTTAAATGAAAAATTCCCAGGAAAGTATCACTTCATTATTATTGGTGATGGACCTGATAGGGAGAAAATTGAAAGCTACTGTGATAACAGAATGCTGCGATCAAATTTTACCTTTACCGGTTTTATTTCAGATTTAGAGCTTTATCTTAAGAGCCTTGATATCTTTCTGATGAGTTCAAAAGAGGAAGGCCTTGGAACGTCACTACTCGATGCAATGATATGTAAAATTCCAATTGTTTCAACTAATGCAGGTGGAATTCCTGAGATTGTTATTCATGAAAAAACGGGATTACTAGCAGATGTCAAAGATTCAAAGGGACTCGCTGATAATGTTTTAAGACTTGTAGAAGATCATGAACTGAAAGAAAAACTTGTTAGAAATGCTAAGCAACAAGTCGTTCAGGAATACTCCAAAGAACACACAGCTCAAAAGACAGAGACCATCTACAGACAGGTTATTGCTGAGAAGTGATTTGATTATTAGGTAATGCAATTATTATTTTGAGGATTCGTAATAGAGACATAGGGGGCGGCATGTCACAAAAATGGTATCATTTTTAATCTAATTATTATATAAAGCTAAAATACCATTTTTTTTTAAGGAATAAAAATGCTTAAACTTAGTAGGTCGTATCTTAGTCAAAGTGCACTTTATCTTCATTGCTTTATATATTTATCACTTATATTTCTAGTTTTTAATTTTAATGATCTCTACCATTCTTTAGACACTGAGTTTGGTCTCGTAGAACTTACTGGTGCTGCCTCTTTATTTGTTACAAGTATTATTTTATTTCTGAGCTCGCTAAAAGTAAAAAGGAACTTTGGTACAAAAGATCTTAGATTTAAGTTACTTTTAGGCGCTTCGATTCTTTTTTTCTGGGCCGCTGGAGAAGAAATTAGTTGGGGACAACACTTTTTTGGTTTTCATACGCCACCTTGGTTAGCTGCAGTTAATGATCAAAATGAAACGAATATACATAATATGAATAAAAAGTTCTTTGATCGATATCTTGAGAGGCTGACTTTTCTATTAGCTTTTATTACGGCTATTCTTCACTTTCGAGGAAAAGAGTTTTTCTTAGGTTTAAAAATGCCCGAATACCCTTTAAATATGGCCTTCATTTTAGTTCCTATTTACAGAAAACTTGAATCAATTTACGGCTATGATATTTGGCCAATAGGGTTCTTAGTATTTTTTGGGTATCCAATTCTTGGGATCATAAAAAAAGATGCAAAGATTTTGTTACACAGCCTTCTATTTCTCTTTACCACTGGAATGGTTATTTACTTTCATCATAATAATCTCGTTCTCTTTCGTGGTAACTCTAATATCTTCCACGAAGTAAAAGAAATGATGTTCTCAATATTATGTATTTTCTTTTCATTGCAACTTTATAGGAACTTACACATAACTAAGGACTCTTAATACTGTGCTTGAGTTATTTTAAATGTGATCTCTTTTTCGGTAATTTAAAAGGTAAAATAGCACGAGTATTTTCGAAGTAATCCTGCCAATGAGAATCATCGCCCCACTTTTTCTTCGCTTGCTTTGTAAGTAGAGGTACGCCACTAATTTTTGTTAAAAGAAAATAGACAAAAAATGGAGATATCGCTGTGGCCCATGTAGACCCAAATAAAACCTCTGAGCTTATAGTAAATACTCCTGTCCAAAGTACGATCTCTCCCAAGTAATTAGGGTGACGACATATAGACCAAAGTCCAGATTGAATAAATTTACCTTGATTCCCTTTGTCTGCCTTAAATTGGGACTTCTGCCAGTCTGCTATAACTTCGATTGTAAAACCAATACACCAAAGGGCAAGTCCAAGCCAACCTATGATGCTTAATTCAGGCTTATTGTAGGATAAGGTTATACCTGCCCAAGCAGCACAGCTTGTTACACATACCCAAAGGCCTTGTAAGTTCCAGGTTACAAAAAAACGACTTGGGTTTACTTTTATTTCGTCAAAGCGTCTGTCTTTTCCGTCCTTAGCAATTCTTATAAAAAGGAAGGAGCCAAGTCTAAGCGCCCATAGACTGACGATTGCGGTAATGATCACTGACCTCTGATTGAACTCTGAGAGATAGACTAAAGAAACTAGAATGCAGATTAAGTATGTTAAAGACCCTGTAAGGTCATAGAATTTTTCTGTTTTTAAGATCACTGCGGGAATATAAGCAAGCCATTGAATGGTGAATACCACAAGAGTGAGCACTATAAAGACTCCACCTAACATGAATGTATTTTGAGTCGAGATTTGAATTGCAAAGCCTAGTGTTAAGCTAATTAAAAAAACGATAACACTTATAATAATATTTTTCATGATTACCCTAATTAAAAATTAATAATTTGTTACAGCTTGATTATATTTTTATTTTAAACACTAGTAAAGTACTTCGCCCTGATCAAGGAGGGTAAGATACAAGAGAAGGTCGACTTCAACTTCACAGTAATTAGATTGCATATATTCACAAAGTTTGTAAAAAGCTTTGTTGTGATCTTTCTCTTTGAAGTGTGCTAGTTCATGAACGACCAGCATTTTAAGTATTTCCTCTGGCGCATTTTTTAAACTCATGGCTATTCGTATTTCATGTTTACTCTTTAATTTTCCGCCATGGTTACGACTAACAAATGTATGGGTCCCAAGGGCATTGATAATAAGATCTTTTTGTTTTCCATACATAACTTTGTCTATTTGGGGGGAGTTCTTCATATAGCTTTGTTTGATGTTATTGGCATATTCATAAAGCTGCTTGTCAGTGTTAACTTGATGACCCGTAGGATACTTTTTGAGTAGATATGATCTTAACTGTCCACTTGCTATGAGTTGATCAACTTT
This sequence comes from uncultured Oligoflexia bacterium, assembly GCA_913058265.1. Lineage (GTDB taxonomy): Bacteria > Bdellovibrionota > Bacteriovoracia > Bacteriovoracales > Bacteriovoracaceae. The sequence goes on from CAJXPQ010000017.1 coordinate 12,706, forward strand.
ATCCCTAATTTCTTGAGGGTAGTTTTGAAAATAGTCTATTTTTGTCATAGTTACCCATATCATAAATTTAGTACATCATTCGAATAACAAAGATTTGTTAAAGTGGGGTAAATAGAATTTATTGCCTTTTGTTAGAGCAGCGACACAGATAGTAGGCTGACTTTTTACTCCATGATAGTTTCTGCGAAAAACAAAGGATTAAACCATGAATAAATCAATTATCTTTTCACTTCTTATTTCCAGTATGTTCTCTTTGAACTCTTTCGCTTGTTCTTGCGCAGATTGGGAAGGTGCAAGTACTATGCTTGCGGAGTCTGATATGGTGGCACTAGTTGTTCCTACAGAAGAGAGTAAAGTTTATCAAAGTAGTGCCATTGGTAAAATGCAAAAAACAGGTATGAAAATAGTTAAAAGATTTAAGGGAAAATACAAAAGCTTTATGTACTTACTTTCAGAGAGAAATACAGGGGCAAATTGCGGCGTTAACTTTAATTCATACGATGGTCTGTGGCTTGTTATGGGATATAAAGTTCCTGGTGAAAAATACTATGTAACTGGTGGTTGTAGTGTAGGCTTTGTAACTCCTGAAGATACTGAGTTAACGAAGCTAATTAAAGAATTAGGTAAACTATAAATTTTTATAGAAGTGAAATCCAACTGAAGGTGTAATAGTTTTAATATAAAGACCTTCATCGTAGCTAGCATAGCGATATGCTAGCTCTAGTGCTAGACCAAAGTTATCCATTGGAATTTCATAGCCTAAGCCTAGGTAAGAAAAGCTTCCATAGAACTCATTCTTGGGGCCATCGTCAGCTTCCAGCTTTGAGTAGCCAAGCCCTAGCCTTGAGAATAGGGAAGTGTGAAGAGAGCTCAAGAAAAACTTGTATTCTAAACCAATATTTTGTTGAGTAATTTTTGTTCCATAAATTGAGTCTTTTTCAACTTCTTTTATTGAAGCAATCACAGGACTAAAAGCAATTCCAAAAGAGTACTTATATGGTACTTCCCACCATAAATTAATCGTATTTGTAAGTCCTCGATACATTTCCATATTTGATGCAGTATGAACTTCATGAACTTCAAAGTGCTCTCTGGCGCGCATTTTAAAATCAGCCGGAAATGAGGTTTGAATTGAGAGTAAAAGTGTCATTAATGTGAGCTTTATCATGACACTATTATAAGTTAGAAATCAATAAAGTAAAGGTTGGGTGGGGATTTGATAATTTAGAGTATTATAATCAAAAAAATCACGTTAGAATAAAATACAACCTAAAGTAGGGAAAGCTATGAGCCAACTTGTCGATTTTACTTATAATCCTTCTAGTTTACTAGTTCTAGCTTGTGGATTTTGGATGTACCGAAAAGTAGATAATTCAGATTCAATTTGTATTGTTAGAGCAAAGTTCCTTGAGCTTGGAAAAAATAATAATATCAAGTGTTCTATACTGTGAATACTAAAGTCTTACTTATCATTCCATGCTTCAATGAAGAAAAACGAATTCACATCGAAGAGTTTCAAAAAGCAAACTCAAATATTGATTTCCTTTTTGCTAATGACGGATCAAGTGATGGTACAGCTAAGCTGATTAAAAATATCGTTGATGATAAACGCTTCTATCTTTTTAACTCCAAAATAAACCACGGAAAAGCGAATATTATACATCTTGCTTTTAAACATGCGAGTAAGTATCTCAAACTAGACGAATACAGTTGGATTGGTTTTTGGGATGCAGACCTTGCTACACCACTATTTGAAGTTGAAAATATGCTTAAGTTTATTCATGGATCTAGGTATAAAACGGTTTGGGGGTCTCGAGTCTCCAGACTAGGATCAAAAATAAGAAGATCAACTCTTCGTCACTATTTAGGACGAATCTTTGCCACTATTGTCTCCTATGTTCTTGATGTAAAAACATATGATTCACAATGTGGGGCAAAACTTTTTAATGCTGAATACGCTCAAATTGCTTTTAGTTCGAGATTTCAAACGAATTGGGTATTTGACATAGAAATTCTACTTAAACTCGACTCTAATTTTATTTGTGAATATCCGCTTACTGCATGGGATGATATTGGGGACAATAAAGTAAATATTAAGAAGGACTTCATTAAGGTTCTTAAAGATATATATACTTTGTGGAAAAGTGATAGGCAGTAAATATCCCAAGTTTCGTACCTTATCTTGTTACAGGCATAAAGTTCCTCCAAGCTAACTTATTTACTGAATGCTACGAAGTTCAATGAGTTTACCGATAAAGGTGTATACAAATGAAAAGGAGACAGTAATGTCAAAATGGACTGCACAAGTAGATGTAAAATGGAATAAAAATGCGCCAGCAACAGCAAACTGGGACTGGCTAAAAGAATGGAGCGAAGTTAAGTGGGCCTGGTCAACAACTGGTAGTTGGGATATGACCTTGTGGGTTGATGTAAATACACCTGATGCCTTAGAGGAGTTTGTTCATAATAAACTTCGAAATACTGACTGGGTCGAAGATACCAGATCGACTTGGACTAAAGAAGTTTGGCAAGCTGCATAAAATAATTAAAATTTTTAAGTAATATCAAAGCCTCATCTAGATCATGAGGCTTTTTTGTTTAGATTAAATTCTACACTGATTAGCAATCTCAATAACTTCATTTCTTTCATTATAGTCATGTGTTGGAAGAGCATCAAAAACAGTTCTGACACACTCTAAGTTACGAGTTCTTAAGCCTTCACATGCAGTAATAATTTCAGAAACTTCATTCAGCTCATTAATTTCATATGCTGGAAGACCTGTTGTTAAAGTATTAAAACATTGAACTACATTTAGATTAGAACTCTTACAAGTATCTAAAATCTCTAAAGCTTCTTCCCTTTCATTATATTCATAAGTGGGTAGCTGACTTATAGTAACTTCAAAACAAGAAGGAGCATTTCTACTGGCCATACGGCAAGCACGCATAATTTCCAAGACTTCATCTTGCTCATTATATTCATAAGTTGGTAGGTTTTTTGTCACTTGATCAAAGCAAGCACTCGTAGGAGGTCTACTTGTACCACAGATACGATTTTTTAGAATATCTCTAGTAGTCGCGAGCTCATTTGTTCCATCCATGCAGGCAACTTCCCAAGAGCCTGAAGAGGTTTGAATCATACTACTTGCATCATTAACCTCTGCAAAACTACTGAAATTTAGACCAAAAATAATAGTAAATAGTAACGACTTCATAAATAAACTCCACTTAGGTTGCATATTAAACTTTCAATATTGTTATTTCATAGTGAATCCGGAAAGAAAAGACCCCAAAATGACACCAGTTAATTCGGAGGTTGAAGGAATGGGGAGGCCGTTACATTTATAATATTTGAAGGTAACAAGGTGCAAGTTTGACCTTGCACACATTTGAACTATTTATAGTAGGATCGATTCTTCATAACAAGAAGCGTTTGTATTTTCAAAGTCAAAAGTAATTGTATAACTCAGGTGAACATATTGAAGTGCAAAATTTAAGCTATTCGCTCCAGAGTTAGACCCAACATCATCTCTATAATTTCTAGGCACTGCAGAGGACTCACTTATCTCAGCAATACTCGGATTAACTAAGTTACATCGCTGCTTGATAACTCTAAATTTTTTCGAAGCATTTATAAGTGATTTCTTGAGAGCAACTTCTTTCATAGATTCAATTGTCTCAGGCAAAAGCCTTGCCACTGGTGAACCTATTGTCGCCGTAATGATACCTTCGCCTTTACCCCTTTCTGTGGCCTCTACTCTATCAACAAGATCTAGTAACTCTGGATTAAGTCTCTCGAAAATATTTAGATCACTGGACTTTAATGTAATCGCTCTAGAGCTTGTCCAGCCCTTCTCACAGATAATTTCTGTCGTATTACGGTTTGAGTTTGGATGAAAGACAGAACTTGACTCCTGTCTTATGGAGCTTATCCCTGCAGAGACAGTTATTTGAACTCCTGATGTCATATCAATATGAGCACCAATAATACTCTGTACTTCCGTTGCAAGCTCTCCTGCTGCTGCATTGCTTAGTTTGGCCCTCTTGTATCCTGCTATATTTATCATTCCAAAATATTTAAAAGATAATTAAATTTTAGATATAGGTGAGTGTTGTCTTGGAGTATTCTGTATTTCCGGCCTGAGTAGCAAAAAGATATTCTCGAATTTTTTCCATAATAGGGAATTCAGAGTACTCTAACTTTTCAATCGATTCATCATCGTTTAGTAATCCTAGTTCATCAATTGGTGTCATAACTGCCGCAGTACCACTTGCAAAAATTTCTTTGATGTCGCCACTTTTAGTTTTCCGCTTTAACTCTTCCAACTTTATTAATCTGATGTCTGTGGGAATATTAAGAATCTCTGCAATTTCAAGTATAGACTTTCTTGTTATGCCATGAAGTATCTGTCCGCTTAGTATTGGAGTGCAGAGAACATTATCTTCCACCCAAAAAAAGTTCATTCCACCAAGCTCTTCGATATATTCTCTTGTTTCTGCATCAAGGTAGATGACTTGTTGGTAACCTTGTTGATTTGCAAATCTTAAGGCCGGTAAACTAATAGCATAGTTTGCTGCGGTCTTTGCTTCACCAGTTCCACCTTTAAACGCTCGTGCATATTTCTTTGATGCTAGTATTTTAGTTCTCTTATCTTCACGTCCCGCGAAATAGTCACCCACGATTGATCCTAGGATCAAAAACTTATAGTTATCACTTATTTTGACCTTGATAGCATCATCACTAGCAAACATGACAGGTCTTAAGTATAAAGAGTGTTTATTTTCTTGTGGTACATAGCTCTTTACGGTTTCTATATACTTGATACAAGCTTGATAAAGGACTTCCTCATCTATCTGAGGCATGCACATAATCTTAGCAGATTGATTAAAACGCTTAATATGATCTCTTAATCTATAAACTGCTACTTGTTCATTATTTACTCTATAAACTTTTAAACCTTCAAAAATCGATTGGCCATAATGCAAGCTTGAAGTAAAAGGGCTAAGACTCAAGTTTTTAGTTTCATGGATGACCATGACTTTCGGAGTTGGCTCGATTTGATTTATGTCGTAACTCAGCATCACTGGAACTTGTACAACTCCAAAGCCCGGGTCCTTTTTATTGTAAATAAGTTCTGGTAATTCTGTTATTTTATTTTCTATTTTCATATATATGAGACCTTTTTATCATTTATTGAATGAGTTTTACTTAAGTACTATAAAAAATACGAATAATCTCTAACAAGTTCAGCATTTTAAATTTATTGACTTACTTCTATCATAAGTCTTTGAAATTTAGATGCTATAATTTATGCATGTTTCATTGGGACTCGAGTCTCGACAAGATGTGGACAAGTTTATATTAAGTTTTCATTAGCCGCTGTAAATGCTAATAATTCTAATAAGATAACTTAAACTGGGAGTTCTAGTTACTCATTTCTTAAGATATATATTTTTACTTACTATTATCTTCATAGGTTTTACTGCATTTGCCTCTAATAAGGTTCCAAAAGAGGTGGTTGTAGAATCGATGATATATCCTCCTTATTTTAGTATTGATAATTCTGGTAAGCTTTTTGGCATTAGCTATGAGATTGCAAAAGAAGTCTTTAAGGCAGCGGGGTACAAAGTTAAGTTTAATATACTTCCCTATAAAAGGGCGGTATTGAATCTTTTTGATAAGAAAGATGGTATCATGATGGGCATATTTGCAGCAATTCCTGGCTACGAAAAATTGGCAATTACTGAAGTATCCTACTTACTATTTCCTACAACATACTTTTACAATTCAAAATTAAAACCAGAATACAGTTCTATTACAGAAATTGATCAGACAAAAGGTAAGAAGGTTCTTGTTCTGGACGGAACCAGGCTTTATGAAGACATTATTACTAAGTCTGGCGGACAAGCTATTAGGCTTACTAATGAAGCTCAAGTCTTGGCCATGCTTGAGGCTGGACGAGCAGACTTTGCACATACGAGTTTGCTAAGTGGACTTCACAGCATTCAGATTAATCCCAGCTATAGTAGTTTGCGTGCCTTACCTTTCTACACAACGGTACTGCCAAGTGGAGTCGTCTTTAGAGAGGGATCATTTGATGTTCGAGATGCTTACTTAAAAGCAATAAAGAAAATGCATGTAAGTGGAGAACTCTTAAAAATAGCTAAAAAAGCCTTTAAATCATATCCGAATATAGATTATAGTAGTTTATTTCTTAAGGATATCGGAGTTAATATGAACACTCCAGTAACTGCTCAATAGGCGATCGCTTATTGAGAGCCTGAACTATAACTACTGAGAAAAAGAGTTTCTTTGTCCATTGTGAAGACTGTCCTGCATGGAAAGATTCTATTTTAAAAGATATGGATAGGCTTGGCCTAGATCTATTGAGTAAAAACAAAACACCTAATACCTACCGAAAAGGACAAACTCTCTTTATGCAAGGGAACCCTTCGTTTGGCTTATATTGCATTGGAAAAGGAAATGTTAAGGTATTGATAGTCAATAATGAGGGGAAGGAGTCCATAGTACGAATTGCAAGTCCCGGTAGTATTGTTGGCCATAGAAGTATTTTTGCGCACCAACCTTACTAGGCAACTGGGAGTTCTCTATCACAAACTCATTCTTGTTTTATTGATAAGAAATATCTGATAGAACTCGTGGAATCAAATGTGAGTGTCGCCAACTACTCACTTTTTAGTCTCGCTAAAGACTTAGGTGTATCTGAAAAGAAAATCTTAAGTTTTTCTCATCAAAATGTTAGAGAGCGTTTAGCGGCCATGATCCTTATGCTTGTTGATTCTCATGGAGTAGAGCTAGAGGAAGGTGGCATACTAATAAAAATAGATCTCTCTAGGGAAGATATGGCATCTTTATTGGGGATGGCACCGGAAATCTTGATTAGGTGTCTATCTGAATTCAAAGATGAGAAATCTGTTAGGTTAGAGAAAAAAATGATAATAGTTATAGACCTTACGAAAATACACAAACTAGCAAATGAGGCGGTAATATTATGAAATTTTTATTAACTTTATGTTTACTGTGCGGAAGTGTTGCTTTTGCTCAGTCTATATCTGGAGAGGTAAGCTTTAAGGGAGGCAATCCAAAAGGTGTCCTATTTATTTTTGCAAAAAGGTTTGGAGGTAAGATGCCGATGCCTCTAGCGGTTAAAAAAATAGTAAGCCCCAAGTTTCCCGTTAAATTTGAACTGAGTCAAAATGATGCAATGATGAAGCAAATCCCATTTAAAGGCCCATTTACTGTAACTGCAAGACTTAGTCCTTCAGGCGATGCCATGGATAAGAGTGGTACAGAGACTTCAACTGTAGAGAGTGTGAGTTTGGGACAAAAGAATATCAAACTTATTCTACCTAAATAGTTCGTCATAATCTGAGAGGGGTGAATGACGCGGTTTCTTAAATTGACAGCTTTGTCCTGATTTTGTAGCTATATTCACATGAAAACTAAAAAATCATTTTTCCAGAAATTCTTAAAAACAGTCGAAACACTAGGTAACGTTCTACCACACCCTGTTACCTTATTTGCTGTTCTTTGTGTATTGATATTAGTCGTGAGCCAGGTCGCAGATTGGATTGACCTCCAAGTTTTAGACCCAAGACCGGAAGGCGCAAAAGGAAGAAGTTCTGATGGAATAATTTCTGCTATTGGACTTCTGAATCCCGAAGGGATTCGCAATATATTTACTGGATTAGTTAAAAACTATACAGATTTTGCCCCACTGGGAACAGTTCTTGTGACTATGCTCGCTGTTGGAGTTGCTGAGTTCTCTGGAATGCTTACCGCCTTTATCAGAGGACTGGTTTTAAAGGCCCCAAATAGACTCATAACTTTTGCCGTTATATTTGCAGGCATTATATCAAATACAGCTTCTGAGCTAGGATATGTTGTTCTGATTCCACTTGGTGGTTATATTTTTATAAGTAAGGGCAGACACCCTCTTGCTGGAATGGCGGCAGCATTCGCTGGAGTCTCAGGTGGATATTCAGCGAACCTACTTATTGGAACTGTTGATCCACTACTAAGCGGTATCACTCAAGAGGCCGCGAGACTTATCGCTCCTGACTATACAACTCATGCAGCAATTAACTGGTACTTCATGATAGCCTCTACCTTTTTAATAACAATTATTGGAACTTATGTAACTGAGAAGATTGTTGAGCCGAATCTTGGAGCTTATGAGCCCGAGTACTCTCAAGATATAGATTCAGAAAGCTCAATGTCTCCACTTACAAGTGCAGAGAAGAGGGGACTGAAGTTTGCTGGAATAACTATTTTTGTATTGGCAATTATTGCGTTTCTAACTATTTATCCTAGTTGGGGTATTTTAAGAGATCCAGTTACTGGTGACGCACTAAAATCTCCATTCATGAAGGGGATAGTGACTTGGATATTTATTTTCTTTTTAATACCCTCGATAGTTTATGGGAAAATTGTTGGTAAAATAAATAACGATAAAGATGTCATCACGGGTATGACAAAAGCAATGAGTACTATGTCATTATACATGGTCATCGTTTTCTTTGCCGCTCAATTCATTGCCTTCTTTAAGTGGTCAAACTTAGGAACGATCCTTGCGGTTAGTGGTGCTAATTTAATGCAAAGTATGGAAGTCACAGGACCGGGAATCTTTGTTCTCTTTATTTTGATGTGCGGTTTTGTAAACTTGATGCTTGGTTCTGCCTCTGCACAATGGGCCGTCACGGCTCCTATCTTCATACCGATGCTTATGCTGATTGGATATTCTCCTGAGGTGATTCAAGCTGCTTACCGAATTGGAGATAGTACTACTAATATAATAACTCCCATGATGAGTTATTTTGGACTTATACTCGCGTTCGCAGAAAATTTTGATAAACGAATAAAAATAGGAACCATTATAAGTACGATGCTTCCTTATTCAATTTTCTTTATCACTTTCTGGACAGCACTCTTTTATATATGGGTTTTCGTTTTTGGCTTACCTGTGGGGCCTGATGCACCAACATACTTTTTGATGAAATAGAATTGAGATTGATCTAGCGTGAAAAACTTATGCACTTACTAAAAAGTCTTTTTGTAACTTTAATGTTTTTTGCACCTAAGGACTCGAGAGTCTTCTCAACAGAATTTTCGATATAGCTTTTGAAGAATGGTTCATGATAGTACTTTGGAAAGTCATATAAAACTTCATTTAAAAAATCAACGTCACTAACTTGTAAACTCTCGATTATAATACCTTTTCCTCCCACTTTTAAAGATTGAATTTGCTTTAGCAGCACATCATTTCTCTCTTTAGTTGGAAGCTCATGAAGTAAAAATACATGAAAAGTGCAGTCATATTCTCCAGTGGCCTTAGTCGCATCCATTTGCTTGTATTCAACATTCCTAAGAGGTCGATTTTTTTTAGAAAAAGAAATATATTCATGACTGAGGTCTGTGGCGGTAATCTTTGCATCGGGTAAAAAGTTAGCGACAATCTCGGTTGCACTACCTGTACCACAAGCGAGTTCTAGAATATTACCCTCTTTAAATTCACTGACTTCCTCAAGAATTAGCCTACGCATAGGTGCGGCCAATCCCGCAAAAAGAATTTCAACTTGATGATCATAAATTGACGCCGAAAATTCACTCGTATAGCCATCAGTTTGAAAATGAAAGTTTCTATTAAAGTACTTTGGATAGTCCCGCGTAGAACTTGTTTTTAAGTCATTTTTAGACCTTCTTTGAAGAATCTTATTATAGTCTAGGAAGACCAAGCCTAAAGTTTTGAAGTGACTCTGTATCTTGTTAATACCTGGTAGAGGCCGATGAAAATTTAATTCACTACAGATTTTCGCATCTGCAATTAAATCCTTCTCAATAAGGCTTATAACTTTCTTTTTTAAACGCTTGTGTTTTTCTTTGTCCCTTAGAGGATGCCCCTTCATAGTTGAATAGAAATTTAGTGCCGTAAATTCAGCAACGTAGGGAATAATTGATGTTAGGTTCTGTGTGAGGTTTTTATAAAAACTAATCATAAGGGACTTTAACATGTATTTCACTTTTAATTCAATGAATTAGAGGAAGTAGAGAGAAAGTCTAAGTTAGTCTAGCAAGTAAGTTTATAGGCATGATTCTGATTAATAAAATTAAGAGAAGTATTTTGCCTAAATCCCTCGACGAGCTTATAGAATCGTGCATCATAATTTGGATCGTATTGAATATTCCAAATTTTTTCTAATAATAATTCTTGTAACTATTCAGCGTAATTTCAATCTTCAGGATAATAAGAGCATTTAATTTATCATATGGGGAACTTCCCATCTTTTTGGATGTCATCAAATAACTTCTAATTCTACAAAAATGTCTTGCAGTTTTCATTGATTTAAATTGACCTGAAACTTTTTGATGAACCTTGAGTATTCTAATATCCCGTTCAGCTTGGTTATTTGTGAACGGAACATTTTTAATTTTCATAAGAAGTAAAACTTGGTCCTCATATTTTCCCAATCTATCAAGTATATTTCGCTCTTTGATTTGTTTTACTTTTTGATCCCTTTACTGGCAGATAAATTGGACACTCAGGGGGTCCTGATTTGATTATATCTCTAAAACTTTTAATTTTCCTTTTTTGAATACCTTCACCAAGAACATCTCCTACTTCATCGACTTCAACATTTAACTTTATTAAAAATTTCTTTATAGAAGATGCCCACTTATGTTCTTTAAAATCTATTACCCACTGAAGTTCTCGAAGGTGATGAGCATTGCATAGTGCATGTTCGCAATCATATCCAAGGTCTCCAATGATCGTGAACTAAAATTCCTACATAATTTGGAATTATTTTTATATCCACCATTGCCTCTTTTCTTCGTCTTTCATGTGGCATCATAAATGTTAATTTTGGAGTACAAAGAATATGAATCCAGGCAAGGTCTGTATTAATCTTAATTCCCGTCTCGTCAGCATTTAATACTTCTTCAGACTTTAATCCTTCAATAATATTAGTTTCAAAATCTTCAAGTTTATCAAAAGCTTCTTTATTAAAGTTGCAAAGTTTACCTTGAGATATCTTTAAATCAAATTGATCTTTAAAAACTTCTTGAACTCTTGCATATGGAATTAATTGATATTGAGAGATGTAAACTGCAAATGCTTTTACTGATTGCCCATATTGTATTGCTTTGGTGATATGCTCAGGGAATGGCGCTACAAATCTAACACCATCAACTCCAATAAAAACTTCAGCTTGATACTCTTGAACAATAAACTCAATATTTAAGTCTATCACTTGCCTTGTCTCTGGATCAGAATTCGTAAATTTTTCTCCTTGAGGAAGAGAACTTCTATCAATTGATAACTCAATAGTCTCGTCAACTTCTTCATATTGAGTTAAAGTTGATCCCGTATATCCCTCTTGTCCGCCAATATTTTTATCACCTTTTTTTCTTCGTTGCTTTTTATCCTTACCTCTTGATCTTCTTTGATTATCAGTTGACGGAGATGAGGAGCTATTAGTGCTATTCATGGTCTGACGATCAAAAAGAATTTGGATAACAACAATTAAAAGTTCGATTGAAGAAATTAAAACTGGAGAGATTGTTTTATCTTTAGATATTTCTTTTTGAATTCTTTCAATTGTAGATTTAACGTTTACGTGTCCAACAATCATGAAAATTATTATGGAGTAAAAAAGATGAATGGCCCACAAAAAAATACTTTGATGGCCTTACATCTGAGTATTCTTTAAAAATTACGCTGAATAGTTACGAAGCAAGTTACTCTGCTGAAATGAGCTTTGCACTTACCCAACTAAGTAAGGATATACCTACAGGCTCAAGTTTTACTCTGATTCGTATGCTTTTTTTAAGGTTGGATTTGCCTTACTGGTTCCAGCTGTCATTGTTGGTTTACTTGGGTGCAAAGATGAAAAGTCAGGTGCTAGTGCTATGCAATTAGAAAGGAATATTTCTGAATTTTCAATTTTAAGACCGATAGAAGTTTATTACTTGTAAATTGAGTTGATGAATCTAATCCTCTTGTGATTGAGACTGATCTTTCAATTTCTAAATATGAACTTCAGAATAAAAATTTATCAGTAAGTTTACTTGCTTTTGAGCAAGGGGTAATAGATGAAGAAGAGCATAATGATGGGCTTATGGATGAATGGTATGGAAAATTCGCTTGTGGTGTTGTATCTAGCTTCACTAACGCGAAGTAGTTAAGTCATAACTATGAGCTTTCATGAAATTGAGAGCTCTTTGACTTTATAAGTTGTTGGAAAGTTGAATCGCATATTGAGATAGACCATTGACTACTGACTGATAAATATTGTGTTCAACTAATTTCTCTTTGCCAAACATGTCTATGAGACGGTCCTGTAGCTGAGTAAACTGAGCAGTACCACCGGTCAAAACAACTTCATCTACTTGAGCTAGATTAATTCCTGATTGAGTAAAAACTTCGAGTAAAGCATTTAATATGGCTTCAACTGTTTCACTCATGGCCTCATTGTATTTATCTTTATTAATTTCCTCTTTGACATCAATATCAGCTTGAGAAAACACAAATGTGTGATGATCAGATTCGTTAGTACATATAGCAATCTTCGTTTCTTCTATTTTCTGAAATATAGTATATCCCAATTGCCATTCTACTAAAGCAAAGAGTTGGCTTAATTGGCGCTTACTTGCCTCATCTTTGGCAAACGGATGAATTGTTTTTAGGTAGTTCCAAGTTTCTTTCTCTCTTAGGTGAGTTATATGTGCAGGTGAACATATTTTTTTTAATAGTCCTCTTGGAAAAGATAAGGCATCTTTACCCATTGGTAGCTGAAAGCTAAAATCTGCTCCGAAATGCTTTGCTATAAACTTAAGCATCATATCACCATCAAGAGTATCACCAGCTTTATAGATACCTGAGAGTCCTAGGATGTCATTCTGTGAGTATTGGCCGGCATGAAGTTGCATGAGGGTGAAATCAGAGGTTCCCCCTCCAAAGTCAGCTATAAGGACAATTTTCTTTTGATCATTTGCTTTATCAAAGTCCAGCCCGGCCGCCAATGGCTCTGGGCAAAAGTGTATATTTGTAAAGCCAGCAAGCTCACATGCCCTTCGCATTCTATCTTCGGCCAATTGATCATGCTCTGGAGTCAGGGAGTACTTTGCAGGCCTTCCCATGACGACATTCTCAACTTTGTGACCAGTAAATTGATCTGCTCTTGTTTTCATTTCTCTTAGAAATACAGCAATGATATCTTCAATTTTATACTTTTTATTGTGAACGACTGTACCCGTAAACTTTGGGTCGGAAAGAAATTTTTTAAAGGACCTAATAAATCGACCCTCTCCATCATTTTCAGAGTATTCCTTTATCGCTCTCTCTCCAAAAAACCAATCTTTTTGAGTCATAGTGAAAATCAGAGATCTTAATATATAATTATTTTCACCCTCCATCGGAATAGGAGTAACCTCTCCAGAACTTGAAATAAAGTTAATAAGTGAATTGGATGTTCCAAAATCTATAGCATAATAGTTCATATCTGATAGTATTTTAACATCTAGGGGCAATCTGTACAGTTGAAAAAAATCAGTTGAAAAATAATTGAATATTAAGACTATAACAACTTTACATTAATGACTTTTGGTATCTTATCTCGTGGTATTTCAGCTTTATGAAATTATTGTTTGCGACTTTATTCATTTTAAGTACTGGTCAACTGTTTGCACAAGTATCCTATGATTTCCACTATCATTTTACGAACTCAGTGCTTTTTATCTCTTTACCTCAGGCAAAAACACGTGTGTTTATTGTCTCAAGACAGAATAGTGCTAAGGTAGATAAAACGGTACTTATAAGTGATTCTTATCGTCATGAATTACAGTCTAATAACGATGAAAGGCACAGGTTATAGTTAGAGCTTGAAAATTTTGTGAAAAGTAATCAGGACCGTACGTTAGGGATTTGTTTAGTGAATGTGTTATGGCCTGATATAATCGATTTTGCAAAAAGGTGTAGAGAATCAAGTTCCATTGGTGGCATAAAACTTCATTTCGATTACGAAAATCAGAGTATGCAAGATCCAAAGTTCAAAGCTCAGTTAATCAACTTATTAGATTCTTTAAAGGATAAATTACTTTTTTTCCTGATTCACTTTGATTATCATCATAAACCATTAGCTGAAGCGAAGGTTCTTTTTGATTTAGCCAGTAAATATCAAAAACAAAATTTTATAATTGCTCATGCAGCAGAAGAAAATTTTGAAGTCTTAGCTAAAATAGGTAATGAGTTCAGGGCGAATCCAGGTCTTCGTCAAAATATATATACAGAAATCTCAACTGTCTTTACCGTTGAAAGATTTTTCTCTTTGAATTCAGAAAAAGTAATCAAGGCGTGGAGAGAGTTTGGTATGAAGAATGTCCTGTTTGGATCAGATATTTCCAATATCAAAGTCTTCAACTGTTTTAGAGAAGTTGAAGCAGTCTGGCCTTAGAGCGTCAGAAATTAAAGACATCACTCTACATAATGGTCAATCTTTTTTTAAGTCACTATAAATTCATTTAGTAAGGGCTTGTCGACTGAAGTAGGGGGTTCTTACCCGTATTTGCAATCTTAAGTTTTAAGAATAAAATAGTTAATAAAGGCGAGCTATAATGAAAACGATTCATCTTATATTACTAGTGACTTTAGTGGGATGTGCCTCAAAGCCTGTTCTGTATCCTAATACTAAATATAAAGCAGTGGGTAAGGAGAAGGCAAAGAAGGATGTCAATATGTGTATGAGTGACGCTGAAGAGTTCCTAGAGTCTAGTAAAGGCAAACAAATTGCTAAGGGAGCAGCTGCTGGTGGAATCATTGGTGCTGTTGTAGGTGGTGTTACGGGATTGCTTACAGGAGATGTTAAAGGAGCTATGACAAGGAGTACCGCGATCTATGGTGTAGCTGGTGCTACAGGAGCTGCAATAAGCCCAGATCGTCTCAGGCAAACATATACTAATAAATGCTTGGGTGATAAGGGCTATAAAGTCTTAGGTTGGGATTAATTACATCAATCTTAGCAGTCAGCTATTTAACCAACCCTTTTTTCTTCTTTCTAAAGAAGTGCTTGTGAGAGTGCTTTTTTTCTGGCGTAGTACTTTGAGGTTCATTACTTTTATTGGGTGATTTTCCTCGAGAATTTCTTCCAGCTGGTCTTGGAGCTCTAGAGGGAACTGGTTTCCCAGCAACACCATGAAATTCATGATTGACATCAACTGGAATTTTCATTTTTATAAATCTTTCAATATCTTTTAAGAATTTCAGCTCTTCTGGGTCACAGAAACCAATCGCAACACCTTCTCTTCCGGCACGAGCAGTTCGACCAATCCTGTGGACATAGCTTTCAGGATCGTTAGGCAGTTCATAATTTATAACATGAGTCACGTGCGGAACATCAATTCCACGAGCAGCAATATCTGTTGCCACTAGAATTTTAAGCTTTCCTGAGCGAAAACTTCCCAGAGCCTTCTCTCTTGCATTTTGAGATTTATTCCCATGAATCGCCGCAGCTTGGATGCTGGACTTCTCTAGTTGAGTTACAACTCTGTTAGCGCCATGCTTTGTTCTGGTAAATATGAGGACACTCTTTACTTCTTCTCGAGCAAGTATACTTTTTAATAAAGCTGGTTTATTTGACTTTGCTACAAGATTTATTGATTGGTCTATTTTTTCTACCGTAGTCGCTTGTGGAGTAATCTCAACTTTTTTAGGATTAACTAGAAGTGAAGTCGCGAGGCTGCTGATTGTATCAGGCATTGTCGCAGAAAATAAAAGAGTTTGTTTCTTCTTTGGAAGCTTTGCAATTACTTTTTTTACATCTCTAAAAAATCCCATATCCAGCATTCTATCGGCTTCATCGAGAACAAAGATCTCAATATCACCTAGCTTAATATATCCTTCACTCATTAGATCTAATAGTCTGCCGGGAGTAGCTACAAGAATATCAACTCCCTGTTTCATCGTTTTAATTTGTGGTGATTTACCAACTCCGCCAAAGACAACAGTAGTCGAGACTCTTAGACCTCTACTATAAGATCTAATATTCTCTTCAATTTGTGATGCAAGCTCTCTTGTCGGAGTAAGTATCAACACTCTTGCATGGCTCGACTTCACTTTAACTGAATTTTTTGCAAGGTGATTTATTATCGGTAGTGAAAATGCTGCAGTTTTACCTGTACCTGTTTGTGCTATTCCTAAGAGGTCTTTACCCTCAAGGAGGTGTGGTATTGACTGAGCTTGGATAGGTGTTGGTGTTGTGTAGCCTTTATTGCGAAGGGCTTTTTGTATTGAGGGTAATAAATCAAGGGATTCAAAATCTGACATAGAAGTTCCGTTTGTATTTTCATAACCTAATCTAAATACTGGTTATGAAAGTTAATAAAACAGATGTATTCAGATATGACTGCACTTTCGACTAATTTTTACCTTAAGTCAATATTCGCTCTTGAGAATCTTATAGAAGCTTTCTTCACAAGTTGTAATCTCACCTGTGAGACGATCTTTAACTTCGCCTATGGTTGCTGGTATTGAGGTGTCTAAGAGATTAAAAGTAGACAAGCTCTCTATTAGCTTCACCGCAACGTCTGCGATCGCATTATTTCGTTTTTCATTGGTACAACTGGCAGCTGGCACATGAAAAAAAGTATAAGGTAGGTCTAGTTTATCGAGGGCATGGTAAGTTGTATTATTACAAACAAAACTACCTGCGCTATTAGAAATAAAAGCATATTTTTTTTGTTCTGCAGATAAAGTACAATAGGCTTTATCAATAGGTAGAGTTACGCCAATACTTTCAGGTCCGTTAGGAATTATAGTGGTATTATTTCTTTCAATTCCATCGTTGTCAGGGCCATAGCTCTTATCTCGGTTTATTCCACGAGTTTCAATCTTTAGCTTCTTACATCCAGCTTCACCCAGTGAAATCACAGCATCAGCTGGCTTATCAAGGCCGTGAATACAGTCTCTTAAGACTTCAAACCCTTTATCATACACCGTAGGGATCTGACATAAGGTAATTCTCACCTTAGATGTATCTATCGTATCTGCTATTAGCTTTGCAATAACTTCGGAGTTGTTAGTTGGTTTCCCACCGAAAGGATCAAAGTAACTTATTAAAATATTCATTGAGAATGCCTCCAAAGAGAATAGTGAGCACCCTAGTATTATCCAAGCTTTCATTAGGCTTTTATAGACTTATCTGAGGTCGATTGGCCTGTAGGCTTGTAAAAATTACCATTTATGAGCCTCGTTATTAATCTACAGGGCACTTATTTTGTGATAGAATTAACTACAACTCAGTATTGAACGGGCGCTAGGATGGGATTCTTTGTAACGGTTATTATTTTATCTGTATTTTTTTCCTTGATGTACTACCTCATGAAATCAAAATCAGTTTACCTTGGATACAAAACAATTTACGGTGTCGGCGGACATGGAATAAAAAAAGTCTATGGTCTAATGGATGTGGCTTTTTATCACTGGGGAAGTACGGATGTATTTGCAGATGGCAACGATTCTTACCTTGGGTTTTATGGAACGATTACGGTACCTAGAGATACAAAACTAGACTTTTTAAACGATCTATTTGATCAAGTTGAAATTGAAGATGTTTCTAATGATAAATCACTCATAAGTGTTAAAAAAGAGGGTGTCTTTATTGGGGGAGACGAGTTTAAACAGCTTCTTGAAGTATTTGATCGAAAAATGTTGGAGCTATAGGTGAGTATATTGTTTCTATAAAGTATAATCAGGAAATGAAAGCCTTATCTAGCCAGCTAGGCTTTTTTTTTATCCAAAATTCCTTTATACTCTACCAATCTAAAATTTAATCAGGAGAAATAATGAAAGTTAAAGCAGCTGTAGCATGGGGACCGAATCAACCTTTAAAAATTGAAGAAGTTGATTTAGAAGCGCCAAAAAAAGGTGAAGTACTTGTTAAAATGATTGCAACAGGTGTTTGCCATACAGATGCATACACGCTTTCTGGTGAAGATCCTGAAGGATTGTTTCCAGTTATTCTAGGCCACGAAGGTGGCGGAGTTGTGACTGAGGTCGGAGAGGGAGTTACCACACTGAGTGTTGGTGATCATGTTATTCCATTATATACACCTGAGTGTGGTGAATGTAGTTTTTGTACGTCAGGTAAAACAAATTTATGTCAGAGAATAAGAGAGACCCAAGGGAAAGGTTTGATGCCAGATGGGACAAGTCGATTTTCAAAAGATGGAAAGCCCATATTCCATTATATGGGGACATCAACTTTTGCTGAGTATACAGTCGTTCCAGAAATTTCGTTAGCTAAGATTAGTAAAGAAGCTCCACTAGATAAAGTCTGTCTTCTAGGCTGCGGAGTTACAACAGGTATCGGTGCGGTTTTAAATACAGCGAAAGTAGAAGAAGGTGCAACCATTGCTGTCTTTGGGCTTGGAGGCATTGGTTTATCTGTTGTTCAAGGAGCTAAAATGGCCAAAGCTTCAAGAATTGTATGCATTGATATAAATGATGATAAATTTGAGATGGCGAAAAAATTTGGTGCAACAGATTTTGTTAATCCAAAGAATTATGACAAACCCATTCAAGAAGTTATTGTCGAGCTTACAGGTGGTGGAGTCGATTACTCATTTGAATGTGTTGGAAATGTTGACCTTATGCGTGCTGCTTTAGAGTGTTGCCATAAGGGATGGGGAGAGTCAATTATCATTGGTGTTGCCGGTGCTGGAAAAGAAATTAGTACAAGACCTTTTCAACTTGTAACTGGAAGAGTGTGGCGTGGAAGTGCTTTTGGTGGAGTCAAGGGGAGAACTGAGCTTCCAGGTTATGTTGATCAGTATATGTCTGGTGAGATAAACCTTGATGACCTCGTTACATTTGAACTACCTTTAGAAAAAATTAATGAAGCCTTTGATTTAATGCATGAAGGTAAGAGTATTCGAACAGTTATCAAGTACTAGAGGCGTAGATGAATATAGAAATTGTAAAAAAGAATAAAACATTTGATGGTGAGACTATCTTTTATCGACATCAATCCACTTTCACTAAAACGCCAATGAATTTTTCGGCGTTCTTACCTGCGAGTAAAAAAATAGATAGTGCTATCATTTGGTTGTCTGGACTAACATGTACGGAAGAGAATTTTATTGTTAAGGCGGGTGCACAAAACTATTTGAAAAATACAAATACGATGATTATTTGTCCTGATACTTCTCCGCGCGAACTGAGTTTGCCAGAAGAGCATGATTCTTATGACTTTGGATCAGGAGCTGGCTTTTATTTAAATGCGACAACTGAGGGATATAGCGATCACTATCAAATGTATGATTATATTTCTATAGAGCTAATTTCTATTTTAAAAGATTACTTCAAAGTAGATAAAGTTTCTATCACTGGACATTCAATGGGTGGACATGGGGCCTTGGTCCTTGGACTCAGAGAGAAGGATTTGTTTGCATCAGTTTCTGCCTTTTCACCAATTGTTAATCCGACAAATTGTGAATGGGGCAAGAAAGCATTTAAAGGCTATCTTGGTACAGTAAACGAGGAAGCAAAAAGATACGACGCAACAGAACTATTAAAACAAGGGCATATAAGGGGTGACTCCATTTTAATTGATCAGGGATTAGATGATGAATTTTACCCGGACCAGCTATTAACTCAAAAACTTGAGAGTACTGCTAAAGAAGTAGGACAAGACTTAAAGGTGAATTACCGCGAAGGGTATGACCATAGTTACTTTTTTATTTCAACTTTTATAGAGAGCCATATTCGTTTTCATATAGAACATTTAAATAAATAAGGATTTACCTATGTATTAGGTATAATTAATGAGAAAGTGATAAAACCTAAAGCAATCTAATCAAAGGAATAAACATGGCCAAGGGAAGAGATAAGCAAACCGACAAGGCTCAAAATAAAGATAAGAAAAAATTATCTATTAAAGAGAAGAGAAAAAAGAAAAACGAAAAGAATGAGAAAAAAGGTTTCGGCCAAGATTAAGCATATAGCATGTTAAATAATGAGCAATTTCTATTTTTTTGTACAAATATTGGAAATGAAAAACTTCTTAAAGAAGAGCTTCGTATTTTTTATCCGGATTTTAACTTAAGTTATTCCAGAAAGGGCTTTTTAACATATAAGAACAAAGGCATTCAGTACGATTTGAATACTATTTCACAGTTAGAACTGACTTTTTCAACTAGGACTGGTATCTGTGTTGGTAAGTCCACTCCAAGTAACTTGTTGGTTGATATTAAAAAAGACTGTGATGAATTACAACTCATGATCGATAAGTGTTCAATTCATAGTTTTAGTATTAACACTGACTTTGAATTAGCTGCTTTTGATATTTTTCAACAAGAAATCAATGAATATACTCCTATTAATAAAACAGTTATCGATATCATTGCTTTAAGCGAAAAAGAAATTTGGTATGGTGTACATAGAGTGGGGAAGCTTACCACCAATTACCCAAATTCTTATCTCGAAATCGACGTACCTCTTGATTCACCCTCTAGATCATATTTAAAAACAGCACAAGCTTGTGAATTATTTAATATTCCATTTAATCGAACTGATTGCTGGCTTGACTTTGGTAGTGCTCCTGGTGGAGCGAGTTATCTGTTGTTAAATAAGGGCGTTAAGGTTTGGGGTATTGATCCTGCAAAGATGAGTGATCTTATCTTAAAGCACGATAGCTATACACATATTACAAAGTCAGTTCAAGATCTTTCACAAGAAGATCTACCTTATCGAGATATTGATTGGGTACATGTTGATCTGAATTTAAATCCAAATCAGGCGATAAAAGAAGTCCTAAGACTTATTAAAAAGTACAACTTTAGTATTAAAGGTATTCTTTTTACAGTTCAAGTCGTAAAGAGTGAGTACATAGAAAATCTGGAAGACTTTGAAGATGAGTTTTTCGAATGGGGCTTTACAAGCGTATTCAGCCGTCAAGTGCCCTCCCATAAAAATGAATATATAATCTTAGCTAAAAAATAGTTAGCTCTTTGCTGGGCGTCATTGGCATAAGTTATGCGGGTGATAGTAATTATCTATTGGTGTAAAAATACATAGTATCTTAATATTTTCTTAAATTAAATAACCACATAAAAAGTAGGTACGAAATGATTATGACAAAGCTCATCGTTTCATCTGTTTTGGTCTTCTCGCTATTGGGATGTGCTACAGGAACAAATGATTCAGCAAAAAATGAAAAGCAGTATGCGGAAGGACAGCCAAAACCAGTTTCTTTTTGGTGGCCTGATCGCCTTGATCTAACTCCACTAAGACAGCATTCAGCCGAATCCAGTCCAATGGATAAAAGATTTAACTATGGTAAAGAATTTGAAAAATTAAACTTAAAAGTAGTTAAAGCGGATATTGAAAAAGTTTTAACAACATCACAAGATTGGTGGCCTGCAGATTGGGGGAATTATGGTCCCTTCTTTATTCGTATGGCATGGCATAGTGCGGGGACTTACAGAGTCACTGATGGACGCGGTGGAGCCGCTGGTGGCCAGCATAGACTAGAGCCTCTAAATAGTTGGCCTGATAATGCTAACCTAGATAAAGCAAGAAGGTTGCTATGGCCTATTAAGATGAAGTACGGAGCCAAACTTTCTTGGGCCGATCTAATGGTTCTTGCAGGTAACGTATCTCTTGAATCAATGGGCTTTAATACCTTCGGTTACGGTGGTGGACGTACAGATGATTGGGAACCAGATTTAGTTTATTGGGGATCCGAAACAAAGTTCTTAGCAAGTAAAAGACATGCGAAGGGGAAAAGAAAACTTAAAAAGCCTTTTGGTGCCACAAGAATGGGATTAATTTATGTTAACCCAGAAGGGCCAAACGGAGTCCCTGATCCACTATTAGCAGCTCAAGATATTCGTGAAAACTTTGCACGTATGGCAATGAATGACGAAGAAACAGCAGCTCTTATTGCTGGTGGACATACATTTGGTAAGGCCCATGGTGCTCATAAACCAGAAGAATGTGTTGGTGCAGAACCTGCTGCAGCTGGAATTGAAGCTCAAGGTTTAGGTTGGAAAAATAAATGTGGAAAAGGTCACTCAGAAGATACTGTTACAAGTGGTCTTGAAGGTGCTTGGTCTGCAGCTCCAACAATGTTCACTATGCAGTACTTAGAAAACCTTTATAATTTCAATTGGGTTACGACAAAAAGTCCTGCTGGTGCAACTCAGTGGATTCCGGAAAAAGGACAGGCCGCTAACTTAGTTCCTGATGCTCACGTTAAAGGAAAACGAAGTGCACCTATAATGTTCACAACGGATATTGCCCTTAAAAAAGACCCATCATATGGAAAAATAACTAAAAGATGGTTAGAAAACCCTAAAGAGTTTGAACTTGCCTTTGCTAAGGCTTGGTATAAATTAACTCATAGAGATATGGGACCTAAAGGACGGTACCTTGGGGCAGACGTCCCTAGAGAAACTCTTTTATGGCAAGACCCTCTACCAAGAAGAAAATATAAAATGTTAAGTTCTAGTGAAGTCGCTGGATTGAAGAGAAAAGTTTTAGCCTCTGGGTTAACAACTCAAGAGCTTGTTAGAACTGCTTGGGCATCAGCTGCTTCATATAGAGGAACTGATATGAGAGGTGGAGCAAATGGCGCAAGAGTCAGGTTAGCACCTCAAAAAGATTGGGCGGTAAATAATCCAGCAGAGCTAACAAGAGTAATCTCAAAACTTGAAATGATTCAAAAAGAATCAAATCGAAGTGGAAAAAGAATTTCCCTTGCTGATTTGATCGTACTGGGTGGTACAGCTGCGGTTGAAAGGTCTGCTCAAATGGCGGGAGTGAAAGTGAAAGTAGCATTTAAAGGCGGGAGAGTTGATGCAACTCAAGCTCAGACAGAAGTTAAGTCTTTCTCTTTTCTTGAGCCACTTGCTGATCCGTTTAGAAATTACTACGGACCAAAGAATTTCATGTCACCGACTCAAAGTATGATTGATAGAGCGAATATGCTTGGAGTAACAGTTCCTGAAATGACAGTTCTTATTGGTGGAATGAGAGTGCTAGGTGCAAACACTGCAAACTCTCAGCATGGTGTCTTCACGGAAAACCCTGGAATTCTTTCTAATGATTTCTTTGTAAGTCTACTGGATATGTCTACAAGATGGCAAAAGTCTAAGACTGAGAAGGGGATTTACGAAGGTCTTGATAGAAAAACAGGAAAGTTAAAATGGACCGGTACAGCTGTTGACATTATCTTTGGATCTCATTCAGAACTTAGAGCAATAGCAGAAGTTTATGGATCGAACGATGGTAAAACAAAAATGGTTAAAGACTTTGCTCAGGCCTGGACAAAAATCATGCAAAATGATCGATTTGATTTAAAATAAGTTAAATGTTTTTAATTAAGGGTGCTGCTATAATCTAAGCAGCACCTCATATTTATTAAATCAAACAGATTTCTAAGAGGTTAATATTTAATCCTTATTGGGTGTAATATTGAATTAAATTATTTGCTTTGAGGCAAACTCAAAGGAGCTACATTACCTCGAAAATCGGTCAGAAGAAGAAGCAACTTTTCTGATCTTCAGAAAATCAACAGTAAATAATGATATTATAAGCTAAATCTTGACTCGGTACTATAGTACGGAGTATATAGTGTCCCCATGAATCAAAAACTAACTATTGGAAAGCTTGCTCTTGCCTCAGAAGTTGGAGTCGAGACTGTTCGCTTTTATGAAAGAAAGGGACTTATTAAGCAACCTGAAAAACAGGGGACGTTTCGACATTATCCAGATGAATTGATTGCTAGAATTAAGTTTATTAAACGTGCCCAAGAACTAGGCTTTACACTTGCTGAGACTAAAGAATTATTAGAATTGAAAATCAAAAGTCACTCAAAGTGCGGTGATGTTCTTGAAAAAACTGAAAGAAAAATTTTTGAAATTAATAATAAAATCAAAGATCTAAAGCGCATGCAAAAGTCACTCAAGGGACTAGCGGATTGCTGTGTTTCTGATGATATGCCACTTAGTGAATGCCCCATACTAGATTATTTTTAAAAAAGGATTAAATATGAAAAATGTATTATTTTTGTGTACAGGTAATTCCTGTCGTTCTCAGATGGCAGAGGGGTGGGGGAAGTCTCTTAAGGGAGATAAGTATAATTTTTTCTCTGCAGGCACAAAAAAACATGGTTTAAATCCTAATGCAGTAAAGGTAATGAGTGAGGTCAATATTGATATAAGCAGTCATGAATCTAATACTACAGATGAGTTTCCTGGGGTTAAAATGGATTATGTTTTTACTGTGTGCTCTGATGCTCATGAAAACTGTCCTTATTTTCCAGAGGGAAAGATTATTCATACGGGTTTTGATGATCCCCCAAGATTAACAAAAAATATGAGTGAGCCTGATCAAATCTTACCTATTTATAGAAGAGTTCGAGATGAAATTAAAGAGGTTGTTATGAATATAGAGAAGTATATTGGAGGTCATAATGAGTAAGGAAGCGGAGCAAATGGGGTTTTTTGAACGCTATTTAAGTATTTGGGTTGGACTCTGTATTGTTGTTGGTATTCTTCTTGGGAAATTATTAGGCAGTTCAATTACAGTTTTGAGTGATATGAATATAGCAACGGTAAATATTCCTGTGGCGATCTTAGTTTGGCTTATGATTTTTCCAATGATGGTTCAAATTGATTTTGGATCAATTAAGAAGGTCGGAAAAAATCCGAAAGGATTGGCCCTAACCTTAGTTATTAACTGGCTAATAAAACCTTTCACAATGGCGTTTTTCGCTTGGATATTTTTTGGTAAAATATATTCTGCTTTTCTATCTCCAGAGCTTGCAGAGCAATATATCGCAGGAGCGATCTTACTTGGAGCTGCACCCTGTACCGCGATGGTTTTTGTATGGTCATATTTAACTAAAGGCGATCCTGAATATACACTGGTTCAAGTTGCGATTAACGATCTTGTTCTATTGGTAGCTTTTATTCCTATTGTACAATTACTATTGGGAGTAACGAGTATTTCAATTCCTTTTGATACTCTCTCTACTGCTGTGATTGTCTTTGTTGTGATACCGCTCTTAGCAGGATATTTGACAAATAAAGTCTTAATAAAGTCATTTGGAGAAAAGTGGTTTAAAGAAGTCTTTATGGCCAAGTTAAAGCCTATTTCTATTATTGCTCTCTTAACAACTCTGGTTTTACTATTTGCTTTTCAGGGAACTAAAATTTTAGAAAACCCATTTCATATCGTTTTAATGGCAATACCTCTAGCGATTCAAACATATTTTATATTTTTTGTTGCCTGGGGAATCGGAAGAAAGATGGAGCTTCCGCACTGTATTCTTTCTCCTGGAGCAATGATTGGCGCCAGTAACTTTTTTGAATTGGCAGTTGCTGTGGCGATTGCACTTTTTGGATTAAACTCTGGTGCAGCACTTGTAACAGTTGTTGGAGTTTTAATTGAGGTTCCTATTATGCTTAGTCTTGTTAAGCTCTCAAACAAGTGGAGATACTAATGAAATATTTAGAATCAGAAAAATTTGACCTTATTCCTGACGGTTTAAATGTCAGTCCTCATAAGCCCAGAATCTTAATGATCTATGGGTCTCTTAGAGAAAGATCATATTCTAGACTACTTGCTGAAGAAGCTGGTCGAATTTTAGAATTTATGGGAGCTGAAGTTAAATTTTATAATCCAGACGGGCTTCCTACTTTTGATAATGATCGCTCACTTGATCACCCAAAAGTTCAAGAATTAAGGAACTTAAGTTTATGGTCTGAGGGACAAGTATGGTCCTCACCAGAGCTCCATGGAAATATGTCAGGTCTTATGAAAACACAGATAGATTGGATACCCTTAACTATGGGAGCGGTTAGACCAACCCAGGGAAGAACATTGGCACTTATGCAAGTAAGTGGAGGGTCACAAAGCTTTAATGCTGTAAATAATATGCGTATTCTTGGTCGGTGGATGAGAATGATAACCATTCCGAATCAATCTTCTGTAGCGAAAGGTTACCAGGAGTTTCATGATAACGGTGAAATGAAAGCATCTGACTTTAGAGGTCGAATTGTCGATGTTATGGAAGAGTTAATGCGCTTTACTTACCTAACACGGGATAATGCAAGTTTTCTGGTCGATAGATATTCTGAACGTAAAAGTGAGGAGAATAAGGCCATTGAGGCCATGAATAAAGCTGATAGTAACTAAAAAATATTTAATTACATTTCTTTAACCAATATCCGATAAGTATTATAGTAAAGTATCCGGAGAATTTTAAAGAAATATGATGTTAAGAACTAGTACGAAATACATTCTTATATTTATCTTTCTGTCTAGCTCACATGCTATGGCGGATAATGAATTAGTGATATGCCCTGAGAACCCAACTGAAGTTGCGATCCTAGAACTGGTTGGAGATATTCAGAAACTCACTGATTTTAACGTCACTAAAATGTCCAAAGATTTAATTCTGAATACCTGTAAAAAAGCAATGGATGATGGTGTTCCTGGCATTCGTGTCTCGAGCGGAAAAAGTAGCAAAATTAAATTCAGTGTGTACTCGGATACATTCTCTGTAAGTGAAAAATTCTTTTTTTGTAGAAATAAAACAGGGTATGAGCACTATTTATCTCAAGTTAAAGGAAAGGTTCGTCATTTTTACAATAGAATCTCTCAGGAAAAAAATAAGAGTGATAGAATAAGACGTGAACAGGAACATATAGAGAGGTATGGAACTTCTGAAGGAAAGGTAAGAAGAAGATCTTCACCAGTTCCAGTAAAGACCGTAGAGAAGTTATGGGAGTGCAGTATACCTACATATATACGTTCAAGACGAATCGTAAATTTTCAAGAAAAGACATTAATCGAAAACACTTATAATAATACTCATTGTAAGCCTATTAACTAATTTTTCTACTTATAAAATCAGTAATATTAAAAACCAACGGCATAATGATATATGACATAAGTAACACAATAATTGCTGTTGCGATCGAGTCGAGAGCAAAGCCGGTAATGTTAAAGTTATTTTTAATGAGTAGTGGTATTGTCAAAACTAAGGGCAATAAGCCAATATAAGTTAATAGAGACATCTTAAATGTACTCTGTGCATTACGATCAAACCAAAACTCAAGTCCAGAGTAGGATTTTATTATAGTCTCATCTTCAACAATTAGCTTTAGCTCTTCGAGGTAGTCAAGGTGTGCTTTTGATTCTAACCAATCTTTAAGATTTATATTGTTTTCAAAACGAAAAATTGAAATAACTTCATTTTCACTTCCAGTTCCTTCAATGAGTTTAGAATCAATAAAACCAGGGAACTGATTTGAGGACACTTTAACTCTCTCAAGCCACTCAATAAAGAGACTCATTTTACCTTCCTTAACATGGTGATGAACGACAGAAGTAATGCTTAATTTTTTCATTTTAGCCTCTTGTTTGATTTACTTTTTAAAAAGTAGACTTCTTTTACTTTTAGTTTTGTATTTATCTTTAAGCTTAGGCTGACTTCCCTCTTTTAAAATACGATAGCTGCCCGGAGGTGGTGATTCGATACACTTGAGCTGAAGTTCAACCATCTTTTTAAATGGGAGAAGAAAGTTTTCTGTGTTACACTCCTCAAGCTTATGAGAATTCATTAACTCTAAAAGAATCTTAATGGACTCTAATGTACTTAAGCACTCTGGAAGTGGTTGTTGCTTTATTGTAAATTGAGAAATTTCTTTATGATCAAAACTTATACTTGGAATATCATGGAGATTTAGGCTAAGCTTTAACATTTTTTTAGCACAAGGCCATGTACCATCAATGATAAGTAAAACTCTTCTCTTGTTATGACTTGTTAGCTTTTGAAGTGAGCCCATATCTTGTGAAAGATTTATTGAGTCTAAGCTTGGGTATAAAATAAAGCATTCGTTATCTTTATCATTCAAAATCTTATTAACACTACTATCGTTAGTAAAGTCGATACCCATGATGATTTTAGAATTCTTGAGTTGAAGATGCGCAAGTCGTCCGGTTCCATTTTTTTCTTTCTTATATTCAAGTGGATGCATCAGAATCACAAAGTGCGTATTTGTATCTATTGAATCTATATACTGACACAAACAGAATGACTCTGGACGCATACAGGAATAACACTTTGGCCTAATCATAAAGAGATTATATATATATTCAAAGCATGATGGCACTACTAAATTGTTTGGTGCTTTGCAGTAATGATGTTTTTTCTCTTTTATTAGACTTCTCAATGATTTATTATTTCAAAAAAAGTAGGGGGCTTATGAGAGTGTTTTTTATTTTACTGATCTTATTTTCTTGTCAGAGCACAAATAAATCCAGCAATGAAAAAAAAGTCTTACTTATATCTATCGATGGATTAAGGCCTGAGTTCTATTTAAATAAAAAGTACCCCGCATTAACTTTACAAAAATTGGCGCAAGAAAATTTTGCTGTTAAAGAGATGATCCCTGTATTTCCTTCGGTGACCTACCCAAACCATACGACAATCATTACAGGAGTTACTCCCGATCAGCACGGTATTTTATCTAACACTATATTTAATTGGAATGATGGGCCTACAACAGAGTGGTACTGGGATCATAAGTACATAAATGTAAAAACTCTAAATATGATCTTGGAAGAAAAAGGCTTTGAGACAGCAAGTATACATTGGCCGGTAACGCTCAATGCAAATATCTCTTATTTGATTCCAGAGATATTTGCACTAAAAGGCTGGTACGAGGGAACCACGTGGGACTTAGTTCGCAAGTATGACTCTAACAATATTGTTGACGAGATTAACAGAGAAAAAAATCTATCAGAGTTTAAGAATCAGAAGCAGTCTGACGCCTGGGCAACAGAAGCTGCAATTTATCTTTTAAATAAAAAGAAACCGAAACTAACTTTACTCCATTTAACAAACCTAGATAAATCACAACATCAATCAGGAAGAGAATCTTTAAAAACTTATAAATCATTAAAAAATATCGATGAACATATTCGATCAATTTATAAGCATATAGATCAAAATACTTGTATGATGATTCTAGGGGACCATGGTTTTATAGATTTTAAAGAAACAGTAAACATTAATAAGCTTTTCTTTGATAGGGACTGGATAAGGGTAAAGAATTCCGGGGAAATGGTGTCTTGGAAAGTTATTGCTCATAAGTCTGGTGGCCAGGCCGCGGT
Organism: uncultured Oligoflexia bacterium; assembly: GCA_913058265.1. GTDB lineage: Bacteria > Bdellovibrionota > Bacteriovoracia > Bacteriovoracales > Bacteriovoracaceae. The sequence continues at coordinate 41,907 of CAJXPQ010000017.1, forward strand.
GTATATTAAAGATAAGACACTCGAGGCAGAGGTTAAAGCTTTACTGATTAAAAATCAAAAGCTTGGCTATAATTATGTATCAAGGTCCGAGCTCGATAAACTAGGAGCTTACCCAGAGGCTTTCGCAGCGATATCAGCGAAAGAGGGTTTTAATATTGGCTCAAAGGTTGATAGCACTTTAACTGTTAAATATGAGACGGTGGGAGGGCAGCATGGTCATCTTCCTTCACATCAAAAAATGCAAACAGGCTTAATTGCAGTGAACTGTGATCTAGAAAATAAAATCTCAAAAAATAAAATTAAAAATACAGAAATATTTAATTTGATATTAAATTTTTTAAATATTTAAAAGGGCGAATATGCAGCAGTTAGAAGAATTAATAGTTTTAGCAAAACCTATCTATGAGAACTTTAATGATCCTAGTCATGATTTTGCTCATATTAACAGAGTCATTAACTTATCCAAAAAAATTGGTGAAATTGAAGGAGCAAATCTCGATATACTACTACCTGCCGCATTACTACATGATATTGTTAATATTCCTAAGAATCACCCTGATAGATCAAAGGCCAGTGAGATGGCGGCAGATAAGGCAAGTGAAATGATGAGTCTCGTAGGTTACGATCAAGATCTTATTGCAAGAGTTCATAAAGCAATAGTCGAGCATAGCTTCTCTAGAGGAGAGAAGCCTACTAGTATTGAGGCCGCAATTTTACAAGATTCAGACCGTATGGACGCTCTTGGAGCTATTGGCATTATGAGAATGGTTACAGTGGGGACTAAGTTCGGTGCAAACTACTATCAAGTAAACGACCCCTTGGCAAAGAATAGAGACTTTGCAGATAAGGAATTTAGTTTGGATCATTTTTATACTAAACTATTTAAGTTACCAGAACTGATGAACACAGATGCTGCTAGAGCTGAGGCATTAAGACGAGCAGATTACATGAAAGATTTTATCGAGCAACTGATGTCAGAAATTTAAAGCTCTTAACATAAAAAAATGACAGGCAAAAATTATTTCTCTTCTCTTAAACTTCAGACTTCTTTATTATTAGTAAATGAGCGAAACTACAGAAATGATGTTTTACATTATAGATGATGAGGGGAAGTCGCGGAAACCGTGAGGGATGGTCTTGAATTAGGTCTTAAATGCGAGTGCTTCCTTTTTAGTTCTGTCGATGAATGCTTAGTTCAGTTGGATAAAAAGCTACCGCAAATAATTCTATCGGATGTTCATATGCCCACCGGAAGTGGACTTAGAATCATTGAAGAGTTAAAAAGTCGAAAAGTTCAAGTCCCAACAATATTTATTACAGGTGTCATGGATAAAACTCCAAAAGAAGAGAATGTTATTATGATAAGAAAGCCTGTGAACTTTAAAAACTTAATTAGTTTAATTCAAAAAGAGTTGAGATGAAGATCTCAGAAGCTAGAAACCTAGGATTAGAAACGGAAAAGTATTGCTTGCTTGCCGGCATTAAGACGTTTGAAGAAATAATTGATAACGGTTAGGAGAAAACGATTCTAGTATTAAGTATGCATTCTCCGAAACATATTAATTAAAATTTATGTAGGGCACTAATTGGGGCCATCTATGATTGTGATTGGAGAGACATTCCAGCGGCCGAGCTTATAAAGGCTGAAGAGCTCATTAAAAATCTAAGAATTTCCCAGTAAATGACTGTATCTATACGAAATCACCACAGCTTTCTGGGGCAAAACACTCAAGCTTAGGGGGTAACCATCCGATACTATATATAGATGAAGTATTTCAAATTAAATCTATTTATAGTGCTTGTTACAACTCAACTGTTAGTTAGTTGTGAAACAAAAGAGTATGCTGACCAAACACCGGCTCCATCTATGGTTATTGATGGGTTTGATGGAAAGCTATCGTCAGACTTGAGCTTCACTGGGATAACCTCTGTTGGCTACTTTGACGATACAACCGCCTCACTGCTATGGAGCGATATCTCTACCTCTGGTGCCGTGGAATATCATATCTTTGACATTAGCAGTGGAGCTCCAATCTTAATTGAGAAAGTCTTAGCACCTAATTCAAGTATCACTTTAAGGAACTTAAAGAGTAATGAAAGCTATGAATTTATCGTTCGCGCAAAAGATGAAGATGGTATGCTTGAAGATAATACTAATTCGATCTCCATAACAACACTTTCAATTCCCATTGATGTTCCGTACTTTGAAGTGCTTGATCCTGACACCTTTCTTCCACTTTCCAGTGTGACCCAGGGTTTTGATAAGACTCCAACATTTGGTATATATGGAGTTAATGTAGGGGATACAGTCAGTTTGTATAGTGATGCCTGTGTAACGAAAGTTGGCGAGGGAGTCGTTAAGAGCTCCAACTTAGTTTATATTACAACGGATGAACTCTCTCCAAATAGCTATACCTTTTACGCAGAAAGAACAAATATTAATGGAGCAAGTTCTGGATGTTCATCTTATACAAAAAGCTATGAAGTCACTTATTGTCCCTCTGGATATGTAACTGTAGATGCTAATCCCTATTTAGGTAATAATAAATTTTGTGTGATGAAGTATGAGGCAAAGGCCTGGTATGACTCTGATAATGATAATAGGATCGAATCTTCTGATTTTTTTGATCTTGATGGGTGTGAAGAATCAACTTGTACCACAAAAAATTGGGGAACAGGTTTTTATAAACCTGGAAGCATAGAAGATCATAAGCCTTGGAGAAATATTGATATTGCAACAGCTCAAGATGCTTGTCAGAAACTTGGTGATGATCACGATCTGATTACTAATAATGAGTGGATGGCGATAGCGGCTGAGATAGAATCAATTACATCAAACTGGTCAAGTGGGACAGTTGGAACAGGGTGTATATTTACTGGTAATGTCGGCATATTAGATGCCTGTGGTTATAGCGGTGGAGCTATTGATGAAGGATCAGGAAGAGATACGAAAGCTGAACTTGAACTCGCTAGTGGAGAAACAATTTTTGACCTATCAGGAAACGTCTCTGAGTGGGTAAACTGGGATGAGAGTGAAGACGTTACTTTTGGACCCCTGTCTTGTGACGATACTTGGAAAGATTTTAATGAAGAGTTTTGCGATGGTAGCGAAAATAAATATGATTACTTACCATTTAACCCAGGTCTAGTTTCGGATCTCATTTACGATTCAACATATGGAATAGGGAAAATTGAAGGTGGTACTGGTGGTATTGCTTTGCGAGGGGGAGGCTATCAGTTTGGTAAAAAGGCTGGAGTTTACTCACTATCTCTAGTTTCAACTCCAGCTTCATATAATCTCAATACTGGTTTTAGATGTGTGTATCGGCCTTAAAAAACGTAAGCTTCAATATTAAGCGCATACGCCACCTGATCAGCAGCATTTACTGTGGTCTTTAATTCTCCAGTCTCGCTATTATCAAGAATAGATGTTCCAGCTCTTACCATAACAGCAATTTTATCAATCTGATGTCTTGCAGAGAAGTCAATTTCAATATTTTCTTCGTCTTGACCAAATCCTGCACCTTGCTTAAATATATGGTTATAAGTTGCAGAAACACCAACCTCAGTTCCAAAGCTAAGCTTATAAGCAGGGTTAACTCTTAGACGGTATTCATAGTCACGAGAAAACTTAGATGCATTATCATTTGCATTATATTTTTTATAACGAACGTAAGAATTATATTTATTAATGTAAAAGCCTCCAGCAAGTGGAGCCCCAAAATAAGCTCTCATTTGGTAGTTCCCATCACTTCCGTAAAAGTCTTTTAGAAACTGATCTTGATCGGCGTAAGCTCTTGCCTGAAGTTTTACATCGGCAATATCACCGTTCTTAAGACTCATTAGTTTGTAATTGAACTTTGTGTAAACAGTTCCAAGAGTATCTCTGTTTTTTCTTTCTTCATTTCCTTCTTTCTCAGATACCGTGTATTGAGCAGCTGCAGAAACACTAATCTTTTTAGTAAATTTATAACCTGGTTCAATTTCATAGAAACTAGAGTATCCAGTTATATCATAATTCTGATCTTCATCTTTCTCTGTCATGATTTCTGATTCAAGAGTTAAAGAGAAGTTTTGCAGGATACTTCTGCTTGATGGAGATGAAATATCAGTCGTTGTGGTAGTTGATGACGACTGAGCAAATACTGATGTAGACGCAAGAACGAATAGTACTAATGGTAGCTTTTTCATAAGAGTTAGTTCCTTTTTAAGTTATAATCAAGCTTTGTATAGCAGATATCAGGTGGAATAGCATTAAGTATGTAATTCTTTTGTGCCCCTTAACACAAGAAATTTTATTTGCGATAATAGGCCATGAATAAAAGAAAAAACTCTCAACTACATGATTTTATTATTGTCGGCTCTGGCTTTGGTGGCTCTACCTCGGCGCTAAGACTATCTGAGAAGGGTTATAGTGTAGCTGTTCTAGAGAAAGGTCGTGAGTTTAAAGATAAGGATTACCCCAAAACAAACTGGAATATTAAGCGATTTCTATGGGCACCTCTAATCGGATGCTTTGGATTTCAACGAATAAGTTGGTTTAAGGAAGTTCTCATACTGTCTGGTGCTGGCGTTGGCGGAGGAAGCCTCGTTTACGCAAATACTCTTATGAATCCACCTGATAAATTCTTTGAAAACCCCGTATGGTCTAAATTTAAAAATTGGAAAGAAGTTCTAACTCCATTCTATCAAAAAGCTGAATTTATGCTTGGAGCAACCGAGAATCCTTGGACACATAGAGGGGATGAGTTATTGGCAGAAGTTGCTAAGGATATGGGGAAGTCGGAGACAGTTGAAAACGTGAAGGTCGGAGTTTACTTCGGAGATGTCAATAAAGAGAAAGATCCATATTTTAATGGTCATGGACCCAAGAGACTTGGATGTACTGCATGCGCAGGTTGTATGGTTGGCTGTAGGTATAATGCTAAGAATACATTGGTTAAGAACTACTTATTCTTTGCTCGTAAATTTGGAGCAAAGGTATACCCCAAAACCTATGTGGACAAAGTAGAAAAGATAAATGATGAGTACCATATTCATACTTATAAGACAGGTAGTTGGTTTAAGCGAAATAAAGTCACTTACAGGTCGAAGGGAGTCGTTTTTTCAGGTGGAGTTTTGGGAACAATGGATCTTTTGTTGAAACAAAAACATAGCTATAAATCCTTACCACTGTTATCTGAAACTCTAGGCGAAGGAGTGAGAACAAACTCTGAAATGCTAGTGGGGGTGACCTCAAAGAATACAAAGCTTAATGAAGGAGTGGCCATAAGCAGTATTATGAACCCTGATGTAGATACTCACGTAGAAATCGTGAAATATTCTAACGGTTCCGACTTTATGAAAATACTAACTTTTCCGTTCGTCGAGCTAGTACGTTTTAGATTTATCAAGTCAATATTAAAAGTTTTATCTAATCCATTCAAATATATAAAACTATATTTCTTTACCAATTGGGCCGCGAATTCAATCATATTTCTCGTCATGCAAAATATAGATAGTTCGATGAAGCTAGAGTTAAAGAAATGGCCTTTCAATAGACTTTCTTTCAACAATAAGGGGCAAGGTAAGGTTCCATTTTATATCCCAGGAGGAGTTGAGATTCTTAAGAGATATACAGAGAAGGTTAAAGGGATTGCCCAGAGTGCTTCTCCAGAGGTTTTACTTAATAAACCAGCTACAGCTCATATTCTTGGGGGAGCAGTAATGGGAGAGTCTCGAGAGACTGGCGTGGTGAATGATCGCTTTGAAGTTTTTGGCTACCCAAATATGTATATCCTAGATGGATCAATAGTTCCTTGTAATATTGGAGTTAATCCAAGTCTAACTATTACAAGTTTAACTGAGTATGCGATGTCTCTAATTCCTGAAAAAAGTGAAGGTCACCAGCAATATCTAGATGACCTTCTAAAGACTTAGTTTACTTTATAATCTCATAGATTGAATCTGCAAAATAAGCGTTTGGATATATTGAAAATGTCCAATAACTTATTTTATTATTGAGAATTGTCTTGTTAATATCATATGATTTTTTCTCATATTGAGTAATCAGAGGACGCTTAATATTATCTGATATCACTCTTAAAGAATCTTTATATGTAGGATAATAATGGTTCCTAGAAGTTAACCCATGTTGCTCTAGTTTTTTAGTTAAAGCTTTTAGCTTATCTTCAAAAACAGAAGCCATTCCTGCAAAGTAAATGAGTTCAACACCAGAAGCTGAAATTCTTGTTCTCTCACTTTTACTTGTATGGGGTATGTTTGTTGAGTGTAGAACTTGATCATACTTAGTCAGTATTGATTTAAACTTATTATATAAGCCTAGTTTTGATCGATCAGAATTTGTCAGTAACTTTCCAACGAGTTGACCATCCTTTAGTAGGTTTACTAGTTCACTCTTAGACCCTGCATCTAGATAGGGTTTGAGTAAAATATTCATATCCATAGCAATCTTAGCAAGCTTTACTTTGTCCAGCTTTGATACTGAACCACCACCTGTTAGTGCAACATGTAGAGTTTGATTTTTACCATCTAGTTTTATTCCTCGCTCTAACTCTTTTTCATTGGCGAGATGAACATCGAAGGCGGCACCAGCAACTTTTGGATTTAGTAGAATGAGAATTTCATCTGCCTTCACTTGGAGTCGAAAGATTTTTTCCATACTATGTCCCATTATATCGTCTGGGTTTTCCTCAGAGTACATTTTTTGAATGGTACTATTTATAACTTTCATGAGTAGTCTTCTAACAGTGCCATTATTCAAACCAAGCTTTGAAACAGAGTTAAGGATTGATGTAATGGCCGAGTTCACAAGACTTGGTCTTCCTGATTTTATCTGAACGTTTACAGGGTTAACACTTATAGCGCTCTTATAATAATTAAGTTGTTTAATATTGTGGCGATTATTATTTAGGTCGACCTCAGTTCCGGCAATTTCTAAATTAGCATTTACAGTAAAGACGTCCTCCTTAAGCTCTCTTTTGGTCCAAAAAGAGGTGAAGGTTCTGCCCATCTTTGCCATTTTAAGTTTTAAGTCGAGATGAAATTTCTGATCTGGGGTTATTGTCACTTGGATATTATTTATTTCATAGAATGTTTCACCTGGCTCATCTTTTGCTTTTTGAACAGCGTCTTTGCCATTGGCCTTAACCATGTCAGCTAGGAATTTATTCATATAATTATTTATATGTTGAAATTGTAGTGATACTAGAACATCAACATTACTTTTCTCTTTTCCAAGATCATAGTAAATACCTGCAAAATCCGAGTTCTCTGCTGATCCCCCACGCTTATAGAGTTCATCAATATATTTTTGTGACCTTAGGCCATCACCCATAGCGACTTCAAGGTATGTGTTGTTAAGAGACTTTGAGTATAGAGGAGTAATGCCCCATAACTGTAGGCCATGCTTAACACCGGCAACTTCATCAAAAAGTACATTCGGATCTACTGATATTTCAAACATTTTAGATCGGTTATTATACTCAATTAAATCACCGATAAGAATTTCTTTCTTTACCTTTAGGTATTCTTCTCCTGCACTAATGAAGGGATTTGCTTCAAGGTCAGACTTAATTATCTCTTCGACATTTTTCTTTCCTTTATAAGCTTCTTTTAATTCAGCTAAATAACCTGCAATTCTCTTCATCTCATCTTGCTTTGCTTCTGCTGGATCATCAGCTTCTTTCAAATCAAACTTCATTGAAGCAAGATTTTGTGCTAAAAATATTTTTGTTAAATCAATTAAAAACTGTTGATTGTTGGATTTCTTATTTATATTTAGCTTGGTATTACCACTATTGATTTTTAAATTTGTTACATCCAGAGCGAAAACTCCGTTATCTTTCATTTTCGTTTCTAATTTTAATTCAAAAGGGAAACCTTCGTTAACTCCAACAATATGACTAGTAAGATCAATATCTGCTAAAGATTGATTAACTTTTCCCATGACAAATTTTAGAGGAAGGTGAACTCTTCCTTTTAAAATTAAGCCTGGATGTTGAGGTAGTAGGTGGATACTTGCCTCACTCATAATTTGAGTGTTTTCAAACTTCACATCTGTTACAAAATTTATTGCCTTATTTATAAATGACTCTGAGATGAGCTTCGTTACAAGAGGTCTATTGGCTGACTTCGGATTACCACCGGCCAGCATATTATGATCTACGGATAATCTGCGATCGAGTTCTGAGACATAGTTTCTAATATGACTTTTTGCAATTTCTGTATAGCGGATATATTCATGCTCTGGATCTGCAACAAAATTTTCGTTATCTAGGTCTAGAATTGTTCTCGCTCTACTCTCTAAGTCATCAAGAAAATGGTTAACTTCATTTAGATAATTCTTCCTTAAGGTTTGAGGGTTTAAGTTCTCATTGGCGAGCAGTTTTTCAAGGTATTTTTTATTGGTAATTTCAACGTTTGGTATATCGCTAAACTCTTTATAGAGTTCACTCCTTACTTCCCGCAATGTTCGACTGTCGTCTGTTATTTTTCCTAACTCTTGTTCCATCCATTTCTTCGATGGTTTTCCTTCTCCAGCAATCAGTTTAAAGCGTACTTCTTTATTTTGAAAGTAAGTTGGAGATAGCCTCCATAGTCTTAAATTCTCATATTCCTCTATATACGGAGAGAGGTGAGAAAACATCGCCAAGTTAATTTTAAAATTAATTTTCTTTGTGGTATGGAAAACGACAATACCATTACTATCAATGATTTCTCTTAGTAACTCTCTCGGCTTTATCTTTCCCTCTTGCCCCTCTGGAATTTTGGTGGCTATAAAGTCAATGAGTTCTGAGTTGGCGAGCATCGTTTGGACTACGGAGGCCACAATATCAAATGCCTCTAAGTAGTCATCACCGTCAACGGTAAACTTGTGAAAGGTGAGTCCTAGGTATCTCGTCATTGCTAATTTTTTTGTTTCAGGAAGACTAACTGCTAATTCAATTCTGTGGCGATCATTAAGACCTTGATCTGGAATTTTCGTAAAGTTAAACAAGTACTCAAGAGGATAATTAACTGTCATATCAATACTGATTAATCTTGTGACAGGGTCCATTTCAAAGTGATGGACCTTCTCTATCATCTTTGATTTATCGGCCATATCTATAAAGCCATTTCTTATAGTTGAAAGTTTTATTTGCCCCAGTGCCACAGGCTCATCTGTTTCTGTGTATATTTCACTTGCAGGATTCCTTATGGGGCCTGAGAAATTACAACTAGAAAGTATGATAAGCGTTGATAGAAATAGTACGCGGTGGAATAAATTCATATTACCTCAATTAGTTCATTTTTAACTTCATCGGATAGATTGCGAACTTACTTGAGTAAAAAGGTATTTTTGATTAGTGTTTTCAGACACTTAAAACTAAAAAAGCCCCTAGTACAAGGGGCTTATATATTAAAAATAAAATTTGTTTAATTAAAGTTTTGCAACTTGAGCAGCTAAACGTGAAGTTTTTCTACCAGCAGTATCTTTTCTAAGTGCACTACCCTTAGCAAGTTTTGCTAATAAAGCTTGTACGATTGGATATTGCTTAAGAGCTTCATCTTTATTACTTTCAGCAATAAAAGTACGTAACTTCTTGATTTCAGTTCTAACTCGTGAAACTTTCCACTTGTTGTTCACTCTACGAGTTTCGTTTTGTCTAATTCTTTTCTTAGCAGACTTATGATTTGCCACTTTATGCTCCTATATTTGATAAAACTTATCTTTTTACAAATTATGTAGGGCTTTTTTTAAAACATTTGGAAACTTATGGCAAGGTTTATTTGGGGATGGAGAAGTATTTATCACGATAATAATGCTCAGCGATTGACCATTTATCAATATATTAGGATATTATGTCTTTCAATTTATATGAATGAGGGCGTATGGAAATCAAATCAATTGGTATAGTGGGTGCAGGTCAGATGGGGCGAGGTATTGCTCAGGTCGCTGCTTTTAATGGCTTTGAAGTTAAGTTATTTGACGTTAGCAAGGAGTCTCTTGAATTCGGGCACAACTTTATTAAAAAACAACTAAGTCGTGGAGTCGAAAAAGAAAAGTGGGATCAGCCAAAAGCCGATGAAACTCTTGCAAGAATTTCGGCCATAATTGAACTATCCAAGCTGTCAGACTGTGATCTTATTGTTGAAGCGGCGACAGAAAATAAGAATATAAAATTTGAAATTTTTAAGAGTCTAGATAAAGTCGCAAAGAAGGGCGCTATTTTGGCCTCCAACACTTCTTCAATTTCAATCACTGAAATTGCAGCTCAAACAAGTAGACCGGAAAACGTATGCGGAATGCATTTTATGAATCCTGTTCCAGTCATGAAGTTAGTTGAAGGTATAAGTGGTTTAGAAACAAGCGAAGAAACTTTTAATGCTGTTGCGGCTTGCTCTGAGAACATGGGAAAAACTTTTGTAAAGGCTAAAGATATTCCAGGCTTTGCTGTTAATAGAATTCTTATGCCTATGATAAATGAAGCGGTATATACTTTGTACGAGGGAATTGCTTCTATCGAAGATATTGATACAGCTATGAAGCTTGGTACTAATCAACCCATGGGTCCTTTGACTCTGGCAGACTTTATAGGTCTTGATACGTGTCTTGCAATAATGGAAGTATTATTTGAAGGACTAGGGGATACTAAGTATAGACCATGCCCACTCTTAAAACAGTATGTTGCTGCAGGAAGATTGGGGAAAAAAGCTGGGAAAGGTTTTTATAATTATTAACTTTATAAAGGTAAAGGATAGAAGAAAATGCTAAATGAAAACTATATAGAAATTAAAGATATGATGTGCAAATTTGCGGATTCAGAGGTTGCGCCTCTAGCTCATGATATCGATCATAATAGTAAAATTCCTGACAGCCTTAAAGCGAAAATGGCGGAGAATGGATTTATGGGAATTTATATTCCGGAAGAATATGGCGGAGCCGGGATGGATTATATGTCTTACTCTCTTCTGATTGAAGAGGTTTCTAGGGCCTGTGCTTCAAGTGGTGTTTTTCTCTCGGCACATAATTCTTTAGCTGTTTGGCCTATATTAACCTACGGTACTGAAGATCAAAAAAAGAAGTACCTTCCAAAGATGGCAAGTGGTGAGTACGTTGGATGTTTCTGTCTGTCTGAGCCAAATGCTGGCAGCGATCCTGGAACTTTGGCTACCTTTGCGGAAGACAAAGGTGATCACTACGAACTAAGTGGAACTAAAAATTGGATAACTAACGGTGGCGAGGCAAGTATAGCAGTTGTGCTTGCAAGAACGACTAAGTCAGACAATCACAAAGGTATTACTGCATTTATAGTTGAGACAAAGTCTGAGGGCTTTAAGGTTCAAAAACTTGAGGAGAAACTAGGTATTAAGGGTTCTTCAACAGCTCAAATTCATTTGGATAAAGTAAAGGTTCCTAAAGAAAATATTTTAGGAGAGTTTGAAAAAGGCTTTAAGGTTGCCTTATCTACATTAGATGGCGGACGAATTGGAATTGCTGCTCAGGCGCTTGGAATTGCTGAGGCCGCATTTAGATATGCCCGACAATATGCAACAGAGAGAGTGCAGTTTGGAAATCCCATCTCTCATCTACAAGCGATTCAATTTAAAATAGCTGATATGAGTACTAAAATAGAGGCCTCTAGGTTATTAATTGAAAAAGCCTCAGAACTTAAGGATACCAAGAAGCCATATAGCAAGGAAGCGGCGCAAGCAAAACTCTTTGCCAGCGAAGCTGCAATGTGGATTACCACACAAGCGATTCAAACTTTAGGTGGGAATGGTTACTCTAAAGAGTATCCGGTTGAACGACACTTTAGAGATGCTAAAATTTGCGAAATTTATGAGGGAACCTCTGAAATTCAGCGGATTGTTATCGCAGCGAGTGAATTTAAGTCAATTAGCTAGTAATGCTTCTTGGCAAATATGAGTAAAAAGTGTATTTAAAGGATTGATTAATCTTTAGGAGTATATTTCATGGCGAAAGCGAAAAAGAAAGTGGCCAAAAAAATAGCTAAAAAAGCTGTTAAAACGACAAAAAAGACAGCTAAAAAAGCAGCTAAGAAGACAGCGAAGAAAGTTGTTGCTAAGAAAACTGCAAAGAAAGTTGCTAAGAAAAAAGTAGCAAAAAAAGTTGCTAAGAAAAAAGTAGCAAAAAAAGTTGCTAAGAAAACTGCAAAAAAAGTTGCTAAGAAAACTGCAAAAAAAGTTGCTAAGAAAAAAGTAGTAAAAAAAGTTGCTAAGAAAAAAGTAGCAAAGAAAGTTGCTAAGAAAAAAGTAGCAAAGAAAGTTGCTAAGAAGAAAGTAGCAAAAAAAGTTGCAAAGAAAAAAGTAGCAAAAAAAGTTGCTAAGAAAATCCCTTCAAAATCAAAATTAGATAAAGCAAAAGAAAAACTTGCAAACGCGGCCAAAAAAATGGCAGAAAAAGTGAGTAAGAAAGCTGCAAAAGCAGAGGCTAAGAAAGCTGAGCAAATTGAGAAAGCTGCAAAAAAAGCAGAGAAAAAAGCGGCTCAAGCTGAAGCTAAAGCTAAGGCGAAGCTTCCAAAGAAAGCAGCTATTGCCGAAATAGAAACAAAAATTAATGATGAAATCGTAGATCTTGCTGAAAACTTTGCATGGGATGAAATTGCAGATGCAATTTCTACTCTTGATTTCTTTGTTGATCATAGATCTGATGAGTGTGGTGAGAAAAACTGTGATAATTTAAGAACAACTCAGCAATACTGTAGGCTTCATTATATCTCTAACTGGCAAGATATAAAAAGAAAAAGAGAGATTCTTAAGGAAGGTAAACTTCAAGAATATATTGAAGAATTAATTAATAAGTACCCACCTAAATATATAGAATCTATTCTTGGAGATCTTCAAGACGATAAAGATTTTTTCAAAGCTCTTGGTGATTTAAATATTGCAAGTGAAATCGAGTTTGATGAAGACGGCGAAAGTACTGAGGAAGGTGACGATGACGATTCAGATATCGAAGTTGAAACTAGATCTTTTGCCTCTAAAAGATTTGAAGACGAATAATCATAAAAATTAAATTATAAGTATAACTTGGCTCAAGTAACTTGAGCCTTTTTATTTCTAGAATAGCTAAACCATTCCTTCTTTATCTAGAAACTGTTGAGCTTGGATTGTTAAAGAGATATTTTCTCTGGTGATTTTGTAAAAGAACTTACTGTCTTTGAATTTACTTTCTGTCCAGTTTGGAACATAGTCATGCCAACTCTCAGTTGCAAAAATATCATCTAAGACATGACTTGAGAGATCGATTAGATTTTTTAGTACGATTGTGAATTGTTTTGAATCTTCAACGACATCATGTGAGATAAATAAGGATATAGGAGCAGCTGTTAGGTCATCATGGTTTAAGTAAGAGATTATGACGACAAATTCCTTGTCATAGATTTCACCGTGAACATCAAAAAATGAGTTATCTTTTTCCGATTGATCAAAGTATGCCTCCGTTAAGGTTCTCGTAAATTCTTCAGTCCACTCAATAGGAAGGGGTTTTCTAGATACTTCCAGGTCAATACTTAGTCTGCCAAAGCTGTCTCTTATACACATCTGACGCTGCCGACGACTCCTTACGTG
>CAJXPQ010000018.1 GCA_913058265.1 uncultured Oligoflexia bacterium
AGCGTAGCGTCTCGTGGGCTCGGAGATGTGTATAAGAGACAGTTTACAAACAACATCAGAAAATTTAAGTGCAGCGAACTCTCGAATCAGAGATGTGGACTACGCAAAAGTTGCAGCAGAGAATGCAAAAAACAACATACTAGGACAAGCAGGTACTGCAGTTCTGGCACAAGCAAATGCTCAAGGTCAGAATGCATTAAAACTTGTTGGTTAGTTGATATAACTTTGGACCCTCGGCATTGTGCTGAGGGTTTTTTTTTGCCAAAAATACGGTTCTCAATCACAATCAGTCTTTTTCAAAACTTTAATAAAATAAAAAAAATGCATTATTTTCCTGAAAATGGAAATTATTTATAAAGTTATTCTGTTTTGACTCGATAAGTTAATTAAGAAGTCTCATGAGAGATTTCAATATTAAAAAAACCATCGATTAGAGCAGTAAGCTCATCTATTTCAAGGGTTCAGAAATAGAGTTTCAAGGACTGATAAAACGATCAAACAAGGAGGTATAATATGGGTTTCCGTATTAATACAAATGTTTCATCACTTTCAGCTCAAAATGCTTTAAGTAAGAATTCTAGAGAATCTCAGAGTACGCTAAGTAAAATGTCATCAGGAACAAGAATTACAAAGTCATCTGATGATGCTGCTGGTTTAGCAATTAGTGAGAAACTAAAAGCACAAATTAAATCAAATGCTCAGGCCAACCGAAATGCGAATGATGGTATTTCAATGGTTCAAACTGCAGAAGGTGGTTTGGATGAAGTATCAAATATGCTTACAAGACTAAGAGAGCTTTCCATTCAAGCATCTTCGGATACAGTTGGGGATACAGAAAGAGGCTTCACGAATATGGAGTATCAAAACTTAAAACAAGAAATTGAAAGAATTTCACAGGTCACGGAGTTTAATGGCGTTAAGCTTTTATCTGGAGAAGGAGAAGCTCTTGATTTTCAGGTTGGTATAAATAATGATGATTTTCAAGATAGAATTGTTTACGATTCAACGGCACAAAGTGCAAGGCTAGATAACCTCGGAATTGCTGATATTACTGTTGGTGATAAAGAGGGAGCTCAAGGCTCACTATCAACAATTGATCAAGCAATTGAAACTGTTTCAGGGCAAAGAGCAGCTTTAGGTGCTATTCAAAATAGATTAATATCAACTAGTAGTAATTTAGAGACTACTAACGAGAACTTAAGTGCAGCGAACTCTCGAATTAGAGATGTCGATTATGCAAGAGTTTCGGCTGATAACGCTAAGAACAATATTCTTAATCAGGCCGGTACTTCAGTTTTAGCTCAGGCTAATGCTCAAGGCCAGAATGCATTAAGACTTATTGGTTAATATCAACATCTAACACTAAAAGTACCAATATCCCCCTGAATAGGGGGATTTTTTTATGTAAATTTTTCAAATTCGTACACCCAAATACATTTCTTAGATACAATTTAGCCTATGAAAAATTTGGTATTTCTTATTCTCGTGAGCGTGATTTCATTATCTTGTGCACCTAAGGCAAATAGAATTGTTATTAAGGACTATAGGAAGACAAGTGTAGGAGTACCAATCCCGCTAAAGTATTCAAGTAGGAAATGTCTTTCAACTCTTAGGTCGAGTGCTACCGCCTCACTACCAATGACTAAACTACTTTCTATGGGTACAAAAAAACTTTATATCCTTAGAGACTATAACTATTCAGATATTTTTTCTAATACAGAGCTAGGGGGCACACTTAGTGATTACTTTGAAAACGGAGTTTATATTGAGTCTTTGGAGGGAAGCCAATCTTTAGATAATTGCTTACTGCAGGAAGAGTCTTATGAAGAAGATACATATGAGGATGCAGCAATCAGTATTCTCGTGCCCATAAGAGAGTTTAAAGAAAAGTATTCTAATATTTTAAATGGACTATCTCTTAGGGAGCTAACTTTAAAAGTTGCACCTTTGGAACCTCAAGGTGAAGGATACTTAGTTAATAATGCTTATTATTCTGGACGAAAGTTAGAAATAGTTTTTTTGCCTCAAGGAAGTGTTGACGGTAGCGAAGTTCCTTTTGGCGGAGTTCCTTTATGGAAGTTTCCGATGGTCTCGCTTCATGAATACGGACATCATATTTTTAGAGAACTTGTGTATACCGATGCTGATAAAGACATTGCTCCCGACGATTCTTTTCATGATAATAAATTATGTTTTGATAATAGTATGGTTGATGAAGAACATAATATAACTTCTACTAAGAGTAGTGGTGTTATTACAAAAATGACATCTCTCACAGCTATTAATGAAGGCTTTGCTGATCTATTAGCTTATTATGGCTATGCTCCATCAAGAAAAATTATCAATATGGGCTGTATGACTAAAAGTCGAGATGTTGAATACGGTATCTTTTATAACGGCGATAAGAAGACTTTAAACAAAAAGAATCTGAAGTCTTTTTTAAATCCTACCGAGATGAAAGTCGGGGCATGTAATGTGGATACAAACTATCAAGACGTTCACATCATCGGTGCTATCTATGCACGAGCATGGTATGATGTTTTAAGTACACTTTCTCTAACAGATTCTAAAAAAATACGTATTTTAATTTCTTGGCTGAAGAATTTGAACTCTTCAAATCACTCAATTTCTCAACCAACTGAGCTTTTAGCTGCTGGTGTCGAAGATATGTGGGATTCCCTCGTTCAGAATGGTTATGGACAAAGGTTAGATAAATGTAGTGTTTATAAAAACTATTTCCCTGTATTATCTCCACTTGAGTGCGTCGAGTAGACGAAATAATTCTTTATGTTAAGATTAGCATATGAAATCGAATATCCGAAAAGCTGTCTCACTTGTGTTTCTATTTGAAAATAGCGTCTTTAGTATTGTAAGACAAAATTACCTTAAAGCATTTCCTGGCTATACCTCCTTTCCTGGTGGAAAAGTTGATCACTCCGACCAAGGAGACTCTCTAGAAGACACTCTTATGAACACGATCATAAGAGAGGGGTCTGAAGAGCTAAATATTAATATACCAAGTGCGATAGAGTCTGGTGCTATTACAGACATAAGACAATTCGCTAAGGCAACATCTCCTGACTTTAACCCTCATCGCTATGAAGTATACTTTTACCTTATTAAGTGTAATGCACACTTAACTTTTGATGTTGATGAGAGTGAGGCTCGAGAGTTCTCTTGGCTTTCCGCCTCAAAAGTCGTTGGGGATTATTATCAAGGAAAAAACTTGATGGTTAAGCCAGTGCTTGATGTTTACAAAATGATTGCTAAAGAGGGTGTGAATGTGGAGTTCTTAGATTTTGATCAGACTCGAGAGGTCTATGATATACCTAGAATTGAGAATATACATGGGGTCGTTCAACTCATGCCAGAGTCAAACACAGTCCCTCCTGCATCTCGTACAAATTGCTTTCTAATTGGGGATGTTGAAAAAATTGTTATTGATCCTTCTCCAAAAAATAAAGTGGAATATGATAATCTTTGTAAAGTCTTAGGCCTATTTAATATACAACAAATTTTTATAACTCATCATCATAAAGATCATCATCAATTTGCAGCAGATATTGCACGTAAATTTGAACTTCCTATTTTAATTTCTCAAGATTCTTTTGAGCGAATAAATCGACTCTATGGAGATGATTACTTTTTTGAAATTACTGTCAACATTATCAGAGAGGGTGATGTTATAGGACAATGGCTTAAAAGAGACTTGGTTATTCATGAGATCCCTGGCCACGATGAAGGGCATCTCGGTCTAGCGCCTGATACTTTAGATTGGTTCATTGTTGGAGACCTTTTCCAGGGAGTAGGTACAGTTGTTGTTGGAGGAGATGAAGGAGATATGCATAAATATATGCGCAGCCTTGAGAAAGTGATTAATCTTGCACCAGGTTCTGTTATCCCATCTCATGGTATCCCTCTAGGAGGGACAAGTATCCTTGAGAGAACTTATAAGCATAGAGAAATGAGAGAAGAGCAGATTCTTGATCTTTTCAACAAAGGGTATGATTTAGATCGCATTTTAACGACAATCTACTTTGATATCCCAGAAAAAATTCTTAAATATGCCAAGGCGAATATTCAGTCTCACCTAGATAAACTAAAGATAGATAAAAAAATCTAGTTAAAAATCTAAATCATTTATGATGTTCTTTTCAAATTGATTTGGCCTATAGGTATTTCCATCAATAGAGACCACTTTGTTAATTAGGGATTCAATTGAATTCGTATTAAGTCTAATTCTAAGAGGTGCAAAATAGAGAGAACTTTCATTTTCAATAAAAAGTTTCTGAACTTTACTCTTATCAATAAGACTTATAACTTTTAATGTAATGCTACTCATAATAATCTCCTTATTACACTTTTATACTCGTAATAATTTTATCAAAGTTTGCTGTAAACATTTTATCTGAATTTTTGTCTCCAAGTAGTCGACTATAAATATGATAAGCGATCATATTTGCATAAATCTCATAACCTGCTTGTTTAATATCAACATTACTGCGAATTTGATTTTCTTCATTTGAAACTCTTAAGGCACGTTCAAAAGAACCTATCATTGTCTCTTGAAGTAGTTTTACGTGATCTCTCACATTCCCTGGTCTATCGTCGTATTCAACAATAGAAGAAAGAAAAGGACATCCTCCAGTCATGTAGCTACCAGACCATTTTTTCCAATTCATCATCATCGCTTCTAAACGAGGAAGTCCTCTTGGTTTCTTGAGTGCTGGAATAATAACTTGCTGTGTGAAATTCTCCGCAGCATAGTCTAGAACCATAATTTGTAATTTTTCTTTTGATTTGAAATGACCAAAAAGACCACTCTTACTCATTCCAACTGATTTTGCTAATTCTCCAATTGAAAGACTTTCAAGACCGAACTTACTGGTAAGTTGTAGGGCAGTGTTTAGAATAGTTTCTTTGGTTTTAATTCCTTTACTCATACTTTATTATAGCACGACCGTTCGTATTTGGCAACAAGGCTAAGTATAAGTAACTATGGAGCTTCAACCTGAAAATCTGAGTTTTTAAGATTCAGGGGACTTCCTGAAATCGAGCCGATATTGTCTTCAATATTTGAACTGTTATCAGCAATTTGGTCACCAAATTGGTACCAGTGAGTAAGAGTATTGCTAAAAGTGAGAGCGTTTAAATCATATGCACTGCCGTTATTGTAAAGCTCTTTAACTTGATTTGACCTGAGAGCAATATCAAAAAAGGCCAACTCATCCACCTTACCTATAAAAGACTTCTGGATACCAGTGTAGCTTGCAAGGTGAAAGGGGTGAGTACCAAAGCTCGCCAAGTTTTTATTAATTGAGAGGAACTTATTCCCATCAATAAAAATACTAAATTTATTTGGCTGAATCACTGTGGTGACTTGGTGCCATATATCGTCCGAGAAATCAAAGGTCTTAGTTTTTGTCTGAAAAGTTCCTTCATCATCAGTAAAACTAACTTCTAAAAACTTTCTATTAACACCAAGGCTTAGGGCCGAACTCGCACTACCTCCGCGATGGAATGTAATTATACGTTGATCATCTTTAAACTCACGATCTCTTTTGATCCAAAGAGAGACAGTAGAGTTATCACTAGTGAGAATATCCTTACTAGCGCCAAAGGTAATATTTTGCGCACCAGAAAAGGCAAGTGACCTTTGATTATTAAAGCTTGGCCAAGGTAGTGTCGTAAATTCAACGACATTTGTATTCGTATCTATATGGCCTCTATTATCTAGAGCTCTAACTAGTATTTTATAGTTGGTATTGGGAGTGAGTCCTTTTAGCTTGAGTTTACTTTTTGGTGCTAAAACGGTGTTTATAATTTTTCGATCAACAGTTGTTACAGAGATAATATTATATGCATGAAGCCCATCAATATGAGTCCATGATATTTCAGCAGATGTTCTGGTAACTTTACTTACTCTTTCAAGACCATCAAATTTTATCAAGCTTGGCTCAGCTTCTGGGCTTGTAACCGGGCAAAGAGATGATACTGTTTTGTACTCTGTTTCGGGCTCAATAATCTGGTCATCACAACCTAGAGTAAAAAGTAAACTTAGTATTATTAAAATTTTCATAAATATCCTATTTAATCATGTAGCTAAAGTTAATACCAACTGACTCTTCTCTTTTTAAGTCGGTGTCTCTGTATTGAGTTGAGGCAAATTCCAAACCGGCAATATAACTTTCGGTAATATTTACTTTTCCAAGGATAGAAGCCTGTGATGCTCCATACTCACTATTCGCTGTAAGAGCATTTTGTCCAAATATTCTTTCGTACTTGATAGCAGAATGAAAAACATTGTTCTTGAAGTAGAATTTCTTCTTGATATTTGCTCCAATCCATAATGATTGATCCCTTCTTGTCTCAAATTGTTCATCCTCTTCAAAAGCAATAGACTTTTCGTTTATTGCAACAGTAGGTCCAAAGGTAAATGGAATATTCGAGTGAGTAATTTCCATTTCGGACTTTACTTCGTAAGTCGGTTCTAAATTCATTGTTCGCGTTTGGTTATTACTAAAACGGCCTACACCATGAGACACTATGTTTAGATGACCGTTAAAGTTATATGTAAGTTGATTGAATTTGTAGTTATTATTTCCTTCTACTTCAAGTGCCAAAGAAAAATTATCATTCAAACTAATCTGAGTGTTATTGAGTTTCATTGTTTTTCTAGAATAATCAAAAATAAAATAAACATCCTGATGATCTGAAATCAATGAAGAAAACAGTCCGTACCTTTTGGGTTGTGAAGAAATACTTTTATAAGTAATTTTTTCTTGTGTTGGTTTTACTTTACTGGGAAGGATTATTGGAAATCCTTTCTTGAGGTCTTTATCTTGAAGTGAGGATAAGTGATTCATTTCAAGAGTTCTTTGAACCCATTTATCTTCACCCCAGAGTGGAGAATATCCATGATATTGCAAAATCTCTGATAAGGTTTCACCCTCTTTTAGAATATGAATTTTGTATTCCTGCGCAAAGACAGAACTGGTTAACATTAAAAGAAAAAATCCTATTTTCATTATCACTCCCTGATAAACTTATTATAGGAAGTTTATCGCAGTTTGTTTATATAAATCTTCAATTTAAGAATATTTTTATGAGATAACTAAGTTAGCAAGCCTGAAACCAGCAATGGCTAAAACAAGACCAAATAAGGGACTCAGAAACATATAGCTTAAGGCCGGAAGGTAGTGCTGATCATTTAATAAATTTAAAATTTGTACGCTAAATGTTGAGAACGTAGTTAAACCACCACACAAGCCTATGACAAGAGCATTTGTTAGCATAGAGGACGGGTTCTGTTTAGATACATAAAATAGATAACCAGCAATGAATGACCCCAGCAAGTTCACCGTCAATGTAGACAATGGAAACTGGCCAGGGCGTATTACAATAAACTGATCAATAAAATAACGACTGAAAATACCAAACAGGCCAAAAAGACCTATTAGAAATAGTTGCATCTAGTGGATAGAACTATTATGTATATAAAGTCTAAAAATTTTGTCTTTAGTTCTTCTAATAGAAAAATTTCCAGATTCTTTTTGATCGATTAGAAACTGATAAAAACTAGGGTTCGTGTCTTGAATTTCCAAAACAGACTTTCCCTCATTATCACCAAAATCGATAACGACACATTCTTCTGCAATAATTCCTGTTAATGGACTAACTTCTTGTGGCAAAGCCATGAATTCCCTCCTTAGAATAAATAGCAACATTAGAAAAGCAATCCTTTGCTTTTAATAATTTTTAAATATTTAGCACGGATTGAAAAGAAAAATATTTTATTTTGATGTGAAATTTTTAAGAAAAATAACAAGTGCCTTGAACTCTTGAGGGTACTCATCAGACAATACAGACTTTAAAACCTCTAAGGATTGAAAAATGCTTACTGAATCTCTATAGGGTCTGTCATGAGTCATGGCGACTAATATGTCTAAAGCACTTACTAAATTGGACTCAAGCCCTGCGAGAAATTCATCTGGGTATTGAAAATCTTTATTATTCACTAGTGACTGAATTTTATGGTTTAAGAAATGATGGTTCTTAATCAAATTGAGCTGAGTATTACTGAGAGGAACTCTTCCCTCAAGTATTTTCATCGAGTTCTCAGCATGTTCAGCAAATAACTTTTTATCGAAGTCATTTAGGTGGGATTGCTCAAACTTTTCTCGAGGAATAAAACTCATTCCAATATCCTTAAAGTAGCTTGTCAGAAAAAGTCCTTCCATTTCTTTTTCACTAAATAGACGAGTCTCTTGCATAAAACTTAGGAGCATAATTGATGAGAGTAGTGGCTGCGTATGAGTGTAATGATATTTTGAATTTGATAGAACATTATAAATGTTTTTTTGAATTCCTTTATTATTTAATAAAAGAGAGCTAAGGTTTTTGGTATTTTGAAACTGACTCGTCAGTAGTTCATCATCAAAAGGATTTTTATATAAATTACTCATTTGCATAGACAGGAGGTTTACTTGCCTAGTAGCATTTTTAGTTGCATCACCTATGGATAAAGATCGAGTTTGCTTAGTAAGCTCTTTGTTAAGAAGTTTTCTTAAGCTGTCATAGTCTTCATCATGTAAAAAAATATCAGAGCTATACGACTGAGCGTACTCTCTGACAAAGTCACTAGTTATTCCCTCTCTTGGTGCAATGACTTTTTTAAATTTTCCATTTTCATATGCATAGGCCGGCTCAGTTAATGTCTGAATGAAAAGAAGTTCACCTATAAAGACAGGCTTAAGTGTTAAATTCAGTCTATTGTGCTTGGCCGCGGAGTAGTTTTGATCCATGGATATATTATATGCGATATTTAAGATTTTTGTGTAAGAAGCTCAAGATTATTTTGCATAAAGTCTGAGTATTTTACACCATGATTCTCCATCATCGTGGGAAACATTGAAATACTAGTATGCCCTGGAAAGGTGTTAATCTCATTGATAATAACTTCACCGTTTGGAGTGAGAAAAAAATCGATCCGCGAAAGATGGCGGAGCTTTAGACTTTGAAAAGCGATCTGCGATTGTGTATGTATTTTTCTTATGGTTTCTTCACCTATATCGGGTGCCACAACAAAGGTCTTTGTTTCACTATTGTCGGAGTACTTCTCTTCAAATGTATAAAAATCACCGGGACATGAAATTTCACCAGGCTTAGTTATATGAACTTCACCTTTATACTCAAAAACAGCTACTTCAAGTTCCCTTGCTACTATACCTTTTTCGATAATAACGAAAGGAGAGAACTTAAAAGCTTCCGAGATGTATTTTCTAACGTCTTCAGATGAATCTGCTTTATAACAGCCAACTGAACTACCTTGATTGGTGGCTTTAATATAAACAATTCCGTGTTGTTCTTGAAATTTAATGGCAGCATCTAGATCATTTTGATTATTCAAATTGAGGAAGGGGGCCGTCTTTAAGCCAGCATTTTCTAGCATCAATTTTGTAAGAAGCTTATTAAAACATATTTTACTGGTTTCAGGGGAACATCCAAAATAGGGAACCTTGATTAAGTCGAGTAGTGATTGAATGTCACCTGTTTCTCCTGGGTAACCATGGAAGCAGGGAATTACAGCATCAATATGATATGAATCTTTAGCTGTAGATAGTTTTTTATCAAAGCCAAGACTGCACTCAACACCTTCAAGTAACCATTTATTTTCTTTTGTTATTTCAATGCTTAGAATATTAAACTTGGAAGAATCAATTTTTGATTTAATATAATCAGCAGAAATAAGTGAGATATCATGCTCAGAACCTCCGCCACCTTTTATTAGGAGAATATTTTTCATTACAACTCTCTTAATATTTTAGGCATTTTATCAAGGTTTAGTTCGTAAAGCATTTTTAGTAAGTCTTCAGTACCCATCTCATCTGTTTGTTGTGATCCATATGCTCTAATCGATGCACTGTTATTCTCAACTTCTTTGTCTCCTAAAACAATCATAAATGGTATTTTCGCTTTTTGAATTGTTCTCGTCTTTTTTCCAAGAGTTTCTGCAGAGTGATCAACGCGACACCTGATACCAGCTTTCTTTAAAATTAAGCCAAGTGCATCAGCATGTGCTCCGTGGATCTCATCATTTACTGGGACAATAACGATTTGTTCTGGAGCAAGCCAGAAAGGAAATACTCCAGCTATATGTTCAAGGTAGACTGCAAAGAATCTCTCCAAAGAACCTAATAGCGCCCTATGGATAACGACAGGTCTTTCTTCTCCACCTTCTTGGTTTTTAAATTTTAAATCGAATCTTTCCGGTAAATTAAAGTCTAGTTGAATCGTGCCTAATTGAAAGTATCTGCCTATGGCATCAGAGATTTGAACGTCTATTTTTGGTCCATAAAAAGCACCATCACCTTCATTGATATGATATTCGTGATCGGAAGCATCTAAAGCTGCCTTCAACGAAGTTTCGGCCATATCCCAAATGGCATCATCTCCAACCTTTTTCTCTGGTCTTGTCGATAGGCCTATTTTTATGTTTTTAAAACCGAAGTGGTCATAGCATACATTAAACATTTTTAAGAGATTAGATATTTCTTTTTGTATGTCGTTCTTATCAAGAAAAACATGAGCGTCATCTTGGCAAAAAGTTCTTACTCTTGTTAGTCCTGCAAGGGCACCACTTCTTTCATTTCTGTGAAGTCTTCCAAAGTCAGCAAATCTTAAAGGAAGATCTCTGTAAGAATATTGCTTATGCTTAAACATGAGCATATGGCAGGGACAGTTCATCGGTTTAATTGCCATTTCTCTGTGATCATCTTTTGTAAAAAACATGTCTTCAGCGTAATTATCGTAGTGGCCAGAAGTCTTCCATAGTTGAACATCTAAAACTTGAGGAGTTATAACTTCTTTATAATCAAATTGATCATAAATTCTTCTCATAAAACTTACGAGTTCATTGTAAACAATTGTTCCTTTTGGTTCAAAGAAGGGAGAACCTGGTGATGCTTGATCAAAAAGAAACAAATCGAGCTCTTTACCTAGCTTTCTGTGATCTCTTTTTTTAGCTTCTTGTAGAAATGTAAGGTGTGCTTTTAATTCCTCTTTACTATCGAAGCATGCAGCGTAAATTCGCTGTAACATAGGTCTTTTTTCATCACCGCGCCAATAAGCTCCCGCTGTATGAAGTAACTTAAAGTTAAAGTTTAAGTTCTTTGTGGTCTCAACGTGTGGTCCCCGGCAAAGATCAATAAAGTGATCACCCTGTGTATAGTAAGATATCGCTTCATCATCGGGTAGATCATTTATAAGCTCAATCTTATAATCCTGACCCCTTTCTGCAAAAATTCGGAGTGCTTCTTCTCTTGAAACTTCATAACGTGTAACTGCATCTCCACGCTTGATAATTTCTTTCATTTTTTTCTCGATGCCTTTTAAGTCTTCATCAAGGATTCGGGATTTCATATCTATGTCGTAGTAAAAACCATGCTCGATGGTTGGTCCAATTCCAAGCTTTACCGTCTCGGTTGGATACAGCTCTTGCACCGCTTGTGCCATTAAGTGAGCAGTTGAATGTCTTAAAGTATCCAAATCGAATTGGGCCGCCATGGGTTACCACCTTTTAGTTGACCAGAGTTGAAATCATAATCTATCAACTTTGCTACGTTTTATCAATCAGTTAGAAGGGGAAAATTAAGA
Organism: uncultured Oligoflexia bacterium; assembly: GCA_913058265.1. GTDB lineage: Bacteria > Bdellovibrionota > Bacteriovoracia > Bacteriovoracales > Bacteriovoracaceae. The sequence continues at coordinate 11,656 of CAJXPQ010000018.1, forward strand.
CAAACAAGTAATAATTTCAGACTTATAAATGGATGAAGAGCCCTGGATTAAAGTGAATATTTTTGGCAAGTTCGCCAGAAATCCTATACTTAGGAGAGATCATTCGGCTCCCAGTGTAAGATAATAAACAAAATATTTTTTTTAGACACATGATTGCGATGTGTTAGCTATTTTACAAGCAAGAGTTAATAATGTAAGTTTTAGCTGATTCTAGGGAAACCTAATGGGGAAAGTTATGGAAATTAATGAGCCAGAAAACAATGTAAGTAGTCACGATGTCTTTATGGCAAAAGCCGAAGTCCTAAGAGAAGTGGATCTTCAAGGTGAAAATGCTGAAGAAGATAAGATGATTGGCGAAGGCTATTATCGTTTGGCGAAAATATATTATGATAAAGCAGATTTAATTAATGCTGAAGACTATTTCTTAAAGGCTCTCGATAAGACTATATACCCTAGAGATAGCTTTGCTATGTTTAAGTGCTACGGCTTTCTTATTAGAGTTTACTCTGAAATGTTAATGGAAGATGAAGCAGAAAAGTACATCATAGAGGCAGAGAAACTAGTAGAGCTTTTTCAAAAAGACTCGGGAAGCCTAAACAGTCATTTCTTTTACAATGCAGGAATGGTGAAAACTTATAAAGGTGAATTTAACTCAGCTTTAGAAAATTTTACTCTTTCATATCAGAAAGCTCAAAAAGAGAACGAGCCTGAGCTTATAGCGAAGGGTCTTTATGCAATGGCAAACGCTTGTTTTAATTTAGAAAAGTACACTGATGCATTGAGCTACCTTATGCAGCTCGATGAGCTCCTGCAAATACTTACAAAAGGTTACCTGAAAGGAAGCATGCATATGCTTTTAGGGAACATATATAAAGAGCAAGAGAAGTATGCAGAAGCAGAGAAGTCATATGAGTATGCTATTGAGCATCTTCAAGTTAAAAATTGCTGGAATCTATTGGGTTATATACTTTTAGGTAAAGGAAGAGTTGCTAAGAGAAAAGGTGAATACAATCAAGCTTTAATGCTTTTTAAAATTGCATCGAGTACTGCTAATTGTAATTTCAAAAGACTTGCAGAACAAATTGAGGAGCAAGTTGAAGACGTGAATGATTCAAGTGTTGATCTATACCTTGATAGACACAATCGTATCATCCATGAGAAGAGCTTAGGGACTATTGATTTCAAACACAGATTTGTCTTGTTAGAAATCCTTTTCTTATTAGCTAGAAATCCTGGAAGTGCATTTAATAAGGAAGACTTAGCAAAATCGATTTGGAAAGATGAGTACAACCCACTAATTCATGATAAATTAATCTATACATCAATCTCCCGCTTAAGAAAGCTTATTGAACCTAAAGGTTCAACTAGAAAGTATATCTTAAGAGGTAAAGATGGGTATACGTTTAACCCTAGAGTTAATGCTAGATTTCACAAAGAAGAAACTTCGTTTACAAAGAAAGTTATTGGAAATGTTGAAATTAATGCTCCCGTCTAGTTCAAGCTTAAGACTTAATTTCTTTATATTATTAGTTGCATTGCTAAGTGTTGGCTCCAATTCATCCGCATTATTTGCAGAAGGCATTAAAGATAAATTTGTTTTTAAAATAGGCGGTGAAGTCTTTGCTGTCTCTGACTTCAAAGAATACAATCGCATTCAAAAAAAACTAAAATGTATATATCCTGAGTCGCTTTTGATTGGGGTATTTAAGAGTGAATTTAAGACTATTAAAAAAAAATCACTTGTTATAAACGAAAAATTCACATCCCACCAAAAAGAAGTGTTCTTGAAGATGAGGAGCTTTTTTAAGCTTTTAGTTTATTTGAAAAGCCATGATATTGTACTCAATGAGCAATTAACAAAATACTTCTTCCTTTCTGCAAAGCAAGGAAACTGTGGTTTGGATGTATTTGATGAAAAGAAAGAGTTTACTCCAAAATTTAAACAGTTGATGCATATGGAAGTTTTTATGCGTAAAAGGTTTTTGCCCTCAGAGGCGCAGGGTAAATCTACTCCCCAGGACTTTAAAAAAGCCATTGAAGGAGTTCAGGCACTTTTGAAGTCTATTGATCCACAAGTTAATGAAGAAGTTTACTGGTAATGGATCAAATAAGAAGAATTAAGTCACTTAAAGTAGAATCCCAAATATTTAATCAGATCACATCGATGGACCGGACAGAATTCCCACAGCCTTGGTCTGAAAGAGACTGGGGGGATTTGGACCTTAAAGAAAGGTATCAACTATTTGTCTTAGAGGAGAAGGGGGAGCTTGTGGGATCAGCGCTTTTTGAAATTAATACTTGGGATAAGCAGGCTCACCTGTTGAAACTAACTATATCAAGCGTATTTCGTGGCAAATCACTTGGCAGGACACTTCTGGCTGCATCGCTTTACTCTATGCTGGCAACGATTGAAACCTGTTATCTGGAAGTTTCGGTGAGTAACCCATATGCAGTAAGCTTATACAAGAAAATGGGCTTTGCTGTTTTGAATACAAAAAAGAAGTTCTATTCCAACGGCGAAGATGCTTACGCGATGCAAGCCATACTTAATTAACTTGTCAATTTGATTAGGGTTTGGTAATAATTCAGTCTGTTATTGTTGGTTAAGAAGTGGGTGGAGTTTTCTACCCATTTTTTTTATTATGGGTTCATATTTATGGATTTAGTGAAAAAGCGCTCGGGCGTAGAGTTAAAATTTTATGATTTAGCATCTAAAATTGTTAAAGAGAATGGCTATGAGTTGTATGACCTCGATTATGTATCAGGTTCTTCAACTTTAAGAGTTTTTATCCTAGATCTAGAGACCAGTAGTGCCTTAATTGAAGATTGTGTGAAAGTTGATCGTGGGTTCTCATCATACTGTGAAACTGAGAGTTGGATACCTGATGACTTTGTCTTAGAAGTTTCTTCTCCTGGTGTTTATCGTGTTATGAAGACATTTGATCACTTTAAGAGTGCCATTGATGACTTTGTTGAGTTTACAATAACGGGAAGACTTGATGCTGATCAGTCTGTAGGTCTCTCTAAGCAGGATGCTAATAAGTCTATGTTTAGAGCAAAGGTTTTAGAAGTAAGCAACGAAAATATAAAGATAGAATATGTAGGTCAGGAAGTGTTACTAAGTTTTAAGCAGATTAAAAAAGCTAACTTAGACCCGGATCTAAATAGTTAAGGAGAGTATAGTGAATTTTTCAGAGATTGGTAAAGTAATCGAAATGCTTGGAAAAGACCGTGGAATTAAGAAAGAGATAGTTGTCGGTGCTATAGAGCAGGCTTTCTTAGTTACAGCTAGAAAGAAGTTTGGAATTCAGGGGGAGTATGAAGCTAGATACAATGAAGATGATGCTGAAATTGAAATTTTTCAATACAAGAATGTCGTTGATGCAGTTAAGGATTCAATTGTTGAAATTGACTTTGGTGCAGCTAAAGAACTAGATGAAGACTGTGAACTTGGAGATCAATTAGGAATTAAAATTGAAGATCCAAGCTTTTCAAGAGTTGATATTCAAACAGCAAAGCAAATTATATTTCAAAAGGTTAGAGATGCGGAGAGAGAGATCCTATTCGCAGACTTTAAGCATAGAGAAGGTGAGCTAATCACTGGTATTGTAAGACGATATGAGAGAGGGAATGTTATTCTTGACCTTGGTAAAGCCGATGCAATAATTCCTCGTCGTGAAGTTATATACGGTGAAACATTTAAGCCTGGTGACAGAGTTCAAGCTTATCTTTCCGAAGTTGTTATGACTAACCGTGGTCCTGAAATTAGGTGCTCAAGAACGTCACCAATGTTTCTTGTGAAGCTATTTGAAATCGAAGTACCGGAAATTCAAGATGGTACAATTGAAATAAAGGCAGCAGCAAGAGAGCCAGGCCATAGAGCTAAGATCGCTGTCTATACTGTTGATAGAGATATTGATCCAGTTGGTGCCTGTGTTGGTATGAAAGGTTCAAGAGTTCAAAATATTGTCAATGAATTACAAGGTGAAAAGATCGATATCGTTAAGTGGCATGAAGATGTAGAAGTGTTCGTTAGGAATGCACTTGCTCCTTCCGATATTTCTTCAATTAGTATGAATTACGAAGATCACATCTTGGACGTTATTGTTGAGGAAGATCAGCTTTCTTTGGCCATTGGTAGAAGAGGACAGAATGTGAGACTTGCGGCCATGTTAAGTGGGTGGAAAGTAAATATTATATCTAAAGCTAAACTTCAGGAAAAAGTTAAGCTTGCTGTTGAGAATTTATTACAACTAAGTAGTCTTAATGATGCAACTGCACAGGTTCTTGTTCAGTCAGGAGTTATGTCAATTGTTGATCTTAGTGCTGCTGAGTCAGAAGATGTTCAGAAAATGCTGAGTACTTCTCCTGAAGACACTGCAGCTTTAATTGCATCAGCAGTAGAAGCTATTGAAGTTGAAGATATTGATAATGAACCGGCTGAAGAAGCAGAGATTGTTTCGGCTTCTGCTGTTCCATCAGCGAGAATGGGAATGATCAAAGATAGCTCAACTGGAGCTGATGATGATGCTGATAAGTTCTCAGATGCAGAAAGAAGATTAAGAGAAGAGCTGGCAGCTTTTAAAATTAAATAAAATAAAAAAACTTGGAGTTTTTGAATGCCTAAAAAAGTATATGAACTTGCAAAAGAGTTAGACATTGGCGCAATTGACTTAGTCGATAAGTTAAAAGCTATGGGATTAGATGTTAAAAATCACATGGTTTCACTTAAAGATGAAGAGGTTGCAAAAGCTCTCGAAGCTCTGGCCCCAAAAGTTGAAAAGCCAAAGAAGAAAGTAACGAAGAAGAAAACGGCTAAGAAAGTAGCTGTAAAGAAAGTCGTTAAAAAAGCTGTCAAAAAAACATCTGATAAAAGTGAAGAGGAAGTGGTGCTAGAAACTAAAGCACCCGACGAATCGGAAACTGAAGTTGTTGTTGGCTCTATGAAAAAAATGGAAATTATTTCTCAGGCTGAACCTCAAGAGGTTGAAGAGGTTTTAGAAGACAAGCCTAAGAAAACGACTAAAGTAAAAGTTATTAAAAAGGCTGACAAAGAAGCTGCTAAAGAGGCAGGTACTGATGTCTATAAAGAGAAAATGCACTCTTTTACTCCTGTCTTTGTTCCTGAAGTTAAAGCTAAGAGTGAAGAAACAGAGGCAAAGAAAGCAAAACCTGCTAATACCTATACATCTTCGGCTCCAACATCAGATGCTGCCGGTGGTGATGATAAGGGAGCTTCTAAAAAGAGAATGGGAGACTTAGCGGCAATCGTTAGTAAAAAAGGAACAGTTAATAAAGCAAAAGATATTACTCAGCTGAGAGTGACTGAAGAGATGAAGCTTGCGTCTAGTGTTATGGGACGAGTTATTTATACTCCTGTCGGACGTAAAAAAATCTTTATGGGTGAGAAAAAGAAGACTGAGATAACTGAAGTAAAGGACGCTAAGAGAGTTATTGCAGTATATGGTTCTGTTACTGGTGCTGAGCTTGCTCAGAAATTAAGCCAGAAGTTTAAGAGCGTTCAAAATATGTGTTTGAAGTTAAACTTACTAATTAAGGCAGAAGATTTTATTGGGGTAAAACTCGCAAATATTATTGCTGAACTTTATGATTACCGTGCAGAAAACAGAGCTTTTGATGAAGATAAAGCCTTAGGTAAAGTTAAGGAAGAAGATAAATCATCACTCCCTATTAGAAACTCTATTATCACTGTTATGGGACATGTCGATCACGGTAAAACAACTTTATTAGACTCTATCAGATCAGCGAAAGTTACAGAGGGTGAGGCCGGCGGAATCACTCAACACATTGGAGCTTACTCAGTTGAGGTTAGTGGATCGACGATTACATTCTTAGATACTCCAGGACATGCAGCTTTTGGTTCTATGAGGCAACGTGGAGCGGATGTAACAGATATTGTTGTTCTCGTTGTCGCTGCAGATGACGGTGTAATGCCGCAAACGAAAGAATCAATCAAATATGCAAAGAAATCTGGCAGTCCAATTATAGTTGCAATTAATAAAATGGATAAAGATGGTGCAAATCCAGAGAGAATCAAGCAAGAGCTTACTGAGTTCGAACTAGTTTCTGAAGATTGGGGTGGGGACACGATGTTTGTACCTGTTTCAGCTCTTAATGGAGACGGAATTGATGAATTACTTGAGGCGATTAAACTTCAGGCTGAGGTCATGGACCTTAGAGAAGACCCTAAAGGTAATGCTGAAGGAACAATTATAGAGTCAAGAATTGAAGCTGGACGTGGTCCGGTTACAACTGTTCTTGTACAAAAAGGTACTCTTAAGAAAGGAGATGCTGTTGTCGTTGGTGAGTGCTATGGAAGAGCTAGAACTTTAACTGATTCTAGAGGAGAAGTCCTTTCTAAAGCAGGACCATCAATACCGGTCCAAATCTTAGGAATTAACGAACCTGCAATACCTGGCGAAACTCTGAACGTTGTTAAAAACGAGAGAGAAGCTAAGAAGATTGTTGAGAACAGAATTGCTGAGAGAAAGAAACTTGAAGGAATCGAGAAGCCTACAGTTGCTTCTCTAGAAGACTTCTTTGCAAATACAGCTGTTCAAGGTGAAGAGAAGAAAATACTGAATCTAATTATTAGGTCTGACGTTCAAGGTTCATTTGAAGCTATTAAAGATGCTTTGATGCCACTTGGAAATGATGAAGTTGGTGTTGAAATTATAGCAGGTGGTGTTGGAGCAATTACTGACAGTGATGTAAACATGGCTTCAGGTGCAAATGGATATATCATTGGCTTTAATATGAGACCTGTTACCTCTGCAAGAAAACTTTCTGAGCAAAAGGGAGTTGAGGTACGTACTTACTCAATAATCTATAAACTTATCGATGAAGTTACTCAGGCGCTAGAAGGAATGCTCGAGCCAGAAAGAGTTGAAAAGTATATTGGACGTGCGGAAGTTAAAGATACTTTCAGCATACCTAAAGTCGGAACAATCGCTGGTTGTGGTGTTGTTGATGGTAAAATTGAAAGAGGCTGTAATATTCGTCTTCTCCGCGAAGGAAAGATTGTTTATGATGGTAAACTTTCAACGCTTAAACGATTTAAAGATGAAGTTAAAGAAGTTGGAAATGGTTTTGAGTGCGGTATGGCACTTGAAGGCTTTGACGATATCAAAAGTAGCGATTTAATCGAAGCTTATACTTTAGAACAAAAACAAAGAAAGTTAGAGCCTAGCTCTCACAAAATATAAGGTATTTAAAGTGGCAAGAAAGCAGGGTCATAACAGGGTTATGTTTGAAGAGAAGATCAAAAATGAACTTAATGTGGCATTGCGAAGAGATATATCAGACCCGAGACTAACAATGGTTAGCTTTACCCGTGTTGAGCTAACTCAGGACTACTCCCAAGCTAAAGTTTACTGGGATACCTTTGATGACACTAAACGTGGTGATGCTAAAAAAGCAATTGAACGTTTATCTAGCAAATTAAGGTCTATTCTCGCCAAAGAACTTAAAGTTCGACATACGCCTACAATTCAACTTTTTTACGATTCGCAATTTGAATCGGAAAGAAGTATCGAAGATTTGTTAGAAAATGATGCCAACAGAGAAAACTAGTCCTTTTATAATCAATATTAATAAACCTAAAGGAATCACATCTTATGATGTGATCAGATTATGGAAGCCTCGTCTCAAAAAACTAGGCAAGGTTGGTCATTTCGGGACACTTGATCCTTTTGCTAGTGGCGTACTTATGTTGGGAGTTGCGGGTGCTCAAAGACTAAATGAATACATTCATGAATGCTTCCCTAAGACGTATTTGGCCAAGGGTATTCTTGGACAGGAGACTGAAACTGGAGATTTAACTGCTGAAATCTCGCAAGTCGATGAATCAGAATACTTAAAAAATACCATTAGTAATTTTGAAAAATCATTTATTGAAAATCAGCTTAAAGAAAAGTTTTTAGGCGATTACCTTCAATCTCCTCATAAATACTCTGCTACAAAGCATGAAGGAAAAGCACTCCATCAATGGGCCAGAGAGGGAGTGGAAATTAAAAAAGAGCAAGTACTCAGACATATCCATAGTATTGAGGTTGTGAAATATGAATTTCCAGATCTGTGGATAAGAGTTGTTGCAAGCTCAGGTACCTATATAAGAACTTTATTTTCTGAGTGTGCTAATCATCTTGGTACAATTGGAGTACTAGAGGATTTGATAAGAGAGAAGGTTGGTGGCTGTACTTTAGACAACTCAATCTCCGAGCCAAACTGGAGTGATGAAGACTTTCAAAGCTTAGCAATGGATACAGTTCTTGATTTCTCAAGCCTTATCATGGCGCCAAAAGAAGCCGGTTTATATCAAAATGGTGTTCGTTTAAATAGTGATCGAGCTCTAGAAATTAGCCCTGGAACTTTAGATGCTAAGTATTTCTGGGTTAGATCTGAAGATAAGACAATTTTAGGATTAGCTGAAATTATTAATGATCAAATAGTTTCGAAGGCAAATTTTTAATCAAGACCGATTTTTTTAAGTAATAGTTCACTTTGCATAAAGCTCTTTAGCCCTTCTTCATTCTCATTCCAAATATCTTTTAAAGAAATACTATCATTTAAAACAGGGCACTCATAAGTGAGTACAGGAGAGTTATATTTTTCTGGACCATATGTTCCAAGGGATCCAGGGGTAGGGTAACCAATGTCGCCTGCAGTTGGATATTCATTATAGCTAGATATATACGATGCAACGTCTTCTGCATCACCATTAAAATTTAAGATAGGCTTCCAAGAGTGAAATGTCATAATGAATGCAGGAGGAAATTTATTAAACAATTTATCTAAGAACTTATTTTCTGGTTCACTTAGACCTTCTGAGCCTGGATTGTTTTTGTCTTTTTTAAACTCACCACTCCAGTTTTCTGTCGGATAGTTTCTATTTAGGTCAACTGCATGAGAGTTAACTCTTGACCCAGTTCTATATCCATCTGGATTTAATATTGGAAGTACAACTATTGGCAGTTCATTTAAAGCATGATTTTCTTTAAGCCAAGCAAATAGCTGTTGTAGGACATAAACACCTTCAACTTCATCACCATGAGTTCCGGCAATAAGATAGAGATATTTTTTTGAGTCGAAATCAGTCTTGAATGCTTCTATTTCATTGCCTTCTATGCTTGTACCAGAAGTCAGTGGGTGAAAGATCATATTATCGTTTCCTTATGAAGGTAGATTGCAGACTGCCCCGGTGTTTCTTCTACTTCAACTTCAAAGCTTTCGAAAATGAAATTAAATCTTTCATTTGTCATTCTTCTTATTTCTGAGTTGATATATATGGCCAGTCTCTCAGCACTTGTGTTTGTTATTGGAAGAATTAGAACGTCATCTTTAGGGAAGCTAAAGTTAGAACCGCAAGGTGTCTTTAAGTTTAGGTTCGATTCATCTTTATGTATTTCGATTTTTGGATGTTCTCCAGGAAGTAATAATTTGTGATCTAGAGAGTCGCAGACTTCTCTAACAATAGGCTTTATGTCTAGAAAATCAAAGACCATATCGCCTTTTAAAGTTCCTGCCTCTCCCTTAATCATGACTCTATAGTTGTGCCCGTGTAAAGGTTCACGTGAGCCATCATCAAAAATTAGGAAATGTGACGAAGCAAAATTAAAATATTGCTTATACACTTTTATCGAGTAATTAATATCCAAAGAATATCTCCGTTCAGTTTGAAAATAACAGAGACACTATAAAAAAAGCTGATATTTGGAAAGGCTTTTCTTATTCTTTTGATGCTGTGCATGCATCCAAATACATTAAAATTCGTTAGTATTCTGATCATGAAGAAAGCAACATTAGAAAAGAAGATAGCGGAGCTCTCTAAGTTCCTAACTTCCGAGAGATCAAAGACTGCATTAGAGACCTTGCGAGATGAACTATCGTCTTATCAAGAGACCGATAATAAGGAGTCTACAACCTTAACTTCTAAGTTTGAAGTGCCTAAAGAGATCTTAGGAGATGCAACAGGCTTAGCGGTATACACGGACGGTGCATGTCGTGGGAATCCTGGACCTGGATCATACGGCTACCTTATCCAGAACTCGGCAGGTGAAATTCTAGGTACTGGAAGTGATATTTCTAATCCTACAACAAATAATAAAATGGAGCTTATGGCCGTTATAGCAGGACTAGAGGAAATAGAAGCTACGATGACATTCTTTGGTGTCATTCATGTTTACTCAGATTCAAAATACGTTGTAGACGGTATGAACTCTTGGGTTGCTGGTTGGAAGAAAAGAGGCTGGAAGAAGGCGGATAAGAAGGTTCCTGAGAATATTGAGCTTTGGCAAAGATTAGATAAGATCTGTTTGAAGCTAACTCCAACATTTAATTGGGTTAAGGGCCACGCAGGTCATCCTCAAAACGAATACGTTGATCAACTTGCAAACATAGCACTCGATGAAAGCGGCTTTTAGTCTTTTTCTTATTTTTAATTCGCTATGCTCATTTGCATGTGAACTCAATAGACCGATTATTTCACTATCAGGTCCATTGACGATGATGTTGGAAGAAATGAACTTACTTGGTGACAAAAACTTAGTCGGTATTTCTAATTTTCATCCCGTGAAGACTTATGATGGCCAAATATTTTCCGGTGGACTTTTTTTGTCTAAATCAGTTTTAAATAAAAACTCTGAAGCCTTTATTTTTTATGACCGAAGTAGGGAATTTTTGAAATTGTTAAAAAGCTCAAAGCATAAATTCTATAAAGCTGTAGAGACACGAGAGCTTACGCCTTTTGAGGTCGTAGCAGATCTTTTACTCTCGATTGATCAGTTCACCTCTAAGTGTGAAAGTGCTATTACTAAACTTGAGCTCAAAATGGAGAAGCTACAACAAAAGCTTTCAAAAATTAAGGGAAGAAATGCTATCTTTTTTCTTGGTGAGATAAAAAGTAAGTTACCTGAACTTGTGATCGCTAATGATGGCTTTGTTACATTCTTAAAGCAAAATAAAAATTATAAAACTTACCCTTCAACATTGTCTTATGTTCCTTGGTCAAAAAAATCCTTATCAAAACTTAAAGATCTTGTTTTGGTCGGTATTCATGAGGGCAAAATGTTCAAGTTAACTAAGGCCTCAAGTAATCGTTATAATATTCAATTTCGCGGAATCTTAACCCCTGGAATTAGGCAGGTATATTTTTTAGAAAAATTTTATCAACTAGAATTTCTTTAGAGAGGATAAAGTATTATTATGCTGATAGAACTTGAAAATTTCACTATTAATAATATCGATGTTAGCGGCTCACTTCTTTTAGAGAGCGGCGAGATGACCTTACTTGAAGGTGAAAATGGAGTTGGTAAAACAAGTATCTTTCACGAGTTAAATTTGAACCACAAAAAATATTTTAAAGGGAGAGTCGTTAGGATTGTTGATCAGATGCGATTAAGCCCATTAAATGAAATTTCTTTTAGAGAACTTATTTTACAAATGAACGAGTATCGCTATGAAGAGCTAGATTGTTTTAGTGACTGCATGGAGAGGATAGAGAAATTTCAAGATACTCCCATTAACCAGTTAAGCGGTGGACAAAACCAAATGGTTAAAATCGCTCTGAATATTTATCTTTCAGGGGATATTTTCCTTTTCGATGAGCCGTTGCAATTCCTGGATAAAGAAAATAAAATATTCTTTCGTTCATTGGTTGCAAAATTACTGGGAAGTAATAAGTCTATTTGTCTTGTTGAGCATAATGATGATTCTGTAAAAAAACTAGCTTCTAAGAGTTACCAGGTAACTCTAGGTGATTTTATTCAGGTGAGGAGCTCGAATGGAGTATATTGACCTTACTCGTTTCTTACTCGCTTTTTTTTGCGGATACTTCATTTGTTTAAGTGGAACTTTGACTCAACTTATTTCAAATAATCCTTTGGCTTCACCGTCGACCTTGGGAATGGACGGCTTTGCGGTTCTGTTCGTGATCATCTCTCAATTAATTATTACATTTGTTGGTGTTGAAACTGATCTTATTGGTCTCTCCATGAGATTTTTTCTACTATTTTTTGTTTTACTCATTATTTTTCCTAGCAAGAAAACGCGCGAAGTTTGGGATATCTTAGAAATTAGAAATATCATTATACTAGGGATCACATTTAATTTATTTGTAGGTGCTGTTTTTACAATCCTTCAGTTTTTGTTCTTGGCCTACAATTTTGAATTTCCTACAGGTCTATGGTTCGGTAGCTTAAAGATCTATACAGATTCAGCAATATATATATTTGCTCTACTTTTTGTTTTCGTTAAGTTTTTTCTGTTTACTCAAAGCCAAAAATTACAATTCTTAAATCTTGGTAGGTCCTTTGCTACAAGTATGGGGGTTGATATTGTAAAGACACAAAAAGGGGCGCTTTTACTAAGTCTTTTCTTAACAGGCTTTGTTATCAATTTTTTTGGAGTATTTTCATTCTTGGGGCTAATTCTTCCCCATATTTTGCGTCGCTTAAAATGGTTTCGTATTGATATGCGCAAGGAGATAATGTACGCACCTTATCTTGCTGGAGCCCTAATCGCCTTGCTAGACTGGGCCTGCTATTATTTTACGGTAAATGGTGCGGAGCTTCCAGTCGGTATGGTTTCCGGGATTTTAGGCTCATTTTTACTTATAGGTCTCTCAATTAAATCTGGCTTTCGTAGAGCATAATACTTGGCAAAGTGGATCTCTTACCCTTATTCTTTTATGGTAACTTTTTAATTAAATAAAGGAATTTATAATGAAAAAGATTTTATTATTAGTAGTACTATCAATCTTAGTCGTTGCTTGTAACGATAAAGGCGCAAGTAATGTAAAACTTAAAACTGAGGATGATAAAACATTCTATGCGATGGGGTTTATGCTTGGATCTAACCTTCAAAGGTTAAATTTAAATGACCATGAGCTTTCAACTCTTTATAAGGGAATCGTAGCTTCAGCGAAAGGTGATAAGGCCGAAGTTGAAATGCAAACTTTTCAACCAAAGATTCAGCAAATGTTTAAAACAAGAATGGAAGCTGTTTCAAAAAATCAAAAATCTACAGGTGAAAAATATCTTGCTGATTACCTTAAGAACAATCCAAAAGCTAAGAAGACAGAGTCAGGCTTAGTTTATGAAGTTATTAAAGAGGGATCAGGAGCAACTCCTAAAGCAGAAGATACAGTTGAAGTTCACTATCACGGTACTCTCATTAACGGTGAAGTATTTGACTCATCTGTTGATAGAGGTAAGAAAATTTCTTTCCCACTTAATAGAGTAATTAAGGGATGGACTGAAGGTCTTCAACTAGTGAAGCTTGGTGGGAAAGTTAGATTAGTTATTCCTTCTGAGTTAGCATATGGTGATGCTGGTGCTCCACCTAAGATTCCAGGTGGATCAACTCTTATCTTTGAAGTTGAGCTTTTTCAAATCAACCCAAAGCCAGAAGCACCAAAAAAATAATTAATTTTATTATTTTCAATATCAAGCCTCGATTTTTATCGGGGCTTTTTTATTTTAGGAATACCTATGAATAGAGTTCAAATTTATCATAATCCAAAATGCTCAAAAAGTAGGGCCGCGCTCGAAATCTTAAATGAAAAGTGTCTTGATCCAGAAGTGATTCATTATTTGAATACAGGTTTAAGTGTACCAGAAGTCATCAATCTTGCTAGCTTATTGGGAGTTAAGGTTCTTGAGCTCTTACGGACTAAGGAAGCAGAGTTCAAAAGTATAAGTATTGACTGGTCAGACGATCATCTTGCGGCAGCACAGCTTGTACAATTTCCTAAGCTGTTAGAGAGACCTGTAGTGATTAATATAGATAAGGCGGTTATAGCAAGGCCACCAGAGAAGCTACTAGAAATTATTTAGTAACTATTGAACCTGTACCAATTGAAATTTGTATCTCGTATGCATCTTCTTCTGGGCTAGAGTTAAAGGTTCCGGTGTACCCTTCTTTTACATCCAGCTTAAAATTATAATCAATTTCAACTTCAGGGGTGATAGTTACTGAACCAGCTTCAAGTTCTATGTACGTATTAAACTCTGGGCGCTCAATATTAATAGCGGCTTCTTTGCCTTCAAGAGTAATCTTTTTATCCTGAGGAATTTGAATTTCACACGTCTGACCTTCAATATGAGTGAAGTCTATCAAAATATGGTCGTCGTTTGTAATAAGCATTTTATTATCAGCTGCAACAGATAGCTTACAGTTCAACTTCAACTCACTTGTCGGGGAGCCTTTAAGTGTGAATTGGCCTGAGTTAAAATTTAAAATAACTTCATCTCTTCGCTGATCTAAGCTGAAGTCAGCTAGTAAATTATCGGTATACTTATCTTCAGTAAACTGGACCTCGTCGAGAATTTTTACTTTTCCAGATTTACCATCAATATCAATAAGTCCGCCTAGGATAGTTATACTATTAGTTGCATCATCGATTTTTAAAAGGGGAGTGAACTTCCAAACAAGAAAACCTACAAAAAGCATTGATGAGATAATCAAAAGGGCAAAAAACTTGGCAAAAAAACGTAAAAAAGAGAAATTTTGCTTCTCTTGATATGGCGTAAAACCGGCAATATTTCTTTTAGTATTAATGAAACTTAGAGGGTCCTCTAGATCAAGCAATTCTTTGGTGGAAATCTCTTCACTTATTTCTGATAATAATTTGGCCCTCTCCATAACACTTAAATCGAGAAGGTAATATTCCAGTTGTTTTAAATATTCATTGTGGTTTTGCATCGTAAGTTCCTGACAAGCCTGTACTGGAATATTATGCCGAATTTATTACTTTTCTTCAACAAGTGGGGAAAATATTAATCCCTCAAAATGTTGAACCGATAGGCATGGTAGTATTGTTATGCAAGGAGTTAGCATGTCTAAGGTTATAGATTTTCAAGCAAAGAGAAATGAATCAATTGAAAAGAGGAAAAGGTCATTCGAAAGGGTGTTATTCTCTGAGTTCTTGGGGTCATATGCAGAGATAGATGGGAATGGAACTAAGTTTGATGTCGGCATGATAGATATCTCACGTAAGGGTTGTTTATTTCAAATACCTTTTGCTGAAGGCTCATTACAGTACTTTGCAAAGCAAGAAGAAATTACTTTACGAATTTACTTCACTAAAGAGGATTTTTTACCTCTTACTATAAATGTTAAGCATGTGAATGAGTATGTGGATGAGCGCGGAGATGCATTTATTCGTTTTGGTGGAGAATTTGATAAATCACTTCCAAGTTTCCAGGCTTTTGAGCCTTTTATTGAGTTTATCTATAAATTTGCAGAATACTCTTGTGTAGATAAGGGTGAGTCAAAAGTTTATTTTCTTTAATACTAAAAATCTTGTCGCATTATATAAAAATTTAGTAAAATAAATAGATTAACTAAATTAGGATTAGTGTGACAAAATTTATCAGTATAGCGATTACTTCTTTATTACTTTCTTGTGGAAGCACGCCATCTCAAAATAGAGATGCTGTACTAGATCAAGTCTATATGTCTAGTGGAGTTGAGAAGTACTTCCATTTGGATATTCCTCACTGGGCACACTTCTCAAGCGCAGGACAATGCTTTCGAAGTAGTAATACTCGTTATTTGAACTTTGATAATTTAAGTAAAAGTCTAAATCTAAATTATACGCAAATGGTTCATATGCAATATATGATTAATCGAAAACTTTTTGCGTACAAGAGTACCACTGGAAGTAAACAGCTTCCTCTTAAGGATCAGGCTTTCGTTTTTAATAATGTACACCAGAGAGTTTCTGGAGGAAGCTTTGACTTTATAGTTCCAAAGTTTGAGCGCATCAGTGTTATTTGGATTGATTCATTTCTAAAAGATACAAAAAAATTGAATAAAATAGTTCGTTCAAATAAAGTTCTCTCAGGACACCCTGTACTTATGAGCCATTGTTTAAATTCATTTGAAATGGAAGAACTGGCTCAAGAACTTAAATTGGATGAATTAAATGTGAAGTATTTATCTTCTGAAATGTTATCTATTTATGATCAGAATATTAAACGGCAAACATTCTTTTCTCTTGATATCTCAAAACTCTTTGAAAATAAAAAAGTCTTTTTCTATGGCAAGTCTTTAAGTCCTTCGCTTACTGGTGAATTTGATTTTAATCAATTATAGAAATTCAGTCTTATTTAATACAAGTCCTGAAGCAGGTGCAATAAAACCTATAGGATAATCTCCTTCACCGTCTAGAGACTTAGTGATATCTTCTATGGTAATTTCACCAAGTCCTAATTTAAGAAGTGTTCCGGCCATAAGTCTTACTTGTTGACGCATAAAACCTTCCCCTTTAATTTTTAGAACATAAGACTCCTTGGGAAAGAAGGAGCCAGTAAAGTAATCATTGATTTCAATTTGGCTTTGAGAGATAGTTCTTTCAAAGTTTTTATTCTCATTGGCCCTATGACAGTAAAGCTTGAAGTTGTGTTGCCCCTCAAAAATCTTTGCAGCTTTTTGCATCAGTGGGATATCGAGTTCTTCATGCACATGACACATAAAGGGTGCACAAAATGGATGGAACTTTTCACCATAACAAAAAAAATAGAGATACTCTTTTACTTTTGCATTATTTATAACTTTAAAATCTTTATCTACTTCTTCTATTGATGATATTTTTATATCTTGAGGGAGATTTAAATTTAAACTTTTTTGTAGACTTTCGGGATCAAGTTTCTCTTTTGCAAAAATTTCACAGCAATGATGATTCGCGGATACCATAGCATCAGTTCTTGAAGCTCCCAAGGTCTTAAAGTTGTCATGACCTAGTACTGTGATGAGAGTTCTATCAAGCATATGTTGAATTGTTTTCACTTGAGGCTGTTTTTGCCAACCATGATATCTGAAACCAAGAAATTGTAAGTGGACTAAATAGTAGAACTTATTTTCTAACATGATCCAAGAAAAGCTTTGTTAACCATTAGTTGGATAACTTCATTACCTCTAAAACGATTAATCCCAATTTGAAACTGGACCGTTAATCCTTCTGAGTGTTGAGACTTAAATAATTCATCTGGAGTAGGAGTATCCCACTTTCCAATAAAATTAAAACTTATACCTGTAATCTTAATCTTTGGATTGTCTTTGTGAACAAAAGTCCACTTTACATGAACATCCTTTAAAATTTGATAGGAATCAATTAGGCTGTCGCTTATTCTAAATACAGGTCTCTGATTCCCCATACCAAATGGCTCCATTGATTCGAGCTCTTTCACAAGTTGTTTTTTAATTTCTTTGAAGGATATATCGATATCATAATGATCTTGAACCGTTCTTTGTATTTCTGGAATGTCTGCTAAGTAATTATGCATTCTCTTTTTAAACTCTGGAAGGTTTTCGAGTGACATTGAAAGCCCTGCTGCTGCCTTATGGCCTCCAAACTTTATAAATAGGTCTTCACATGCCTTAAGAGCATCAAAAAGGTTGAGGGTTCCAGCGCTTCTACAGCTGGCCTTGATAATCCCTTTCTCTTCTGAGTCAGAGAACACAATTGCAGGAACTTCAAACGTTTCTACGAGTTTACTTGCGACTATGCCTATGACTCCTTCATGCCAGTGTGGTTCATGCACAATATTTATTAATGGAGAGTCTGACTTTAAGTTTTTAATTATTTGATTTCTTGCTTCTGTATAGACCTCAGCTTGAATGAATTTTCTTTCCTTGTTGGACGTCTCTAAGTGAGCATAGTTGGCAAAGGCTTCTTTATGATTTTTGGAGATTAAAAGGTTTAATGCTTTTTCTGGATGATCAAGTCTTCCTTTTGAGTTTATAAGTGGACCTACATAAAAAGAGATCTTCTCTGTGGGAATGAAGGGTGCTGTACGATCTTCATCATTAAAGAAGCAGGCAATCCCTGCAAACTCAGTTTCTGTGATTTGCTTAAGCCCATGCCTTGTTAATTTCATGTTCATGGTATTTAGTTTCGCGAGATCACAGATTGTACCAATGGCGACATACTGAAGAAGAGGATAAATACTTGCTGTTGGGGATGTGCCATTCTCTTTATTTTCAGCATCAAGAAGATTTTTGACCTGTAGACATACAGCAAAGGCAACACCAACTCCTGCTAATGCTGTTAAAGGTGAATCTGCCGGCTCATCTCTTCTATTTGGGTTTACCACAGCATAAGCATTTGGCATTTCGTCTCTAATATCTTTGTGATGGTCTGTGATAATTAAGTCAAGATTTCGCTCAAGTGCATAGTCGGCGGTTTCATTATTTGTAATACCACAGTCAACGGTAATCAGCAATTCAACTTTTTTTTCAAGTGCGTTTTCAATAGAGCTTATATGGACACCATAGCCTTCAACGAATCGACTAGGCTGAAAGAGTTCTATATCAACACCCAACATTTGAAAGTATTGATAAAAGAGGGCACAACTAGTTGAGCCATCGACATCATAGTCGCCGTAAACACCAATCTTTTGATTGTGTTTTATGGCATAAACAATTCTTTCTGCAGTTTTTAGAGTATCCTTCATTTCGAGAAGATTGGGGAGATCTCTAAGATTCCATGAAAAAAAGTCTTCTATCTTATCGTGAGTGATTCCGCGCTTAGCGAAGATTCTAGAAATAACTGGATGTAGTGTACGAGTTGGTTCTGTAGTTGTTTGCATGCCAATAAATTAGCACAGATTATTTCAAGTGTTAATGCTAATGGTGGCTACCAGAGTACGTAAAGTCCCTTAATTAGGTCATCTTCGTGGAGGTCGTGCCCATCTGCAAATAAATCCTTATACTTACCCTCTTCATGGGTATGCACTTTTTGAAAATAATTTAATGGTAAGAATGCCTTGCCACAACTATTGCACTTTTCTTGCTCAGTAGTTGACTCATCGAGTTGTCCACAGATATGGCATTTCTTGATAATGAGTTTTAATTTTACGGATCTCTCAAGTTGTTTCATTTATATACCCCTCAGGTGATTTCTTCACCTAATTACTTTTCGTACTAGGCAAAATGTTCTTTAGGAAAAATTTGCCGATTTTGAAAAAAATGTTGGAGTCTTTACGTCGGGTAAGAAGAGGCGGAGGCCAGTTATGGCCTCCAAGTGTACATGATATTTTACTATTTACTTAACTGTGCTTTGTAGATCAGCGTTTGGGTTTTGAACTGCCGCTGGTGCTGGTCCTGATACTGCTGCTGGGTTAGGTAGGATTGTTTCACCCGCTCTCATCAGTGGAATGTTGTTCTCAACTCTATTTCTTGAGGCAAGACTGCTTTGACTGTCCATACCAAAGTTCATTCTTTGCTGGTCGTTAATCCCAGTCGAGAAGTTGAACCCTTCCGATACTGATGCTTGTCTCATTGCTGAGTATGGATTTGCTTGTCTTTCATTACCAACTTCTGATTGAAAGTTTGGTGCAAAAGCTTGTGTCGAATTACCACCTATATAGTTACCGCCAACATTCCAAACATTGTAATTGATGCCATTTCCAGTGCTTTTGGCATCAAATAGGTCGCTTAGAGATAGCATTCTCATTCCCATCTCAGATCCAAAAGGATTTGCTCTTTTTGATCGATCACCTAGGCTTTCGATATACGATGGTCCTTGTGTTCCCATCATATTCATCATAAAAAGTTGCATCATTGCTTGCATTGAATCGTTATTCACCGGTTTAGTTAGACTTTCTCTGATTGCTGCCATTTCTGTTTCAAGGCTATTTTGCTTTGTATTTAGTGAACAGTAGGCTTTGTTAAGGCTAAGGTTTTCTTCGGCTAAAGCTTCAATAGAACTCTCTTTTTCTTTAAGAGCTTCTTTTGCTTCTGCAAGTTCAACTTTTGCTTTTTCTAGTTGTTGCTCAAGTGTAGGCTTATCAGCTTCATCAGATGCTTCAACTTCTCCTTCAAGATTTGCAACTTCTTCTTCGCTTATTTCTATTGTTTCTAGTGCTGCTTCTACTTCTTCTGGTTGAAGATTTTCAGCGTTAGCTTGTAGTTGTTCATTAAGTTCTTCAGAGTCATTTTCCACTTGTGTTACTTGTTCAGAAAGATCTGCTACTACTTCTGTTGAGTCGTCTGCTACTACTTCTGTTGAGTCGTCTGCTACTACTTCTGTTG
>CAJXPQ010000019.1 GCA_913058265.1 uncultured Oligoflexia bacterium
CGTAAGGAGTCGTCGGCAGCGTCAGATGTGTATAAGAGACAGCATTTTCAGTCAAAGAGACTTGACTCTTTTTTGTCGATTCAAAGAAATTTAACTCTACTAATATTTGAAATCCATTACATATGCCCAGAATGGGTTTTTTTTGTAAATTAAACTCTGTTAAAGCATCTAGATTATATCTTTTAATTTTTTCAGCAATGATTTTACCTGACCTTATTTCATCCCCAAAACTGAAGCCACCAGGAAAGCATAAAATATGAAAAGAGTTCAAGGAGCCCATCTTTAAAAAGTCTGAAAAGTGTACTATCTCAACATTTGCACCAGCTTCTTCAAAAGCCAGGGCGGTCTCTTTATGAGAGTTAAATCCTTCACCTTTTAAGACTAAAGCTTTAATACTCATTATTACTCCAAATATTGTACAACTCTTTCGTTGTCAGATTTATGGTGTCGTTATACCTAATCTGATTATCCATTGTGACTACTCCAAGATACTTAAATTCATTCTTAAAATGAGACTCTAGGGATTGCTTGCACTCTGGATTTATGGAAATAATGAATGCTCCAGGAATTTCATTAAAGAGAAGAGCATCGAGCCTTTCAGATCCAGCAATTAGTTCGGTTTTAAATTGAATTCCAAAGTTACTTGGGAATGCAGACTCTATGGCCGCAGTAATCATTCCTCCATCAGATATATCGTGGCAAGATTGAATTAGCTTTTTCTTGATCATACTATGGAGAGTGTTGTACCTTTTGAAATTATTTTGACAATTTATAGGCGCCAGTTTCTTATGATTATGAAAGTAAGTAGAATAATAAATTTCAGAAAATAAGGTTGGTCCGATATAGTATATTAAGTCACCTGCTTCTTTAAAGTCTGTAGTCATTCTGTCTTGAATATGATCAACCTTTGCAATTGCTGTTATTAGCAGTGTTGGAGGTACCGAAATTTTAATCTTCTCTCCACTACTATTCACTCCAACAAAATCATTTTTCATCGAGTCTTTTCCACTTATAAATGGACTTTGGTAAGCAAGAGAGCAGTCGTAGAGGGCTTGACCAGATCTCACTAATTGTGCCAGCTTATGCTGACCATCAGGAGTTCTTACTGACTCAATGGGGTCAGGCCAACAGTAATTATCACATAGAGCTACGAAATTTGGATTTGCTCCACTAGAAACAGCATTTCTAATTGCTTCATCAATAGCGACTTGAGTCATATAATATGTATCCAAATGTGAAAGCTGAGGACAGAGTCCATGTGAGAGGGAGATAGCATTGGTGTCAGTATCTCCATACATCTTTCCCCATAGTACGGCCGCATCCGAAGGACCTATGAGCTCTTTTTGAACAAAGGGTTTAACTAGAGTTGCCCCTTTTACTTCATGATCAAATTGTCTGACCAAACTCTCTTTACTCTTCACATTCTCAAAAGATAAAACTGTTCTAATGGAATCATCGAATGTTTCCAAAATTTCATCATTTTTTTCTCCATGCCATAGTTCATCTGTTTTTACACCATCAAAGTGTGCCTTAAGTTTCATCGGTGGAAGAGACTCGTGAAGAAAATCTAAATCGAGACTCGCTACAAGTTCATTCTTACTATAGATATCAAAACTCCCACGGTCATGAAAATCTCCTATCACTACAGCCTGGCAATTTCTTTTTTCAGCAAGAAGTAAGAATTCATTAATTTTGTTAGGTGGAACTGAAAGACTCATTCTCTCCTGACTCTCACTAATAACAATTTCAAAGGGACTGAGGCCGGAATACTTAAGGGGAACAAGATCAAGGTTTATCGTGGCGCCATTTGTTCCACAGGCCATCTCACCAATTGAACTTGATAGCCCACCAGCACCGTTATCAGTGATAGAACTGTATAAATCTAGGTCACGTGCCTCTATTATAAAGTCAGTCATCCTTTTTTGTGTGAAAGGGTCCCCAATTTGAACTGCTGTTGCTGGAGATTTCTCGTTTAACTCAACACTACTAAAAGTCGCTCCATGGATACCATCACTGCCTACACTGCCACCGCAAACGACAACTAAATCACCAGGCATTTGATTTTTTAAGTGAGTCTCTTTATGATTAAGAATTTGAGGCAAGGCGCCTATAGTTCCACAATATACGAGTGGCTTTCCGGCATAATTATCATGAAAGTGAAGGCTTCCGTTAACCGTTGGAATTCCACTCTTATTACCACCATCCTCGATACCTTTATGGACACCATGTAAAATCGTTTTAGGGTGTTTTAGCATTGTTGGTAGTTTTTGGAGGATAGATTTAGGGTAGTTTGGTGGAGCAAAACAGAGGACATTCATATTTGCTATAGGTTCTGCGCCAATACCACAGCCAAGAATATCTCGATTGACTCCTAAGATTCCAGTGAGGGCACCACCATAGGGATCAAGAGCAGAAGGAGAGTTGTGAGTTTCAACCTTAAGGCAATAGTCTATCTTATCTCCAAAGCGAATAATTCCTGCGTTATCTGAAAAAACAGAAATGAGCCAGTCTTTATTAAACTTCTCCTTAACGTCACGAGTAGCTCGCTTAATGTAGTCAGGAAAAATACCAAGAACTTTTTTTTCCCCAATTTTGTTTTGAGTTCCCTCTGACTCTGTGTAGTCGATATGTGCCGTAAAAATTTTATGTTTACAATGCTCAGACCAAGATTGGGCGATAACCTCTATCTCTACATCGGTGGGCATTACAGGTAACTGATTCTTAACCCTAAAATCTTTTGTTTCTTCTTTTGAGTAGTGCGCTTTTATGTGCTGTATTTCATCTGTTGAAAGTGCCCAAATATTTTTCTCTGATAACTCTAGTAGTGCTTCATCGGACAGGCCCAAATCAATTATTCTAATTCCTTTATCCTTTATCCTAACATTTGGAAATTCGGGGCTAGGAATATAGTCGCTTACATCATCTTTTGAATAGACCTTAATACTTTGTATTAATTCATTGCCTAGGAATTCATTCGCGATTTCTTGAATTTTACTTAAGTGAAGATGTGATCTTAATAAATAACTCTTACCAGTAGAAACTTTGATATTAGTATCATCAAAAATCTCAGACAATGTTTCTTTAAGGGAGTGGGCAGTATTATCTGTTACCCCAGGTTTAAAACTCACTTGAATGAGATAGTTGAAATCATAATTATCAATCTTTACTTCTCGCCCAAACAACTCTTCATCGATAGGGTTTTTTAGAAGCTCTTCTATGCGTTCAATTTGATCCTTTGTATATGAGGGCTTGTCGATCCAATAACTTTTAATTGGCACAAGACTTTCAATACGATGGCCCGAACGAAGAATGTTTTTTTGTAATGACTCTAGACTCTTTTGTTCTTTCGAAATAATATCAAATCTCACTGCTATACCCCTTGAGAGTTTTATGTTTTGCTATAAAGCTTAAGACCTTTGGATAATACTTATGCTCAATTTTCAGACCCTTTGATTTAAAAGTTGGGAATGTATCTTCGACATCACGGACAAACTTATGTTGGGTAATGATCTTTCCTGTGTCCATACCAGAGTCTACGAAATGAATCGTGATGCCATTTTCTCGTTCATTCTCTTTAAAAGCATTTTTGTAAGCATTTAACCCTCTGTGTTTTGGAAGCAAGGAGGGATGTATATTAATAATACGAGCTTGTTCAAGGTTGGAGTCGTGAAAATTTTGTATGAAGTTTTTTGAGAGTAGTCGCATATATCCAGCAAGAAAAATCCAACGGACTTTATATTTCTCCATATGCAAAAGAATTTTTTTCTCATAACAAGACTTCTCTTTTTCTTGAGACGATAGAATATAAAAAGGAATACTGAATTTTTGCGCTATCTCTTCTGTCCTTGAGTCTTCTCTATCGGAGACCAAAACAGCGACGTTTATATTATCCTCTTTACGTGATTGCTCAATGAGCTTAATTGCATTAGATCCATTACCAGATAAAAAAATTGCAACTTGTATCATAAACCAATATCCTCTCTGTAATGCTCTCCTTCAAAAGAGATCTCCTTAAGCTTCTTATAAGCAGTCAGTCTAACTTCATTTATATCGCTTCCAAGGCTTGTTACTCCTAAGACACGGCCACCGTTTGTATAAAGCTGTTTCTTTGAACCCTTAACTCCAGCAAAATAGAGGTGACTTTTCTCATTTGAGTGAAATACATTCTTGATCTTTTTATCTTTGTCGATGGGGGTATTATTTAGGCCAGGGTAACCATGGCTTGCTTTGACTATATTCATGCTAATTTGATTTTTTATTTCAATTTGAAACTTCTTAAATTCTTGATCTTTCTCTTCGGCAATGGCCTGAAATAGTGGAGCTAAAGACCTTTCTAGTCTCGGAATAATCGCTTGAGTTTCAGGATCCCCAAAGCGACAGTTATATTCTAAGAGCATTGGCCCATCTTTAGTCATCATGATCCCTATAAATAATACTCCCTTGTAGTTCTTTGCAGATTTAATTGTAGGTTCTACAATCTTCTGAATGATCTCTTCCTCTTCATCAACTGTTAACCAGTAAGCAGGACTATAGGCCCCCATTCCACCAGTATTGGGCCCCTCATTATAGTTTTGAAGCCTTTTGTAGTCACATGCTGTTCCCAGTACTTTGTAAGACCCATTTAGGCATAGAATGAAGTAAGATACTTCTGGTCCATAAAGCATTTGCTCAATAAGAATCTCTTCTTCCCTAGGAATATATTCTAGTGATTCTATCGCTTCTTTTTTTGAGTGACATATAAAGACACCTTTGCCAGCAGCAAGCCCTGATTGCTTTATAACAAACCTTTCCCAGTCTAACTTCTGTATAATCTCTTTAGCTTTTTCTCTATCCGTGGCTTCATGGTATTGAGCTGTGGGGATGTCGTTCTTCTGCATAAACTTTTTTGCATATAGCTTTGATGATTCTAGTCTTGCCATTTCTTTTGTGGGTGCCATGACATTAAAGCCTAGTTGCTTAAGTTGATCACCAGTTCCATCAGCAATGAGATTTTCTGGACCAATAAGTATAAAACTTGGATCTATCTCAATCGTTTCCTTTAGAATGTTTTCTGTTTCTCTACAAATGATTTTAGGGTGAATAATCCCAGAGTTGCCAGGTATTAAAATGATTTTAGATATTTGATTATCAAGTGCCAGGTGCATGGCTATGGCATGCTCTCTAGCGCCACTGCCTAGAATAACGACACATTTATTATTTTCTTTTAAGTAAATTTCATACTCTTTTTTATTATAAATAGAGCTGGTTTCAAGTGATAGAGCAATTTTTTTATAAAGATACTTCGCTACTTTTATTTCTTTTTGAGGTAGCTTAGGGGGATCGATTTTATGTAGCTTGTTATGCTTAAAGTCCATATACCAATTAGTTTTTCGATAATAGGTTCTAAGATATTCTTTTGAGTAGTGTATATTATTTTGAGTTAGTCTTAGTTCATCTGGGCCAATACTATCTAAGAGTATGATTTCTCTATTCCCATCAATATTATCACCAAACCCAAATTCAAACTTTCCATCCCAAAGCTTCATCTCGATTGAGTCAAACTTTTCTTTCAAAGCAATGGCATAGAGTTTTGTAAGGATAGATATATCCTCAAGTTCTTTTCTTGTAAGCTTGGCCATTTTACTGGCCTCATCAATTGATAAAACTCTATCTTCAGGTTCTAGTTTAGTATAAAACTCAATATGAATTTGATCTAGTGTAGTATCCGCCGTTATTTCTTGATTTCTTTCTAAGAAACTAGAGCCTTGGGGGGCACCAAATCGAAAGACAATTTCCAATGGTATTAGAGTTTTTGTAGGGTGGATTTGATACTTTGAGTAGTCATATTGGAATCCATTCTTGAGTGGAGACATAACATTATATTTATCGACTGTTATGGAATCAATTGCTGATTGCTTAATAAAGTGTGTTTGTGCACCATATGTTTTTAACTGTTCAAGTTGGAAGGTTTTTTTTAATTGTTGAGACTCTGATAAATAGGTTGGTATTTTTAATTCTTGAAAGGTTTTGGGATCTTCGAGGTAGCTAAAGAGGTTAGAGGCTATTTTTGCAAGATACTTTCCCTTTTTGGGGATGAAATCGGGCATTTTTCCCCAGTCAAAAATGGAATAAGCATCAGTAAATTTGAATTCAACTTTTTTTCCAAGATCATAAATCTCTTTAACGGAGCCTTGGTAAATCAATTTCTTCATGTTTTATCCTCTTATCAATCATTGTGTTTGTTTGGGTGATATCTGTTGGATAATCACCATCTAAACATGCCGTACATATTTTTAAATCATCAAAAATTTCTTTAAGGGCTTCAATTGGTAAGTAGTAAACGTCTTGTGCGCCAATGGTTCTTGCAACTTCCATGGGATTTCTATTAAAAGCTACTAGCTCTTCAGAGTTTGGAAAGTCTATTCCATAATAACAAGGCTTCTTAATTGGTGGGCATGTAGAAGCAATTGAAACTTTAGTGGCACCACAGTCAAGTAGGTGCTGAATGATTCTCTTACTAGTCGATCCTCTGACAATACTATCGTCCACGAGTAATATCTTTTTGCCAATAACTTCGCTCTTAACTGCATTCATCTTTAACTTGATGGCATTCTCACGATCTTTTTGGGTATTAAGAATAAATGTTCTTTGAGAGTAGCGATTCTTTATAAGAACTTCTCGATAAGGAATACCTAGCTCCTCACTGAGGGCAATGGCACTAGGTCTCGAGGTATCTGGTACAGGAACAACGATATCAAAATCTTTATCTTCTATGGATTCAGCTAACTTTTGTCCAAAACGTAATCGCATCTGATAGACACTCTTATTCCATATATTTGTATCTGCATTCGAAAAGTAAATCCATTCAAACATACAGGGACGACTAGGTCTCTTACTAATAATTTTTGAATGAACTTTTCCCTCATTAGATATAAATAGAAGTTCACCTGCGCTCAACTCTCGAATATTTGTATAACCTAGAAACTCTAGTGATTTAGACTCGCTTGCAAGGCCATAACATCCACCTTTCTCACCAAAGCATAAAGGTCTAATTCCACTAGGATCTTTAAAGGCGATCATTCCATGGTCAGCGAGAGTACTTATCACGCTATAGCCACCATTTATCCCTTGAAAGAGCTTTGTTGTGGCAGTGATCATATCTTGAAATGAAAATTTATCTTTTACATTTGATGGCAAATTTTCAGCATATAGATTTAACATTAACTCCAAATCGTTATGGGAGAAAACTGTTCTCTTATTTTTATTTCTAAGATTTGCCTTTATTTCTGCTGTATTGATTATATTGCCATTGTGAACCATCGCCATTCCAAATGGAGAATTTATAAGCATAGGCTGTATTTCTTCTTTTCGAATTTTACCAATTGTTGAGTAGCGGGTATGTCCAATCGCGATATTACCTTTTAGCCCTAGAACTTTTTCTTCTGGAATCGCATCTTTAATTTGGCCGAGATTTTTTTCTTGGTGGAATTCATACTGGGAATCATCGAATGAAAGAATTCCCGCAGAGTCCTGTCCTCTATGCTGAAGCATTAACAGTCCTAAGTAGCTCTCCTGAGCAGCTTGGGGGGTACCGATAATTCCGATGATCCCACACATAAAGTTCCTTCCATTGAGGTATATGCATATGCTAGAGATTCTCATTTACCTTGTAAAGAAAAATATTAGAAAAACTTATGGTTCTGTTAAGTTTTTCTAATATTATCTTGACCATAGCTTTTTGTATAAGTAGCATCTCTTTATGAAGGTAGAATTGAATCCTCATATGTACTGTCAAAAAGTTGGTCTTTTAGGCGGTGGTCAGCTTGCTTTGATGATGGGGGAGAGCCTCATTAATACTGGTGCCGAGGTCATCGTGTACGCTCAGGACTTAAGTGAACCAGCATGTACAATTGCGAATAATATACTAATAGGACAGCAGAATGACTCTAACTCACTAAGAGTCTTCTTTAGTTATTGTGATATAGTCATTTTAGAAAATGAGTTTTATTCGCCGCATATATTGCAAGATTTGATTGATGATACTGGTGTTAAAACAATTCCTGATATTCGCTCTTATGATAAATTATTTTCCAAAATTCAACAAAAAACATTCTTTAAAGAGAGTCATATTCCATACACTCCTTATGAAAAGGTTTTAAAACAGCAAGATCTTTCCCTTCTCATTAATTTTAGTGGTCCCTACATTGTAAAGCGCTCACATGGGGGATATGACGGATATGGTAATCAAGAAGTAGCAGATTTATCTTTGATCACAGATTTCAGTCACGAATTAATAATTGAAAAAAAGTTAGACTTAAAACAAGAGTACTCATGTTTATTAGTTAAGAATGATACTGATACTATTATATTTGATCCATGCAAAACCTATCAACGGAATCATTGTTGCGAAATTGTGGAAATGTGCCCAGAGATAGATGTTTCAATAACTTCTGAAATAAAAGAAATGGTTAAGCGTATGGCCGAAGGCCTTCCGGGGAAAGGCGTTTATGCTTTCGAATTTTTCGAAACACAAGGTGGAACAATCTATATAAATGAAGCTGCGCCCAGAGTCCATAACTCTTATCACTTTTCAACCGAAGCCTATGATAAAGGACAATTTGATTATATATCAGAACTTATTTTGAATCATAAACTGGTCGCTCCAGAAAAGAAGTATGATTACCTTTCTATGATTAACCTTCTTGGATCTGTTGAGTCTCTTAATTATCAATTAAATTTTCCCCATATTGAGGGGGAGTACGAATATAAAATTCATCTTTATGGAAAAAAAGAATCTAGGCCTGGAAGAAAAATGGGACATATCATTTTATTTGGAAACAAAAAAAATATTGAAATAGCTAAGCGTATTAACCAAGAGTATACAATATGAATAAAGTATTTATTGCTATGGGGTCTGACTCTGATTGGCCACAAATGCAAGAAGCCGCAATTTTATTAGAGGAGTTTGGTGTTGAGTATGAAGCTAAGGTTGTTTCTGCTCATAGGACACCTGAAGATCTCCCAACCTTTACCGAATACTGTGAACTGAATGGAGCTACCTGTATTATTGCTGGTGCTGGTGGAGCAGCTCA
The DNA here is from genome assembly GCA_913058265.1 of uncultured Oligoflexia bacterium. Taxonomy (GTDB): domain Bacteria; phylum Bdellovibrionota; class Bacteriovoracia; order Bacteriovoracales; family Bacteriovoracaceae. Next base: position 9,072 of record CAJXPQ010000019.1, read on the forward strand.
TTTGCCTGGAATGCTTGCCTCCTATACTTACCTCCCTGTCATAGGAGTTCCTATCAAAGGTTCTTCGTTGGATGGAATGGATAGTCTTTTATCAATTGTTCAAATGCCAAATGGAGTTCCTGTTGGAACCATGGGGATTAATAAGGCTCGAAATGCAGCTCTGCAAGCCCTAAGACATATGTCCGTTTATAATGAAAGCCTTAAAACACGACTAATTGAGTACAGAAAAGAACAGGCAAGAATATCAAAAGCAAAAACCAACAATTTATCTATTAGCTAAAGATTGCTTACTCTACTATAATTTAGGTGGAGTAAAGCATGAATCAAATAATCACATTCTTTTTATTTATATACTCAGCTGGAGCAATCGCCCAGATTGCAAACTCTTCATTCTTTCCTAGTATGCGTTCCATAAATCCAGGATTAAGTCATTTACGTGAAAGTGGTTTTCTCTCAGTAGAACTCGCAAAAACGACTATTGAGAGATCACAGGATGTGAACGGTGGAGGTATTCTTGATGGTATTAATACGGAAGTAAACTTAGAGAAAACGACTTTTTTTAGGGCGGGTAAAGGTCCTGGAATTACACTTGAGTTTCTCTATGATCAAGAGGTTGGTGAACGAACAGAAAGCTTTGAGACGGCCACTTATGACAGAGCGACTACTACAGAAGGAAAGTCTTCTGTGATTGGTGGAACCCTTGATATTGGATTCATTGGAATTACTGTCGCTAAAGCAAGCTATGAGTATTTGTTAGATTTTCATGTGGATGAAGTTCCTAATCTAAATCGAGAAACTCATGATACAAGTCTGGAGTATAACTTAACCCGAGTCGGTACAGCTTTTCAAATTAAAGGCATTTCAATTGGAACTTTTTATTCTATTCAAAATGCAGAAGGAAGTGTTGACTCCGTTTTATATGATCCAACAAGCGGTAACCCTGCTCCTGCAGAGGTTTCCAACTTAGAGTATGAAACCATTTCAAATGGTATTGGAGTAGGATACAAGAGTAAGATGTATCACTTAGAAATTAGTCAGGAGACAATTACAAATCAAAGCTTAGACCAATCTAATACTTATTTGCTCGACCTATATGTACCTGCCAAAGGTTCTAGAACAAGCTTTGTTGCAGAGGTACGGTTTGGAAAACTAGGCTTGGGTGGTAGAGTTAGAAAAACGGAAGGAAACTTTTCAGATATAGAGCAATTAATTTCTTCAAATATGCTTAATGTTAATACCTCTGAAGATGATACAAAGCTTGAAACATCATTTAACTTCTCTTATGGATCTCCTGGAGGTTACTCATTGTCTGGTTTTTATACGACTTCAAAGTCTGAGACAGAAGAAGTCAGTGAGATGATTGAGAGTACTGAGAAGTATGACACAATTACAGAAATCACATCTTATGGTGTGAGTTTAAGTTATGTTTATTAGTAGGCCGAATATAGTAATAATAAATAAAAGCAGTTAAATACATAATTGGTGTGTAAACGGCCGCAAAAACTCCTGCTTGTTCAATTTGCAAAACGTTTAGAGCAATGAGAACAGCAAGTCCGGTATTCTGTGATCCGCATTCAAAAACTATCGCGATTCTATTTCTAAGATCAAGTTTAAATACTTTTACAGCTATTATCGCTATAAACATCACTATAGCATTAAAGAGTAGTGCAATTGGTGCAAGAGTATCAATATGCTCAAGGAGAATGTTTTTATTTTTAATTAGCGCGGCCACAACAATAAGCATAAAGAGTATAAAAGTTAATGGTCTGAATTTTTTCTCATAGCGAAGTGCTAAGTCACTCCTGAAGTGCCGAAATAAGAGTCCCAGTGAAATGGGAATAGTAGTAAATACAAAAATACCTAGTGTGATTCTTAAAAAGGAATGGTTAAGGTTAAGGCTTTCACCAAAAACTAATTGATTAGAAATTGCAAAGAATAATGGGACTGTAAGGATCCCAACAAAACTTAGTAAGGAAGTTAGTGTTATTGAAAGCGCAAGATTACCATTTCCAAGCATGGTCAATATATTTGATGTCACACCTCCAGGGCAAACAGCTAGGATAAGTATACCTAGTATGACTTCATCTGGAAGGCTAAAGAAGTTTTTGACAAGAAGGGCAATTATAATTGCCAGTAGTGGTAGTGAAATTATTTGTAATAGAGCACCAAGGGCAAATGCTTTAGGGAAACGAGCGATATTTCTAATCTCTGGAAGTGAAATCGTGATCCCAATATTAAACATCATAAAAGCAAGAGCAGGAGGGACAATATATTGTATAATAAAGAACATGGATTATTCTCTCATGAGAAACTCAATATTGACAGTGCTGAGCAGCATTGTCTTGAAAAAATTCAATTGTCTCACTAGTCGTAAGAAGAGAATTCCTATAAAATCATCCGATGAATAACTTAATATCCTACTTTGTAAAAAATCATTTATTGTCTCATGTACTCTTTGTTGCGGTTATACTTCTAGGTGTATTTACTTGGCATAATATTGGTAAAGAAGAAATGCCAGAATTTGCTAGTAATTGGGTTCGTGTCACCACTATATATCCAGGTGCCCCTTCTGAAGATGTCGAATTATTTGTAACAAAGCCAATGGAGGATGAACTTAAAGGAGTTGTAGGCATTGAAGAGCTCGCAACGACCTCTAGTTTAGGAGTCAGTAGTCTTAGAATTACTCTCGATGATAATTATCCAAAAAAAGATGAAGTCGTGCAAGATATCCAGGACGCAGTTCTTAGAGTCAAGCTTCCAGCTGAGATAAGAAACTTACCTAGGATAAGACAATTCAAAAGCTCTGAGAAGGCGATCTTAGATGTGGGTGTATTTTACAAGGGACAAAAAATACTAGATGTTGAAAGTCGAAAAAAATTACAAGCCTTTGTTCTCGGCTTTGAAAATCAATTATTATCTTTGCCAGAAATTTCTAGTATTGATAGGTCTCATTATAGAAAACCTGAATTACAGATTATGGTTTCTCCTGATAAAATCTTAGAACAAGAGATTTCATTGGCACAAGTGAGATCTCAGATTCAAGATTATAATATCCGTGCTCCTATTGGTTCACTTGAAGACCGTGGTGAAAGTAAGATTACAGCTCTTAATGAATTAGATACGGTTGAGAGTTTTAATAATTTTTTTCTAAGAGGTAACTATGCCGGGCATGGAGTAAGCCTATCTGATATTGCGACGATAGAGAGTGGCTTTGAAAAAGCAAACTCCATCTTTAAGGTGAATGGTCACGAAGCGATCTTTCTTAACGTAAAGAAGAGTATCTCTACAGATATTATTACAGCTCAAGAAAAAATATCTGATTTTATTGAAAATTACTATACCTTGAATAAGGAATCACCTGTTGGCATCGTTCTCATGGACGATGAATCATATGCTGTGAGAAACCGTATTAATATTATTAGCTCTAACGGTATTTTGGGCTTTATTCTCATTATTATTGTTCTCTTTATATTCTTAGATATTAAGACAGGCTTATGGGTTGCGATGGGTATACCTTTCTGTTTATCATTCACTTTAATCATTGCTCATCTCGCCGGGTACACCGTTAATAATATGACTTTGGCCGGAATAATTATAGTCCTGGGAATTGTCGTCGATGACGCCATAATTATAGCTGAAAATATAGCTCGGAGTAGAGAGTCAGGCCTCTCCGCGACTGAAGCAGCAATAACAGGCACGAGAGAAGTTTTTAAGCCCATTGTAGCAAGTATTATTACCACTTGTGTCGCCTTTGTACCTCTACTCTTTTTTGAAGGTTTCTTTGGTAAGCTTGTTACCTATATTCCCTTAATTGTTGTCTTGATGCTTCTCGGTTCTTTAGTTGAATCATTGTTTATTTTACCTGCTCACTTGTCTGCACCTTCTGTGATATTCGATCGTTTTAAAAAAGAGAAGACAAAAGAGAATTGGTTCAAACGCTTCGAGAGAAAGTATGAAAAGATATTATTATTAATTTTTCATAAAAGATGGATCGTTCTCACATTATTCTTTGCTGTGCTAACTTCTGCTGTTTGGATATTTGATAGTAAAATGAAATTTGTAATGTTTCCTAGAGAAGAGAGCAAGGAAGTCTTTATTAAAGTAAAGGCTCCTAAAGGATCTACTCGAGAAGATACCTCTAAGCTTATATATCCTCTTGAAGAATACTTAGTGGCAAGTATCGCCAATGTTGTTGGAGTCAGATCGAGTATTGGTTTGTCTCGAAGAGGCGGCGCTGTTAAGGAGAATGAGGCTTCAATCTTAGTTGAGCTTTTTCCGGCTGATGATAGAGGAACTCCTCTCAATACTCTTTTAAAGGATTGGGAGGGCAAGGCCGCAGAAATTAAAGGTCTTGAATCAGTTAAGTTTCAACGAGGTCGTTGGGGTCATGGCTCCGGTAATGCGATCGAATTACAGGTAAGAGAAAATAATGATTCTAATAGAGAGAAAATAACAAAAATCATTAGTGAGAAGATAAAGGCCATTCCAGGTCTTGTTGATGTGGAAGTGGAAGACCCAATAAAAAAGAAAGAGTATCTTTTTATGCTAAACCAAAAACGTATGGTTCGTTATAATGTGAGCCCTGCAAAGATAACGAGTGCTTTAAGAACTTTTGCCGAGGGTAGTATCCTTTACTCAATAAATAAAGGTGACGAAGAAGTTGATGTAAGACTGAGTGTTCCCGCGGCAAGTAAGAATAATTTATTAAAACTGCTTGAGCTGAGAGTTGAAAATAATGAAGGGCAACTGATCTATCTTAAAAATATTATTGATATTAAAGAAGCGCTAAAACCAGTTAATATAGTTCGAAATAATTATAAAAGAACAACGATGGTTTACGGTAATTTAAAACCTGGTAGTAAAATAACTCCGTTAGAAGTGGCAACGAAGTTAGAGACAGAAGCCTTCCCTCAGATACTTAGAGACTTTCCAAACGCGGCTCTAGATTTTAAAGGAGAGATTGAGGACACTCGTGAGAGTCAAGGAGAGTTCCAGAATTCTATTTTAATCGTTGTTTGTTTAATTTATTTAATACTTATTATTATGTTCAATTCTTTAACAAAACCGCTGCTTGTCTTAGCCATTGTACCTTTTGGTATGGCGGGAGTTATTTTTGTATTATTAGCGCATGGAATGAGCGTCTTTGGTTTTTTTGCTGTCATTGGAACTCTTGGAATGATTGGAGTCGTGATTAACGATGCTATTGTCATGATTGATAAAATGGAGAAAAGAACAGAGGGGATTAATGAGGGCTTCTTAGAGAATATTGCTGCTGTTGCAACGACTCGTCTTAGGCCTATTCTATTAACTACAATTACAACTGTTGTTGGGATTTTACCAACTGCTTATGGCTTTGCAGGTTACGATTCAATGTTATCTGAAATGATGCTAGCAATGGGCTGGGGACTTGCATTTGGTACTGTTATTACACTCGTTTTAGTTCCGATTCTTTACACTTTTACTAAAAGGCTTAATTAGTATGAAATCGAATTTAAACATGGACTTCAATATTAGTTTAAGCATTAATACTAAACTTGAGGAGTGGCTCCCATCTCCAAGTGCTAAAGTCTTAAGGATTCCACTTGAAAGAAAAGATATTGAATCAGGACACGCAACCTCAGTTGTAAAATACGTTAAGGGTGCTAAGTTTAATGAACATCAACATCCTAAGGGTGAAGAAATATTTGTTCTTGAGGGAATTTTTTCAGATGAGACAGGTGACTATCCTGCAGGCACTTATCTGCGTAACCCCCCAGGTACGAAACATGCGCCATTTAGCAAAGAAGGCTGCATTCTTTTTGTAAAGCTTCATCAGTTCGACTCGGATGATTCTGAAGTCGTTCGAATTAATATACATGAAACAAGCTGGTTGCAAGGACAAGGAAACTTAGAAGTTATGCCTTTGCACGAATTTGATGGAAAGAGTACAGCTCTGGTTAAGTGGCCTGCAGGAGAAAAGTTTCTCCCACATAGACATTTTGGAGGGGAAGAAGTCTTTGTGCTATCTGGTGTCTTTAAGGATGAACATGGGTCATATCCCGCGGGAACCTGGATTAGAAATAAGCACTTATCTTCGCATCATCCGTTTGTGGAAGAAGAGACTATTATTTTAGTTAAGGTAGGGCATTTAATGATATAAAAAAGCCCCTATTGCTAGGGGCGAGAACTTTATTTCGAAAGCTTTACTAGTTTATTTATTACATTTAGCAGTGGCTGAGGTTTGTTTGTTTCCATATCGCAAGGAAACTGTGTTATCTTTCCTGTTTTTTTGTTAACAACATCACATGTTCTACCATTACCCCAATCCCATCTTTCACTGTACATAAATGCATGAGATCCATCTATTCCTTTTTCTTCATTTCCTACAGCATAATCTTTCCATGATTTTGGTGGGAGTCTCGTCTCATCTTCCCATTTTTCAGGAATATTTACTTCTTTAAATAGATCTGACTTTGATGTGTCATTCCAGTCTTTCGTAACATTCCAAAAGAAGTCAGGTTGGTTGTGATTCAGTCTTGATTTACTTGATGCCGAGCGATTATCATTTGGATCCTGTCCAACTTTTATTGCACGCCACTGTCCACCAACGATATTATAATCTTCATCTAGTTCAAGGTCATACCACATTTTTTTATCATCAGTTTCATCATTTTCTTCTGAGTCTGAATTTTGGCGTCTTGGTTTAACATAGTTCATATATGTCATTTTAGTTTCAACTCCAACAACGTATACAGCATCTTTATGTCTAAATTGCTTGAATTGATCCTCATCAGATATGCGCTCAATATTCTTATCAAGCTTGTCTTCGTTATCATACTCCCTGCCGTTATATGGATTAAAGTATTCCATTTTATATTTATACATTGGATGATTATCAACAGCAGGTCCAACTTTTCTTTCAACAATAAAACTTCTTCCTTGTCTGCCAATGATATCAACAATTCCTAAATGCCATTTCGCTGGATGTACACCTGAACATCTTGCTGAATGATCGCCGTTAAATGGATCTGGCTTATTGTCATATTTACGACCCCAAATATCTTTTCTTGCCTTAATATTACATCTCTTACCTGCAGATACTGTTCCACCAAAGAATTTACCTGAGTCAGGCTCATTAAGATCTTTAACGTAATTGTTTTGTACAAGTGAGTTAACCCAAAACATTGAAACCAAACCTTTAATATCTTCTGGGTAGAACTTAAGTTCTTTTCCGTTATCCATTTTAAAGCTAACTGGGTTTCTTGGTCTAGGTACGTTTCCAGCTGCAGTTGACCAGCCATTACAGATCCCTTCCCAGCCTGCAAGTCTAGAGTTCTTTTTAGCAAGAACAAATTCACCTTCTTGCTCTTTTGCCATCTCTAAAGCTTCCGAGTAAGCATCTTTTACGTTGTCGTATTTACCCATCTTAACTAATGCCAATGCATTTTTAGCAGATAAAGTATCTCTTAATTCCCATGAGTACTTGAATGCATCATCATAAGTTGACCACCACTTTAAGACATCTACATAGTACTCCGCTCTAGATAGAGCATCGTCATGTGCTAAGAATAATCTTGAAACAAATCCATTTTCTTTTTGTGAACCCCAAGTGTGTGTGTATTGCCAAACTCTATTTGTAAGGTCAAAAGTTTTGTCCCCAAGAAGTACATCATATTTTTCAGATGGAGCTAGCTTGTTCAAACTTTCTTGAGACATGGAATCAACATTCGCTAATTTCTTTCTCAATCTTTTCTTAAATGAGTCGTAGTTTGATTCCCAGTCAATCCACCCAACATCAACATAATATGAAAGTGTTGATTTCTCATAGGGATCAGCAATCATTCCTTTAGACATAGGCCAATATGTACTAGTCCATGGCTTTTGCTTTGTTTTCGCTTTGGATAATCCTTTTCTTATAATAGTGAAAAAGTTTTTTTCAAATTCTGGATTCTCAGTAACAGTTGAGACATCCTGGTAGATTTCATCTGTAGTCATAGGAACAAATGGATAAATGGCGGGGTACTTAACTGACCTTTCTAAGGCGGTCGCTTGACCTGTAAGCATCATACCAGCTAGTAAAACAAGACTCTTGTGGGTTTTTGTTATCACTTTGCTTTCCTTTGTTTAGGCAAAAAATTGCCAATGGTTAAAATTGCATGGCACAACCTATCAGGAAATGCTGCTGCGCGAAACGTCGTATGTACTATCTACCCACTTGGACCAATAGTTTGTAAGAATTACATAGTTATTGTAAGAATTGAGTGTGTTTCTCTACTGAAGCCATTCATTTTAGGGCCAAGGCGCACCACCTCTATACAATCAACTCTCAACTCTCATACTATTAATATATATATTGATTTTCACATTCGGAGGGGAAGATGAAGACTATTTTATCATTATTATTACTATTAACTCAGGTTGCATTCGCAGACTCAACAGCTACGAGTCAATTTACTTATGATGGATCAAGCGAAATTCATGAAGTGAACATGACAACAGTGAAAACAAGAATTGAGTATAGACAAGTGAGAGTAAGAGCGACTTGTTATAGAACAGAGTACAGAAGAAGATGTGGCCAGGGAACTCCAGTTTGTCGACAAGTTTGTAGACAAAATAGTTGTTCAAGACAATGTGTTCCAGGAAGAAGAATTTGTCGTAATGTTCCAGTATCAATACCTTATTCATGTACTCGAATTGAAACTCGAGCTTTCGAAGTTCACGACTATGACGTGATCACAAATGCACAATTTATCATGAAAGATGATAATGCTCCTGAAAGACTTAGCGAAGTTCTTACATTAAGAATGAAAGGAGATAGAGAGACTCTTACAGCTAAAGGTTCTAAGAACTACTTTATAGTACTTGATAAGCAAAGCCGAAAAGAATCATCTCAAACAGGTGTTAAGTATATTGACCTGGTTTATAATGTGAAGTTTGTATCTGCAGTTAGAGCAAATGAAGTTCTTGCAAATGGCATAACGAATGTCAAACTTAGAAACGGTGTACTTAATTTTACACTAGGAGCAGGATTCAATCTTAGTGATTTTAGCCAGCAGGTCAGACTGTTTAAGAATAGAAGGTTAGGTTCTGACACACTTCTGCTTAATAGAATGCTTTCTAGTAATGAGTTAAATGTTATTACGACTGCAAACGCATCAAATATCTCAATTAACTTTGCTGATTTAGGAGTTAAGGTTCCATCTAAAGCAAGAATTATCCTTGATACGAAGTATTTGATTGATAGCACAAAGCTTTTAAATCTTAAACAAATGAAGATTAGCGAAAATGCAAATTGGGTATTTAGATAAATATTTCTAATAGTTAGCTTAATATGGCCTGGCTTTATGCTGGGCCTTTTTTTTGTAATATTGACAATTGTACAACAGCTACCATATTTAAAATGTTAGGTTTAATGAAGAGGTTTGTTTTATGTTTTCAATATTAGTGATTCTATTTACCCTTGTGCCAGCACTTGAGATTTATCTCCTATTTAAGATTGGTGGAGAAATTGGTGGCTTAAATACCATGATGGTTGTGATCATTACTGGGGTCCTAGGTGCTGCTCTGGCCAAGTCACAGGGGATACAAATATTAACTAAGATTCAAAATGACGCCCAAAAAGGCGGTTTACCTACTAACCAACTTATCCAGGGTTTGATGGTTTTTGCTGGTGGTCTTCTATTACTTACACCTGGCTTTATGACAGATATTTTTGGATTCTCACTGGTAATGCCTGGAACACGACACTTGCTAATGATTTGGGTCAAAAGGCTTATTGCGAACTCTATAAAGTCTGGAAACTTCCAATTTAATACATTCGGAGGAGCAGCTCAGGGGGCCAGTGGTGGTTTTTACAGCTTTACTAATAGCTCAGAGCACGGACATACTAGTGTGGTGGAGGATGAGTTGTTTGAGCAAGAAGAGACTCAGCGTCCCACTCTAAATGGAGATATAATAGAAGCTGAATTTAAGCATAAAGACTAATATAATATGAAAAAATCTCTCGAAAATCTTAATTATAGTATCCCACATAATGTTTATCAGTATTTACCTCCTGAACCTAAAAGAGTTTATTTACTACTTCATGGCTATCTTCTAGATGGTGAGTTTATGTTTGAAAAACTGAAAGACTCTCTTCCAAAAAATTGTGCCATTATTGCACCTGACGGACCTTTGTTGGTTCCAGTAAAAAAAGGGGATAAATATTCATCAAGATATAGTTGGTATTTTTTTGACCCCCATACAAAAGAGTACTTTGTACAAATGGACCCAGCTGTAGATTATTTGAAGCAAACTCTAGAACGATTAAATCTAAATAATATACCAATAACAGTTATAGGTTACTCCCAGGGAGGATATTTAGCGGCGAAAGCTTCTGAGCTTCTTACTGATGTGGATACAGTTATAGGGTTGGCCTGTAAGTTTAGAAATGAGAAGTTCGAATTTCGTCAGAGGACTATGCTTCATCAGATTAATTGTCATGATGATCTTGTTGTTGACTATCCAGATGCTAGGGCAGAATTTGATAAGTTAAGGGACAGGGGAAACCTTGGACAATTTATTTCTTTAAATAATATAGGACATAGGCTTGATAGTACGTATCTAAGCGAACTAAAGAAGCTCATTTAGATCAGCTAAAGCTTTTTTTCCATTCCAGAACATAATCAACTTCTTCTGCAGATATAAGGTTTAGAGCATTGGCTTCAGTAGTGAGTTCATTTAAATTACACAGAGAATGATAACTTGTATTGGCAACCTTAAATGCCTCAATAGACTCCTTAAACTCATAATTAAAAATACTAAGAACACCTAACACATTAAGTTTGTCATTTTTGGCATGATTAACAGCTTCAATAGAGCTCTTGCCTGTAGATATAAGGTCTTCAATAATAAGAACACTTTGACCTTCAGTAATCTTACCTTCAATTGCTGATTTTAACCCATGGCCTTTTGGTTTAGATCTTATATAAACCATATTAAGGTTCAATTCATCTGCAATCCATGCCGCCCAAGGAATTCCTGCAGTGGCGGTACCAGCAATAATATCGACATGGTTAAAATTTTTCTTAATATAATCTACAAACTCTAAGACAATCATCTTTCTGTGATCGGGAAATGAGATAAGTTGTCTATTATCGCAATAGATGGGAGAGCGTTTACCTGAAGTCCAAGTGAAATAATCCTTTTCATTAGGCTTTATATGAATCGCCTCACAGTTAAGTAGAGAGTTCGCTATTTTATTCATGGCTAATATCCTTTAAAATTTTAAGGTAGGCTTCCTTAGGGGAGTCAGCTTTAGTTATAGGACGTCCAATCACTAAGTAATCAGAGCCAGCTTGAATTGCCTCTGTAGGAGTCATAATTCTTTTTTGATCATCTTTTTGATAGTTAAGCGGTCTAATACCTGGAGTAATACATTTAAAGTCTTTGCCAAGAGCTGTTTTAATAGTTTGTACTTCCTTGGCAGAACAGACAACACCGTCCAGACCAGATTCTTTTGTCATATTTGCAAGTGACAGAACTGAATCTTCAACAGATCCAGATATATTCAATTCACTATTCATGATTTTTTGAGTCGTACTAGTCAGTTGAGTCACTCCAATAAGTAGGCCGTTTTTATGGGAGAGTTTAAAGCCTTCTCGCGCAGCCTGCATCATTTCACTACCACCAGAGGAGTGAACATTGAGAATGTCGACTTCCATTTCGCCTAATACTTTGCAGGCATGGTGAACGGTATTTGGAATGTCATGTAATTTCAAATCTAAAAAAATTTTAAAATTGTGTTGTTTTAAATCTTCAATAATGTTTGGGCCAAAACGATAAAATAATTCCATTCCTACTTTGGCAAAAGTTGCTGTACCAGACAGCTCTTTGAGGAGGTAGTCAAACTCATCTCTCGTTTGAACATCGAAGGGAATAATAATTTTATCTTTCAAGTAAACTCCTTGTAAATTATAAAGTCATAGTTCCTAAAGAATTAATTTCAATTGCCTCTAGCAGTGCCCATGTGGTGTCAAGGCTAGTCATGCAAATGACACCATTCTCAACAGCAGTCCTTCTCATTTTAAAACCATCACTTTCAACGTTCTTACCTCTGGTAATGGTATTAATAATGACTTGAACATGTCCTTCTTTAATATCATCAAGAAGGTCTCTTTCGGCCCTTCCAATTTTATTTACTTCTTGGACTGGGAGTGAATGCTCTCTTAGTAGTTTTGCGGTCCCTTTTGTGGCCAAAAATTTAAAGCCACATTTGTGGAACCTCTTTAACATTGGAAGCGTTTCATCTTTATGTTTGTCAGCAATTGTGACTAGTATTGTTCCCATATAAGGAAAGTTGATTCCAGCTGCTTTAAAAGCTTTGTTTAAAGCTTTTTGGACACTATAGTCTCTTCCCATTGCCTCTCCGGTAGACTTCATTTCAGGTCCAAGTGCTGAATCGACATTTTTAAGCTTAGTGAAGCTAAAAACGGGAGCTTTGATAGAGATAATCTTCTCTTCAGGATGTATACCTGGAGTATATCCTTGATCGATAATACTTTGTCCTAATATTGCTTTCGTTGCAACTTTTGCCATGGGGATATCTGTAACTTTACTTAAGAATGGTACTGTCCTTGATGATCTTGGGTTAACCTCAAGCACATAGACTTTATCTTTCTTAATAATAAATTGAATATTGATAAGACCTAATATATTGAAGCTCTTAGCAATTTTTGAGGAGATCTCTACAATCTCTTTTTTTATATCCTCAGAAAGGTTCTGTGGAGGATAGACTGCAAACGAATCTCCGGAGTGAACACCGGATCTTTCAATATGTTCCATAATTCCAGGAATAAGAACATCCTTTCCATCGCATATTGCATCGACTTCCACTTCGACTCCAATCATATAGCGATCCATTAGGACTGACTCACCAGGCCAGACTTGCATCGCATTTTCCATATATTGGATTAACTCAGAGTCTTCATAGACGATCTGCATGGCTTGACCACCGATAACGTATGAAGGCCTAAGCATTAGAGGGTAGGGATGAATTTTGGTCTTTTCAAGCGCATCTTCAATATTACTAACAGTTGTTCCAATAGGTTGTGCAATTTTTAATTCATTGAGTGCTTTTTCAAAACGTTCTCTATTCTCTGCTAAGTCAGTTGAGTCATGACTGGTCCCTAGGATCTTAACACCTGAATTCTCAAGCTGCTCGATGAGGTTTATCGCCGTCTGGCCACCAAATTGGCAGATGACACCAATTGGCGTTTCAACATCCACAATGTTCATGACATCTTCAAAAGTAACTGCGTCGAAATATAAAGTGTCTGATACGTTAAAGTCAGTTGAGACAGTTTCAGGATTGTTATTTATAACAATCGCCTTCATACCAAGGTCTTTTATCGCCTTGATGGCATGTACTGTTGCATAGTCAAACTCAACACCCTGGCCAATTCTAATAGGCCCTGATCCAAGAACGAGTACTGATTTTCTTTGATCTAGTACCACCTCTGATTCTTGCTCGTAAGTCGAGTAGTAATAAGGTGTTTTAGATTCGAACTCAGCAGCACAAGTATCTACCATTTTAAAAGTAGCATTTATGGCGAGCTCTTTTCTGTGTTTCCTAAAGTCGACCTCAGATATTTTACGTGTTCTTGCAATATAAGAATCTGCAAAACCATTCATTTTTAAAAGCAGTATATCTTCCTTATCTAAGACTTCTTTTGATAGAAGTTTTTCTAAATCAATTATGTTTTGAATTTTTTGTAAAAACCACAGATCTATCTTGGTAAGAGAATGTATTTCAAACGATGTGATGCCTCGTCTTAATAGCTCAGATACTTCGAATATTCTTTCATCTGTTGCTTTTACAATGTTTTTTAATAATTTTTCAGTACTTAGATCTAGGATGGGGTCTAGTATAAGGTGATCTCTTTTGATTTCTAAACCTCTCACACCTTTTAATAAAGATTCCTCAAATGTTCTCCCTATTGCCATGATTTCACCTGTGGCCATCATTTGAGTTCCTAAAGTCCTATCGGCCATATGAAACTTATCAAACGGCCAACGTGGAACCTTTAAGACACAATAGTCTAGAGTGGGTTCAAAACAGGCATATGTATTTTTAGTGATAGGATTTATAATTTCATCCATACTAAAGCCAATCGCAATCTTTGTCGCAACTTGTGCTATAGGATAACCTGTTGCTTTAGAAGCAAGTGCAGATGAGCGACTTACTCTTGGATTAACTTCTATTATATAATATTGAAAGCTATGGGGGTCTAGTGCTAATTGGACATTACAGCCGCCTTCAATCTTGAGCGCCCTCACGATCTTAAGGGATACATCTCTTAACATCTGATGGTCTCTATCGCTGAGAGTTTGAGACGGTGCTACAACAATGCTATCACCTGTGTGAATTCCTACAGGGTCAAGGTTTTCCATATTACAGACAACAATACAATTATCTTTGCGGTCTCTTATAACCTCATATTCAATCTCTTTAAAGCCAGCAATACTTTTCTCTATTAAACATTGTTTTATGGGAGAACTTGCAAGTCCAGTCTTAACAATGGTCGCAAATTCTTCTTCTGTAGTTGCTATACCACCACCAGTACCACCTAATGTGAAAGCCGGCCTAATGATAAGTGGTAGACCAATCTCTCCTTTAAAGGCGATTGCCTGCTCTAAGTTATTTACTGTTTGACTTGGAGGAACTGGTTCATTTAGTTCAATCATGAGTTGCTTGAATTGTTCTCTATCCTCAGCTTTCTCAATGGTCTCGAGGTTTACTCCAAGAAGCTGAACTCCTTCTTTGGTAAAAAAGCCTTCTTGTTCTAATTCTAAGGCAAGATTTAGTGCTGTCTGTCCCCCAAGAGTAGGAAGAACAGCATCAGGTTTTTCTTTAAGCACAATTTTCTTAACAAACTCTGCAAGTAGGGGCTCTAGGTAGACTTTATCCGCCATCTCTTTATCAGTCATGATCGTAGCAGGATTAGAATTAATAAGTATTGTTTCAATTCCATCTTCACGTAAGGATCGAAGCGCCTGAGTTCCAGAGTAATCAAATTCAGCTGCTTGGCCAATGATTATAGGGCCTGATCCAATCACAAGAACTTTTTTTATATTTTCATTTCTAGGCATTTGAAACCTCATTTATTGTCGTTAAAAAATCGTCAAACATATATTTGGTATCATTGGGTCCCGGACTTGCTTCAGGGTGATATTGAACAGAGTAAGCATTTAGTGTTTTATGTTTTAGTCCTTCAATCGTTTTATCATTCATATTAATTTGAGTGATCTCTAAGTCTGTATCATTAATGGATTTTTCAGTCACACAGTACCCATGATTCTGAGAAGTAATATAAACTCTATCTTTAGCGAAATCTTTGACTGGATGATTTCCACCTCTGTGACCAAATTTCATCTTTTCTGTATCTGCACCATTGGCCAATGCAAAAATTTGGTGTCCCATACAGATGGCAAGCATCGGGTACTTCTCTTGAAGTTTTTTTATTGTTGGAATCACTTGCTTAATACTCTTAGGGTCACCCGGTCCATTAGAGAGCAAAATTCCTTGAGGGGAGAACTCTTGAATCTTTTCAAAAGAAGTATCAAAAGGAACTACGATGACGTCACACTTTCTCTTCAATAAAGATTCAAGTATATTTTTCTTGTATCCAAAATCAAGCATGACGATTCTGATTCCGCCATTAGCTGGGAAGTGAGCTATTGTTTTTGTTGAAGTTTTTTCAATTTGATTTTGTGTAAGATCAGACTTGAACTTATCATCTAATACGGAACTTGAAAGGGGAGAAGGGGAAACAATACACTTCATTGTCCCTGTCTCTCTTATGATTTTTGTTAGCATTCTGGTGTCTATTCCCTCAATACCTGTCACCCCTCTGGAGGATAGAAATATTCCTAGATCTTGCCTACTTCTAAAATTTGAAGGAGTAGAGCAGTGCTCTCTAACAATAAGAGTTTTTAGGGCGGGATGGATAGACTCATTATCATCTTGATTAATGCCATAGTTCCCAATGAGAGGGTATGTCATCACAATAGATTGGTCACAATAAGACGGGTCTGTAACAACCTCTTGGTATCCTTGCATCGATGTATTAAAAACAATCTCTGAAAGGTAGTCTAATGATGGGGGAGTGGTAAAACACTTTCCCTGAAATTCTTGTCCTGTCTCTAGGTAAAGATAAATTTTATTCATTTATAATCCACTCCAAAATGGCCATGCGTGTGTAAACGCCATTTTCTTTTTGTTTAAATATTCTAGACTGTTTATGCTCAACGAGGTGACTTGAGATTTCGACTCCTCTATTAAATGGTCCTGGATGCATGATAATGGCATTTTTTTTCATTAAATTAAGACGGTCATCATTTAGTCCGTAGTCTCTGTTATAATTGTCTATATTGAGCTCATGTAGATCATGTCTTTCATGTTGTACTCTTAGTAGCATAACAACATCTGCGACTTTTATTGCATCATCTACTTTCATAACTTCACAATGATTATCTACTTTTGCTGGTACAGGCATCAGTTCTTCTGGTCCTGTAAGAATGACTTTTGAATTAAACTTTTTGAGAGCATTTATATTTGATTTTGCGACTCTCGAATGAGTAACATCACCACAAATTGCGACCGTTAAATTTTCTAAGGTTCCAAACTCTTCTTGAATGGTGAAAAGGTCAAGTAAGGATTGACTTGGGTGTTCAAAGGAGCCAGCTCCAGCATTAATAACTGAAAAGTTATACTTTGTCTTAAGATCTTCAATATAAGAGTCATCAGAGTGTCTAATAATTCCCACATCTATTCCAAGAGCATCAAATGTTTTAAGTGTGTCTTCAAGAGTTTCACCTTTGGCGAGAGAGGAGCTATCGCTGTCAAAATTTAGAACTCCAGCACCGAGTCTTTTCGCTGCAACTTCAAATGAAAACCTTGTTCGTGTAGAGTGTTCAAAGAAAAGATTTGCCACAATTTTACCGTCGAGAATTTTTGTTATTTTTTGTTTATTTTTAAGTTGTTTAGAATAGAATAAAGATCTCTCTAATAGGGAGAGTATTTGAGATGGTTCCAATAGATTAATACTGGTTAGGTGTCTTATAACAGATCTCCTTATTAATATGCTTTTGAATAGATTTTTGGGAATAGAATTGAGTAGAGTGTGTATTTGTGTTGAAATCGAATGTGCGTCGTGTCGTTTTCGTCATATCTCTCAATCAATGAGTGCCAATTTGTAATAGATTCCTTAAAATATTGAAGATTGGCAAGAAGAATTTATTTTTAATTAGGCCCACTATGGAAAAACAATTATTTAAATTACATTCGAAGTTTGAACCCTGTGGAGATCAACCTGGGGCGATAAAGACTTTAACAGAGCGCTTCCAAAAGGGAGAGAAATTTCAGACCCTCTTAGGGGTTACTGGCTCTGGTAAAACTTTTACCATGGCCAACGTTATTCAAAACCTTCAAAAGAAAACTCTTATTCTCGCACCAAATAAGACTTTAGCAGCGCAATTATTTTCAGAGTTCCGAGAATTCTTTCCAGAAAATGCCGTTGAGTATTTTGTCTCTTATTATGACTATTATCAACCTGAGGCTTACGTTGTAGGTTCAGATACTTATATTGAGAAAGACTCTTCTGTTAATGATGAAATTGATAAGTTAAGACATTCGGCCACTAGAAGTTTGTTAGAGCGTGATGATGTTATTGTTGTAGCCTCTGTAAGTTGTATTTATGGTATTGGATCACCGAGTGAATATGCTGGACAAAGAATTACAAAGTTTGTTGGGGATAATGTTGAGCGGGATGAATTTTTAAGATCGCTCATAGCCATTCAATATAAAAGAAATGATTTTGATTTTTCTAGAGGAACTTTTAGGGTTAGGGGAGATACTGTTGAGATTTTTCCTGCCTATGAGGATAGTAATGTTATAAGGATCGAATTTTTTGATGATGAAATCGATGGTATTTTAATTGTTGATCCACTTAGAGGGAAGATAATAACGAAGTTAAGTAAAGTTACAATATACCCATCTTCACATTATGTTGTTGGTGACGATAGACTTAAGACGGCACTTGATACAATTAAGCTTGAGTTACGTGAACGATTGGTGAATCTAAAAAGTGATAAAAAACTCGTGGAATTCCAAAGATTAGAGCAGAGAACAATGCTTGATCTTGAAATGCTTGAGGAAATGGGATTCTGTTCAGGTATTGAAAATTACTCCAGACATCTTACTGGAGCGAAAAGTGGTGAAGCACCACCTACTTTAATTGATTACTTTGGTGATGACTTTCTTTTTATGATTGATGAGTCTCATATTGCTTGTTCTCAAGTTGGTGGGATGTATAAAGGTGATAGATCTAGAAAACAAAACTTAGTCGACCATGGTTTTCGACTTCCGAGTGCTCTGGATAATCGTCCTTTGATGTTTCAAGAGTTTGAATCAAAGTATGATCAAGTGATGTTTGTTTCAGCAACTCCTGCAAACTATGAGTTAGAAAAGTCTGAAGGAGAGTTTGTAGAACAAATCATACGACCTACTGGTCTGCTGGATCCAATAATCGAAGTTAGAGACGCGACAAGCCAAATTGATGATATGCTTATTGAATGTAGAAAAACTATAAAAGCAGGCTTTAGAGTATTGGTCACAACCTTAACTAAGAAATTAGCAGAAGAGATAACAAAGTTCTATGCATCCGCAGGACTTAAAATCCGATATTTACACTCGGATATAGATACTCTTGAGAGAATGGAGATCTTAAAGGAGCTAAGAGAGGGTGAGTTTGATGTACTGGTAGGTATTAACCTACTCAGAGAAGGTCTAGACCTCCCAGAAGTGTCTTTAGTAGGTATTCTAGATGCTGACAAGGAAGGTTTTCTGAGATCTGAGAGATCTCTCATTCAAACTATAGGACGAGCGGCCAGAAATGCTGAAGGAAAAGTAATTCTTTACGGTTACAAGACTACTCCAAGTATGGAAAAAGCTATCACAATCACTAAAAATAGAAGAATACGTCAAAATCAGTATAATATTGATAATGGCATTACTCCAACTACGATTATTAAAACAATATCTGGTGGAGTCATTGAGGTACTTCGAGGGAATAAGGCCAAAGGCAGAAAAGTTAAAGGGCCAGAAAGCGTGAAGATTGAAAATATTACTGTTGCTCAGATTGACCAACGTATTATAGAGCTGAAAGGTTTAATGAAAGAGTCTTCACAAAGCCTAGAGTTTGAAAAGGCTGCAAAGTATAGAGATGAAATTAAAGAGTTAACGAATATGAGGTTATTATTATAAAGTTACTAATTCTTTTGGCATTGATTCCTTTAAGCGTTTACGGAAAGTACACACAGTCTTTTATTGTTACTGTGGGTGAGCGTTCGATTAAAGTAGTATCTCCACAAATAAAAGTAGATATTGTATCAGTGATTATAAAAAATGAAACCTTAGATAATATATACTCAGAGTTAAGATCAAAAGATAAAGTCCTAGAGAAATTTAACCTCAAGGCTCAAGGAAACAAAATTATTCAAGTGGATTATAAAAAGGCGAAAAGCTTATTTTATGTTCCCATTTCACCTCCTTTTGATGGAGTTCAACTAAAATTTAGCAGAAGGCCATATGAAATTCCTGAGAAAAAATAAGAAAGCCAAGAAAACAATTATCGTGATTAGTGATGTGCATTTAGGTGCAGGGGATGAAATCAATGGGCGTATAAATCCACTAGAAGATTTCGAATCAGATAAAGAACTCGTAGATTTTTTGAAGTATTATAGTTCTGGTGATTACGGAAATATGGAAGTTGAATTAATCATCAATGGAGACTTTGTAGATCTTCTGGCAGTTCCCTATGTCAAGTACTTTGATGATGAATATTGGAGTGAGAAGGCAGGCTTAGAGAAATTAGATATGATCTTGAAGGCCCATCCTGAAGTTATGGATGCTTTGGCAAATTTTCTGAAAATGAAAAATAAATCAATTGTTTATATTATTGGTAATCATGATGCAGAACTTATTTTTGATTCATTAAAACAAAAATTTATAGAAGCTCTTCCATTAGAAGTACAATCAAAGATAGTTATAAAAAATGAATTGAATCTCTACGAGCCAACTAAAGGTGTTTTTCTTCAGCACGGACACGAGTATGAATCTCTTCATAGATTTGATGAGAATAGCTCCATTGTAGAATCTACAAAAGGTGGGAAGTACTTTATTCCACCGTGGGGATCTTATTATGTTACTCATGTCGTAAATAAGTATAAGCTTGAAAGAGAGCATGTTGACTCTGTTAGACCTGTTCGGAATTTTATCATCCATGGTCTTCTTTTTGATACATTTTTTATAATGAGATTCCTCATTGCCAATGCATACTTCTATCTGATGATTAGATTTTTACGTTATTATCGTCTGAAGCTAGGCTGGAAGGTTATCTTGGAAGAAACAATTAGTGAGTTATCCCTGTTCCAAGACTATGAAACTTTAACCAAGTCATTTTTTGAAGAGCATCCAGATGCTAAGGTTTTGATTGTCGGCCATACTCACGAACCTATATATAAAGAAAATATTGATGGCACTAAGTTTATTAATACAGGAACATGGACTAGAATGGTTAATCTCGATCTTTCCCATGATATGAATGATACCCCCCTAACTTATGCAAAAATTCAAATTTACAATACAGAGTATGATAAAGACTCTTTTCACGACTCAGTTGAAGTGAAGCTACAGAAGTGGATGCCCAAAACAGAACTTCCATATGAAGAGTTTAGTTAAAACAAAATCTATTTCTTTTTAAAATAAAATTTATTCATTTTAAATTATTTTGTTAATACTTGAAAAAAGTCCTTTAGAAAAAAAATCCTACCCCGATAAAGTCTCCACTGCAGGATGATCTTGCACGCAAAATTAACTAACCGATAGCAGAATGCTTATCTTACTACAAGGTTGTGGTTCGAGTATCAGAATGATTCATTATTATTCCACGGGAGGAATTTATTATGGGTTTTCGTATCAACACGAACGTTTCATCAATTTCAGCACAGAGATCTTTAAACGTAAACAGCAGAAATTCACAAGACACTTTAAGTAAAATGTCTTCAGGTTCTAGAATTAACAAAGCTTCTGACGATGCTGCTGGTTTAGCAATCAGTGAGAAACTAAAAGCACAGATCAAATCTACAAATCAAGCAAGTCGAAATGCGAATGATGGTATTTCAATGGTTCAAACTGCAGAAGGTGGTTTGGATGAAGTATCAAATATGCTTACAAGACTAAGAGAGCTTTCCATTCAAGCATCTTCGGATACAGTTGGGGATACAGAAAGAGGCTTCACGAATATGGAGTATCAAAGCTTAAAACAAGAGATTGAAAGAATATCTCAAGTTACTGAATTTAACGGTACTAAATTACTAGCTGGTGAGGGGGACAAATTAGACTTCCAAATTGGTGTCAATAATGATGATTTTCAAGATAGAATTTCATACGACACACAAATGACTAATGCTTCCGCAGATAGTTTAGGAGTTGGGGATTTATCTGTTGCAAGTAAAGAGGGAGCTCAGTCTTCACTTCAATCAATTGATAGTGCAATTGAGAAGGTTTCTGGACAAAGAGCAAGTCTAGGGGCAATTCAAAACAGACTAATCTCTACTAATAATAACTTAGAGACTACAACTGAAAACTTAAGTGCAGCTAATTCTCGAATCAGAGACGTAGATTATGCAAAGGTTTCAGCTGAGAATGCTAAGAACAATATCCTTAGTCAGGCCGGAACTTCTGTACTTGCCCAAGCAAATGCACAAGGACAAAATGCACTAAGATTAATTGGTTAATTTTTAAGCATAATTTAAGCTATATAAGCAGGCCCTCCTTTTTGGAGGGCTTTTTTTTGGCAAAATTTGCCGTCAACAAAATAAAGCTATATTCAGAATGAAGTGAGTCGATAGGTTATGTACAAGGTGCTTCACGGTAGAAGTACTAAAGTTATAAAATTAACCAACAAGTCAAAGCAGAAAGCTTATCTCTCCAACTCTGACCGGAGAAGAGTATCATCAATGATACATCTTGAACAAACTTCAAGGAGTAGAAGATGGGTTTTCGTATCAACACAAATGTTTCATCAATCGCAGCACAAAGAGCATTGAGCGTAAACAATAGAAATTCACAAAACACTTTAGGTAAAATGTCATCAGGAACAAGAATTACAAAAGCTTCTGACGATGCAGCTGGTTTAGCAATCAGCGAGAAATTAAAAGCACAAATCAAGTCAAGTGACCAGGCCAATCGAAATGCGAATGATGGTATTTCAATGGTTCAAACTGCAGAAGGTGGTTTGGATG
>CAJXPQ010000020.1 GCA_913058265.1 uncultured Oligoflexia bacterium
CGAGATAGCGTAGCGTCTCGTGGGCTCGGAGATGTGTATAAGAGACAGGTATGTATACAGTGCCAGAATTTCAATTTAATGATAAAATACATTATTACTTACAAACTATTGGTGAACAAACTAAGTTTGACTACCACAGGGACTTTTGGAATTAGTGGAAGTTTATTTTAATATTACCATTCCCGATGAAAAATCTCGTAAGTTTAAGCTTTCGGACAATGAATTTGTGATTATAGGTAGATCAAGTGCTAAGTGCCAAGTGGTTCTAGATTATTCTCAGTGTAGCTCTAAACACTGTATTATCACTCTCAAAGATGGCCAAGTTCACGTAGAAGATCTTAACTCAAAAAATGGTATTTTTTTAAACGGTGTTCGTATTTTAAAACAAAGAGTTTATGCCGATGATAAGATCGAAATTGGAAAGATTGTTATTAGTGTAGATAAAGCGAAACTCGATAAAGACAAATTCACAGGTCTCTTTAATAAAGGAACTCTAATACGAGACGCTGGTAACTTAACCCTAAAACTTGCTGCAAAGATTAATATTACAAAAAGAATGTCTCACAAGAGAATTATTACTCCTCAAATAACAAGTGATAAAAAGAAAGCTTATTTAGAAAGTCGTAAAAGTGATAAAAGAAGAATGAGTAAATCTAAAAGAAAGATTTTAGAGTACTTTGCCTTTTTAATTGATCTCGCCATCTCATTTGCCTTCTTCTATTTGATCGTTAATATTATTAGAAATAATCTTCCATCTGAAACAGAAATAGACCCAACAAGAGGTTTCATGAATCTCGTTTTTTCGGGTGATATTCAATACCAAGTTATTATCAGTATTTTTCTTTCAATTGTAATTTTAGGAATTAACAGAAATCTTCCAAAAGGATCAATTGGGGAGCAATTGTTTAAGCTTAACTAATATACTTTTCAATTATATCTAAAATAGATTGAATTTCATCAACCTTGTTAATAAAAGATACCTCTGAGTATAGGCCACCAATCTCAGCTTGCATCGTAATTAAGAACACAACAGGTGTAGCATTATTTAGTACATTATCTTTTCTTACTTCACCAACAAATTAAATTCTCGATATCTCTGGCATATGGTGGTCTGTTATGATGATGTCATACTTGTTTGCATTTACGAGTTTAATAGCTTCGCGAGAGCTTGTAGTTGTGGTCGTCCAATATTTAAATCACTCACATTCCGCTCCATTCGCTTTCGATTATCCCTTGTTTAAAGTTAACATACCTCCCAACTACAAACAAGAAGTCTGAAAGTCTATTTGTTAACTCTAGTACCTGGTCAGGAAGCTTATTTCCTAAGCTTTCATAGGCAACCAAATCTCGTTCAACGCTACGACAAAATGTTCTACATACATGGGAGTAGGCTGCAGCTTGAGAACCACCAGGAATAATAAAATTTTTAAGTTGATCCATTTGATCATCCATTAAATCAAGCATCTTTTCAATTTCTAAAATAAGGCCATCTGGTACTCCAGCAAGTTTATATGTTTCCCATTTCTCTGATTCACACGCCAACAAAGATCCGATATTAAATATGGTGTTTTGCAGCTTAAAGAGTAATGCCTCAAGAGATTCCTCTTTTAATTCTTTTTTAAGTAAAGAGACAAAGAATCCAATATGAGAATTAAGTGCATCAAAGTTTCCGTATAGATCAATCCGAACATCTGACTTTAAAAGTCTTGATCCACTTAAAAGAGAAGTCTCTCCTTTGTCACCTGTTCGTGTATAAAGTGCCGATTTCTTAACCATTACATATTCCTTCTATATTTGCCGCCCACCTTGTATAGGACTTCTGTTATTTGTCCGAGGCTACAGTATTGCACAGACTCAAGTAACTGCTCAAAGATATTTCCGTCTGCAAGGGCCACTTCTTTAATTTTTTGAAGTTGTGCTTCCGCATTACTTGCATTGTCTGCTTGAAA
This sequence comes from uncultured Oligoflexia bacterium, assembly GCA_913058265.1. Taxonomy (GTDB): domain Bacteria; phylum Bdellovibrionota; class Bacteriovoracia; order Bacteriovoracales; family Bacteriovoracaceae. Next base: position 1,950 of record CAJXPQ010000020.1, read on the forward strand.
GGATCTCAATCTGCGAATTTGTTCATCTTTTTCATCATTAGAGGCCCTAGTCAGCTCTATTTTCTGATTCATTTGCTCATCAATATTATCGGCGATGTAAGTATTTACTCCAATGATAGGAAACTCACCAGAGTCTTTCAAGGATTCATAGTATAGTGACTCTTCTTGAATTTTAGAGCGTTGGTACATACTCTCCATTGCCCCAAGAACTCCTCCCTTATCCGAAATTCTTTCAAACTCTCCTAGAACTGCATCTTCAACAATTCCACAGAGTTCATTTACAATGTAAGAGCCCTGCAAAGGATTGTCCGTTTTATTTAAACCAAACTCTTTATTAATAATCATCTGAATCGCCATAGCTCTTCTTACTGACTCTTCTGTTGGAGTTGTAATGGCCTCATCATAAGCATTAGTATGAAGTGAGTTACAATTATCACTGAGGGCCAGAAATGCCTGTAACGTCGTTCTAATATCATTAAAGTCGATTTCTTGCGCATGTAAGGACCTTCCAGATGTTTGAATATGATACTTTAACTTTTGAGATTTAATATTAGCGCCATATTTATTCTTCATTGCCGTGGCCCAAATCTTTCTAGCAACTCTTCCGATCACAGTGTATTCAGGGTCTAAGCCGTTACTAAAAAAGAAGGATAGGTTTCCAGCAAATTCATCAATATTTAAACCTCTACTTAGGTAATATTCTACAAAAGTAAAACCATTAGAAAGAGTGAGTGCTAACTGTGTTATAGGGTTGGCGCCAGCTTCGGCAATATGATAACCAGAAATTGAAACAGCGTAATAATTCTTAATTTCATTACGACAAAAGTATTCTTGAACATCTCCCATTAACTTTAAAGCAAATTCTAACGAGAAGATACATGTGTTCTGTGCCTGATCCTCTTTAAGTATATCTGCTTGAACTGTCCCTCGTACTTGTTTCATTATCTCAATACGCTTAAGTGGGTCAGATCTTTCTTCCAGAGAAAGGTTCTGATTAACAGCAGTATTCATATACATGGCCAATAGAATTGGCGCTGGACCATTAATAGTCATAGAGACAGAAGTACTTGGATCTTTTAAGTCAAAGCCTTCAAAGAGATCTTCCATATCTTTCAGGGTAGCAATTGAAACTCCAGACTCTCCAACTTTACCATAAATATCTGGTCTCTCATCTGGATCTTCACCGTACAGTGTTACTGAGTCAAAGGCGGTAGATAGTCTTTTAGCTGGATCATCAGCAGATAAATAGTGAAACCTTTTATTTGTTTTTTTAGGTCCACCTTCACCAGCAAACATACGTTTAGGGTCTTCATCGTTTCTCTTAAATGGAAATATACCGCCCGAGAACGGAAAGTATCCTGGTAAATTTTCACTTCTTATGAACTCAATCTTATCGCCTAAATTGGATAGTTTTGGAAAGCCAACGCGTGAAATTTTTTGAAGAGAAAGTGATGTATATTTAGTATCTACCTTTATTTCTTTATTTCGAACATTATATATAAATTGTCCATTAGAGTATTGCTCAATCGCTTGGTCAAACTCTTCTATTAATTTGAAGTTATTCTCTCCAATCTCAAGTTTAAGCTCTTCGATTATTTTTTTCAGCTCTGTAGTTGTTGCGCTCTCTTTGACGAGTTCTAGTGACCTTGAACAAGCATCAAACTCAGAGCATAGTCGTTTTAATTTTTCCGTCTCAGAGTTGTAATCTTTTACGGTATCAGAAATTGCTCTTAGGTAATTAATTTGTTTGGCGGGAATAATGGCTTGTTTTAAACTCGGCTCTTTTTCGCAGTCTAGATCCCTAATCACATCAAGCATTGGCAAGTCGAAGGCCACTGTAATATCTTTAAATAATGCATTTACACCTTTGTCATTAAACTTTGATGCCATAGTTCCATATATTGGGAGTTCGCTATCTTCAGGACTCCCAGGATGGTTTGAAAATAGTTTGTGGTTTCTACGATACTGTTTCCTGACATCTCTCAGTGCATCTTCAGATCTTGGCTTTTCAAATTTGTTAATAACGACAAAGCTTGCCTGCTCAAGCATTTCAATTTTTTCCAATTGAGACTGAGCTCCAAACTCTGGAGTCATTACATAAATACACTTATCAGCTACAGTTGTAATTTCATCACTGGCCTGACCAATCCCTGAAGTCTCTACAATGATTAAATCAATATCTTGAGATTTTAAAAATTTCACAACATTACCAATTTGAGGAGACAACTCTGTTTTGGAATTTCTTGTCGCAAGTGATCTTACAATAATATTGTCATAGCTTGCAGAGCCTAGTCTAATTCGATCTCCTAACAGGGCGCCTTGAGTTTTTTTCTTCGTTGGATCGACGCTTATTAATGCTATTTTTTTATCTGGGTAATAGCGGTGAAAGCGTAATAGAAGCTCATCAATTAATGATGACTTACCAGCACCACCGGTTCCTGTAATTCCTAGAACAGGCGTAACTTTAAGGGGCACTTCGAAGGGAAGCTCCCCTTTATCTTCAATATAAGTGATCACTTTTGATATTTCTGAAATAGTTAATCTGTCTTTCTTATTAAGTTTTTCGTAATCAGTATTTTCAATAGTAGAATGAGTCGCTTTTAGAATCATGTCATCGATAATACCCTCAAGGCCTAACTTCATTCCATCTTGAGGAGAATAAATTTTTGTTATTCCCTGAGCATGAAGAGCCTCAATCTCAGGTGGAGTAATAACACCGCCTCCGCCTCCAAAAATTCGAATATTTTTCGCTCCTCTTTCGTCTAATAAGTCTCTTACATATTTAAAATACTCGTTATGTCCGCCTTGATATGAACTTAAAGCTACTGCATTTGCATCTTCGCTTATGGCAGCATCAACAACTTCTTTTGCACTTCTATTGTGTCCCAGATGGATGACTTCCACCCCCTTAGATTGTAATAACCTTCGCATAATATTAATGGATACATCGTGGCCATCAAACAGTGATGCCGCTGTAACAAATCTTAACTTAGAGCTCATAGCTAAACCTTTGAAAACTGATTCAATTTTGACTTTTTAATATCATACCCGTGCTTTTTGAGCAAAAACTATGCATCAATGTCGCGATTTACTACACATTGCGCATTTCAACTGATAGATGCCCCAACAAGCTAAAATTATAAGAGATATTATCTGAGAGGTTGAAAGTAAATCAAAGTAGAGTCCCCTAATCTTATCTCCACGAAAAAATTCTAATATAAATCTAATAAATGCGTACCCGATAAAATAAACTGCAAGGACTGACTTGTTTCTAAAGTAGCGTCTAAGGAGAATTATTCCCAATATGAGCAAACAGACAGATTCATATAACTGAACTGGATGCCTAGAGACGCCATGTAGATAGATCGCCCAAGGTAAGTCACATGCAGTTCCATAGCAACAGCCGGCCATAAAGCAAGCGACTCTTCCAGCGGAATGACCTAAGGCTAATATTGGTAATAGAAATGTGAACTTTGAAATTTTCAGTTTAAATACTTTAGTATAAATCCATGTTGAAATGACGGCACCTATGGCACCACCGTAAAATACAAGTCCACCACCGAGCCAAAAATTTGAACTGGATATAATCTTTTTAGATATTTCATGATCCAAAGTTATTAGGAATAAAGCCTTTGCACCTGCCCACATACATAATGAAGTCACTATGAAATAATAGTTAAAATATGGAAGGTCCATTTTTGATTGTTGTATTAAGTACTTAGATAGTTGAAAGGACCACGCATAAATCGCACCTAAAATTAATGGATATACAAAAATTGTTTCACCTAATAAATGAAAATCAGGAAACATTTTCTTTCTTAGCTAGTGCTTTCTCTTTTTTTCGTTGAATAAAAAATTCTATAATTAAGAGTATCGCCGCAAGTGACACAGCTGAATCAGCAAGGTTAAAAATAGCAAAGTACCAAGGCTCAAATTTCATCCCAAATAGTTCAAACCCTCTATGATAAACAGATATGAAATCTACGACATAATCAAGTCGAATTCTGTCTGCAACATTACCCGCACCACCACCAAGAATAAGGGCATAAGCAATTTTCATTACCATGTGCTCTTTGGATTTTACAATTAAATAGGTTAAGTAGACTCCTACAAAGACAGGAATAATTTTAAATAGTACGAGCCTTACATCATCATTAAACACATCTCCAAAACTGAAGGCTGCACCCTTATTGTGTACATAGGTAAACTTTAAGAATCCATTTATAATGCTCATACTTTCGCCAATATAAAATGAATCTACAACTGCAATCTTAGACCACTGATCAAGAATCACGACTATTGCCGATAATATAAAAAGTGGAATAGAGGCAACAATCTCTTTTCTAGTAAAAATCTTTAGGGATAATCTCATATTTCTCTATTTTTCTTAATAAGGTTTTCTTCGGGATATTTGCATTTAAAGCTGTTTGGTTAATTTTACCTTTATTTATCTTTAATGCTTGTACTATAAATTCTTTTTCAAACTGGTCTTTTGCTACTTGAAAGTCCATCTTTACGACCCCTTCTTCTTGTGTCGCAAAAGTAAATTGATAAGGACTGTTACTTACCATATCGCCATCAGAGTCGAAGACTGAATTTTTTATGTCTTGGAAATCCATTGGTGCTTCTTGCTCATTGGACTGATCTTCTGAGACTTGCCCATCAGCTCTCATTTGCTGCGGTAATGACGATAGTGTTAACTGATCACCAGACTCCATAATAAAACAGTGTTCAATCGTATTTCTTAATTCTCTAATATTCCCTGGCCATGAGTATTTAACCATTGCCTCTAAAGTATCTGGAGCTGCCCCTCTAACATTTAGAGCATGAACAGTATTAAAGTATTTTACATAATAGTTTACAAGGTGAGGGATGTCAGATGAGCGATCTCTCAGCGGTGGAAGGTAAACGGGTAAAACGTTCAATCTATAAAATAGATCTTCTCTGAAAGATCCATCTTTTATCATGTCTTCAAATGGTTTATGAGACGCCGCAATGATCCTAACATCTACACTAATTTCTCGATTGGAACCAACAGGTGTAAACTTCTTTTCTTGAAGAACTCTAAGTAATTTAACTTGCATAGTTGGCGAGATATCACCAATTTCATCTAAAAATAAAGTCCCACCATCTGCATATTGAAACTTTCCAATTTTTCTTGCATCCGCACCTGTGAATGCTCCCTTTTCATGACCAAAAAGTTCTGATTCAATTAAGTTTTCAGAAATAGCACCACAGTTTACAGCGACAAACTTATTATCTTTTCTTGATCCATTATAGTGAATCGCTTTTGCAACTAATTCTTTACCTGTACCTGATTCACCTCTAATCAAAACTGGTGTCTTTACTTGAGCAAGTTTACTAATGACATCAAAAACTTTTTGCATTGAATTTGATTCACCTACAAATTTATCTTCACCGTCATTTCCAAGAGATAAAGTTGGTGCACTAAAAGCAGTAGTCTCAACCATGGATCTTGCTTTTAAAGCTCTCTTAATTAAGGCAACTAAGTTATCTGAAGTTATTGGCTTTTCTAAATAATTAAATGCACCCTCTTTAACTGCACGAACCGCATCTGATACATTTGAATAAGCCGTAAGAATCAATACAATGATTGATTTGTCGTGTTTTTTTATCTCAGTTAAAGCTTGTAAACCATCCATCTCAGGCATATTCACATCCATAACAACGAGATCATATTTCTCTCTGTATATGGCACCAACAGCTTCTTTACCATTGTCTGCGACATCAACATTAAAATGGTGATACTCTAATGCTTGCTTTACTGATTGCTGTAAAACCTTATCATCATCAACAACTAAAACCTTATGCATAACTACTCCTATTCATTTTTAAGCTGAATAATAAATTTTGTACCTTCACCAATTTGAGACTCTGCTCTAATCTGTCCATGATGTAACTCGATAAAGTACTTTACCAAATAAAGTCCTAGCCCTGAACCTTTTATTTTATGACTCTCATCGTCTTTTACCCGATAAAACTTCTCAAATATATTTTCTAAGTCCTCTTCTGCTATACCCTTACCATTATCTCCAATCTCAACATATACCCACTGCTCATCATCCCACGCGCGAACAGTAATGACACTGCCCTTTCCCGCATACTTGATAGCATTTCCAATAAGGTTTCCGAGAACTCTATTTATTAAAATCATGTCTAGCTGTATAGGATATAATGGCTCTAGTTCTGCCTGAATCTGAATATTTTGTTCATTTGCCTCATATCTCAGCTTCTCAATTGTTCCCTCTATCAATTGGGTAATATCCTTGCTCTCTCTTTTAAGATCTAGCTCTCTTGATTCAATTTTTGTTAAATCCAATATGGATGTAATAAAATTATTCAACTCTTTAGTGGAATTAATAATATTAGATAGAAGCTCTTCTTGTTTTCCAGAGTTTGAATATTGCACTTTAAGGATATCTGCAATTCCTGCAATCTTAGCAACTGGTGTTTTTAAGTCGTGGCTCATTAAAGATATAAAGTTTTGCTTTAACTTATCAACCTTTTTTAATACTTTTGTTTCTTCTTGAATTGCATATCTCGTTTGATATTCGCCAATTGCCCTAAACGGGACCCATATATAGTAAACGACAAAAATGCTTAATATAAGATGAGAGAGCTTGAACCATACACCAATAAAAATAAAGGATACGTATGTTATTACAAAAATACTTATCAGTATCAGAATTGTAATCAGTAACCCCTTCGTTGGCTGAACCTTCGATATTATAAATGATAGAAATAGGGCTATTATGATCGCCAAAATATCTGTCATCCATGCGGGGATACTAATAATGGTTCTTGCATTAATTAATGAGTCTATAATTAAGGCATGAATATTTAACTTTGAGGCCTTGTCATTTTCTCTTCCGAATGGAGTATAAGCAAAGTCTCCAGAATTTGAAAGGTAACTCGAGCCAATCAAGACGACCTTATCTTTAAAGTATCCCCTTGGAAAGTTACCAACGACTACTCGATGATAAGGTATTGTATTGTATATTCCGTGCTTTGTTGGATTTGCAGTATACTTAAACATAACAAATGTCGCATCAGACTCTCTATTATAATATGAGCCTTTAAAATATCCAGCTTCAAGCGCTTCTTGTCCCTTTTTTTGTCTGAATTTATTCGCCATCCAGAGATGGAATGAATCCTCACCAGAGATATTTAATATTGCTCTTCTCGTTACAGAGTCTTTTGCAAAAATATTTCCATCTTTATTTAGCAAAGCGAGAGAGTAGCCAAGATCCTTAAGCTCCAAAGGTGGAATTTGTTCACCCCATGCATCTTTATCCGTACCTATTCTAAAAAAATTTTGATCGCTTCTATAATCAAGGACTCTATTTTTAACTAGCTTTATGAAACGATCTTCCTCGGTACTCTCTGGGTCTTGAAAGGGTACCAGGTATCCAATCGCCCCCGGCTTCTCTGCAATTAGTCGCTTTAAAAAGCGATTATGGGTTGCATATGAGTAAGGGTACACTTCCCCCAAGAATTGATCACTCTCCTCGTCCATTACAACAACAACAATTTCCTCACTCGAGTTTGTTGTGAAGTCAGAGCGTTGCCATAAGTCATAAAATAGCGCATCCAGTGAATGGAATGAGTACTGGATTAATATCATGATAAAAATTAATGTGAAAAATAATGGATACAGATTATTATATTCAATATTTTGAAATCTTTTTGTTAGAAACTTAATAAATTTCATTTTTAACAAACCCAGTGCTTCTTAATATAGAAAAGCCTTCTATATAGTTTTTTATTTGTTTTTTTGTACTTGGAAGCTCGCCAAAGTGATCAACAAGTAAATCATTAAAGTTATACCTAGTTGTACTCACGTCATCTACTATCGGGCTTAGTTTTGTGTCGATGGCTATCATATATTTCTTTTTAGCCAGCTTTTCAAATGGAACTAATAATGGCCTCATCATCACAAGTGAAAATACAGATAAGATCTTAAAAGTATTTGAGCTCTTTGATACTCGATCATCCTTAAACAAAAAGCGATATAAAGCATAAATAAAAATTGGCATAACTAGTAACGTAGTGATTACGTCTCGCTCCATATAAGTTTGAATTGGTCCAAAGTTAATATATTTTATCAGATTATATATTAAATCGTCTGGAGTCTCAGAGCTAAGATATTTGTTTAAAAACGAATATAGAAAGTTACCTGTTATTAACACTATTATTAACTGCACAAGCTTAACGATCTTTTCAACTGTAAAATGAATCGCCTTAATTTGCATCGATAATAAGCTTACAACTCTTGTTCTAAAACTCATTGATATCTTTTTTTTATGATCAAAAAGATATTTTACAAAGCACTCCAAAGACTCAACCTCTAATCTCTCAACTAACTTCCTACTAAGTACAACCGTCCATTCCTTTCTAGACTCGAGTATGAAGCAACCATCTCTATCACCAGAGTAAACATAAACTCTAGGAACTTTTTGAAATGATTTATAGGATTCATTCTTTAGACATTGAAAAAGTTTTTGCTCATCTGTATCGATGACTTCCCTTGAACTCAGTAGAATCAGTACAATTTTATCTAGGTATGTATAAAGCAGGACGCTGGTCAATATGTATAATGCCAACACCCCCTGAAAAATATGGCCCTCAAACAGTATAAAGATTGCTGCGACGGGCAATACGGAGAACAGGATATACAATATAATTGAATTAATATGCTTCATATTTTTAATAGTTTACCATCATTTTATGTATTTTCTTAGTGCTTAATTTCAATGCCTTAAGATATCTTAATATCATATTTACATACTATCACTCTTAATCTCGACAATTACCACTATTAGCGCTATAAGTTGCAAGCTTGATTAATGAATTAGGACTAATAATTGTGAATGAATATGAGCAAGAACTATTGACGGAGGCCAGAGAGCTTCTTGAGGTTGACGCGAATGCTAAGGATCAAGGTCTTGTTTGTGAATGCATGTGTATTAGCATGCAAGACATAAGAGACCATATTGGAAGTAAGCAACTAGATTTATCAATTTTATCGAAAGAACTGAAACTGGGGAGTGGATGTTCAAGCTGTGTAAATAATTTTAAACAGTGGAAAGATAAGATCTAAGAACACAAGGGGAAAGAATGTCATTTGAAAAACTACTTTTTGGAACAGCAGGTGTTCCTAACAGTACCGTTAAGAAGAATAATCCAGTTGAAGGTGTTCAAAAAATTCACGATCTTGGACTAGACTGTATGCAACTTGAATTTGCTCATGGTGTTCGTATGAAAGAAGAAGTTTCTTCAGCTCTACGTAAAGTCTCTTATGAATTAGGTGTTCCCTTAACTTCACACGGACCTTACTACATTAATTTAAATGCAAGAGAGCAAGATAAAATTGACTCTTCTGTTGAACGAATAATTCAAACAGCTAAAATATCTGACCTTTGTGGAGCTGAGTCTATGACTTTTCACGCAGCTTTCTACATGAAGGACTCTCCATATGATGTATTTGATCTTGTTGAAAAATCAATGAATGTTATTGAAGAAAGACTTTCAAGACTAGATATTGAAATTGAACTTAGACCGGAACTTACTGGGAAAACGTCTCAGTTTGGCTCTCTGGAAGAGCTCATCACTCTGACAAAAAGTGTTGGCTCAGTTCACCCATGTATGGACTTCTCACACCTATATGCAAGAACAGGTAAGTACAATACATATGAAGAGATCCTTGAAGTTTTAAACCAATTAGAAATTGAGCTTGGTAGTAAAGCGCTTAAGAATATGCACATTCATGTCTCAGGTATCAGCTCAAACTCAAAGGGTGACTTAAAGCACTTGAACTTAGAGAAATCAAAGTTTAACTGGAGAGATATGTTAAGAGCACTTAAAGAGAAAGACTGTAGAGGGTATGTTATTTCAAACTCACCTAACCTTGAAGATGATGCTAAGATGCTTAAAGACTATTACGTAGCTTTATAATTTAAAGAATTAAAGTGATATATCGAAAGGCTCCTTTTTAGGAGCCTTTTTTATTTTTTACCTGAGAACATGGCTTCGAGCGCCTTAATCCCTTCTGCGCTACCCTCTTTCTTTTTCTTGCCACTAACTCGATAACCAAGCTCTTGCAGAAGGTCGTCCGCTATTGCACAAGTATGAAATATAAGGCTGCCACGCTTTTTACGATCAATAATATAGTCTGTTGTGTGTTGAGACAGTAAGACAGTAAGAATTTCCTTTGAGGCTTCAAACTTCTTATCTAAATATTCTTTTTCTTTAATTTCACATATTCTTGGCATGTACCTAGTATATTAGAGTTCTAGAAATCTGCAATTAAATTATAAACCACTTGTTCCATAGTTTGGTAATACCCGAGCAGAAGGATCCTTTACATCACAGTTATCCCACTCTTTATTTGGCATCCAAAAATCATCAACAAGATATGACTTTCCTGGATAAAACTCTTCAAATAAGTCTCTAAAAAGAAGTGATTCCTTGGTAAAAGGAGTCGCATGTGGATATTTCTCAGCCGACTTTGTAACTTCTTCTTCTGTGTAAACTTCCTCTGCATAAGCTTTAATATAATCAACCAAGGAATGTCCTACTGCATCTGAGAACGCTGCTTTTTCTCTATATAAAATTGATTGTGGAAGGTAATCTCCTTCCTCAAAAGCTTTTCTAAGTAGGTACTTCCCATGGCCATATGTATTTACTTTCATCGCTGGATCTAAGCTCATTACATATTTTACAAACTCTGTATCACTAAAGGGAACTCTTGCTTCCAGTGAGTTTCCGGCAATACATCTATCGGCCCTAAGAACATCGTACATAAATAACTCTCGAACTCTTTTAGCTGCTTCTTTTTGAAACTCTTCATGAGAAGGGGCAAAGTCTGTATATTTATAACCAAATATTTCGTCACTTACCTCTCCAGTCATAAGAACCTTAGTATCTGTTTGTTCTTTGATTGCCTTACAAATTAGATACATTCCAATGCTGGCCCTAATCGTCGTAATATCATAAGTTTCTAGTTGTTTAACAACATCACGTATACAGCCAAGAACATCTGACTTTGTAATAATAATTTCTTGGTGGTCTGAGCCAATATAGTCGGCAACTTCTTTTGCGTATTTTAGATCGATGGCATCATCACTCATACCGATAGCAAAAGTTTTAATTGGGGTTTTGGAGTGCTTTTGAGCGATTGAACAAACTAAAGAGGAGTCAAGTCCTCCACTCAAAAGGAAGCCTACTGGTGCGTCTGAATTTAATCTCTTTACCACTCCTGCTGTTAATAATTCATTAATTTTACTGCAAGCTGTATCAATGTCCGTCTTGATATACTCTGTTACATTTCCCATATCAATATAGCTAAATACTTCACCATTCTGATAGTAAGACCCTGGTGGTAAGGCTTTGATGTCAGTACAGAATTCTTGTATTCCTTTGACTTCACTTCCAAAAGCAACTTTACCTTCTTTTGTTATTCCATAAAATAACGGCCTTATTCCTATTGGGTCTCTCGCAGCAAAGACATCTCCGGTGCCTTCATCATAAATAACAAAGGCAAACTCACCATCAAGCTTACGAAGTAATCCAGGCATTCCGTATTTTTCAAATAAAGGAATTAAAACTTCGCAATCACTGGACGACTTGTATTCAAATTTAAGCTCTGACTCCAGCTGCTTGTAATTGTATATCTCTCCATTACACATAAAATATCTATTCTCATGCCTAAAAGGTTGGTCACCTGCATGTGTAAGGTCCATAATCGCAAGTCTTGAAAATCCAAGCCATGCTTGTTTCGCATCAACTAGTTCAACATCATCTGGACCTCTATGGTAAATTGAACTTAGTCCCTCAGAAAAGGTTTCTCTTGATACTGTTTTGTCTGTTGTAAAAATAAATCCGCACATAATTGATGCCTCCGCTAACATATTATCGTCAAAAACCCTTATTTTATCAATAACTAATAGTATATATGTATTACTTTTACTGATATGATAGCAATGTGTGTGCTTTGGTATTAATTTAACAAATAAGAGGGTAAAAAATGCAGGATAACTACCAAATTGATAAAGTGGATAAGGAGATTTTAACCTATCTCCTTAACGATGCGAGGATACCATATCTAGAAATTGCTAGAAATCTTATTGTTTCTGGTGGAACGATTCATCAACGAATCGAAAAAATGAAGGATGCTGGAATTATTCAAGGTAGTAGTATCCAGTTAAATCTGTCGGCCCTTGGCTATGATGTGACAGTTTTCTTGGGTGTCCATTTGAAGAGCTCAAAAGAGTTACCTAAAGTAATTAAAAAGCTTAAGACCTATCCTGAGGTCCTTGAGGCTCACTACACAACCGGTACTTACGCGCTTCTTTTGAAGATATCAACTCATACGATTACCGATTTCCACAAATTTCTTATTAACAAATTACAATCGATTGAAGAAGTTCAGTCTACAGAATCATTTATTAGTATGGATCAACCAATTAATAGAGGCATTAGCTTTTAAAGTTTAAGAGTATATTCTCGGTGAAATTTTTCAATCAGTGTAGATTGATCATGGTCCTTCTTTAGTTGTGATAGAGCTATATATGTTGTGGGGTTCATTCCACAAGGATTAATTTTTTTTAATTCTTCAAACATATCCACATCATAGTTTAGGTTTAGAGCAAGTCCATGCTCAGTTACAAAGCGGTTTAACCCGATACCAATTGATGCTAATTTCTGTCTATCACACCATATACCCATTAATTTTTTAGCAGTCATGGCTTTTTCAAGAGAAAAAGATTTTTTTAATACTTCAGTTACTGACTTCAGTAACAAGCACATATGGTCATCTAAAGTGTATGTAGAACTTATTGCAACGACCGGATAGAAAATCCACTGTCCTGGGTAGTGAAACGTTATTCCTCCACCTCGATGAATAGTATGAACTTTGTATTTTAAATTTTTAATAAGCTGCTTGTTAAAATCAACCAACTCTTCCTGGCCTCTCTCATTACCCCGACCCAAGGTAAAGCAATGGGGATGATTACAAAAAATATAAACTTTATAGTCACGGTTTTTTTGAATTATTAATTGGGCTTGTTTTTGAAAAGTTAAAAAGTCTTCATAGTCCCATTCCCATTTTTCAAGAAATAGAGTCTTATCAATTAGCTTAACAGTTGATTCAGAAGGGATTTTTAAGTCACTAAAAATAGAGTTTTTTAATTCTTCCAATTTTTTTCAGTTCCAAGCTTTTCATCTAAGAAGTCTAGATAGTCTGCTGCTTTATATGAGCTTCTTACCATAGGGCCAGAAGCAACAAACTCGAACCCAATATCATAAGCTATTTTTTTTAAGTGAACAAACTCTTCTTCTTCATAGTAGCGTTGTACTTCCAAGTGTGCCATCGTTGGCCTCAAGTATTGTCCGAAGGTAATAATATTCACTCCAACATTATGTAGATCCATCATGGCTTCTACAAGTTCCTCTTTAGTTTCACCAAGTCCTACCATTAAAGATGTTTTAGTTGCTATGTCTGGATAATTTTCTTTGTAGAATTTGAGTGCTGAAAGAGTTTTCTCATAACCTGCTCGCCTGTCTCTTACCGGGTGGGTAAGTCGCCTTACTGTTTCTAGGTTTTGTGCAATCACAAACGGTTTCGACTTCGCCAATGTGTGCATATGATCTTCAACAACTGCGAAATCAGGGATTAATACTTCTACTTTTACATCAGGATGAGAGACTGCGATTTGATTAACTACAGACGCAAAGTGTCCGGCTCCATAATCAGCTAAATCGTCTCGATCAACGCTGGTAACAACCAAGTACTTAAGGCCCATCATAGCGACCATCTCTGATGCTTTCTTTGGCTCTTCGAGGTCTATCCATCCCTTAGGGTTACCTGTTTTAACATTACAGAATTTACAGGCTCGCGTGCAAGTATCACCCAAAATCATCATTGTAGCTGTCTTAGCATCCCAGCATTCACCTAAGTTGGGGCACTTTGCTTCCTCACAGACTGTGAAGAGATTCTTTTCACGGAGTGATTTTTTTACACTAGTGTAGTTTCCACCCTTGGGAATTTTTGCCTTAAGGTAACGTGGCTTACCTTTAAGGTTTTTTTGACCATATTTTGTGAACTCAGTTTTTAACATAAGTCGTAATTATCATGAATAGAGTGAACAATCTAGATGAATGAAGCCTATATCCTTCATGCTGCCCCGCGCATGATAAAGCGTTCACTTCTATTTTCAAGAGATACTCTTAAGTTTTCAATTTTTCTATCAAAGTGTATTGAAAGTATGTCTAAGAACAAGAACTTGTCCTCATTTTTTGTAATTGTGAACTCTGTAGCAATTCTATTTTTGAATGGTCCCCAATTTTCAGGAATTTCAATTAGACTTAGAGAGTGATTTTGAATGATATAACATCGTTTACTATAATCATATTTTGCTTTGATGTTAAAGAAGTTACTCTGTAAAAAATTAACGTCATCAACCTGCTGATTTTCAGCAAATTCTAAAGTTTCATGGACTAATTTTGAAATAAGGTCATTATCATTCATTATCCATTATATCGGTATAATAAATCGAAAACTTAACAACTTACAGCTCCTATTCTTCTGGATTTACTACAAATGGAATGGCACTTTCATAAAAGGTCTTGATATTAGAAACTTCTTCTATTTTCCATATCTCTCCATCCTTTAGGACGGACGCTATTTTCTTAACCTCAGACTTAAACTGTTTGCTCTTAGCACTTACAACGTCATACTTGACGATATAAGTCAGTGAGCACTTATCGTCACTACAGTTTTTATTAGAGATCTCAATTCGAGGGTTTCTGACCTTACTCATATCAATGAATTTAGTAAACTCTTCATCAGATAAAGATTGAACAGTTTCTAAAAGTTTGCCTGTTGTATAATCTTCAAAGTATTCCCGATCCACTTTTTTTGATGTAATATCTCCGATGTACATTGCCAGTACACCCTCAGGAGTTTTAGCCCCTTTATCACATCCAATAACTGTAAATAAACATACTACAAGTAAAATATACTTCATCTTAAGAACTCCGGCTTATATCCCATTTCATCAATTATTTCATAAAACTGTTTCCAACCCAAGCTGTTTTTCTCATGGGTACCCTTATTATCAATAAATCTTACACCATACGCATTCAACGCCTTTGCTTTAGAGACAATAATACCTGTTTGTACAAAGGTTACACCGTCGAAGACAATATTCGCTTGCAATGTCCCAGATAGGCTCTTAGACTCGTCTCCCACAACAAAGCAGCCCTCAGGGCTCCAGTTAGTCATAACACCTGAAAAAATATCTGTGTCAGCCTTAAGAAGCTTAACATCAATCACCTTAAGCATCGGCTTAAACAAATCACTATTGTGGTATAGAGGATTATAGTATGACTCTTTTTGATCAAAAATATAAAACTCATAAATATAATAAGATATTGCGAGGTATACAAACAAGATTACAACATTAAACTTTGAGAACTCTATATTCAAATTGTAAATACTAGCAATCAAAGTAACTATGCTGCAGAGTAATAGAAAATACCTACCTATCTTCAGACATCTTACAAGTGAAATAATAGTTATAGTAAAAAGGAGAGCAATACCAATATTTGATTGTACAAAACTGATAAGGGCACTCTTGTCTCTTATGGATCCCAGAGTCAAATATAGATTTTGGAAGTATAAAAATATATAGGAGAACAAAACAAATAAAATTGAATTCCAAACAACCGCGCTTCTATATAATATTTTTACATTCAAACTATTATTCTCTCCATAATCTGTCTCTTATACACATCTCCGAGCCCACGAGACGCTACGCTATCTC
>CAJXPQ010000021.1 GCA_913058265.1 uncultured Oligoflexia bacterium
CTTCTTGCCGTAGGTGCTCAGTCACTTGCTAAGGCAGTTGTCGCTGCCATTGTAGCAAACTCATATAAGAAACAAGCAAATATGGTTGACGGTGTTATACAAGACTTTGAACAGGCAGATTTTAATCAGCCTGAAAATCAACTCGACTTTGGATCGGAGTTTTGTAAACAAAATCCTGATAGTCCAAGCTGTGGTGGGAGTGCGGGAAGAACGCCGACAACGACAGGAATAGATTTTAACTTCGGTGGGAATGGACCTACAGGCGGAGGAGAGATTGAATTTGGAGAAGATGGAGATATCACAGATAGTGGTAGTAATGAAGCCTTATCACCTACAGGAACTACTGGTGGAACGGATGAATTAGGTTCTATACTTGGTAGTGGTGGTGGAGATAAGGGTGGTAGTAGTTTTACTGCTCCTGGTGCTGCTAAGATTGGTGCTGCGAATTCAACTGGTGGAAGTGGTTCTGGCGGTGGTGGAGCAGCAGCTGGCGGCGGCGGTGGCGGCGGTGGACCTGGTAAAAAAGGTGGGAAAGCTCAAGGTGCATTTGGCGCTAAGATTAAACCAACCTATGCTAAAGGTGGAAACTTTAAGGGCGGGGGAACGGTACGTGCTAAAAGTAAATCAAAGAATTTATTTGATAATTTAACAAAGAATAGAAGTAGAAATCTTGCCTCGCAGAGTGGAAAAAATCTGGGAGCAAAGAATAGTCGTTTATTTCAAACAATATCTAAGCGTTATAATGCTGTTCAGAAAGAGGGCGGACGCTTAATGGTTTTAAAAGATAAGTAGAAGCACTAGCAATCTTTTAATAAATATCCTATGATACTGCCTTAGGAGATTGCTATGAGTTCACAAGTATTCGAGTATAAGAAACAAATTCTTGAACACCACCTAGATACATTTGGTCACGTAAATAATGCGACCTATCTTGAGCTGTATGAAGAGGCCAGATGGGACTTTATTTCAGAGCATGGATATGGGCTGAAAGAAATCATCGAACGAAAGCAAGGTCCTATTATTCTAGAAGTAAATTGTAAGTTTAGACGAGAGCTTGTGAATAGAGAAACCATTACTATTGTTTCAAAGACTCAAGCGATTAAAGGTAAGATCATGACTATCTTTCAACAGATGATAAAAGATAATGGTGATATAGCTTCTGAGGCAACTTTTACAATTGGCTTTATGGATCTAGCGGCAAGAAAGCTTATCGTTCCGCCAAAATCGTGGATGGATGCAACTGGAGCAGAGTAGTTAAGAGACCAGAGTACTAAAAATAATTCCAATGCAGTGTTAGTTTCGTTATTCTCCACCAAAAAGACCTAAAGCACTCTGGCATGGGTGAACAATACAGCCTACGCAATTTAAAATCTAGCAAATTAAACTTACTTTAAGGTATTTCTAGAGGTGCAAAATGTCCCTGACTATGGAAGAACGATATTTTTGAAGTATTGATTAAATAGAGACTCAGCGTGTTCCAACAAAGTGTCCTTAAGTTCTATCTCACTGTCTTTTAAATTTTGAATAAATAAATCAATGGAGTAAAGGTGATAATATTCTTGTGCCAGAGGAGCATAACTTATATGCCATTTCTCTACCGCAACACCGTTCAGATCACGATCATAAGGACGGAAGAAGCCATGGGCCTTGTTATCAGCTATCTTGTCATCTAACCACTCATGGAGCTCTCTGAAGGGCCCTGAGCACTCTTCAGGTATAAGACACACATCTTCCTTATTCATTTTACTACTATCAAATATATCAATATCTGTTCCCCAGTGATGACGGCTAAGACCTGGAACAGCAGAGAACCGCATAATTTTATGAATCAGTTCAATAGGCGATAGTTTTCTGGGATCGACAGTCTTGCCAGTCTCATCCGTAATAGGACGATCACCAGTCGCCTTAGCGTTCCATATATGTTGCTGGCGATCAAAATCTCTAAATGAACTTATGATTTCTATTTCCGCCCCGATTTCACTCTTAGCATCTTGGATAAGACTTTGAAGGGGATCGATTATATCTTTATGTACCAAGTACTCTTGAAACTTTTCAAGGTAGAATGATTCTCTACCCGTTAAAAATTGATATTTATTTGTCATTTATATCCGTTTTACTTGGCGCATCTACTGGTTTTGTATCACCTTCATTGAATAAACGCTTCAGCCCACTTCTATGGTATCTATTCGTAATAATCTTGAAAATATTATGCTCTTTACCTTCACTAATATCGTTATAATTAAAATCTTTTTTCATGACCTTAGCAAAGTCATCTTCAATCTGAATACCAGCTGTGCCTGTATCAAGATTAAAGTCAAAGTTAGGCTTAGCTCTTGAACTTACTCGTTGGCTTTTCCCTTGCTGTTGTTTATCAGTAAGGTCATTGCGCTGAATTTCTTTCTTTAAATCTTTGAGCATATCATCTTTATTATTTGATTGACTGCCATTAAATAGACTTGATCCGCCAGCTCCTGCCCCTAGGCCACCACGGCTTGCAATAATTCTAGAGAACTTTGTATTTAGTTTTTTATTATTTTTTGCAACGGCATTATCAATCTGTTTAAGCGTAGGTGCAAGGTCTGGTCTTGCTCTTAGAGTTTCGAGATTACCATTAACATTCTTAACAAGTTTATCCATTGAACTTGTACTCAAGTCCCCAGTACCAGCGCTTCCGCTAGTAAACCTTGATGCGTCTTTCATTACATCTGTCAGTCCGTTAATTTGAGCAAGGTTACCTAGTTTTAACTGTCCAGATAGTGTTGTACAATTATTATTTCCTCGACTATCCACTTTGCTTTTACACTTACATTCAGGATCAAAAGAGCCACCTTTAGTCGTACAACCTTTTAGTGAATCAGCATTTTCTCCGTAGTCAGCTCCATACAGAGTTGGGGCTCCAAGAGGTGAGCCAGAGGCCCAAAACTGTTGGCAGGTAGGCGAGTTCTCTTTTCTAGGATCTCTTCCTCCATCTTCTGTCGAACAATAACAGGCAGGCTTTGCGATAGTTTTTCTATCAGCAGGTTTACAAATATCAAAACCAGCTCCACCGGCCCCTTCAAAATCAGCTCGTAGAGATTTTAAAAATTTTATTCTATCTTTAGAATTTTTAGCTAAATCTTTTGCATTATCTGCAGTCTTCTTAGAGTTTAATGCTAAAATCCCACCTAAAACCGCTCTTACAAGAGGCTTTCTAATCATCTTTACTACAAAGTCTCCAGCTTTTTTACAAGTTGGGCAATTTGGTAGAAGTGTGCCACCGACATCAGCTCCAGGCACTACAGCTGCTACAGCGACTACAGCATCTGTAGTCGCATGAGCAGTCGGCATAATAATACTAGCTAGCTTTCTCATAACAACTTCAGTTATTTCTTCTTCAGTTAAATCATCAATAAAATAGTATTCTCCAAAGAGCTCAGGATTGATTGCATATAGTGGAGCACGTTGTGGTTTTATATTGTAATATATTGACCCTGTATTTGGATCACTTTCATCCACAGATGGAGTCTCATCTTCCTGAGTTTGAGTTTCTTGTGAATCTGCTTCCTGAGTTTGATTTTCCTGTGAATCTGCTTCCTGTGAATCTGCTTCCTGTGAATCTGTCTCTTCAGTATCTTCCGAACCTTCTTCCGAATCTTCCTTCACATTACACTCTGCAAGCATCCCACCACTAGTTGCAGAAAATGTTCCTTCGTAAATGGCAGCTAATACTGATGCTGTATAGAGAGCAAAGGCAAGTGTGTGAGTTTTTGCACGCATATCATGAGCTTTTTCACGAGCTTCTTCTTGAGAAATTTGAAAGTCAAAAGCGACTGTTTGATTTGTTGTCGCCACTTCAACTTGCGCCTCTGTATCGACAGCTGCTTCTTCCATTCGTTCTCTGTATTTATCCGCCATACCTTTGACTGACTTTTTATATCCTCTCTGAGCAAGGAACTCACCAGTTATAGTACTAAGCCCGCCACCAAGGATGAGCCATACTGAAGTCGATGGACAATTATTTAGTGCTTCTTTTTTATAGTAGAGTGTAACTCCAGCTGCAATTGAGATCAGTGCAGGAGTTAGATAGTTTGCTTTAGGCTTTGTGTAACTTTTTAATTTTCCACTTTGCTCTTGGTCATCTAATTTATCTTTTACATTCTGATCAAAACACTCTTTATAGGCATCACCTGTGAGACCGTTACAATTGAGCGCCTCAGACTTGGCTTCCACCACATCTTTACTCAGAACACAGCGGTTGAGTTGATTATTATAGACACTACCAGTTTCACACTCTGTGGCCTCTTGGGCGTAGGATCTGGAGCTACCTAGTGGTGCTACAATCAGTTCAAAAATAATAAGGCCATAAATTAATGCTTTCATATATCCTCTTATCGTCATAATGCTCTATGTATTTAATTATACGTGAAAAATAGACTAAACTTGTCAAAATCGTTAAATACTGGGTAAAGTATTGAAAATACGAACTTATTTTCATTTAGGATGCCTTAATTTATGGCCAGATTTAAGCTTTTTACCATTATTTTAATTATTGCGTGCTCTCAGAGTGCTCTCGCCCACAACCTACAAACAGGGGATGTTTTACTTCAACCTCTAGATTGTTGGTCTTGCTCGTTAATTGAAGCCCAGGAAGAATCGATTTATTCTCATATTGGAGTCTATGTAAATATTGATGGTGAAGACTATGTTGTTGAAGCTTATGGAAGTGTAAGACTTGTGAGCTTAAATGAATTTATGCATAAGACCCAAATAAACAGTTCCGTTCGAGTTAAGAGATATGTAAAATCTGATGCTATTGAGAAAGAGACTTTTAAAAAAGTTCTTTTAAGTTATGTTGGTCTTCCTTATGATCGATACTTTTTATGGAATAATTCTATTGATGGAAAAGAGGCAATCTATTGCAGTGAGCTCGTCTATAAGGCTTATCTTTATTTTGCACAGTTTTCTGATTTAAATACCAAGGTTATGAAATTTGATGTGAACCCATTAATGTGGGATAGATACTTTAGAGAACAAACTCCTAGAGGAAAACTTGGAATATCTCCTGCTGACTTTGATACATCAAAAGACTTTATTACTATTAGTGAAATCTTTTAATTCATGAGCTTCTCTTTAAAAAAAATCAAATTAGATTTAAAAGTGAATTGGAAGATCTCTCGAAATGAATTTCTTTTTAAAGAAAATTATATTTTAGAGCGAAACGGATATGAATCAGAGATAGCTGCTAATATTCGCTATGGAGAGAATCCTGAGCGTATTGAAGCCGAGTTTTTAGATCTTTCAAATACAAATAATTATAATCCTCTATGGTGTAATAGCTTTAAAAATGCCTATAACAATGTTGTCTTAAAAGAAAAAGCTGAAGGTGATATCTATAACTTTTTAAAGATTGAACAAATGCCTCGTGTGCTGACTTCATATTCAATTCCTATGATGGACTTGGATGATGTGGGTGAGTATATTGAGCAGAATGCAGGCTTTGAGAGTTATAAACTTAAAATCGCGAATCTCAGTGATTTGGTTTTACTTGAAGAAGTTTGTCAGCATACCAATAAGAAAATTCGAATTGATGCCAATGAGGGCTTTAAGAGCTTGGATAATTATCTTGAATTTGAAAAACGAATGAGTCATTACAATATAGAATTTATTGAACAGCCTTTTAGCTCTTTAATGATTAAAGAGTACCAAGCACTAAAGCCTATCTCAAAATTTGAAATTATAGCTGATGAATCAGTCGAATCGGACTTTGATATTGAGCTTTTTCAATCTAAGTTTCACGGGATAAATGTAAAGTTAATGAAAGCTGGTGGAATTGAGAATGGAAAGTACTTGTTGGAGAAAGCCAAACAGGCCGGTTTCAAAACTATGATTGGTTGTATGATTGAATCATCTCTTGGAATAAGTGAAGCCTATGCTCTGGCTTCACTATGTGACTATTGTGATCTTGATGGAGCTTTGCTTACAACAAATGATCCATTTAAAGATTTATTAAACTGTGAAGGTTCTTACTTAAGCCTTCGGTAATTTTTCTGCATGCTTTGTTAGTTCTGTTTGGTAACAAGTTACCGCAGCAGCTTCTTCCTCTTCTGTATCACAAGTAGTTTCTATGGCATCAAACATTGTGGCTTGCTTTTCTGTACCATGAGCAAGAACTGATGCAACGGCCTCTTCAAAACACATAAGCTTATCAGCAACTACGTTACAAAGACTTAACGTCATCTGTGCCCCTCTAGGAAGCTCTTCTCTATCAAATAATTGAGTATCAATCTGACCATAACATGCAAGTTGATCATTTTGAGTCTCTAGGCCGTAACAAGTATCTAAAGCTATCTTTGTAAGTCGCTTAAACTTTTTTAATTGTTTTTTCTTTCCAGCAATAGCGCCAAAAGAAAGAGTCAGAGTCATGATTAGAATTAATGCTTTCATAGTATTCCTTTAAATTATAATTATTGTTAGTGATTAATTCTATCTCTTGTTTGTGTTCAAGATTGGAAAAATGTAAGATTTACGATAGGGGGTGAGGATTGTCTGGATTTTAGACAAAAGACATTAAATACCAACTCAATGTATCAATAAATTTTTCAGCCGCTTAGGCTTCTGTGATTTCAAGTGCTTATGCAGCTCGAAAACGACGCTAAATTGCAATAGTACTTTCAAGTTAGCAATGGAGGCAATGTGGAGTTTAAATTAGAATGCATTAACGAAATGATATATATAATTCGTGGGCAGAAGGTGATGCTTGATAGTGATTTGGCAAAGCTCTATGGAGTGGAAACTAAGGCCCTTAATCGACAGGTTCGTAGAAATCTAATTCGTTTTCCAGAAGATTTTATGTTCCAATTAACAAAAGAAGAGTACGAATCTTTGAAGTGCCAAATTGGTACTTCAAAAGAAGGAAGGGGTGGTAAACAAAAACACCCTCTTGTATTTACTGAGAATGGAGTTGCTATGCTTTCTAGTGTTCTCAAAAGTGATCAAGCAGCTCTAGTGAATATAGCAATTATGAGAATCTTTACTAAGTTACGTAGTTTTCGTTTGCTTGAGAAGAATCTAGTGAATAGAATAAATCGATTGGAGTCAAGTACTACTGAAGTATTTAAGATTGTATTTGAGCGATTAGATAAAATTGATCATAGCGATAGAGCTGGTGATTCACTCTCTAAAGGCAGAACTAAAATTGGGATAAGTAGAAAGGCGTAAGCTTGTCGTATTAAAACTCTTTTTTAGACAAAAAAAAAAGCCAGCAAAAAGCCGGCTTTTTTTATATATACTTAAGCAATAATTCTTAGTGGTTATGGCCACCTTCTCCGTGGGCATGCCCATGAGAAAGCTCATCTGCAGTTGCTTCTCTTTTTTCAGTAATTTCTACATCAAAAGTTAAGTCTTTTCCGGCCATAGGATGATTACCATCAATATGTACGTTCTCTTCTTCAATACTGATAACTGTAAATATTGGAGCGTTAGCTTCTTCGTTTACTTGAAACTGATCACCAACTTTAACTTCTTGGCCCTCAGGAAATTGAGTTTTTTGAACTGTAATTTTTAAGTCTTCGATGATTTCACCGTAACCTGCAGCAGCTTTAACTTCTACGCTTTTCTTGTCACCAACTGAAAGACCCGCAATTTGGCTTTCTAGACCTGGAATAATTTGTCCACTTCCTTCTAAAAATAAAAGAGGAGTTCCGCCGATTGAAGAATCAATCTCGTTTCCTTCGTTATCTTTTAGAGTGTAGTGAAACCCTATTACTTGTTGAGTCATAATTTTTCCTTTGTTTAACGAAGAATGCTATTTACTTGAAATTGTAAGACATAATTCTTTATCAACTATTTTTTCTTTTATCTCAGATGAATTGTACTTAGCAAACAATTTTTTTAGGATATTGTGCACTTTTCCACTTAAATCGAACTTATCTTCCACGGAAAGCTGTAAATCAAAGCATTGCGTAAAAGGAATCCAGAATTTATCCTCAACTGCTCCAAGGCAGACATATGCACCATCTTTGAGCTCATACGTATTATAACAGGGGAAGGCACCGTTATGCAGGAACTTTCCATTAGGAAGATACTGGTCAGAATGAAGTAAGTTAAAGATATCTTCAGTAGTGTCTTTTAAATAAATAGTTTGGGTGAGCTGCTCATTTGTTTTTTGAGACTTAAGTATTAGCGCCAACGCCGTAGTGGCCAGCTGTTGACCGTATATCATACCTGCAAAAGGCAGAAAGGGTGGAGTTGAAGAATTTTTTAAATGCTCTTTAAAGACCTTTGTTACCCCCATGGCATTAAGGTCGTGCAGAAAACGAAATTGACCTTTTCCTGCAGAAATAATCAAGGTTGGTTTAGGTGAAAGGTCTTTTATATAATTTAAGAGGTATTTTGATTCATTAATAAGAATAAGATCAGAACTCTCAATAAGACTTTTAATTTTTTCTTTATCTTCCTCAAAACCTAGAGAAACAATCTCTTTACCAGCATTTAATTGCTGGTACCAATCTTTGAAATAGGGAGCATCGTTTGTGTAGGCATCATTATTAAAGGGATCTCCACCAATATCAGTATTTTCAAGTTTTATAATACTTGCCCCTAGAGAAGAAAGTACTTGTGATGCAAGAGGTCCTGGCAGGCGGGCACTAAAATCAACGATGGTGATACCCTCAAGTAAACTATTCTTTGTCATCTTGAGGGGCCGCTTTAAAGATTGAGGTGAATTCATCATGACCGCTTCCCTGTACTTCACATTCTGTGGCAGTACATATTTGCCATTTATCATCTTCTCTTTCGTGATAAGTAAGAGCAAAACGATGAGAGAAGTTAATTAAAAACTGTTGGAAGCGTCCTTGTTTAATCCATGCCTTTGGTACTTCAACCTTTCTATAGGCCTCATCTGGGTAAACCAATGCTCTTAAAGTTTCACCAAAAGCAAGAGGATTTTGAAGACTTAAGTGAGTTAGACTATCAATTGAGCTTTCAAGTTTTTCTAATGACTCTTTGATATCTATATCTACAAGTGACCACTTTCTTAGTAAAGATATCATGGTCGCTAGGGGGGCTTTATAGGATTGATCAAAAATAGAAGTATGTAGGTTTTGGTATTGTTCTGTGTCGTCATAAGCAATGGCACGGGTAAAGAAGAAGCCATCCTTATAAAATTCATTAATTGTAAATTTCAAGGCTTCAATACCATTTAAACGAAAGTTCTCTTCCCCGTATAGCTCGTAGCTTTTTAGAGAAAACTCAGCAAAGAAGATATAGTCTTCAAATAATGGTACATGCCCAGTTCTGGTTGTTGTTGTATGGATACGATTTTTATTCTCTTCATCAGTGTACATAAATGTCGTGATGAGTGATTCATGAACCGTTGTGAATAATTCTTGTGCAGAATTTTTTATCGCTTCAATTTTTGAGTATTGAATCGTCTCAAGTAAAGCTGTGGCCATTTGAAAGTTCCAACTGGCAACACCTTTGCTGTCTGTCATTGGTGGCATTCGCATTTTTCTCGCCGTAAACAGTGCCTGGCGAACTTTTCTCATTTGAGTCCAACCATCAGGAGTGAAGTACTCTGCTTTATGTTGAGGATTCAGTGCAATGATATTTAAATTATTTTCAAAATTTCCTTTTTCTGAAATATCAAACCACTTAAGAATTTTATCCATATCTTTTTCAAGTTCGGCATCAAAGTGAATAATACTCTCGACAAATTCTTCTTTTGAGAAAGTGAAGTAGAGGCCTTCAACTTCTTCTGAATCTGAGTCTTGACCAGAGAAGAAAAAGTTTTCCTCGCTAAGCATTTCATGTTTTAAGTAGTCGAGAGTCTGTATGATTGAATCGAATACCAGGGGAGATGGAAAGAGCAAGCTCGCCTTACTTAGAAGTTTTAGTAAACCCGCTTGGTCATAAAGCATTTTTTCAAAATGTGGAACCTTCCACGCTTGATCTACAGCATATCTATGGACTCCACCTCTGGCGTGGTCATTAATCCCACCCATAAGCATCATCTCAATTGTTTTTACGACATGATCTCCAAATTCTTTAGGAATCATTCCTTCGAGCATATGCTCAATGGCCCACTCAAGAAAAGCATAGTGGGTAAATTTAGGCTCTGTTCCGTAGCCACCCCAGTCATTATCTTGATAGTTTTTTAGAGCATTCATAACGGCAGCGGCGCCAGGGTAATGTCCTTCGAATTCAATCTTTTGTTCATATTTAGGTGGTTGAGTTATCGCCTCTATGACTTGGTTTGCATTTGTTTGAACCGTATCGTTTTCATCTGTGTATGCTTTATGTAAATTTGTGACGAGATCCATAAAGCCCGGAATATTTTTATCTCCAACAATAGGAAAGTATGTCCCAACAAAATAGGGCTTCATATCTGAAGTGAGAAAAGCGTTCAAAGGCCAACCGCCACGGCCGTTAGTCACTTGGCAAGCAAGTTGATAATAGCTATCAACGTCAGGTAGTTCTTCCTTATCAACTTTGATACTTATAAAGTGTTCATTTAGAAACTCAGCAACCTTAGGATCCTCAAAAGTTTCTTTCGCCATCACATGACACCAGTGACAAGCACTATAGCCAATAGATAAAAAGATCGGTTTATTTTCAGACTGCGCTTTTTCAAGAGCTATAGGTCCATAGGGGTACCAATTGATGGGATTGGACTTATGTTGTGATAAATACAGGGATTTTTCGTCTCTTAGGTGGTTAAACAATTCTTTTTCTGACACAGTGGGTTCCTCATTATAAGTATTAGCTCATATATGATCTGTAATTTTTAGCCTATTTACAATATATATATTTACTTTTACTCGCTACCTAGGCTACAAACCGCTCCATGGAATCAATACGACGTATAATGTACAGTGCGTCAACTTCTGGAGCCTTTAACTTAAGGGCTTTCTGGATTTTGCACGCTTTGGAACTAAAAATTTTAATCGCCTCTTTTGTATTGGGTTTAGGACTAATGAACTTTGGAGATTCAACTTCTTTGGTGAAGGAGCTTGCCTTTGCTGAAACCAGCTTGGTAACACAAATCCCTGAGAGTTTAAAAGAGTCTGAAAAAATTGATGTTAAAGACTTAGTGGCAAAAAGTATGTCTTACTCTTATGCCGATACCCAGTTAGGTTTTTACTTAGATAACTTAACGTTTTTTAATAAAGTTTCTAAAACAGATGCTGAAGAAGCGATCTTGAGCAGTGTTCCTACTTCAATGAGTAAGAATGCTGAAAAGTATGTTCGCGCAGTTTTAAAAATAGCTGAAAAGCATCAAGTTGATCCTATATGGGTACTATCTGTTATGTGGACTGAGAGTCACTTCCAGTACTCAGCAAAAAGTTGGGCGGGAGCTCGTGGTCTTATGCAGATAATGCCTGAGACCAGAAAGTATGTTTATAAGAAGTACAGAAGAGCTGGAAATACACTTTTAGTAGAGCAGAATGAATTCAATATTCATGCTTATTTTCCGTACAATGTTCCTAAGGCCGCACAGAAAGTGCATCTTAAAAAACTTGTAAATATTGAACTGGGTGTTATTTATTTAAAAGGTTTACTTTCATCATTTAAAAGTCATAAGTATGCAACAGTTGCTTATAATATGGGACCTGGCTGGACAAGATTCAGACTAAGAAAGAATCTTCCTGTTGGATCAAAAAATGAATATCTGGATAAAGTTGAACGTGCCTATAAAAGAATCGTAACAAAAATCTAATGTCTACTAACAACGAAAAACTAACCAACCATTTACGTCGCGAACTTGATATCTTAAATTTGAAGTTTATGGATCTCGTTGATCAACGTTTTGAAGTTATTAAAGATATCTATAAAATAAAGGCCCATGACTCTGTATCTATGTGGACTCCAGAGCGAGAGTTTTTACTATTCAAAAAGTATATTGAGTTAACACCAAAAGCAGACCTTCGTTTCGATATGATGTACTCACTACTGATTGAGGCTCAGGCCAGCCGCATTAGTGACTATCCAGAGTGGAGTAAAGCTGTGCATATAGAAACAGTTCAAAACGATCTCACTGAATTTATTAATCCTATTTTACTATTTGTCAGGTCTGAGTCAAAATGGAAAACTCTTAATTTTAAAGAAGGTTACCTATTGAAAATGCAGAAGGCTTTTGATGTCTAACGAAGAAATGAAAACGAATGTTATTGCAATTGATGGCCCCAGTGGAAGTGGAAAATCAACCATAGCAAAACAGATTGCGGAAAATCTAGGTCTTACTTATCTAGATACGGGCTCAATGTTTCGTGCTCTTGCCTATGCTCTTGATAAAGCAGGTCTTGAGCAGCATGATGAAGTGGGCATTAGGACATTTTTAGATAATCTTAGTTTTGATTATCAAAGTTCAGATGACTGCTTGGTATCAATAAACAGTGAAGATCTCACTGAAAAAATTAGACAGCATCATGTCTCTAAACTTGCTTCAAAATTCTCACAAGTAACCTCGGTAAGAGATTACTTAAAAACCATACAAAGATCAGTCTCAGAGCAGGTCCCATCGATTTTAGACGGTCGAGATATCGGAACAGTGATTTTTCCTGATGCTATTTTGAAAGTCTTTCTGGTGGCAGACGCCAAAGTAAGGGCCGAAAGAAGACTTGAACAACTTCAGGAGAAAGACTCTTCTCTTGAGTATGAGTTCGATAAAATTCTCGCTGATATCAATACGCGAGATAGAGCGGACGAGCAAAGAAGCATTGCGCCACTAAAAAAAGCTGACGATGCAGTTGAAATCGACTCCACTAAGTTAAGTGTGGAAGAAATAGTTCAACAAGTTACAAATTTATACCATAGTCGCCTCAACTAATTTTTGTCATATCACTGCTATCATTATAAATTTAACGAAAGGAATTTTTATGATCAGTAGTACACGTTTTAAAGAGATATTAAACCAATTCGAAAAACTTAAGCCAATTCTCGTTATAGGAGATGTCGGTATCGATAAATATACCAAAGGCCGCGTTAGTAGGATTTCTCCCGAAGCACCTGTTCCTGTTGTAGAAGTTTATGAAGAATGGAACAAGCTTGGATTGGCGGCAAACGTTACTGACAACTTAAATAGCTTAAATATAAAATCTACAATCTGTGGTGTCATCGGTGATGATACAAATGGAAATGTATTTGAAAATCTCTTAGAGGAAAATAGCCTCTCTACATGGGGTATTGTTCGCTGTGAAAATAGAATGACAACTTTTAAAGAAAGGGTTGTGACACAAGTCCAACAGGTTTGTCGTGTAGACTATGAAACGAAATCAAGCTTACTTCCCGCTGATGTGGACCGTATTTGTTTACGAGTCACAGAGTTTGTTGATGAACATAGTGCCATTATTTTAGAAGACTATGGCAAAGGTATGTTCTGTAAAGATTTCTCAAGTCGTATTATCAAAATCGCTAAAGATAACAATCAGTTTGTCGCTGTTGATCCTTCTCGTACCACTGACCCGCACTTTTACGCTGGAGTTGATTTATTGAAACCTAACCAACTGGAAAGTGAGCTTATGGTCAAGGCTTTAGGTTATCAGGAAACAGATACTCAAAAGATCTCTGAAATTTTAATGGATAAATTAAATCTAAATAAACTCATAATTACCCTTGGTGCTAATGGTATGGCCATTACTGACAAAGAAACTGGGGGAAAAATGAAAACGATCCCAACCGTTGCAAGAGAAGTCTTTGATGTCTCTGGTGCAGGTGACACCGCTATTAGCACAATTGTCTCTGCACTTGCTTGCGGCGCAACTTTGGAAGAGGCAGCGTGGATAGGAAACTGTGCTTCAGGAGTCGTTGTTGCGAAGAAAGGAACGGCACTTGTCACCCAACCCGAGCTGCAAGAATTCTATAATGAATTAGAGTCAACCTTTTAGTAAATATTATTTATATGTCTTTCTGGCACAATCCAACATTCTTTGCTAGGCTACCTCGTACTTTTAAATGAATTTTATAGGATCGATAAATGTTGCAAAAAATGGATGAAATCTTTGATGATTTCCAAACTAAACTTCAAAATTTGACTAAACAAGCGGATGTTCTTTCACTTAAGTCTTCTGTTATTGGTAAGAAAGGCAGTCTGGCCGAGATTCTCAAGTCTCTAAAAGATGCTACACCAGAGCAAAGAAAAGAGATTGGCCCTAAATCTAATCAAATTAAGCAAGATATTGAAAAAAATATTATGGCCAAGCTCCAAGAAATTGAGCTTAAAGAAGTGAATGCCAAGCTGGCAGAAAGTAAGCTGGACTTCTCACTTGTTGACTCAGTCAAGGATCTTGGGCTTCAGGCAGGAGGATTACACCCCGTTTCTCAGATTCAAAGAGAAATTGAAGATATCTTCGTTTCAATGGGCTTTGATGTTCTTGATGGACCTCATATTGAAGATGATTTTCACAACTTCGAGGCGTTAAATATTCCAGATACTCATCCTGCACGTGATATGCAAGATACATTTTGGTTTAAAGATATGGAGCATTTACTTAGAACACACACTTCAACTATTCAGGTTAGAGGTATGCAGTCTAGAAAGCCTCCGTTTAAGTTTGTCGGACCTGGGAAGGTTTTTAGGTGTGAGAGGACTGACGCCACTCACGAGATGTGTTTTCATCAATTAGAAGGGATGATGGTTGGAAAAGATATAACTGTCGGTAACCTTATTTACTTCATGAAAACATTATTAAAAGAAATTTTTAAGAAAGATATGGAGGTTCGACTTCGCCCTGGATATTTCCCATTTGTTGAACCTGGCTTTGAACTTGATATCAGATGGAAAAAACCTGGCAAGGGAGAATCGAAGCATAGTGGGTGGTTAGAATTACTTCCATGTGGAATGGTACATCCAAATGTTTTACGGGCCGGAGGTATCGACCCTGAAGAGTATAATGGATTCGCGTTTGGTTTAGGGCTTGATCGTCTTGTTATGGTTAAGTATATGATTGAAGATATTCGTCATCTCCACTCTGGAGACCTTAGATTTAACAAACAATTTAAAGCGTATTAGGAAAAGGTATATACAGTGCATATTTCATTAGATTGGGTAAACGATTTTGTAAAACTTCCACAAGTAGATGCTGACGATTTAGCAAATGCATTTACTATGACTACTGCTGAGGTTGAAGGCGTTGAAACAACGTTTAAGCATTTAAAGCAAATTAAAGTCGCACAAATAAAATCTCTGGTTAAGCATCCTGAGGCGGACAAATTAAACCTTGTCACTTTTGATTTCGGTGATTCTGAAACAAAAGAAGTTGTATGTGGTGCTCCAAATGTAGCAGTGGGCCTTAAGGTTCCCTATGCCCCCCTTGGAGTGACTCTTCCAAACGGCTTAACACTTGAGCCTAAAAAGATCCGTGGTTACTTATCTGAAGGAATGCTTTGTTCTGAAACGGAACTTGGTACAGGTGAAGGAACTAGTGGTTTGATGGAGCTTCCTGAGAATGCAGAAATTGGAATGTCTATGATTGATTTCCTAGATCTAAAGGCAGATACAATCTTAGATGTTGATAATAAGTCACTCACACATAGACCTGATCTATGGGGACATTATGGTATTGCGAGAGAATTTTCTGCAGCATATGAAGTTCCCCTTGCAACCCCTTACTCAAGTGATTGGGAGAAAAAAATAGAGTCTCAGTTTACAGCTGACAAGTCTCCAATAACTCCGAAGGTAGAACAGGATTCTTCTTGTAAAGCTTACTTCGGTCTATCTGTTGATAATATAAAAGTAGGACCAACTCCCGCGTGGATTGTTAGTCGAATTGAATCATGTGGGTTGAGGTCAATTAATAATATTGTAGATATTTCAAACTACGTAATGTTAGAACTTGGTATGCCGCTGCATATTTTTGACCGTGAAACCATTAAAGATAATACAATTCATATTAACAGAGTTGGTAGTGATTCGACTTTTAAAACACTTGATGAAGTTGATAGAAAACTTGTTGCAACTGATACAGTTATTTGTGATTCAGAAAAACCACTTGTCCTTGCAGGAATTATGGGGGGATTAAACTCTGGAGTTACAGATAGCACTAGCAAAATTTTTATTGAGGTTGCTAATTGGACCGCTGAAGAAGTTCGCAAGACTTCAACTCGTCTTGGACTTCGTTCAGACTCTTCCCAAAGGTATGAGAAAAGTCTTGATTCAAAACAATGTTACAGAACACTCCTTAGAACTTTCGAATTAGTTAAAGAGCTTTGTCCTGATGCTAAGATCATAGGAAAGGCAGAGTACGATGGTGAGGATCTCTCAGCAATAAAAACAAAAGTTATAAAAACATCTACAAAAAGAATTTGTTCGACTCTTGGACACGAAGTTTCAGACGATAAGTTACTTTCTATCTTCAAACATCTCGAGTTTGATGTGAAGAATACTAACGGTGAGCTTGAAGTAACGCTTCCTAGTTTTAGAACAACGAAAGACATTGAGTATGAAGCCTGTCTTATTGAGGAAGTAGGGAGAGTTATTGGTTACGATAATATTGTGCCTGTTAGTCCGCAATCAGATATTGAAACAACAAGACTTGAACCTGCAAAAGTCTTGTATCGAAAAATTCAAGACTTTATGATGATGAATGGAAAGTCATTGGAAGTTATGACATATCCAATGATTGGGGCAAAGCTTTTAACAAAGGCTAAGTGGCCTACGATGAATGAAGAGTTAGTTCTTGTTAATGCGCTGTCAGTGGAAGCAGATCGAATGAGGCCAACGTTAGTCCCGCACGCACTGAACACTGTTGCGATAAATGCTAAGAACTTCTCAACGTTTAACTTCTTTGAACTTGGTAGAAGTTATCTACCTGACTCGAAGAATTTTTCTCAAGAACGACACCAATTAATTATTGGTATGTTTGATAAGAAAGAAACTCCATTTTTAAATTTATTAAATACTGTTGAGGGATTACTTCGTTACTTAAATATTCCTTTCGATACAATGAGGGATAGCGGTAAATTTGATAATCCACTTGTGAGTAAAGATTGGTTTGGTGCTCATCCTAATGAGTATGTAAATATTAGAATTATGGGTAAGTTTAATGGTGTTGTTTGTTCTGCTCATCCACTTGTCATGAAACAATTCAAGGCGAAGGGGAACTTCTCATTTGCTGTTATTGATGTGACAGATTTTCATACGAGAGAGATTAAGACTAAAGATAAGTATACTCCAATATCAAAATTTCCAAGTTCAAAATTTGATTGTACAGTTTTGGTTTCTAAAGAGACTCCAGCGGCAGAAACATTAACTGTATTTAAGAAGTTAAAGATTAAAGAGCTTACTGAGTTTATGATTGCAGATGTATTTTCCCTAAGCGAAGAGCATAATGCAGTTACCTTGACCATGACATTTGAGGATCCGAGCAAAACACTTGACTCAGACTTCATTAAGGATTGTGAGAAACGTGTGATAGAAGGGCTTTCAGCGGCCGGATATCCTTTAAAATCTTAGGCTAAAAAAAAAGATAAAAAAAAGGTATGTAATAAGAAAAAAAGTGTTGACGTAACAGGTAATTGAAACTAATATGCCATCTCACTTGAACGCATCAGACAATTACAAAATAAGCGCTTGCTTATCTTGTGATTTTTTCGCACGTAAAAGTAAATAGATCTTTGACAATTAAATAATAAGTAACAGTTTTACCTTCTTCGGAAGGTAGAAAAGATGAGAAGAAACCTGTTCAATAATGCAACTCTTTGGAGTTG
>CAJXPQ010000022.1 GCA_913058265.1 uncultured Oligoflexia bacterium
AAATGACTCCCTAGCATAGAATGCATATTGTCTCATTGCATCCCTGTATTCTTCTTTCACATCTTGCCGTTTAATAAATATGTCAACATCATCTCTTATTCCATTTTTATCTTCATCAGGGCCCATTAAGTCTTCTACCGAAGAACTAAGGCAACTTGTTATACTTAAAATAAGTAGAAATGATATAATCCATTTTTTAATCACAGTATGTTCCATACTTTTCCTTATCTGTTTCAATGTACACAATTTGTCCAGCAAAGTGATCCTGGGTTTTTGCCCATTCAAGTAATCGATGCTTTCGATTGTATGTTTTAATCTTTAAGTTTACTTCTAAATCTTTTACTATTTATTCCGTTGAGATAAACAAAACCAAGCTTGTGTTCCTCAGTACAGGGAATACACTCAGCATACTTTGTGTCATCACCTTCATTAGCACAATCATTTGCTAAAGAATTAGTCGAAATACTTAAAAGTAATATCAATAGTCTCTTTTGCAAAAACAATATTAATAAGAAACAATTGGGTAAGTAAGATTAATTTTA
Source organism: uncultured Oligoflexia bacterium (assembly GCA_913058265.1). Classification (GTDB taxonomy): domain Bacteria; phylum Bdellovibrionota; class Bacteriovoracia; order Bacteriovoracales; family Bacteriovoracaceae. The sequence goes on from CAJXPQ010000022.1 coordinate 543, forward strand.
TCATTTATTCCCTTTGCTATGTTTTTTATACCATCTTTTAAGTTCTTTCTCTGTCATTCTTTTTCTATAACTACCTTCAAGCTCAAAGTAACATGTCTCATCTGCAAAGTTTTTACTGGGACCCACTTGTCCGGCAAAATGTAGGTCTGCCCTTGAGTAAGCCTTGCTTCTTTTTCGAGTGTTTTCACTTAGTTCAATTATCTTTTTATAAATATAGTCTTCTTTAAAATCAATTTTTGTTTCCCAGAGAATCATGCTTAAACAAGAAAATGCAGTATCCATTTCACTCATTGCTTTTATAGATTTTTCTTTATCATCAGAGTGCATCTGAATATCTCTTTGAGTTTTGGCGTACCACATTGCAGCTTGCTTGATATCCTTGTTAATGATTTGTGGAGCATGATTGATCCAATATTCAATATCATCTCTTACTCCGTTATTATTATTATCTGGTCCAAGTACTGTTTTTCGGTCATCAATCATGCCCACCTGCCTATCCATCTCTTTTTCTGCAGGAGTTCTTTGATCATCCTTAAGGCATGATATAAGTATTGATAGTAATATAAATAAAATTAAGATTTTTTTATTTTTCACAGTAGGCTCCATACTTAGATTCATCGTTCCTTGTTAATCAACTTTATAAAATAGCTCAATATTACTTTTGACAGGTTCAAACTCACAAACTTCTTTATAGTCATTTGAGAAAAAAACTGTCTGCCCTCCAAAATTTCTATATGCTTCATTATAATTCCTTTTTCTTTCTCTTGTGTTATTCATTTTTGAAATAATTTCTTCAAAGGGAAGTGTTGTTTTTAGTACATTTCTTATTGGATCGAAGCGATCTAGATCAGCTCGATATTCTTTTTCAAGCTTATAATACTCTTTAAGGTATTCAGGGCCTCTTTTATGAGTTTTTTTATCTCCTGGATATTTTTTAATCAATCTTCTAAGCTTTGATGCATGCTCTCTTTTTCTTTTCCAAAGGTAGAAGTAAGTTGGGTTCTGCTTACGTAACAATCTCTCACAATCTCTGGACCTAGAAAGCATTCTGATTGCAAGTATTGATTTCTTTTTATTTTTACTATGTTCATGTATATGTCTTAAGGCTTTTGCATATTGTTTGTAGGCCATAGCTTGATTAGGATTCTTGAAAGATTTTTCTATCCACTCTTGGACATCATCCCTTACGCCATCATTATCCTTATCAGGGCCTAAAACTCCACCTGAGTAAGACTCAAGACATGAGATCAGTCCTAATAGTAATAGTAGTAAAGTAAATTTGTTATTCATTGCAAAATTCCCCGTATACTGATTCGTCGTTTTCAGTGAAAACAGTTTTTCCTGAAAAGTGACCTTTAACTAAAGCCCATTTTTTAAGTCTTAGTAGAGTATTATTTGTTTTTATATTTAGTTCATCTATTAGTTCATCTAAAGTATCTTCATCTATTTTGGATTTGAGACAATACACTTGAGTTATTTCATCAAATGTGTTTTGAACAGAAGCATCTTTATTATCTGATACTTCAAATGCTCTTTGTAAAATTTTGGAATAATGTTTAAGTTCTTTCTTCTGTTCAGTGGTATGAGGCAAACTCGCAATATACCTCTCAACATCATCCCTCACACCATCACCATCAGAATCAATTCCTGCTATTGTTGAATTATTTTCAACCTCATCTGGCATTGGAGGTAGAACATCAATTTCAAAGCTCTTGGTCACTACATCAGAATATAGATCAAGATTATCTTTAACTGAAAGAGCTATGGTTAAAACTCCTCCAGTTAAAATTGTTCTATCTAGTATGGCTTCTGCTTGAATCACTTCAGTTATAACTCCATCTTGGTCTGTAATCGTATACTTATATTCTACAATGTTTCCGTCAGAATCCAAGGACTGACTTGCATCCATTTGATATGAATTATCACTTAACTGAGTTATTGAAAAACTTGCTATAGGAGGGGAGTTTTCAATCTCAACGCTAAAGCTAAATGGATCTGACTTTTGGTTATCATTATCAGTTGCAATAATTGACAGGTTCCACTGTCCAGCAGTTGTGAGTTCTGTGGAATGGTTTGCGCCCGTGAAGTTTCTCTCTAAAACCCTTCAGGCGCATAGTCTGCACAATCTAAACTGTAGTTTTGAAGTATTTGATCATCCTGATAAAAGATATCAGTAGTCGTATTGTGAACACCTGATTTGTACTTCATCCCAATATTTAAGCTATAGGTTCTCTCGTAACTATAATTATAACATTCGAAGTAAGGCACTCCAAGAAGACTTGAATCATACTCTCTCGGAGATATTGGTGTGGCATTTGAATCATATATATTTGTATCATCTGCAATAATATTGAAACCAGGGTTTCTTCCGGAGTATAAAAAGAAATCTACATTAAAGTTCGGACTATATTTTAATGAATAAATAGTATTTAGCTCAAAAGTTGTATTCTCATTAACGAAACTAAATTGATACTTTGTTTCAAGATCAACTGCTGAGTCAACAATCAAACTTCTATTTAATGCTGTTGAAGTATCAATACTTACATCATTTATAACTAGAGATGTTGGTTCATTTAACCAGGAAATATAAAATCTCTCAATAGATATGTTTCCACCGACTCTGCTGAGAATGTTTTTGTAGGGTAGTACCTTGTATTTGGATTCAAAATTTTTATATGTCTTCATTGGAATCTCAAACTTCTGGCAAGAAGAGTGAGCATACTGACCTGTGGTAAAGTCTCTTGTTGTCATTAAGTAAAATGAATCAATATTACTCGCATCTTCACTGATATTAAGGTCTGCACTTATACCATTGAAGGGTATTAAGTTTTCTGTTCCATCTTTATATCGAACGACAGTGGAGTATTCGTCAGCCTTTAGCGAGGCTAAGTTTGAGTTGTTTAAATTTATATCATAAGAGATTGTAGTTATTTGATTGTTAGAGTCTAGAAGGTTTTCCTTGATAGCATTAGAGCGAAGGTATACCTGTAAACTTTCAAGATCGCTAAATGCTTTAGCCCCTGAGCTTGCAAGAGTACATTGTTTTGCAACTACTTTTTTAGCAAGGTCATTTAGTTTGTTGTAGAAGATGTCAGACATTCTTGCGAAATCCTTATTCTCACTAAACTCTGATAGCTTAATATTATCACCCTCAAGAGATGTATAGCTATCAAGTACAATGTCATCATCAGTCGTAATGACTACAGGTGTTGGGTCTAGCCATTTCGGAACTATTGAACCATAGGCAGTTTCACTAGAGTAGGTTTCAACAAAGCCATGAGAAATATAGTCGACAGTGCTAAGAACAGAGTTTATGCCTGCAGTGCTGGCAAGAGTGCGATAGCTTCTATACTCTTGTGGGTAGATAGCGATATTGGGATCTAAGATGTCAAAACCTGCAAGTGGCCCATTAACTAAGTCATCAATGATTTTGTCATCTGGATGTGTGTAATAGTCCCAAAATTTGGCCTTTACAGTGTTCGCTGGGGTCCCTATTTGTAGATTTGCTAGTTTTTGTGCAACATAATCTCTTACGTCTTTATCGGAATCATTTGCGAGTATATCGTATATATCATTCGCAAATAGATTACCTTGTGAATGGCTAATTAACACAATTGGAACACCTGAATTGTAAAAGTTTTGTTTTATATCATTGCTGATTTCAGTATAGGATGATTCATGCTGAGACACAGATGCTTTGACTTTCATATATAAGATTAAGTCTCCAATAATGTTTATAACATGACCCAGTACAACGACCTTTGTTCCACCTTCTTTTGTAATACCTTTAATTAATAAATCGATAAGTTTTTTACGCTTAAAAATAAAGCGGGCAATGTCTTTGTCGTTAAGTTGTGTGCCAAACTTACTATTTGTTTCATTAAGCTTTTGCCCTACAACTTCAATTGTATCTTGTAGTATGCCATAGGTCTGGTTGTAGGTGTAACCTGTGCATGTGTCTTTGATATTAATGTTAGCAATCTCTTGTTCTCTTTTGATTATACTCTCAATGTGAGTGACTGAGTCGTTAACCTTATCTCTTTCATTATTTATTCCGTTGAGGTAAACAAAGCCAAGTTTGTGCTCTTTAGTACAAGGAATGCATTCAGCGTACTTTGTATCATCGCCTTCATTAGCACAGTTATTTGCTGAAGATTGAGTCGAAATACTTAAAAAAAATATCAATAAAATGAAATTGAATCTCATAGATAACCTCTTTTTCTAAATCCACAAACACGACTTTTATCCTTTGCTGATATGACCATTTTCCCATGAAAATGTAAGTCATGTTTATGAAATGAATTTTTTCTTAACCTTGTATTACGAACAATTTTTGCCATTTTGTTTCGAATATTTCTGAATTTTTGACTAATGGCTTTGTCTTCATCATTCACAGCCCGATATTTATTATTTATTGCTCTTAGAACCTTTGTTGCTTTTTTATGATGTTCATCTTTAGCAGTTTTGCTGTCTAGAAGGTTTATTTTTTTTGTCTCTACAGAAATTTTCTTTCTGGCTGCTCTATTTACTTTATTAAACTCTTGAATTTTTGGAAGTATATGGTCGATAGCTTCACTTCCTATAAGGGCCATACAATTATATGCCCAAGACATACGATATGAATTCTTTATTGATTCCTTTTTATTATCATCATACTTAAAACTCTCTCTCGCATAGTATGCGTAGTCACGTAACGCCTGTCTGTATTCATCGGTTACATCTTCAAGAGAATCAATGTATTGGTCAATATCATCTCTAACTCCATTGTTATCAAGATCCGGACCTTGTAACTCTGCAAGGCTTGCCGAACCAATGCATGAAGTTAATATTATAATAAAACTAATGTATTTCATAAAATCCTTTTAAATTATCTACAATATTTTTGATATTGAGTAGTGTCACTGTCTGTTATGACAAGTTTACCTGAAAAATTTGAATCATACTTTGCCCACTTCAGAAGCCTTGCTTTTGTATTGTACTGTTCAACCTTCAAGTCTGCAGTGAGTGAGTTTACCTCATCGTCTGCAAGCATTGACCTTAAACAATATGTTTGAGAAATTTCATCAAAGGTATTCTGTATTGATGCTACTTTATCATCAGCGATTGCGAGGCTTATCTGTAATTTTTTTGAATATACTTTCAATCCTCTCTTTTGCTCAACGGTATGTGGTAAACTCGCAATATACCTCTCAACATCATCCCGAACCCCATCACCATCAGAATCAATTCCTGCTATGGTGGAATTATTTTCAGCCTCATCTGGCATTGGAGGTAGGACATCAATTTCAAAGCTCTTGGTCACTACATCAGAATATAGATCAAGATTATCTTTAACTGAAAGAGCTATGGTTAAAACTCCTCCAGTTAAAATTGTTCTATCTAGTATGGCTTCTGCTTGAATCACTTCAGTTATAACTCCATCTTGGTCTGTAATCGTATACTTATATTCTACAATGTTTCCGTCAGAATCCAAGGACTGACTTGCATCCATTTGATATGAATTATCACTTAACTGAGTTATTGAAAAACTTGCTATAGGAGGGGAGTTCTCAATATAGAGTACAAGTCTTTCAATCGCCTCTAGTTATTGGAAACTTTTTTTGAGTGATCGTATGTCCGCAAGTAATTATGTTCGTACCTACAAGTATGAAGTATAAATATGTTGTTACATTGTTTGTATTGTTCTGGTTCGAACTTTTCTTTGTATCCATTCCAATTCTATTTAATAAACGTTATGAATTTAATCCACTTAATCATAACGATAAAATGTGTTCTCTATCAATCATCCCACGTTTGTAGTATTTTCCGTTAATTTTAAAGAATAAGTACAGTGCCCCATATGTATGAATTTCAATCGTTGAGTGAAGTCCTTCTTTCTCTTGATTATAAAATCCGCTATATGCAGCGAGGTATTCAATGCCGTGCAAACTAAAAGTGTAAGCGGGGTGAAACTTAGATGGACCAATATCCCCGACAAGCATGAATAGGTAATTATAATCTTTATCAAAGATGAATTGTTTGTATGTATGTGGGGTATTGTCTTTGGAGGGAATTCTTGATTCAGAGATAAGTTCCCTGTACAGAATCTTGAAGTCATTATAATTTGAAAGGTAATAGTTGTACATTGCTTTTTCTTTATACTTTCCAATATAGTATATATTTCTATATTTCGATTTATCATTTCTTTCTAGTATCAATTCCCTTGTCTTAAGTGCTTCGTCCTTGTTTAGTTTGGTAATCTTTGGGAAATGGTTTTTCACCTTTTTAATATTTTTAAGAGGAATGTTCTTATCAATTACCAAGATGAATTCCATAATTATTTTTGGATATTCGAATTCATATTGAATTCCCTTTTTTGTTTTACGCTTACCGTATGAATAATGACTTGACTTTGTTGGGAAGCGCTCGATTCCTTTAGAATCAATAAAACGTAGGTTCAAATCTAGTGGCTTGTCATTCTGGTAGCGAATTAATAGCTTGCCGAATTTCCGGAATTTGCGCCGTTTGGATGTTAATGGATCTGTTGTTTGGTATAGATTTTCGCCTTTTATCGTTTTGGTACATGGGGGGATATCATCGATTATATCTCTGCCTAGGTGACACTTTGGAGTAATAGCTGAACCTAAAGCGCTAAAATTTAATATAAACATTGATAGCAGTATGTATTTCATTATGATCCTTTATTTATAATTGAAAATATCACTTATCTGAATTTTTTACTATTCTTTTTCTCTGTGCTTTTCTCTCTTCAATGGACTTAAGTTTCTTAAGTCTATCTTCTTTTATTTTTATAGATAACTCAATTATTTCTTTTTTCAAATTCTTTTCTCTTGTCTCATCAGAAGAAATGACAAGCCCGCTATACACGGCCATAATTACCAGTATTAATATCTTTGCATTCTTATTCTGTAATTGAAATATCATATGTTACTCCATGGTCAATTATGTTCATGTCTAGCTCTCTTATGTATCCATTACTCCACTCTTGGTCACAAAGAACTTTGTCATAGTGTCCGAAACGAACCCCGTAGTGACATCCTGCTGGCACTGTCCCTGAAAAACTTCCGTCCTCTGGGATTCCGGATCTCCACTTCATACTTCTAAGTGAGTCAATTGTTGCTCCATCCACTATTCCACCGATCGCAGAGACTCCTTTGATCGTTGATCCATTTAGTATTTTCCCTCCATATAGTTGTGGAAAGAATGTTGTTTCGTTCTGGCTATTATAGTAGATTTTATCACCGATGAACTGACTGTTTCTCACCTCTGTGTCATATAGCCATCCAGCACCAGAAATCTCAGATGAATTTATTTCTGAGCGGACGATTGTTAGTCCAGACGTTACACCATAGTTCTTGAGACTTTCGTTTACTACTGCACCAAGTATTGGCGTATTAGTGATTGTTGAATTTTCACAATTAAAACTGCCTTTGTAGTTAAGTTTCTGATCATTAAAGAAGTTGCATGTATCAACATAAAGCCTGAATGCGGAAACATTCATATTATTTGCATCAATATTATGTAAACTTATGCCTCCACCTGAGAATTCAGATTCTTGAATAGATTTAACTTCATCACTCAAAGTGTGAGTGATATGTAGCCAATCCTTTTCATCAGTAATATTATTTTCACAAAATTTAGAATTTTTTATTCTAAGCCCACCAAATAGAGAGTTTGCCTTGGTTGCTAGCTCTAACGTTTTACCAGAAGTTTCAATCGTAATATAGCTACAATTATCAAAGAAATCGACATTCTCAATAATAAGGCCGTCTCCAGTTAATGTGCCAAATGTTTTTTCTGAAACAGTACCGGAACAAAATCGAGCATTATTAGTGACTTCTAGGTCAGAATTCTCAATAACTTGTTCGTACTCGACTCCAATGTACCCTCCGTCTTTGTTTTTAAACGCGATATCTCCAAGCTCTCCGTCTGCGTTACAGTCATCAATATACTCCAAGCTAAAGTTTCTATTTATATCTTCACAAGAGCCGTACTGATCGTTTCGCGCAAGACTAGTGTAGATATAAATATTATTTTTTCTTTTTGTTAAATATTCCTTATTCATTTTAATTTGTATTAAATGATCATTTATAGAAAGTATTTCATATGTTTCTGGAGATTCCATTATGCTTTCAATTATACCCGTGATTGGTTCCTTGTAGTATATTCGAACGAAAGGTGGGTTACCGTTGGATGAAGCTATGTTTTTAATGAGATAATCTTCATCTCCGTTATCGACATCGTTAATCTGTATGCTTTTGGGCTCATTGTCATTAAATTTACTAAAATACGAATCGGTACCTTCTATGTCTTGTAATTTAAAGTGCCAATGGGTACGGTGTTTACCCCCTGTATTGCTCAATCCTCTTAGATTTTTCGAGAAGTTTTGACTATCAATATATAGATATTCAATGGTTTTTCCTAAAAGGCAATAATTTTCATAGTTTTCGAGTTCTTTTGGATCCTCACTCACTATATCTGCATTAATTCTTTGAACTGTCTCTTTACTTGTTTTCAGTATCTTTTTTAAGTCCATAAATGAATTAAACCTCATGCCATTACTGAGAGACTTAAAGTTACTTGATTGCATATCAAACCTATTGCCGTCATGATGCCATGAATGCGGATAAAAAATTGATCGATTTTCTAGTGATGTATTTCCAGGCCCTGCGCCGTTGATATTAGTTATATCTCCAATCTTTAAGCCGATGCTATTGTTAGCTGTATTTAACTGCTTATCTAGAAAGGCCTTTGTCAGTTCAGTGGCCCATTTATCTCCATTATCTAAATCGTTGTTATTCACTTCACCATAATAATTGTTTCCGACATTATATGCTGTAAGCGTACGATTTATTTCTACCTCATTGCTATATGTTCTTTCAGATCCGTTCTTAAAGTCTACGGAAAGCATAGATTTAAAACGTACTGGGCTATTAGTTTTAAGTATACCAGATTCAATTTCAAAATAATGAGTAAATGCTTCTATAGTATTATCCTCAATAAGTTGATCTTTAGATAATATTGATATTAGAGTTTGCCCGTAAATATTTGTATTGTATTTTGCTCTAGACACAAAAGCACCATCTATATTTACACTCTTTGGATCGCTTCCGTTTTGTGATATCTTGAGAGGTAACAATGTAATATCTTTAATGGCATTGGACGGATCCTTTATTTCTATGGAGGCATAAATTCTATTGTTAGAATTAATGTATTCTCCTGTACTAATCACTGCTAAATGAGTAAGTTGCAATTCTGCACAAGGAGCGGGAATGTAGTTGATACAGGTTCCTTTATTGTTTAGATCCTGCAACTCCACATCAAAGTATATAATATGAAAATCAAATTGAAGTATTCTGAGGAGGTTGTCAGAGTTTGCATATGCATTGAATAAGTTTCGTAAGTGTTTAAGCACAGTGTTCTCATTCCTGATGATCTTAACTTTAAGCATGATTTCATCGCCTTGATCAGCCCATATATGAAACTTTAAATTATTAGTAATGCTTTCATTATCTTTCCGTACAATCTTAATATCTCGTACACCAGTAGTAAGATTTTCTAAGCTAACTTGAACTATAGTCCCTATTGATATACGCGTTAGATCAATTTCATTTTGAATAAATGAATCTCCATTATCTTTTATGAAGTGTCTTTTTAGCTCCGCAAGTCCAGATGTACTGGGTTCTATAGATAAATATTTTTTATTGTCAAGCTCAGTGATTTGATGGTTTATATTTGATAGATCCCAGCCGTTGATGTCTTCTTGGAATTGATGATTGCTATCTGTTTTTGGGTCATCAAGTAGGCTTAATATAATCGTTGTTGGGTATGAGCCTTTTAAGATTACTTCATTGGTGTAGAGGCGTCCTTTGTGTGCTATCACATTTGAATTCAAGTCAAAATGGTTAGTTAAATTTATCTTTCCATTATCGTCTGTGGAAACTTTAAAGTCTTTGAGGTTACTATCTTCAAAGGATTGAGTGACTTGTAATTGAGGGATTGGATTTAGGTCTTTGTCTAGAAATGTGATTGTTTTGTTTATGCTACCAGCATAAAATTCATAGTTTTCTCTAATATAGTTTTCATTCTCGTCTTGAAGATAAACTGAAAGTATATTAAACCCATCACTTGCATCTATTGAACCCGTTAAAGTAGTTCCATCTTGGATAAATGAGTTGGTTACATCGATTTCATTTAAAAATAGTTTGTAATTCTCATTAATCGCTGTAGAGCCTTCTAGAGTAAGTTGAACATTATTTAAAATTGGGTTATTTGCATCTAAATTTAACCCAACCATAGATAATTCATAGATTGATATTACTTTGGACGGTGAAAGTATATTGCTGACATTAATGTCAACTTTTTTTCTGTCCTGCATATTATATTCATTCGTAATTAGAAGTTCAACTGAGTAACTTCCTGTTTGTTGAAACTCATGCTGAAATTCTTTTTCATTGGAGATTAGCTGACTATTTATGAACCATTGATATGATACTATTTCCCCTTCAAGGGAGCTTGAAGAAATTGCACTCAAATATAGGGGGCCTCTTAAATTTTCAAAGTTATCAAAATCTCCATTCTTAATAAAGTCTGCTTCCGGCGGTGCATATTGCGGTTCTTGCACATCTATTTCAATTACTTTAGATGAACTTGCACCATATGAATCACTCGCTATAACAGTTACCGTTTGCAATCCCTGAACTTCAAAGAAATGGTAGATGGTTTCTCCTTTTTTGGTCGTCCCATCTTCAAATACCCAGTTATAATTAATTTGATCATTATTTATGTCGGTAGACTCTCGTGCTGTAAGCTCGATAACTTCAAATGCCACTGGTTTCTCTTTATCCTTACTCAAGATCACTTCTGGAGCAGAGTTTATGGTCGATATATCAATAGAAGTTGTGGATGTTATGCCTTCGGCATCAATTGCTATTAGTTCAACGTTCCATGTACCATATTGATTAAAGTAATAGGTGAAATTTATTTCTGTTACATCTTGTTCAATATATTCTCCATCAGGAGAAAATATTTTATATATATATGAGTAGCTTGATGAATCATCTTGTATGCCACCTGAGACTTGATATTGTCTCAAGTCAAGGTCGATGGGGCTTGCACTTAATTGAACTCGCGGTGGAAGGTTCAGTACATCAAGCATAAACGTACTAGAGATCAAGTCACTCCAAGCACCGTCATTATCCTTTACGCCATAGATTATCTTCCATGCACCTGCACTTGCTAGATTGATCTCAAAAGATCCGAAAGTATTTCTAGCTTCATATTCACCATTAGGTCCTATAAACTCAAAAGAGTGCTCTACAATACTTCCATCAAGATCATAGGATTCTTCTACTATCAGATATATTCTATCTTCTGAAATTCTTGTGATATTTATTACTGGTACCGGCATTTGATTAATAACCTCAACTGTTTTGTAGATGCTATCTGAACTTAGTCCTTCACTATCAAAAACTCTATAGCTTAGGTGATATGTACCAGGAGTTGTTAATGATAAATCAATCGCCTCAAAGGCACTATAAGTCAAAGTTACGCCTGTAGGAGTGGAGAGCATTAACTCTGCATTACTTGGAAACTCATCATGATCATCAGAGAAAAGAGTAGGCCTAAATTGATAGAGTCTTTCTGTTTCACTGAGAGTTAGGATTTCAAAGTCTGTGGTTGGTTTATTGTTAATAATCTCAAGATTTTTTGTGAATTCGGTACTCTTTCCCATATTATCTGTAACTTTGAAAGTGAGGTTCCACACTCCAGATGGAAAGAAGTAATCTTCGTGAGGATTTCCTACCTCGTATGAATAATTTATTCCATTTGGATCTGTAAAGCTTATGGCATACTTAGCAATAAATCCATCTTCATCATTTGCTTGAATATCAAACTTAAAACGTCTATCAGCTAGTTCCGTAATGGTGACATCACTAATGGTTGGTGCAATATTTATGATTTCAATTTGTTGGGTAAGCTCAGTAGACTTTGCTCCCTCATTATCTGTTGAAATAAGTGTCAGTGTCCAAATACCTTCTTCTTTTAAAGGAAATGACACTTGACTCTCAACTATCTCTTCTAGCATTAGGCCTGAAGGGGAGGTAAGTTTAAGATTTGTATTTGCAATCCATCCATCTATATCTTGAGTTTGAAAATTAAAGTCATAGATTCGCTCATTTTGATCTGCAAGTGTATAGGTGAAATTTGTAATAGAAGGTTTCTTATTTGAGACAGTAATATTTCTTACCTCTGTCGCTCTTTTTCCAAGATTATCTTCTACAATAAATTCTAGATTATAGTCACCGAGCTCAGTTATATTAAATGAAAATGAGTCTGGTACTTCAAATTGTTGTATACCAGAAGGTCCACTAGATATAATTAATGTCATACTGATATAACCATCAGAATCCGTTGCATTAAAATCTAGTTGGTATAGTCTTGTGGCCTCATCAACCAGTGCCACTGTTGGGTTAAGAGTTGGAGCTGCATTAGTCACAACAAAGCTTTTAATTATGGTGTTGGACTCAGCACCTTCGTTATCATAAGCTATGACTTCAAGAGTCCAGCTTCCTTCTTCTAGAAAATTATCACCGTAATAATCCCATGTAGATGCCTCTGTTATAATGCCACTAGGGGAGGTTATTTTTATATCTGTGTATTCAACCCACCCGTCATCGTCAGTAAAATCAATCCAAATATCATGAAACTTCCATATTGGATCAGTGAGATCTACTTGAACTGAATTTATAACGGGAGCTTTATTTCTAGCATCAATAGTTGTGTTAATAGTATTTGTAGAGATAAGACCAGCACTTGTCTCACCAATACAGGTCACATCCCAAAGACCTCTGGGAATTTCAAAATAGAATGCTTGAGCGTACTCTTCAAAAACTAGTTCTTCACCAGTTTCACTTTCAATAAAGGTACATGTAAATTTCTCAAAATTGCCAAAGTATCCTGCATCGGACTTTTCAAGGTCTACAACCCAGCTCACATACCTTGCATCATTTGGGTCTGTTGAAGTGATTTCCATCACTAGATTTGCTGTACCAAGCTCAATGTCTTTAGTCAGTCTATCTTTGAATGGATAAGAGATCCTTCCATCATTAGTCTCTAAAGTGATTTCTACATCAGAAGTTCCCATTACAGGAGTAGTAACTATGGCATGGATAATGAAATTTTCACCGTCTGTCCATATATCGTAGTTGTTATATTCTTGATATGAGATTTCACCCAGCTCATTTGTGACTTTAATATTGAACTTTTTAAATTCTTGCTCAGACACCTTAGTTGAGAAGGCATAATAGTATGCTCTTGGATTGTATTCATCTAAAAATTCATGACTATAATTTAAAAAGAGAGAGGGAGGTGTCTCTATAGATATTTGGTAAGCTTCTGTGTATACATTATTATTGGTTCCACTTTCGGTTTCAACTATAAGGGTAAAGTTTATATCGCCTCTAGCTTTGGTTTGAATCGTTTTAATCTCATTGATATCTTGTGATGAGTCGTACCAGAAGTTTTCAAACCATTCACCATTTTGATAAACAATAATTCCATAGTATGCAATTGGAGAATCACCATTGGCCTTTGAGCCTGAGAGATCAATATCAAAAATATCTTTAAAGTTTTCATTCTGAGTAATTTGATATTCAAGATCAGGAGAAACATCTGTTACAGCTATGATTTCACCTCTAACAGTGTCAGTATCACCAGTTGAGTCTAGTACCTCTAGTTCTACTTGATAGTTGCCAATTTCTTTAAATATAAAACGATAATATGTACCATCAACCTCAGGATTCATAATCTTTTCAGAAATGAGTTGTCCATTTTGATACAGGCGTGTTGTATATTGAATGATACTACCTTCATCTGAAAAAGAGCTCCCAACTTCATAGTTGACTCTTGAATTACCCACGGGATGAACGAGGTCTAGTTCAAGATTTGCGTGAGCGGTATCAAATACCTTTCTCTCAAAGAGAGCTTTAAAGTATACGTCATGTGTTTTTTTTATCTTTTTCTTTGTGCTTAATCCCAACTTTAACTAGTACTTCGTGTGTACCTACAGAGAGTTCTCTTATACCTATATCAAAGAAGCTCTCCCTATCTACGGTTGTAAAGCTTGCCGCTGTATAATCAATCTTTTTAAAGTCCTTTTTCTTCTTTGCATCAGAATTAAAGGCGAATGAGACCTCTGCAACGAATCCTTTCTTTTTATGTTTGTGCTTATGTTTGTGTTTTCCTTTTTTGTGATCATCTTGGAATAGTTTGAAGCTTAATTGATCAATTGAAACTTTTTCTAGCGCTTCAACTCTAAAATGGTGACCGATATATGTATCACCACTTGTTTCACTTTCAATAAGGTCAATTAATTTAATTTTCTTGTTATGCTTCTTTGATTTGTGAGTTTTATGTTTTGCACCATGATCGTGCTTATGAGATTTTTTAATACGCTTAATCTTTTCATTTCTATCAGTCTTAGATGTTACCATTTGATTAAACTGAGATTTTTTTATGGCCATCTGTTCATACTTTTTATCAGCATAAGCGCTTTGAGAGCTGACAATAAATAGGATT
>CAJXPQ010000023.1 GCA_913058265.1 uncultured Oligoflexia bacterium
TCTACACGTAAGGAGTCGTCGGCAGCGTCAGATGTGTATAAGAGACAGGGTAGATGAATGATTGTTTACGATTCAACTAAGTCTGACTTTAGAGCAGATGTAAAAAATAACTTAATAGAGAAAAAGATACTTGAAAAGTTTCAACAAAACTTAGGGCATAAAACATCAAAAAGTGAGATTGCTTCTTGGCAAAACTCGATGATGTATATGAGTAACGCGCTTGAAGACTCTGGTATTCCTGATGATGCTGGAATCTCTATTGAGTACATGCTTCCGAGATCAGCTAAAAGAATTGATTTTGTTATTACCGGTAAGAATGAAAATAATGATAATTCTATGGTTATTGTAGAACTTAAACAGTGGTCTGAAGTTGAAAAGACTGATCAGCCAGGCGTGGTTCGTAGCTTTGTTGGTGGCGGGATTAGAGAACTGACTCATCCATCATATCAGGCATGGTCTTATGCCGCTTATCTAGAAGACTTCAACGATGCTGTTGTTAAGGAGAATATTGTAATAAGGCCCTGCGCTTACTTACATAACTGTAATTCAGACGAACATATTAAAGATTCTGTATATAATGAAGATCTAGAAAGAGCTCCTCTGTTTATAAGAGAAGAATCTCAAAAGCTAACTGACTTTATTAAGCAACATGTTCGAAGTGGAGATAAAGATGGCATCATGTACCTTATTGATAAGGGAACTATTAAGCCAACAAAAAAACTAGCTGATTCATTTGCGTCGATGCTTAAAGGTAATCAAGAATTTATTATGCTTGATGACCAGAAGATTGTATTTGAAAAAGCTCTTAAGCTCGCAACTGACAGTACAGCTAAGGAAAAGAACGTTATTATAGTTCATGGTGGACCTGGAACAGGTAAGAGTGTTGTTGCTATTAACCTTCTCGTTAAAATGATTGAGAAGCAGATGAACACTCAGTACGTTTCAAAAAATGCAGCTCCTAGAGAAGTGTATTCAACAAAGCTTACTGGAGTAATGAGTAAATCCAGGTATAAGAGCTTATTTGTTGGTTCAGGAAGCTTCAATGCAACTGATAAAAACATTTTTGATGCTTTAATTGTAGATGAGGCACATAGGCTTAATGAAAAATCAGGACTATATTCCAACCTTGGTGAGAATCAGGTTAAGGAGATTATTCATAGTTCAAAATTTAGTATCTTCTTTTTGGATGAAGATCAAAGAGTTGCTTTAAGTGATATTGGTTCTCGTGATGAAATAATACATTGGGCATCTAAAGCAAAAGCTAACGTTACAGAGCTGAACCTGTCATCTCAATTTAGATGTAATGGCTCGGATGGATACTTAGGCTGGCTCGATAATTACCTTCAAATTAAAGAGACAGCTAATGTCGATATGAAGGACTTTGATTATGACTTTAAGGTCTTTGATTGCCCAAAGACTATGCATGATAAAATAACTGCTTATGACAATAATGGTAACCCTTCTAGAACAGTTGCAGGCTATTGCTGGGATTGGGTTAGTACTAAAGATGCAACGAAGTATGATATAGAGCTAGGTGACTTAAAAATGAAGTGGAACCTCAAAGCTCATGGTAGTGCATGGATTATAAACCCAAAATCTATTACAGAAGCGGGATGTATTCACACATGCCAAGGACTAGAGGTTGACTATATAGGTGTTATAATTGGTCCAGATTTCGTTATAAGAGATGGAAAGGTTGTTACTGATGCAATGAAAAGGCCCGGTCGTGATAAGACTATTAAGGGATATAGAGGAATGTTTAAATCTGATCCGGTAGATGCACAATTAAAAGCTGACCCAATAATTAAGAACACTTATAAGACTCTGATGACAAGAGGTATGAAAGGATGTTATATCTATTGCACAGATGAGGAAACTCGTAATTACTTTAAGGAAGTCTTGGAAGCGAAATGAAATCTATAAATGTAGAAAAAATTAATACTGAAGTAAGTAAGTTTATTGAAGATAGAGATTGGGATCAGTTTCATTCGATAAAGAACTTATCTATGGCATTAAGTGTTGAGACTTCTGAGCTTGTAGAAATTTTCCAGTGGTTAAAAGAGTCTGAATCAAATGAGGTTTCTATAAACCCTAAACTAAAGTCTAAGGTTGAAGAGGAAATATCAGACATTTTTATTTATCTAATGAGAATCGCAATCAAGTCTGGTGTTGATATTGAAGAGGCAGTCTTTAATAAAATTAAAAAGAATTCAGAAAAGTATCCTGTAGAGAAAGCTAAAGGATCAGCAACGAAATACACAGAGCTTTAGTTCAATTGCTTTGATACAAAATCATTTAAGTTGAAAGTAACAGAATCTCTAACTAAAGGAGATAGTGATTCAAAAGAGTCATAGATCACTGCGAGCTTTTCTCTATCAATCGCATATTCACTATTTAAGAAACTAATAAACTCTTCCCTGATGTCTTCAGAGTCCCAGTCGTATATGTTAGATAGTGTGTTGGTGATAATAACGTCTATTCTTTGTTCCATGTGTAAATGTTAGGATAACGATTTCATTATGACAATTGTTGACCTTATATTTGAATTATATATTTCATATTTGAAAAGGTGCCGAAGCACCTAGCGCTGAAGTTGGGACTATAGTGACGAAATAATTTGTCAGCAATTGATAATGAATTCTAGACTACAATTCTAAAAAGTTTTATAATAAATTTGCTCTTCATCACTACACGTTTAGGTAGTCGTAATGTTTAGGCGATTCAATTCTTTGTGGCTATTTTGGCTACAAAGAGGATAATAGACTATTCAAAATGGTCGTTGGGTAGTTTAAGCAGCTTCGATTTTAATCTTTAAATCAAGCTTCGCTAATCTTAATTGATCTTCAATTACTTTTGAAACAAATAGGGCCTCTGAATGACCAAGTACTTTCGCTAGCTTTGCTGCTAGTTCAAAACTCGGAACTGGTACTCCCAAGGGGATTCGAACCCTAAATTAAAACCTCATCAATCCACTAGAAAAACCGCAATAACGAATGATACCCTTACTCTTCGTAACAACTTAACTAGAAAACACAGTCAATCCAGTAATCATGTGACGAATTTTCGTCAACCCCTAGTCCCATTTTAATATAAAGGAGCTCTATGAAATATAGAAAATATGATCCTATGGTTAAGAAATTGATCATAGAATCAAGAAATAGAAAATTATTCCCAGAAATGAACATACCAAGGACAACAATCAACTATTGGTTAAATCACTCAAAAGAACTGGTAACAACTGACAAAATATCAACATATGAAGTCGCTCTTAAAAATATAGACAAAGAATTATACAAAGAAAAAGCTAGATCATTTATTATGAAAGAGTGCATGAAACACACGTTCAAAAACTCTGAGTTCTATGATTATAAATCTAAGAAAACTCGTAAGTTCATTATTGATTTGATTGAAGATTATAAAGAAATATTAGCTATCAAAGAAATAATAGATTGCTTAGGCATTTCAAACTCAACCTATTATAGATGGAGAAGTGAGATCTTAGGATGTACGTATAATGATAATAAAAAGTGCTCAGTCTCTAGGCCTTCTCAATTAACGATGGAAGAACAACGTAAACTGATTCAGTTTGCAAACTCAAAGCAATTCAAAAAATTCTCAACTGTTAGTCTAATGTATTATTGTAAAAGAAAGAACCTATTAAATTGCTCTTTAGAATCCTGGTATAAGTATTTACGCCTATATGGAATTGACAGAAAGAACAAAAAATTCAAAAAGATTACTTACAGAAACGGATTAAGAGCTAAAAGTGTCGATGAATATTGGCATATCGATATTACAGAAATTAAATATGGAACAAATAATAAAGCCTACTTACAGCTGGTTGTTGATAACTACTCAAGAATGATTGTTGGATGGAAGTTAAGCTTAAATAAAAGAATGGAATTAACTTATAAAACTCTAATCAAATCATTTAAACTATCACCAAACTTTAGTGGAAAGATCATTTCAGATAAAGGAACTGAAAATACAGGGGAGGTGCCTGTTAAATTATTATTAGGGCGAGGAATAAGACAGTTAATTGCTAAAAAGGATATTCGTTATTCAAACTCGATGGTTGAAGCAGTATTCAGGCAATTAAAGCAAAAGTTTTTAATCAAAGCAGTTGAGAGTTATCAGGTTTTATATCGTTTACTTTATAAGTTTGTTCATCAGTACAATACGGTAATCCCACACACTATGCTTTTAGGGGCAACACCCTCTGAAACCTATAAAGGTGAGTTTGATAGAGATATATTTATCAAAGAATTTAAGGCCAATAAAAGTGAAGTCTTTAATGCTCGTAAGTTATCATTTAAACAATGCCAGAAGTGTTACAAAAAGCATTGGGCTAAATGTTAGCTATGCAACATCAATACGTGTATTGGGATCTAATCTTTCGGCAAGTTCAAGTAATTTATCAATTGTAAAAAGGCTAATCTTATATTTTACAATTTCATTTAGGCGAGCAGAGTCTAAATCTAATCTTCTACTTAGTTCTGCTTGAGTCATTTTGTTTTCGATAAGATATTTTACAAATTTTTCACATAGTTTATACTTAACAACCTGAGCTTTAGTCGCATTACTTGGAAGAGTTAGAGACGGGTCTACTTTACTGAGTCCCTTTCGAATATCTTTTAGTTTTTCATTATTTGGGAAGCCCATGTTATTCTCCTTTGGAATCTCTAAAGGCATTTACAATACCAATATATATTTGTTTATCTTCAAGTAACCATACTAAGCGGTACTGCTTGGATTCTAATTCAATTATAGTTGCAAAATATGAATAATCACCGTCAGTTGAATCTGGAAGCTCGAACCTGTTGTTAAGTAAGTTAACAAGGCTCAGAATTAGTTCATCTGTAATCGATTCTGCATGCCTTTCTCTGTAATGGTCATCTATAATAACTTTAGTTATCAATGTATTGTTAATAGAGATTGACTTAATTTCATATTCACTTCTACTCATAACGTAATATAACACGAGTTGCGTAATTACGCAATGATTGTGATCTTTTGAAATAGACTATTTAATTAAATCGTTTTATTATAAATTTGCTCTTCATCACTACACACTTAGGTAGTAGTAATGTTTAGGCCATTCAATCCTTTGTGGCTATTTTGGCTACGAATGAAAAATAAAGTCAATGATAACAGTTCGTTACAAGCTTACGGACAGTTCCACCAAGATTAAGCTAAAAAAGATCCATCTCAGGATCTTTTTTTTTACCAATAAATTCAATTAGTTAACACCGGAGAATCTCTAAGGTCATTCTCGTATATCACTCGAAATCACGTTAAATCACGGGAGTCGTAGTTAATTTGTAGTCGACGATACTTTTACTACCTCCCAAAAATTGAGTGTGACTACGATCCGTAGTCCACTTAAAGGAGAGTTTTATATGAGTAGAAAGTTTAGATACAGAAGAACATCTGAGATTAAGATGACAAATGAGGCGCGAGTTTTAAGGAGGCTTCGTTTGGATTCCGGTACGAAGATAAAAGAAGTAGCAAAAGTAATAGGAAAGTCAGAGGCGTATATCCGTCATATTGAACATGGAAGGTTGGATGTTCCTAGTAAAGATATGATTAAGAGAATTCTTTCTGTCTATGGTGCTACTTACCGGATTTATAGTGCAAAGTGTAAGGTCGACTGTGCTGAAGATCCTTATATGGAATTAAAGAATATGATTCATAAGATTCCGGCAGAAAAGATCCCGTTGGTTCTGTCCCTTGTGAGAAGTGTTTTATGTAGATAGTTCATCATTACGAATCATATTTTTTAAGTGATTATTATTGCTATAATCTTTCAAGTTTTAATGCATGTTGCTTGATTATCTTTAGTTTTCATTGCTTAGTTGCTATGGAATAATCTATTAACTAATATTTGGAAGAAAATAATGATCCCAAAACCACACGAGGTGGATGTTCCACCAGAAGTTATTCAAGCTGCAATAAGAGGAAAACTAACGTTTTTCATTGGGAACGGTTTATCTAGATTGTACGGCTATCCTTCGTGGGGCGGTCTCGCAGACTTAATGTTAACCGAACTTGCAAAAGAGAGAGAGATTTCATTTAACGACCTTGAACTTTTAAAGAAGTTGCCTGTTAAAACAAAAATATCGATTGCAGACTCTTACTTCAAAAAAAATTGGAAGCTTGGAGAGAAAAAGAAAACCAATCTAACTTACGAAGCAATACTTAAACGATCCGAAAACAAGAAAAAGCTTAAGGAAGATCAGATCTTTTTATTGCTTGCTAAGTGCAAGGTTAAGTTTATTACAACAAACTATGATGACTTACTGGATAAGCAGTTAAATATTGAGCACGGAAATGATTTTGACAAGCAAGAGATCGGCCTTGCTAAGAAAGAAAAAAGCGAGTCCACAGAAAATGTTACGAAAGACAAATTTGAAATTATTTCGGACCCAAAAAAGCTAAAGTTCATTTCTCCAGCAAAAGAAACTGTCCTTTTACATTTACATGGTTCACTTGGAAGCGAAGAGGATCAATTGATTGCTTCAACTTCAGACTATCTTGAATTATATACTAATAGTGAGTTCAAAGAAAAATTTGTAGAGTTTCTAAAAGATCAAACTTTAATTTTTATTGGATACGGCTTAGAAGAGCTTGAAGTTTTAGAAATGTTGTTTAGGGCTTCAGAATTAAACACAGATGAACAAAAACACATAATTCTTCTTCCTTTAATGAGTCATGAGCAATATTTACTAGAACATTTAAAACAGTACTGGGGAGGCTTAGGGTTCAAGTTGGAACCATACAATACTGATGAAAAGGGTTTTGACTCTATAGGTGACCTAATTCACAAATGGGCTCCAGTAATTGCAGAAGAAGCGAAGCCACCGCTACCTACAAAAAATAATGACGGTCTAGATAATATCATTACGAAATTTGAGGGAGCTTCGCTATGAGTTCTAGAGAAAAGCTAATCAAAGAAGCTATTGAGTCAATTAATTCAAGTCATAGGAATAAAGTATATTTTTTTACTAAAATCTCAGATTCCGGATGGTTAATTCCTTTAAAAAAGGAAGGTTATTTTCTTTGTGATCAAACAAAAATAGACTCACATGATGGTAAATATCACCCGTGGCCGCAATTGTTTTTCTTGGAAAGTTTAGGGAAACAGATACAAGAAGGAAGCTTGACTGACGCGAATGTAATAAAAGAGTTCGCTGAGGTCGTTCGCAATTGTGGATTTCAAACAGAAGATTACTTTTCCAATAGAGTATTGTTTAAATTGTATTACTCATTACCAGTAGAGTTCTTATCTAAAGAAGACGTGAAATATACTTTTGAAAATATTTTCTCTAAGATTGCTAACGATAGAGCAATGGATGGTCTTCTTCTACAGGAGGTCTTTGAATCTTTAATGAGTAGTTTTAACGGCAGTAGCAGTAAAGATGCCATACTGACCTTTATTAGTTACTCGTTTCTGTACGAGAGGAAAGATTCAGGGTTTGAAAAACTCAAGCTTAAGTATATTGATGGCTATAATACAAAGCAGATAATTGAAAAGTTAAATAAATGTAATAGCCTTACTGATGAGTTTAAAGTGGTTGCCTCAGGGGCATTTGAGGTTCTCCTTAGTAAATTACGTGAGATATTCGAGTCTGATGCTGAGATTGACAAGACTTCAATATACTGGCGATCTGCAATTCCGTTAAATTCTCAAACTCAATATTCTGAGTCTGCTCAGTCTCTACTAACTCTGTTTGTATATGAAGTTTCGAAACTACTCTTAAGTAATAACGAGAGCGACTTCTTAAAATTACTTTACTCTTTGAATCACATCACAACGGATAGAATTCTAGTATTTTTAGCTAGCAAGTTCCCATCACTCGTAGAAAAAGGTGAAGTAAATAAGGTAATTAGTCGCAGGGGCTTAGGTGTAGATATAAGATTTGAACTATTCTCTTACCTAGAGACTCATTTTGAAACGATGAGTGATAATGAGAAAGATGAAATATTAAAGCTTATAGATTCTATTGCATTAGAGGGAACTAAAGACGCAGAAGATGATAAAAGGTATCAAGCATATAGCAAGCTTAGGTGGCTGAGCGCTTTTAAAGATACTAAGTATAAAAAAGCGAAAGATTTATATGAGCAGAATATTAAAATTACTGGAGGAAGAGCTCCCGATCACCCTCAGTATTCTACTTATATAAGTACAGGTTGGGCAACAAACGAGTCTCCAATAAGAAAAGAAGAACTGATTAAGATGCCAGGTGATGAAGTGGTTAAGTTCTTAAGGGAGTTTAAACAAACTGATGAGTTTAAGGGGCCTTCAGTTGAGGGGCTATCAAGGTTATTGCAAGAGTATATTGAGTCGAATCCTGAAGTTGCGACTAGTCTTCTTATTGAAATAGAGAGTCTAAACTATCAATACATATCCTCAATCTATGATGCCCTGGCTAAATCTTGGAGTGCTAAAAAAATAACTCCATATTCTATCGCATTACAAAGCTTAAGAAAGTTGATCCGTTCAGATAAATTTAAAAAAGACTTAAAAGAAGATATTAGCAAGGTTAAATGGGCAGTCTCGAGTGCAATCTCATTTATCGGGTCTGGTTCATCTGATGATGACAATGTTTACGATGAAAAGAGCATTGTGATTTGCAAGGAAGTGCTCATTGAACTCATTCCTCTTGTTGAGCCAGATGAGGGATTCGTAATTTCGTCAGATTACTTTACACGAGCAATTAACGAAACTCGTGGGAAGATCTGGGAAGCGCTAATTCTGCTTGTGCTTAGAGAGTGTCGTTTATTGCATATTGAGAAAAAAGAGTTTTCCGAAAAATGGAAGACCCTAGAGGTTGTAATCGAAAAAGAGTTGCTATTAGAAGGGACTAAAGATCTTTCTTTGCTATCTATGGTCGGAAGATACTATAGACAATTCTTATTCATGAATGACGAATGGTTGTATAATAGTTTTCAGAACTTTTTACCTTCTGGAGATAAAAACCAAATCAGAAGACTTTCTTTCATGGATGGCCTTGCTTATGTTACGGTCTATATTCCTAAAGTTTATGAAAAGCTCAAAGAACATGATGTTCTTTTAGAGTATTTGCGTTTCGATGACGATGAACATGATAGAAGGCAGCAGATAAGAGTTATTGATTTAGCTATTTTGGCAAAAATTTATAATGATGACTCTGATATTCTTCTAGATGTCGTAGCGAAGAAAAATCCAAAAGAATGGAGTAGTGCATTTAACTCAATATCTAGCATTGTTAGAAGTGCTAAAGATGAAGATTTAAGTACAAAAGCGATGGACATAGTGAAGCTTTTTCTAGAAGAGTACAAAAAGAGTCCGAAGATTTTTAATAAAGAGCATATTCAGTCCTTGGATAATACGTTGTCAGTTATCAAGGGTGATGATCAGGCAATTAATGAGGTTATTAAAATAACTGTGGAGCACTTAGAGGCGCCCTGGGAGTTTAATGATCTTGTTGAATATATTCACTCTCTCATCCCTTCAAATCCTGAACGCGCTTCTGAATTATTTGTATTATCTGTTAGAAGTTCTAAGGTTCTACCTAGCTATCCTGAGGAAAAGATTGTTGAAATCTGTAAAAAAATGGAAGAATTAAAGCATGACAGAGTGCTTCGAGAGGTTTGTGAACGCTATTCTGACGAATTCTTAAATGGTGGTATTTTAAGCGAGTTCTGTCATTAGGTGAAATTATAAGCGTTGATAGTCGACCATTATTAGGGAGAAGCCTGGAAAATTAATTCCTAATAGTGACATATCAGAGATAGTAAAGCGCTTAAAGGATTTCACCGGAGAGTAAAACTCTAAGTCGCAGAAATCACAGTAATTATACAGTATAAAGAAAACTTAATTAAAATCGTCCGGTTTTACCTCCGATAGGTATTTACTGGAGAAGATATGCTTAATAAATATAATTTCGAATTAACGTTGGAACGTGTCGCGGAAAAGTTTTATTTTAACGGAGCCTCTCAGCACGGAAAAGTTCGTGGTGGAAATTCAGCAGACAATGAAGCATATTTTAAAAATGTTTCCAGCGACCTAATTGAAAAATTAAACTGTCAGCAAATTCTTATTAAGAAAGGAGCATGTCCTGACTCGGGGTTGTTTGGTGAGTTC
Organism: uncultured Oligoflexia bacterium; assembly: GCA_913058265.1. Lineage (GTDB taxonomy): Bacteria > Bdellovibrionota > Bacteriovoracia > Bacteriovoracales > Bacteriovoracaceae. The sequence continues at coordinate 10,127 of CAJXPQ010000023.1, forward strand.
AATTATAAACATGAGGAAGAAATAGATTGGAAGGCTGTCCTGTCTAAAAAGTTAGTCGTCCTGGAAGTTGATGGTGTATCAAGGGAAAAAAGATATATAGAGGTTAGTGTAGATGATATCCCTGAGCTTAAAGTTCCAGTAGTAAAAAAACCAAAGATAGTTCTTAATCTGAACAAGGTTGGTTTGTATGGTGAAATATTTGGTGTTGAGTATAAAGCATCAAAAAGTAAAACATTGAATTCAATTAATGTTGCTCCATTTAATTCAACATGTCCCAGTTTACATAAGACAGTTGAGATTGCTGGAGTAAGGCTTTTTCATAACTTTGATTCGAAATATTCAACAGAAATTAATGGAATTGAAGTGAATGTCTGCGAGATTAAGTTAGAGGTGAATTTTACTGTTTATTATCTCATTGTTAATGATTACCCAAGTGGACAAATATCAGAAATTAAAAAGATCTTTATATGTGATGGAGGTTTTTTTGCGCCAGGAGTTTCAGAATCAAAAGCAAAAGAATTGTCTGAGGAGAAAAAACCAGAAGAAATTGGTGTAGAGTATGAGTTGTATCGTGTTGGATTAAGATATAGGCCATTTTTCGGTTCTAAGACTATTAAGGCTAATGGGTATGGTTTATATACATCTTGGGACCCTAAGATTCCTAAAGAGGAAGAAGAGGAAAAACAACGTAAGTTACTTCTAGACGAAGTGGAGAAGGTGCAACAGTCATTTTCAGAGGTATTAGAAAATATTGATGCTGAAGAGGTTGTAGAAGGAAACGAAGAGATGCCTGATAACGTTATCTATCTCAATTTAAGAGATGATAGAATTAGAAAACGAGTTGGGAGAAAGAAGGCGGCTTAGATTAAACCGCAACTTCTTTATTATAATGAAAAGCGTATCTTTTAAAATCTTTCTTTTGATCGAGTGAAACAATTTTTCCAGATAGAGACTCTCTTAAGGCCAAACCAATTGCACTTGCCATCTTTACCGGTACTGCATTTCCAATTTGTTTAAAAACGGATGTTGTACTTCCTACGAAATTAAAGTTCCACGGGAATGATTGAATAGAAGCAGCTTCTCTCGCAGTTAAATATCTACACTCTGTAGGGTGGTAGTACATTGTACGTGAAGTTAGTATTGTAAACGAAGGTGTACTGTATGAGAGCCTTTGAAGTTTAGTTTGCCTAAATCTTCCTTCTCTTAATTCTTCCCAAATTACATCATAATGAAGACTTTTAGGTAAGTAGGTCTCTTGATCTTTTTTATAACGAATTCCACATCCTTCAGGAATATGCTTTAAGCGCTTTCTATCTAACTCATTCTTTATTTGAGCAGTCGCAGGATCATTGTAAGTGGCACTTTTTCTAATAGACTTGAATGCATCTTTAACAGTTGCAACTTTCTTATTGCCTCTAGCTCCGTGTGAAGGAGTAGGGAATATTGGTTGCATTCCATTCTTGCAGCCAATAATAATTGTTCTTCGTCTTTTTTCAGGTACACCATATTCATCAGAAGAAAGAACTCTTGCATCAAGCTGATATCCTAATTCTTCGAAGATACTAAAAATATTTTGGAGAACTTCTTTATTTTTACTAGCAAGTAAACCAGTAACATTCTCAATTACAATTGATTTTGGCTTTGTTAGTCTTACAATTCTAACGAACTCTAGAAATAAAAAGTTTCTAGGGTCATCACTCTTACCTTTTCCTATGGTCGAAAAGCCTTGGCATGGTGGTCCACCAACAACTAAATCAATATTTTGACCTTGTAGTAAATCTTTAATCATTGAGTTTTTAAGCTCTCTAACGTCACCACAGTACGTTTCAGCATGTTCATGATTTAACTTAAAGGTTTCAATAGCGTCTTTATCATGATCAATCCCTAAGAGACACTTGAAGCCTACTTGTTCAAGCCCATAAGAAAGTCCACCACAACCACTAAATACATCTATAAAATTATATGATTTTTCCATACAATTATTTTGACATGGTATTTGTGACAGGCCAAGTCAGTAATTAATTCCGGCCTTGATTAAGAATATAAAGTTGACCTTATTGCTCAGTGATGTCGCTAGTATATTTTATCTTTTTATTCAGAGTATTTCGTATAGAATTTATCTATGAATACAAAACTTGAAGAACTCATTTTAAAGTCAAGAAATGACTTTGTTGATAACTATTTAACTCAACTACCTTCTGAGATTTCTTACTCAGTTGAAAGAGTTGATGGTTTAAAACAAAGTAAAGTATCAAGAGAAGAGTTGATTAAAAAGTTCGATAAACTTGTTCCTTCTGACATTGAAAAATTTAAAGCTGATTATATTTCACATATTGGTGCAATGGAGGGTTATTTAGCATATTCTTCAACACCAAAGTCTTTTGAAAAGGCTTGGAAATTTAGAAAGACTAAAATATCGAGTATTTCTTTATTTGAAGTCCAGGAACTCCTATCAAGTCATGCTCAGCTTATTCCTATGATTAAATCTGAAAACTTATTAAATTCAGGTGAAAAGGGAATGATTAAGTCTAAAGAGAATGGAGCTTTTCTTTATGGGATTAGGCATTCTAAAGGAAACTACGATGATGCACTTGATTCACTAGGAAACTTTAGCTATCAACCACCGTTTGATGCATTAGGGATGCTTAGATACAGATGGCTTGAATATTTAACAGTAGAAGCTAAGCTTCCTATTTATATGTTTGTGACAATGTGGTTTAAGCATGAAGTACTTGAAGCCACTAATCACGTAACTATGCTTTGCCCTGTTAAGATAACTAAGATGAGTAAAGAATTTGATGCACCTTTAAATCTTCAGCTAATAACAGTCAATGAAGCTATCGAACATACGATGATGATTAGATCTATGGATACCTTAGATTTAACATCTAAGATTCGTACTGGATTACCAGAAGAATATGTTATTAAGTTCAACTATGAAAATATCAAATCGAACTCAAAACTTAGAAACCATTTAATCAATTGGGCAATCTCAAAAGGTAAGAAGTGCCCTGGGGATAAGTGTCAAAATGTAGAATTTAAAAAGATAACGAATAAATCCAAAATTCACTTGGGCCATATTGTTCCTCAAAACTGGGGAGGGATCTTTCAGTTTCTTCAAGAAAAGAATCATATACACCACCCAGATAACTTATATCTGTCTTGTTCAGAGTGTAATATCTCTTTAAATTCCTCGTTCCCTGGGGATAGTCTAAGAAAGAACATTATAGATGATAAGTTTGGGACAATTGGTGACTACATAAGAACAGACTTAGGTTACTTTTCAAAGGTAGATGAATGATTGTTTACGATTCAACTAAGTCTGACTTTAGAGCCTGTCTCTTATACACATCTCCGAGCCCACGAGACGCTACGCTATCTCGT
>CAJXPQ010000024.1 GCA_913058265.1 uncultured Oligoflexia bacterium
TAAGAAAGCGACTAAAAAAGTAGCTAAGAAAGCGACTAAAAAAGTAGCTAAGAAAGCGACTAAAAAAGTAGCTAAGAAAAAAGCGACTAAAAAAGTAGCTAAAAAAGCAACTAAGAAAGTAGCTAAGAAGAAATAATCAATTATTACTTCATAAGAAGGGCCCTCTTAACAGAGGGCTTTTTTTTTGCCAAAAAACAAGCTTTTGATTACTTTATATAGAGAACTATAAAAGGAATCAAAAAATGAAGATGATTAACAGATTATTTTGGAAGGGTTTAATTGTCGTTATGCCAATTACATTATCTATCTATCTATTGGTAGTGGTGTTAAGTAAGGCAGAAAGTGTTTTTGGAAATCTTATTAAAAAAGCCTTGGGGCCGGATCTCTATGTTCCTGGTTTTGGATTATTACTAACTTTCATCGCCATGATATTAGTTGGTGTTCTAGTAAGTAACCTGATTACTGGTAGTATAATTAAATTTTTTCTAAACCTGATCGAAAGAGTTCCATTCTTTAAGGCGATATATAATCCCTTAAAAGATTTAATGTCACTATTTACTGGCAGCGGACCTGATAGTATGAAGAAGGTGGTTCTCGTGAATTTTGAGAAATTAGGATTTCAATCCATTGGGCTTGTAACGAGAGAAGAGTTTGACGATATTTCTAGTAAGGATTTTGGTGAAGATGACATTGCTGTTTATATTCCTATGAGTTATATGCTTGGGGGATTTACCGCCATTGTTCCAAGAACTTCAGTTAAAGAAATTGATATTCCAGTTGAACGAGCAATTAAGTTAGCACTTACTGGTTGGATTAAAGCTGATAAGAATGCCCTTTAGCTGCCCGCTTTGCCAAAGCAATGAAATCGCAAAGTACCATTTTCAAAAAAAATACCAAAGAGAGTTCTACATATGTGCTGTTTGTGACCTTCGCTTTATTGATCGAGATAAATTACTAAGTCTAGATCAAGAGCGTGAACGCTATGATCAGCATACTAACAATATTAGAACAAGTGGCTATGAGAGTTTTTTGAGAAGGCTCGCTAATCCAGTGAAAGCTAACTATCCATTAAAATCTAGGGGGCTTGATTTCGGTTGCGGGCCATATCCCATGCTTACAGAAATTTTAAATGAAGATGGATTTAAGGATATTGATGCATATGATCCCATTTTTAGAAATGATAAGTCTTATCTTGGTAAAAACTACGATTTTATTACTATGTGTGAAGTTATAGAGCATATTTATAATATCAAAGACGATTTATCCCAAGTCTTTTCACTTCTCAGTGGTAATGGACGATTAATTATTAGTACTGGTCTCTACGATAGCTCTATTTCATTCGAGAAGTGGCATTATATTAATGATGTGACTCATATTAATATAATGAGTGAAAAGACTATGAAGTGGATTACAGGCGAATTTAAAGTGCAATTAGAGTCTACTGAAAATGATATAACTATTTTTTTGAAAATATAAACGGCTGCTTCAACTCTATAACCTCACCCTTTTCAACTTTAGGGAAGCTTATGATGTCTAAAACCTTAAAAATGCACTCTGCATATCTTTCAGGATATTTCTTTTCATCTAGTTTAAATCTTTCTATCTGCCCGTTGGAATCGATAGCAATATCAATAACAACTCTTATTCGAGTTTTATCAAAGGCCTTAAATAAACGGGCGGACTTTGCACATTTGGCGAGATTAGGAGCTTGAGCATTGATTTTACTAATAATATCAGTCTGAAGTCTTCTCTCTCTTTTGTTCATCATAAGCGTACAAGAACTAAAAAAAGTAAGAATCAATAAAAATGCAGTGTATTTCCCCATAAATTTATCATATATAAAGAAAGTTGAAATTTAAAGCACGGAGAATATTAATGAAACCTGAAAATTACCCTGATTCGCCGAAAGATTTGTGGAATATCTTTTACGACTTCACTCAAACACCTCGTCCTAGTAAAAACGAAGGTAAGATTCGGGAATACCTAGTAAATTTGGCCACGTCTCATAAGCTAAAGCATATTGTAGATACTGCTGGAAACGTCATTATTTATGTTCCTGGCAAGAATGGTCGTGAGAATGATGAACCAGTTATTATTCAAAATCATATTGATATGGTTACCGATGCTCTCCATAATGTGGAAATTAATTTTGATTTAGATCCTATTCAGACGAAAGTTGAGGGAGAATGGTTAAAAGCGGTGGGAACAACACTTGGTGCTGATAATGGAATTGGTTGTGCTGCAGGCTTGGCGACTATCTTTGACCAAACACTAGTTCACTCGCCTTTAGAGCTATTATTTACTGTTGATGAAGAAACAGGCCTTAATGGAGCATTAAATCTAGAAGAGAAATACTTAAGCGCCAAGAAAATGCTTAATTTAGATACTGAGGAATGGGGAAGTCTTTATATCGGTTGTGCCGGCGGTATCGACTATGAGTTAAATAGAGAAGTCGACCTCGTTTCAGCGACAGATGGACTTATTCCATTAAAAATTCAAATTGAAGGTCTAATTGGTGGTCATTCTGGTGTTGATATTCATGAGCAAAGGGCAAATGCAATTAAGCTTCTCGCAGAGTACTTGGGCGAGCTCAATTCTGTCTGTGATTTTGAGATTGCAGAGTTTAGAGGTGGAAAAGCTCATAATATTATTCCAAGAGATGCTTTTGTTGTCCTTTATTTGGATTCAGCTGATATAGCCCATCTCAAAGCAGTTGAAACTAAAATGGTGTCTCGCTGGAAGGCCTATCTGCCCAAAGTTGATCATAATGTCACTATTGTGATTCAAGAGGACCCAGCTACAACGGGTAAGGTTCTTGCTAACGCTAATGAGGAGAATACAAAGTTATTAAGCTACTTGGGTCTTTTTCCTCATGGAGTGCATTCTTATGATTTAGAAGACAGAGGATTAGTCTCAATGAGTAATAATTTGGCCAGATTTCTGCTTGTGAATGGTAAAATGTATACTCAGTCTTCCTTGCGCTTCTTTGATCGGGAAGAAGTGAGACAGTTAGAAGAGCAGGTAAAAAGCCTTGGTGCCTTATTTGGAATGAATGTTGAGAATCACTCTGAGTATCCTAGTTGGAAGCCAGTTAGACAAAATCCAGTTTTAGAATTGGTAAAAGAGGCATATAGTGAACTTTATGGTATAAATGCTAATGTAACTGCCATTCATGCAGGATTAGAGTGCGGAATTTTGAGGGATAAGATTGGACCTCTTGATGTGGTCTCTTTTGGACCAACTATTATGGGCGCACACTCACCTGATGAAAGGGTGCATATTCCAAGCGTGAATAAATTTTGGGATTTGTTTTCACTAGTACTAAAAAAAATATAGGAGAGTAAAATGAGTTATGAATTTTATAAAATGATACATATTGTATCCATCGTTATCTTTTTTTCAATGTTCGCATCAGCTGCTTACAGAGGGACTTCAGACAAACTTACAAAAATTTTAACAGGTGTTTTCGTGTTTACAATTTTTGTTTCAGGTATGGGTTTAATTGCAAGAATTGGAATTCCTCATGATCAAGGTTGGCCGTTTTGGTTGAAAGCTAAAGTGGGTATTTGGTTAATACTTGCAGCAAGTGGACATATGATTATGAAAAGATTTCCACAATTTGCAGTAAAGACCTTCTGGATTTACGTTGGATTTTTGACACTAGCAAGTTATTTGGCCAACTATAAAATAACTATGTAAGAATTCTTTTGCCATCATGCATGAATATTTTTAAACTATTCATGTATGATACGTTTTATTATAAATATCTATTTCTTCATAATTTTGGCAGATACTGTTTTTAGTTATATGCCTCACTACAGAAATGAATCCTACGTTAAACTAATTAATCAGTTCGCAAATTATACGTTAAAGCCGGTAAGAAAGATTCTTCCAGCCGATCTTCCATTCGATTTCAGTCCCGTTATCGTTATGGTGGCACTACAGTTAGTACCAGTACTTTGGTGATGAGGCTTTAGAGGCCCAACAAGGATGTTGCATGTTTGATGACATAAGTTTTCTAGTTCAGGAAACACTAAATGATGTTGAGAAGCCTAAAGAGAATAGAGGCTTGTTTGGTAACTTTTTTGGCAGTAGTCAGGAAAATTTACCTGAAGAAGGTCCTGGAGTTCTTTATCATTTACAGAAAAAAGCATCAACATTTGTACTTAGAATCTACCCATCTCAAAATTTAAAAGATGATTATAAGAATGTTAATAAGCATCCGAATCTGTTCCCTACTTTAAGATTAAATGAATCTGAGGAGGAGATGAGGGATTCACTTAACTTTTTTGAGTGTGATAACTTTGAAGTTGCAAGAACTCTGCGGGAGCAACTTGGAAATAAGAGATTCCCTCTCTTTGAGGAAAATGTTTTAAATGTTTCTGATCCTGGTGATAGCTGGTGGTTAAAATTAGATGAAAATAAAATTAGAATTCTTTTTAAACTCTCACATACTGATAATATTCATTCGCTTATTAAATTAGGTCCTTTAGGTGATACAGATAAGTACATGGAACTCTTTACAAGGTTGGAGGGGTATTTCAAAATGCTTTTCCCTCTTGATGAGTACTCTTCAGGCCATGGACAATTTACGATTTCAACTTCAGATGGGCAAAGTGCTTGCTTTAAAGACTTTAAAGAACTTCTAATGTCTGGTGAGATGTCTACCGATTTATGGGAACATCTTCGAGGACTTGAAATGAACTCGTCTGGTGGTGAGTATTTAGAGTCTCTTCAAAAAGCGAATTATATTTTGATGGAACTAGCGATGATTCGTAGTTTTTGGAAAACAATTCAGGATAAGCTCTAGTTATTTTTCAATCTCTTTAGCAGCGATAAAGCCTGAGATCATGATTTGTGCTAACATACCAAGCTCTTCATCATCTTCAACACCGTAAAATTCTTCCAAATGGTCAACGATGATTTCAATCGCCTCATCATCAAGGTAGTTCTCTACATTTTTCATGAGAGCTTCAGCGTCTTGATTCTTAAGAGTTTCGAAATATGCTACTAAATTGTCTTTATCTTCTTCAGTCATGCCCGCATATTAGGCTTAGATAGATGAAATCACAATATAAAAGAGTGTTTTTTACACGGCACCTTAAGTTATCTTGAGTTATCGTGCCAGTATGATACAACGTGCCTATATTATTAATACCGCAACGGTCCTTTAGCGATTTATGTCTTAATCGCAGTTAATTCGAAAAGGTCTCCAGTGGTATAACCACTGAGTAGGCATCTCAGTATAGACTAAGGACATTCAATGTTATTTAAAGAACTTGAGCTTAAAGCGCAAACGCTTCAAGCCGTCGAAGCGTTAGGTTTCGAATCACCAACAGAAATCCAAGAAAAATCTATTCCTATCCTTCTAGGGGAAGATGTTGATTTTATTGGCCAGGCACAAACAGGTACAGGTAAGACTGCGGCCTTTACTTTACCATTATTAGAAAAAATCGATTTTTCATCAAAAAATATTCAGGCGATGATCATTGCTCCTACTAGAGAGCTTGCAAATCAAATTTGTGAAGAAATTAAGAAACTTTCAAAATTTGATCCTGTTAGAACTTTAACTGTATATGGTGGAGTTCCAATCTCAGGTCAATTAAGAGATTTAAGAAGAGCTGCTCCGCAAGTAATCGTAGGAACTCCGGGACGTCTTTTAGATGTTATGGGCAGAGGGGCATTTGACCTCGAAAAGTGTAAATATGTTGTTCTAGATGAAGCGGATGAAATGCTTGATATGGGATTCTTTGAAGATGTTCAAGAAATCATTAAAGAAATTCCACAAAAGAAAATTTGGATGTTTTCAGCAACAATGCCAAAGCCAATTTTAGGTTTAATTAATAAGCATTTCTGTAATCCGCAACTTGTTAAAGTTACAAAGCAAATATTAACTTCTGACTCTGTTGACCAGCAGTTTTGTGTTGTGAAAGGAAGAGACCAAGCAGAAGCATTATGTCGCTACCTAGACTTCAACGAAAATGTTTATGCGATTGTTTTCACAAGAACTAAAGTTGGAGCAAAAGAGCTTACTGACGAGTTAAACGTACGTGGATATGCTTCAGATGCACTTCACGGGGATATGTCTCAAGAGCAGCGAGACTTAACTATGAGAAAATTTAAGCAAAAGAAAATTCATATGCTTGTCTGTACAGATGTTGCAGCAAGAGGAATTGATGTAACTGACCTTACTCACGTTATCAATTATTCACTTCCACAAGATAATGAATCTTATGTTCACCGTATTGGAAGAACAGGTAGAGCAGGGAATAAAGGGATTGCTCTCTCAATCATTGATCCAAGTGAAATGAGACGAATTTCTCAAATTGAGAGAATTACAAAAGCAAAAATTGAAAAAATTAAACTTCCAAAAGTTGAAGAGATCGTTGAAGTTTTAACTCAAAAAGCTCACATTGAACTTGAGAAACAAATTGAAGACTTCTCAGATGAAGGTGCAGGCTTTGATGCTTTTAAGGCCAAGTTTGCTGACGTTGAGCAAGAGCATATACTGAAGGGATTATATTCATTTATTTTTTCCCAATCACTTAAGAGATACAAAAATGCAAGACCTCTTGACCTTGAGTCTAGAGAGCGTCCAGAGCGTGGAGATAGAAATGAGCGTGGTGGTGAAAAAACATCAAACGGAGCTCAGGCCGGTTACCAAAGATACCATATTACTCTTGGAAGAGAGAAAGGTATGGAGCCTGGCGAGTTAATTCGATTCGTATCAAGAAGTCTTAATATTCAAGGTGGAGAAGTTGGAAAGATTAGCATCATGCAAGACTTCTCATTCTTTGAACTTCCAGAGGCACATAACGATGCTGCTTTAGACTTAAGAGATTCAGACTGGAACGGAGAAAGTTTTAATATTCAGGTTGCTAAAGGAAGAAGCAGTGACTCTCGTGGAGGATCAAGAGGTGGACCAAGAACTGGTGGACATAGAGATAGTGGATCTCGATCTAGTGAGGGCCGAGGCGGAAGTAGAAACTATAAAGGTGGAAGTAATAGAAATACTGCTAGAGCATCTGGAAATAGACCTTCTGTAGACGGTAACCGTGCTTCAGCGAACGGAAATAGATCGGAAGCTGCAAGTCGTCCATCTGGAAACCGTGCTCCAAGCACAGAAGGATCAAGAAGATCGTTTAGACGATAATCGACTTTAGAAAACTTCAGGAAATTAAGTGGGAAATTTTTTCATTTTTTTTGCCGAGTTGTGTTGAAAAAGTAAATAGATTAAAATAGTATAGAAAGTACAATAAATTCAGCCACTTAATGACAGGGAAGTTATAATTGGAATTTGTTTTTGAAAATAATAAGAAAAGCAATGGCATAGGGGATTCCGAAAGGAAACTACCCGAAAGCGATAATTTTAATCAAAGCTTTAATATGTTTGACTCTGCGCAACCAGTTGCGCAGAAATCAACACGCCGCGCAGCGAGAAGATCTGTTGTCACAAGTGCATCTGATGTAGAGTTCAATGATACTCCAAGGCCTAGAAAAAGGGCCAGGGGTCCAAAAGTTAACTATGTAAAACCCATTAAAAAGACCAGACGTACCATAGGCGCAAATAAGTTTGAATGGTCATGGACTAAACTTTGTTGGGCAATGTGTGCATTATTAGTTTTAAGGCTAGTTTTTGTTGAAAACGGCATTATTGATTATTATTCAATGAAAGAAACTCTTATTAAGAAAGAATATAACCTGCAACTTCTAAGACAGGAGAATGTAGGTATAATGGGAGAGATTCATAAGATAAGAACATCTCCAACATATCAAAAGAAAATAGCTCGAGATCACCTCGGAGTCATAGCAAGGGGAGAGTATTTAGTACTTTTCTCATCAGATAGAGCAAAATACTAAATAAACTTTAACTGCATTCCAATTTTAAATCTCTTAGCATCTGGAGAGTCAGATCGAATTTCAAGTACATCTTTAGAGTATACCTCCTTTGAAAGAGGGACTTTTGATTTTGGTCCGAGTTTTGGGTAATGCTTCAAACCCCTGTGAATATCGAGAATGAAGTGATCTTGATTAAGAAAAATCACATCAAGGTCAAAGTGTGTGTTTGGCATCCAAAACTGTCGCACTGACATTTTTGTGGCAGGAAAAAGCATTGCCTCTAAGACGGTAAACTCGTTTGAGTTAATTTCAGATAAACCCTTCCTTTGGCGATCATTGGTATCGGCAATATAAACTTTAAAAGTACTTTTACCATCGATACTTAATTTTTTAATTGGATAGGAGTCTAGGTGATCTCTAGTGGATGCATTGCAGCCCGTAAAAACACCGAAAAGGCTAAAAATAATAATGAGATTTGTTAATCTTTGAGGTATAAAAGTATTCATCATTGAGTAATCCTAATATACGGAGAAGAGAATGGGAAATCACAACGCCAATTCAACAAATTTAAAAGGTCATATGCGCTCGCACAACTGTGCAGAACTAAGAGCATCAGATATCGGAAAGGACATCACTCTATGTGGTTGGAATAATAAATACCGAGATCTAGGTGGTCTTCATTTCGTTGATATTCGCGATAAATTTGGAATTACTCAACTGGCCTTTGATGAATTTACTGATGATCTAGGAATTCTTAAAGAATTAAGCCTTGAATCTGTTATTAAAGTATCTGGTATCGTTCGTGGAAGACCAGACTCTGCTAAAAATAAAAAGATGGATACTGGTGAAGTTGAAGTTGCAGTTAAATCTTTTGAGATTCTATCGAGAGCAGAAGAAGTTCCTTTTCTTCCACACGGTAAAGTTTCAGCAACTGAAGATTTAAGATTAAAATATAGATACTTAGATCTAAGATCAGAAAAACTACAAGATATTTTATCTATCAGATCTAATGCTATGAAAGATACAAGAATCGCTCTTTATTCTGAAGGTTTTACAGAAGTTGAAACATCAATTCTCTATAAAACAACTCCTGAGGGAGCGAGAGATTATATTGTTCCAAGTCGTGTTCACCCAGGAAAGGTTTACGCTCTTCCTCAGTCTCCACAGACAATGAAGCAACTTTTAATGATTGGAAATACAGATAAATATTTTCAATTCTGTAAATGTTTTAGAGATGAAGATCTTAGGGCCGACAGACAGCCAGAATTCTCTCAAATAGATATTGAAGTAAGTTTTGCAAGCCAAGAATATATAAAGAACCTTTCAACTAAGATTGTTAGATCATTATTCAAATTTGATGATAGTTTTGAAGTTCCAACCATGTCATATGCTAGGGCAATGGAAATTTATGGTTCTGATAAACCAGACGCAAGATTTGGTCTTGAGCACACTATTGTAACGGATCTTTTTAAAGGCAGCGGATTTAGTGTCTTTGAATCCATCATAGATTCGGGACTTAACAAAATGATTTTCATTCCTAAGACAATGAAAGAATTTTCTCGTAAAGAAGTTGATGCTCTTGTAGAAGTTGTGAAGCCACACGGTGGTAAAGGTGTTGCTTGGTTTAAACTAAACGGTGATGAAGTCACTGGTGGGATCTCAAAATTTGTCTCACCTGAAATTTTAGCGAACTTAAAATCTGCTGGAAATATTACGGAAGATGGAACTTTATTTTTCTGTGCTGATGCTAAGCACTCAGTAGCGCATTCATGTGCAGATGCACTGAGAAGACATTTTGGTACGAAATTAGAATTAATTAAAAAAGATGTTTATAAATTTTTATGGATCAATGACTTTCCACTTCTTGATTACGATGATGAAGATGGAAGGTTCTATGCTTGTCATCACCCTTTTACGATGCCGAAGCTTGAGAATCTAGATGATTTTATGGCCGGTGATCCTAAAAAACTTCAGGGTATGACTGCTGAAGCTTATGACCTTGTTTGTAATGGTTATGAAATGGGCGGTGGATCTCTTCGGATTTATCAAGCCAACGTACAAGAGCAAATGTTTAAAGTACTTGGAATGGGTGAGGAAGAAGTTAACGCAAAATTCGGCTTCTTTATTGAAGCGCTTAAATACGGAACTCCACCTCATGCAGGTCTAGCTTTTGGTTTCGATAGAACAGTAATGCTTCTCGCTCAAACTGATAATATTAGAGACGTTATTGCTTTTCCAAAAACAAATGCTGCTACAGATTTGATGAGTAGTGCGCCCAGTATGCCAGACCCTGCTCAATTACAGGATCTGAGTATGGAGTTTTTGAAAAAGTAACTGTATATTGAACATTTCTCTAGTATTTGGTTTTCTTGATAAGAAATATGGTCTGCACAAATAACACTATAATCTTGAAGAATTGAAATTATATTTACTTAGTCATCACTGTTCGCACTTTCAATCGCCGCTCTCTTTTTTTCTTCAAACCTTGCTTTGATATCTTCAACTTTCTGATAAGACTCTTCAAGCTTCTCTTCCATTTGAATCTGTGCTTCGATTGCGACATCAGCTCTCTCATCTTGAGCAAAAGCATTCGCTGAACAGATTCCAATTATCAGTAAACTTATTTTTAGGTATTTCATAATTATCCTTTTGTTTAAAATTTGTAAGGTGTAATGACGCCGTTTCTTGCAACTTGGTTAAAAAGAATTGTATTTTCTAAGTTTCCTGTAACTTCAAAATATCCACTAGCATTAACATTTTTTACCTTTGCACCTGTTTTAATTGTTATAAAATACTCAGTCCAAGGATTCGTTGTAAAGTCATGAAAAGAGGTTCCAGTTAATTGAGAGTCCTCAACAACTCCGTTTATAAACATACGTCCACTAACTGAACTTGAAGTACCATAAATTAGTCCGTCAAAACTTAAATGAAATACAATGGCATATCCCTGAGGATGAAGACTCGGATAGGGATCAGCACAAGTAATATTTGTATCAAATGCTTGCCCTTGAATTAAGCACAAACCACTCATAGTTTTCTGACCAGTGGAGCTATATATAAAAGCTCCTTGAATAGATAGGACTGCATCATCACCATTTAAGATAGGGAAACGCTGTAGTGTACTTTGTAAGTTGTAGTTTCCAATTTCTGAATCATAGATATATGTTGATCCATAGATATGTGTATTAACCACTGTCGAGGTATTTAGAACTGTACCAGCTCCACCGGTTAAAGAGGAGTCATACATGGAAGCATCTTCTATATAGGCAGTTCCATCCACAAGAGTTCTGTGTATGTTCATTTCACTTGATGGATCTATCGAGTTGTAGACAACCTGTGAAGCTGGAGATCTGTCACAAATACTTCCTTGATAAATATCTAGTTTATTTGTATTCTTTTTAGAAACATCATCCCAAGTTAAATCTCCTTCGGCAGTAATTCCCACGAAATTACATTGATCTCCAATCTTTAGCCCGTCGATTACAACTCTGTTTCCTGAAAGGTAGGTATTAGGCTCTTCAATAATAGTTTTATTACAAACTCTTGCGCCGTTTTCAATAATGGCACCGTCTATAACTTTTGAGTCAAATGATATGATTCCACCACTTTCATTTATAATAGCGTAATCACCATTAATTCTATCCCCGTTGCAGTCGGGGGTTGTTTGTGAGGTGACTTTTTTTGCAAGGGCGTTTAGTTTTTTGTAGAAGATGTCCCTCATTGGTATAAAGCGATTATCGCCTGCAAGTTCTTTTACTTCTCCGTTCTCAATGAATTTGTCGTTATGAAGTACGTAGTAAAAGGGTGGTGTATTGAAGTCTGTCTCTGGTAAACCTTGACGCCAAGGGTGCTCTACTTCAAAGGTTGACTCCTTGAAAGATCCATAACCATTTTCATCAAGGTAGGTTTCAATTAAACTTGAGTAAAAGAAACTAACATAGCTTATATTATGCTTTGTCGAAGCTCCCGGAAAATATCGAAAATTAGATTGAAGTGGATTAAACTCCCCCGCACCAATAGCTTGCAATGATTCAACTTGTGGATCATTGAAGTAGGTGTAATAGTCACTTATTGGAAATGATGTTTGCTCAGCAAAAGTACCAATTTGAAGGTTTGCAAATTTGTGATCGAGATTTGTTCTAAGGGAGTCGATTTCAATCCTTTTGGCAATTTCATAGACTTCATTCGCGAATAAACTACCTTGAGAGTGACTAATAATAATACCTGGATTATTATTAAGGCTAACTTCTTCAAGTTGCTTTAAAGTTGTTGCGGCCGTCTCGACGTGACTTCTTTGAACGATATCAGCGTTTGCGGTTAACTCTGAATCTTTAACTAGTTTGTAAAGCTTAATTAGCGCACTTAGTTTTTTACTTGGAGTCGGGATTGCTAGATCTCCTAAGGATAAAACCAAGTCTCTCTTGAAGATAAACTTAGAGAGTGTGTCGTCATCAAAGTTTACCGCATCTTCAATTTGCACGCTCTCCATTATCTGTGCAGCTGATTCAATTAGATCAGTATACCTTCCATTTGTTTGATTATAAATTAAAATAGTACAGATTTTATCTGGATTTACTGTAAAGGATGAAGTTGTGTTCTTATCTACGAGTAGTTTGATTATTGAATCATATTCTTCTGTTGCCTGTGTTTCAGCAACAGCAATGCCATTAATGTAGAATAAATTTAACTCACTTTTGTCTTCACAGCTAGCAAGTGAGTTTTTAACTAAAAATATTGTTAGAAATATTAGTGCTATTTTCTTCATGGTTGCCTCTTCGTTTTTTTGTTTCTAAAAAAACACGCTTTTTCTGCCGAATTTTGCATTGTGTATAGTTGTCCTCCGAGATGCCTATCCTTTTTCTTTTCGGCTTCTTTCCTGGTCCAAGAATTATAGATTTCACGATGTAATGCTTTTTTTATTTTTCGTTCTGCTATATGAAGAGCTCTCATATACTTAATGAATTCATCTTTTGAAGGTCTTGTGGATTCAAATTTTTTTATATCCTCTTTATATAGTGCACCAATGCAATTTCTAGATAGTGACATAATCCTAGAATTTCTAATCGATTCATCTCTATTATGAATGTACCGAAATGACTCCCTA
>CAJXPQ010000025.1 GCA_913058265.1 uncultured Oligoflexia bacterium
CAAAACGTAATGAGTAATCTTGATATGAACCAAGAAAGTATCAGTGAAAATAAAGATGGAGATATCTTTAAGATGATTACAAATAGATATCTTATAAACTATCCAACGATGTTAAATGAGAAGAAGAAAGATTCACCTAAGGATAAGTAGCGCTAAGTAAGAAGGAAGCTTTGATTAAGTTTTTAATATTAACTCTCGTAGTAAACATACACTCAGCTTTTGGAGTGGAGTATTACGCTGATCAAGCTTCCTATCAGTCTATTTCAAACTTATTAAGTGACCTCGAGGATAGACTCGGGACATTTCCGATTAATAAATGTTACGAAGATGCTTCAAATCAAGATGCAATAGAGTCCATTAGATCTCCTTTATGTAGTTATCAGGATATTTGTTCTGCTTCCAGAAAAGAAGATGGTTTTATTATTGTCAACGATGTCAAAGTTCCAGACTATCAAATGCATACAAAATTAACTCAACTTAAAAATAGCATTATGACTTGTTATGATACCCTTGATGGCATAGATAACAATACCTCAACTGGATATATGGAGTTATTCAACTTTTCGAAAGACTCTGAAAAGTCTATTCTCTCAGATATACTTAGTTCAAAATCCCTTAAAAAGTTTTCTCAAATATATCAAAATATTGATTATGCAGAACAACTAAGATCTAATTCAGATGAGCTTCTTTCATCAACTGATTTAGAGGCATATTTGAACTCATCTCCTGATATCACGGTAATTGATAGAGACAAGAGATACCTGAATCGGGCCAAAACTCATTATATTTATAATGCAATAGAGTTAAGCGAGCAGGATATTCAAAAATTAAAGGTACTCAACAGCTTTCTGAGTGACCCTGGTAATATTGATAAAAAAGATTCACTTATAGATATTATGAAAAGTTCTTCTAAGCGCAAAGAGCTAGAAGCTTTTTTTGGCCAGAATAGTGCTAGTAAGAGAGAGAAACTTCTTCAAAGCGTTGAAGCCAAAATGGATATGAGAGGCTTTGATATGGTTGACTCTGTTTTATATAATAATATAACTGATGAGTCTGCTATTACTGAAAGAGAGACCGCTGTACAAGATAGGGTAAAGATTTTAAAAGCGAGAATGATTGATAAGTTTCGAAGTCGAGTAGACTTAAGTGAACAACAAAAACAATACTTTATTCTAAGACTAGAGAATGCAAGCGTTAATATAAGAAAGCCAATAGAGGATCCTAGTTGTTCTCGCGGGACGCCTGGATATACTGACGGGTTTGACTTTGTTATTTGTCCAAAAGCTTTATCACTTACACCAGAGGCAATGGACGTGATCTTAGGACATGAGCTATCCCATCTTGTTGATCACTGTGGTTCTCATAAACACGCAAAGAGAAAGTCTGTAGTTAAAGATTCTGATGGTAATTCGTATTCCGCCCCCAAATTAAAAGATTCAGTTTTAAAGGTTTCAATCAATGTTTAAAAGAAAATAATACGGTACCCATTGCAGTTAGATTTAATCCACATAATCCTACAAAAACGGATGTTTTACATGCATGTAATAAAAGAGTAAATGCTCTGAATCCTGTACAAGTAGATCAAAGCGGAGAAACTTTTAGCGATAAAATGGCGATGTCCATATTAGAGCAAGATTTAAAACTAATGGATCGCTCGGCAGCAGAAAGAATGATCGTAGGTTTAGCTTTTGCAAAACCATTTAAGTGTGAGGAGAATGAAAACTTCAACAAATCTAGTTATGATGACTTTATAAAGAATACTTCAAAAACTTTAAATATGTATGGTTGTGAAGCAAGAGTGAAGCCTAAGTTATATGTTGAGAACGGTCCCCATCTTTCAATGGAAGATAGAGTCAATCATATATTTATGACTGAAGATATTCAAAAAGTCATGGGGTGTACGAAAGTAAGTATTGATGAAACTGGTAAACAATTCGCCCAAGAGAATCTCAAATGCGATCTTTAATATTAATCTCACTTTTATTTGGTAGTAATGCTTTTGCTCAATACATCAAAGCGACATTTACTTACTCAACTGAGTATATTCCAAAAAAAGAAATGGAACTTAAATTTATCAATAAAAAGCTATCTATCAACGGAAAAGAAATAGTTAAGTACCAAGCACTTTTAAATTCATCTGAATTTAAAATGATTATGGGAAAGTTTGATACAAAAAGTGAAAACTGTCTCAGAGGAACTTATCAATTAATTAAAACTATCGGAACAAAGAAGAGTTCCGAGGTTGGATGTTTATACAGTACTCGATTTAAAGTATTAGAGAAGGCCTATAGGGTATTAGAAGAAAACACTCCCATCATTAAGCTTAAGTAGTACTTAATCACTCTGTCTTGTTTTATAGGCAGTCAAAAGCTGCAAAAGCTTATAACTATCTAAATTTAGAAAGCCATTAGAAGTTACTGCCGCTAAGTGGGACAATGCTTAGATAAGTATTGGAAATACCGATATTTTACTGAGGTATAAATTTATGAATAACTTAATGAAAGCACTTTCAATCGCAATCTTGAACTTCTGTATCATGATGACATTAGTTCTCTCTCCAATACCATTCAGTAGAATTAATTCTGCGATTGCTGCAGACACTGTTGCAACTGAAAATGAAGAGTTACCAGAAATATATAAGCCTGGTGAAGAGTTTAATGAAGCTCTTGGTAAATCAAAAGTAAAAGATTATAAACCAGAAGGTATAAAAGGAATTATTGAGCAGTTTGTAGCAGCAGCATTTGCTATGGTTGGTGTAGGGTTGTTTTGGGTTCC